>DEFA01000036.1:200754-200889 GCA_002350525.1 Lachnospiraceae bacterium UBA2864 | reverse complement strand
AGCCAAGCTGAGCCACACCCCGAGAGGTTTTACTCACAACCCAGCGAATACATATTATACATACATCATCGTGAGTTGTCAAGAAGTTTTTTACTTCTTTCGAAGTAGCGGGAGGGGGACTCGAACCCTCGACAC
>DEFA01000036.1:158541-200701 GCA_002350525.1 Lachnospiraceae bacterium UBA2864 | reverse complement strand
CTGCTTGTAAGGCAGATGCTCTCCCAGCTGAGCTAAGACCCCATTATAGGACTTCTGACTGTGTCAGAAGTGTGCCACTCTCTCAACAGCACGATGCATATTATAACCATATAAGATTTAAATGTCAAGACATTTTTAAAAAAAATTATGTAAATAATTTTTATGGATTATGTAAACTATGCGCCCTTATTAATTTTCTCTATTATAACAGGTAATTCCGTGTCAATTATATCATTTTCAAGCTGGCATGTACCCGCATTTGCATGTCCGCCGCCACCGTATGACAGACACAATTCACCAATGTTAAAATCAGATGATTTATTGATTATGGATTTACCGATCATGACTGCCGTATTCTGTTTACGGAATCCCCAGGCAACATGAATGGATATCTGTACTTCCGGCCACAGAGCATAAACCATGAATCTGTTACCTGTATAGATCGGATCCTCATTCCTTAAATCTATAACGGCAACCTTATCTTCTATTCTGGTTACACGTTTAAGCTGCTCCACGAACTTCTCCTGCTGTTCAAAATACAAATCCACTCTTTCTTTGACATCAGGAAGCTCGAGAACCTGATCTATACTATGATCGACGCAATAATCGATCAATTCCATCATAAGATCATAATTGGATATTCTGAAATCATGAAATCTTCCAAGACCGGTACGTGCATCCATAAGGAAGTTCATAAGTACCCACCCTGTAGGATTAAGTATCTCATCCTTGGTAAAATCGGCACTGTCACCCTTATCCACGGCCAGCATTATCTCTTCCGAAACTCTTTTAAATGTTTTAGCACCGCCGTAATAATTATAAACTACACGCGCAGCACTCTTTGCATCACCCTCGATTATATACTTTCCGCGATAATCCTCTTCTTTGTTTCTGATAAGTTCGCTTTCATGATGATCAAATGCAAGACCGACCCTTTTATCAAAAGGCAGATTGGTCGTAATATCATTTTCGGAAAGCTCAACTTTGCCATCCTGAACATCTTTAGGATGTACAAACTTAATATCCCCGATAAGATCCATCTCTTTAAGAAGCATAGCACATACAAGGCCGTCAAAATCACTTCTTGTAACAAGTCTTTTTTTCATGATTACCTCCTCATACATAACACCCCATGTTAAGTACACCACCATACTTAATTATATCTGATTAGATAACCTAAAACAATATAATTTTACTCAGCTTCACCGCCTATAAGAACATCGGAATCCTTCTTCGGCTCGCCTATAAGGACGTCGGAACCCTTCTTCGGCTCGCCTATAAGGACACCGGAGCCCATCTTCGGCTCGCCTATAAGGACGTCGGAACCCATCTCGGGTTCTTCTTCCTCCACTTCTTCCGGTACATCATAATCAAATACTCTTGGAAATGAAATATCAACCTTAAACAGATCACCGTCAATACTGATATCAAATGTACCATTCTGTAATTCTGTAAGGTTTCTTGCAATAGAAAGACCGAGTCCCGAACCTTCCGTATAACGTGACTTATCTCCTCTTACAAATCTTTCTGTAAGTTCATCAGCCGATATATTAAGCATTTCACGGCTTACATTCTTTATAGAGTAATAAACTTTCTCCTCATCTCCGCCAAGCTTCATATAAACTCTTGAGCCCTGTATAGTATACTTGCAGGCATTCTGGAAAAGATTCTCTATGATACGATATAATCTTCTTCCGTCAGCGTAAATTATAAGCGGTTCCTCCGGTGCTGTAAGAACAACTTCAAGAGAGTTTTCTCGGAACTTATCATCAAATTCGGCCACAGCCTGCTGAAGAAGCTCTGCAAAGTCAAGATTCACACATTCAAGTTCAATGTTTCCCGTACTGACCTTAGATGCCTCTATAAGGTCAAGAGTAAGCTGTTTTAGTCTCTGTGATTTAACATCAAGAATAGATATATATTCCTTTAGCTTCGGATCCGTAACATCTTCTCTTTTCATAAGATCGACATAATTTATGATCGAGGTTAGCGGAGTTTTGATATCATGACTTACATTTGTTATAAGCTCGGCTTTAAGTCTCTCATCCTTTGTCGATGCTGCTACAGCTCTGTTAAGGCCGGCTCCGAGATTATTCAGACTTTCACCAAGTTTTCTGCAACTTCCGGTCAGATTTTCTGTATTAACCTGTGCATCGAAATCACCCTTTTCAATATCTTTACATACATCGATAAGTACTTCTATCTGATTAGTGTATTTCACAAGCTTATATACACCAAGAATATCCAGCATGACAACAAGTATGATGCAGCTGAATAGGATTATTCCATCTACCGCAAGAAGATTGCTGAATATACGTTCATAAGAGCAGAAAATAAGGAATCCAAACAGAAAAACATTTGCGACAAGGAACACAAAGAGTTTTATAAACATCATAAGCCTTGCGCTGAATCCTTCTGTCAGTTTACTGTATGACTTGTACATCAAGCCGTATATCTTGACTATCAGAAGAGACTTAAAGAATTTTCCCGCTCTTATACGCCTTACAAAGGACAGGAAAATGAGTGCCATAAATAAATATACGGCAAAGATAACAAGTCCGAATGCAATCAGCGTCGACATTTTATCGTAATCCAGAGTACCCGAAGGCGGAACCAGATATCCATAACTCATGAATCCGGCTCTGAACATAACAAGCAGAAAAAACGAAGTAACGCCGAAGATGATCATAAATATCTCGGCCGGTACTTTATCTATAAAACCAAGCTTTATGGTCTTATTTCCTTCTTTATCATACACAATTCCGGTAGTTGATGATGAACATATTGCCGAAAGGATAAAGAAGAATAAAAGAATTATAAAAGTAGGTATAGGTCTTGGGATCATACGGCAGAACTTATATACCGATGAAGGGACCGTACAGTCAAATCCGAATGAATCATCAAATATATCAATGCCAAATATGAAATCCGTATTATTCGGCATCATATCTATATTTTTCTTCATGACATCATTACAGTAATTGAAATTTATCTTCTTACCGTTATTATCATAATAATATGATTCGATGGCATTTCTCTGTGAATCATATTCAAATACGATATTACTTCGTTTATCTATAGTTTTCCTGGCTTCTTCAAATGAGGTATACATCTGATTGCCTGTAAGATATCCTCCGGATAAATCGGATTTAAAGCAATAAGAAACACCGGTGAGGTTTACGTTACCGTATACATATCTCTCAAAATATGATAGATCGTCAACACTCATGGAAGCAAGCATAGGAGCCGCAGCATAATTAAAATACGGTGCCGTAATAATGGATCTTTCAAGATAAGAATTGTTTATATATTTGATTGGGATATAAAGATATTTGTAATTTCTGAGATTATCAAGATTCACATAGCCGACAGCAGCATTAAAAAACTGATGCTCTTCCGGAGAATACAGTGCCACATCGGGGATTGTATTCCTGTAATTTCCGATTGTAACGGTCGAACCGAAAATATCATCCGTATCAGCAGAATCATCCCCATTAACAGTTGATGTTATAACCCCACTCGTATGAAAATCACCGTCTGTTATTACAGTATTATCATCAAGACTGTAAAATGTGTACTGCTCAGTGTTCAAACCTGTCTTGATGCCGTCAGCATATGTTTCAACGCTGTCAACCTTATCAGCATAAGTCATTATAAGCTGTATATAATCATCAGGAGTAATTCTGATATAATTTCTGTTTGAACCCTGAAGGTCATAAAAACTATACGGAAACTCCCTGTAAATATCATGGTAGTTTCCGTCAGCATCAAGGTATGAATCATTATATAGCATAGATTGTGCTATATCAAAAAATTTACGGTTTTCGTCTTTTTCAAGATCAGCTGTATAGTAAACTATCTTATTGGTAAAATCATGGTAATCATATAAATTGATATGAGTTTTGGTATAATCTCTGTTTCTTAGTCTTCCGAAATCATTTATATACTCTATGAGCATTGTACCCTGTGTAGAGACAATATCCTGAACATAGTCAGTTTCATTAAAAACCTTTCTGTTCTCTACATCATTTCCGAAGAAATGATATCTTCCGTAAGCCGATAATACCGCACAAACCATTCCTACGAGAAGGAAAAATCCTATGATAAACAAAAATACTTTTACAAATTTACTATAAAGGAAGCTGCCCATTAGAACTCAATCACCTTTTCTCTATTTTATAGCCCTGACCCCAAACAACCTTTAGGTATCTCGGCTCTTTTGGATTAATCTCGATTTTTTCTCTGATATGACGTATATGTACTGCAATAATGTTATCTGTTCCGATAGCATCTTCATTCCATACCGATTCGTAAATTTTGGAAGTCGAATAAACCCTTCCCTTATTGATAGTAAGGAACTTAAGAATATCATACTCGATCGGGGTAAGTTTAACTTCGTTGCCGTCGACATTTACCTGTTTAGTACTGTCATTAATAACAAGACCGCCGCTGGAAATGATATCTTCTCCATCCTCGTCCGCAATAGATCCGAACTGAGTATATCTTCTGAGCTGCGACTTAACTCTAGCAAGAAGTTCAAGCGGTGAGAAAGGCTTGGTAATATAATCGTCAGCTCCTATATTCAGACCGAGTATCTTATCCGCATCTTCGGATTTAGCTGAAAGAAGTATAACAGGTATCGAACTCTTCTCCCTTACCTTAAGTGTTGCTTTGATACCGTCCATCTCAGGCATCATTATATCCATGATAAGAAGATGGATCTCGTTTTTGTCCATAACCTGAAGGGCCTCAAGGCCGTTATATGCCTTCATAACACAATATCCTTCAGTCTCAAGATAAATGGCAATCGCATCAACTATCTCTCTGTCATCATCGCATATAAGAATATTAAACATAAAAAATCCCCCTAATCGTGTTATTTTACCTCTCTAATTGTAATACATCTATATTAAAAAAAAAATCGGAAATTATGAATATATAATTAAAAACGGCACCGCAAAAAGCCGTGCCGTAAATAACTCTTTTCAGAGAAAAATTGTTGTAAAAGTATAAGTGTTATGCCTTTGCTTCCTCAGCGATGTCTGTATCAGGCTTAACATCTTCTTCGATATCAGCGTCATCTTCAAAGAAATCGTCATCGAAGTCATCATCGAACTCATCAAAATCGTCAAGATAGTCAGGTGTAAGATACTTATAAACCGCTACTGCGATTCCTGTGATGATAGTAATTATACCAACGATGATAGCAACCGATATGATCGCATTCTTTGCATCTTCAACTGCTGTTTCTTTTACTTCATTGTTCATAACTTGAACCCCCTTCGTAAGTCATTGATAGATGTAGTATATCACATAGATTATTTAATCTCAAGAGTTCTTTCACCAATTGAATCCTTAAGAATTCCTGTAATTATAACTTCACTCTGTGTCCTTGCACGAGCCTTAAGTTCGGTAATATCGGCGTTTGCTTCAACGTCGGATTCAGCTGCGGATATAGCCTCCACAACATCCTGTTTATCGGACCAGTTAAAAAGTGCCGATTTCTCATCATAGAATTCAATAGAATCCGGATCCACATCTACGGAAAGGATCTGAACTTCCGGAAGTGTTACGATAACTTTATCATCGGTTATCTGAATATCCACCTGAGATATATCTATTCCGGCTTTAACCTCGGCATTATAGATCATGGAGAAAGCTTTCTGCGTCAGAAACGGAATATCACCGTCAGTATATCTTACGACTCCGGTATACGAAAGTTCTGCGGTTACAAGATCACTTGCATCACTGAGTTTTCCTGTAATATAAGATACCGTGATATCCGGTTCGTCAGGCTTGTTGATCATTTCGGAAAATTTATAGCTCGCAAATGCAACTATTAAGAGCAGCACACCGAATACCGCACCTTTAATATAATTTGCGGTCCTGCTCCCGGATCTTTCATCAATACGTCTTCTTTCTTCCCTTAGTTCATCAATTCTCTTTTCATCACGCTCGTATGACATATTAACCCCTTTTAATACCGTTCAAATCCTAAACCTTCTTCAGCTTTGCAAGAGATGCAAAAAGCTTTTTCTCACCTATTTTATCAAAATTTACGGTAACTTCATAGTCACTGCCGGATTTTATTTTCTCGGTTACGGTTCCGACCCCGAACTTAATATGTTTAACCTTATCACCCACTTCATAATCATAACCTCCAGATGACGAAGGCATACCTTTTGAAATTCCCGATAGTGCACCAAGTCCCATATTTTTACCCGCACCTGAGGCACTTCCTGAAGAAGATCTCGTAAACATTCCGATTGATGACGAAGCCGGAATACGCTGAACACTTTCACGGTTCGTCTGTCTCACTCTGTTTCCGTATCCGCTTCTTCTTATAAGTTCATTCGGAATTTCGTTTATAAATCTGGATTCCGATCCGTACATTCTCGAACCGTTGATCATACGGCATCTCGAACTGCTCAGATACAGACGTTTCATAGCTCTTGTTATACCAACATAGCAGAGACGTCTCTCTTCTTCAACGGCATCAGGATCATCCGAATCTATGGATAATCCGCTCGGAAAAAGCCTCTCTTCCATTCCGACTATAAATACATACGGAAATTCAAGGCCTTTAGCACTATGGAGTGTCATAAGAGTAACACGTCCGTCAAGTCCGTCGGAATCCTCCGCATCGGCAACAAGTGCTATCTCCTCAAGTAATCCTTCAAGAGTCGGCTCTTCGTCTCTTTCGCAGTAGTCGGCAATTTTATTCTTAAGTTCTTTAAGATTTTCAAGTCTGCCCTTTGCTTCATCCGTTCCTTCAGCTATAAGTTCATTCTTATATCCTGTTCTGTCAAGGATATCATCGTAAAGTTCCGTAAGTTCACCCTCACGCGCCTTTTCCCTGAAGCTCTCGATAAGCTGAATGAAGTCAGTGATCTTGCCTGCCAATCTTCCGAGTCCCTGTACAAGATATTCATCCAGACAGAAATCGTACATTCCGACTCCAACCTCTTCGGAAAGCGAAGCAAGCTTATTTACCGTCGTGTCACCGATTCCTCTTCGCGGTACATTAATGATTCTTCTAAGAGCTACACTGTCTTCGGGATTAGCTATACATTTCAGGTATCCCACAACATCCATTATCTCTTTACGGCTGTAGAATCCTGTTGCTCCGTACAGCTTATAAGGAACATTCGAAAAGATAAGCTTCTCTTCAAGAACTCTGGACTGATTATTGGTTCTGTAAAGGATAGCTATATCATCAAGAGACGCGCCCTCAGATCGTATATCATGAATGTTATTTATAACACCCATTGCCTCTTCATATTCGGACTCATATACACTGTAGGTTATACGTTCGCCTTCATCATTCTCAGTCCACAGAGTCTTTGTCTTACGACCCTCGTTGTTGGCAATAACCGAGTTTGCGGCATTCAGTATGGTCTTCGTGGATCTGTAGTTCTGCTCAAGCCTAATGGTACGTGCATCCTTATATTCATCCTCAAAATTGAGGATGTTATAAATATTAGCTCCACGGAACTTATATATAGACTGATCATCATCACCTACCACACAGAGATTCCTGTATCCTCCAGCCAGCAGCTTTACCAGAAGGAACTGGCTGTGATTTGTATCCTGATACTCATCAACCATTATATACTTAAATCTCTGCTGATAAACTTTCAGGACATCCGGCTGCTCCATAAAAAGCTGAATGGTTTTAAATATAAGATCGTCAAAATCCAGTGCATTATTCTCGGCAAGCCTTTTTTCGTATTCCCTGTATGCTCTTGCCTTATTCATTTCCCTTAGGTTCGTGCCTGCCTTACGCTCAACATCATCGGGACCGTAAAACTCTTCCTTGGCCTTTGAAATCGCTGCAAGCATCATTTTTTCGGGATAGATCTTATTATCAAGTTCAAGATATTTAAGAACATCTTTCATAAGACTCTTCTGATCGTTGGTATCGTATATCGAAAAGTTGTTCTTTCCTCCGATACGATCATAGAATCTTCTGAGAATCCTTACACACATCGAGTGAAATGTACTTACCCAGATATTTTCGGCACCCTCTGTAACAAGTGCATCCACTCTTTCTCTCATCTCTTTTGCCGCCTTATTCGTAAAGGTTATGGCAAGAATATTGTAAGGCGGAACTCCCTTTTCTTCTATCAGATAGGCAATCCTATGTGTAATAACTCTTGTTTTACCGCTTCCCGCACCGGCAAGAAGAAGCACAGGTCCTTCGGTAGCTTCGACAGCCTCACGCTGCGGAGCATTCATATTATCTAAATTCATAAACTCATCCTACAATTTTATATTAGTTAGCTCCTACAACTTATATTTATTTGCTGTAAGGCAAAAATAACAAGAGACCTACCCGTAACTTACGGACAGGCCTCAGTATGATTCTCTTAAAATCAAAGAATTCGGTATTATTCAGCAGAAGTAACACCAAGCTTAGCCTTAAGAGCAGCAAGTTCATTAGCTACACCTGCATCAGGAGCAGCATCATACTTAGAAGCAAGATTATCTACTTCATTTGCTGAAACAGAGTAATTAAGCTGTGCCTCTGCTTCTGCTCTGTCAAGCATAGCATCTGCTCTGTCTTCCATTCTCTGGAAAGCAGCGATACTAGATGAAGAATCCGTAACAGTAGATGTAATCTTGTTGATATCCTGCTGTGCCTTAGCAACACGGATCTTAGCCTTGATAGCATCTCTTCTGGACTCAAGTTCTGATATATCATTTATAAGCTTATCATGCATCTGACGCATCTTCATAGAGTTAGCCGCAGCTGCCTCATATGTCTTCTGAAAACTTGCCTGCTTAGCCTGAAGCTTTGCCTTCTCCTGAAGGAACTTAGCTGCATCGGCATCATTACCTGCAAGTACAGCCTTCTCAGCATAGCCCTGCATCTTATTAACTTCAGCAGTAACCTCATCGAGCTGTCTCTTTGCTTTATTCTCATCAGCCATAACAGAAGCGGTCTCTTCACGAACCTTTGCAAGATCCTTGTTGAGATTTCTCATTGTCTGATCAATCATCTTCTCAGGATCTTCAGCCTTATCGAGAAGTGCGTTAATGTTTGATGACATAATGTCTTTAAATCTTGATATGATTCCCATATACAAAAATCCTCCTTAAATATACTCCTTCACCAGGAAGTTAAATCCACAAATTATTATATCCTATAGAGACAAATTATACAAATTAAATTTGTCATCCGAATGGATGAAAATTTTATAAATTATAGATTACAGGGCGATTAATAATATTATTTTGAGACAACTGATATGCATCCAGGAATCTCTTCGCTGCCTCATCCAGGATATCCTCTTTATCGGTATAAAGAGTTGCTATTCTTTCTCCGGCTTCGACATGATCACCGATCTTCTTATATATTCTGATTCCTGCAGAACTGTCGATCTTATCTTCTTTTGTAATTCTTCCCGCACCGAGTATACACGATACATTCCCGACTTCGGATGCATCGCAGGATGCAAGATATCCGGATTCACGAGCTCTGACATCAAATGAATAAAGCGGCTGTTTTAATTTCAGAGGATCATCGACAAAGCTGTCGTCTCCTCCCTGGGCTTTTACAAATTCCCTGAATTTTGTAAGAGCAGCACCACTCACTATCGCTTCCTGTATCATCTTCTCAGCCTTATCTCGAAGGCCCTCATTCCTATAATCTCCGCATCCCATAACATCGGACATTATAAGAAGGCATTTTGAAAGTTCCATGCAAAGCTCTGTCAGTCTTTCTTCACCGTTCCCGCGAAGAACTTCGACAGCTTCGAGAACTTCGAGGCTGTTTCCGACCGTACGTCCGAGTGGCTCATTCATGTCTGTTATAAATGCATAAACCTTACGTCCGCTCATCCGGCCTATATCAGTCATTGTATCCGCAAGAAGCTTTGCACTCTCGTAATCCTTCATAAATGCACCGGTTCCGCATTTTACATCGAGCACAATTACGTCTGCTCCGGATGCGAGTTTCTTACTCATGATACTTGATGCTATAAGCGGAATACTGTCTACCGTTGCTGTAACATCTCTCAGAGCATACATTTTCTTATCTGCCGGTACCAGATTTCCCGACTGTGCAGCATCTACCAAACCTATTTCCATTACCTGACGGATAAACTCATCATCTGTTCTCTCAGAAGAAAATCCGGGTATACTGTCAAGCTTGTCGATCGTGCCACCGGTCGCTCCGAGTCCGCGTCCGCTCATCTTTACAACCTTTGCACCGAGAGACGCAAGAATTGGACCAATTATAAGAGTCGTCTTATCTCCTATACCGCCCGTTGAATGTTTATCAACTTTTACGCCAGGTATCTCGGAAAGATCTATCATATCTCCGCTGGAAGCCATGGCAAGCGTAAGATTCGTGGTCTCCTCTTTATTCATTCCCTCATACCATATGGCCATCATTAAAGCCGATGCCTGATAATCCGGAATCGAACCGTCTACATAGCCCTGTACAAAGAATTCTATCTCTTCTTTGGTAAGAGTTCCCCCTCGTTTCTTCTTGTCGATAATATCATACATTCTCATGCTGTCACCCCCATTATGTCCTTCTCTATTTTCCTGTCGTTTAAAATCTGTCTATATATTTAACATCAGCCGTGATTCGTAAATCACTTATCGAATGCCTCATTCAATTCTTCCGTTCCTGCCAGAACAAATCTTCCGTCTCTTATTATATCAATTTCGGAACCATCCTTATAGTGAGCAACTATGCTTTCCAATTCATTATAAGGGATGGTTATATCAGTATGACAGTTAAAATATGCCTTCTCAGGCTCCGTATTACGAAGCAGTGAAAAATCATTTTCCCTTGATACTATCTCTTTACCATCCGGATTATAAACCTTTTTATCCTCAGCATGACTGTAACATGTGTCACCCACTGCAAAATGCGGTCCGGTCTTCTCTACTATAAGGATAGGAAGTTTTGCCAAAATATCATACTTACCGGCCATCATATATGCGGTAGTATTGGTTCCTATGGCAAACTCTCCTATAGGAAGCGTCTCATGATTAAAGAGTATATTCTCTCTTATATATTTTCTTCCGTCCTCTTCATCCGGATAATTATCACAGGAATAATCAGTTATGACACCATCCTTAAAGGTAAGACTTATGTTCTTAAAGAAATATCCGTTAAGGTAAGCGGAACTTACATTAAGCACGCCTTCGGTTCCCTTTAATACAGGAGAAGTAAATACCTCTCCAACCGGAATATTTACATCAGCAACGCAGTTCTCAAACTGTGTTTCCTTTTCAGGATCCGCAAGATGTCTCATAGTAACGTGCATATCCGTCTTATTGTTTCCGGCTCCCCGTACAGTCACATATTCAGCAGTATCAAGAGTATCTATAATAGTCTGCTGTATACGTCTGTATTTATCGTTATCAAGGGTATTCAGTTCCATAGTTGCACTGAATATCTCCTCAAACTTATCTCCGATATCAGGAACCGGAAATGCGATTATGGTAAAGGAATATGCATCACCCGGTATATATTCATTGGAAATCTGCGAGAGTTTTCTGTTCATATCAACAGACAGTGCCTGCTGTTCATCACTCAGACGTACCACACTGTCCTTAGCCTTCGGATCAAACAGCTCCTCTCCGAAGCTTTCTATAACAGCAGGGCCTGCATATTCGCGAGCCTGTACTTTAAACTCTTCATATACAGTTCTAGCCGAATTCACCTTCTTATCGGAGTATCTTCCGTCCAGGAAAAGAGCTTCGTCCATTCTGTGATCATATTCAAATTGCTGATTCGGTGAAGTCGATTCAAATCCGGCTTTTACCACACCGCGTCTCGATATTCGGTTTACCGCATATCTGCTGAGGATAGGCTTAAGTCCCATTTTTTCGAACTGTTTTATGGCACTTCTGACTATTCTTTCTTCACCGACATGATACCTTATATTTACGGATTTTTTTCCGGTAAAATCCACACAGTTTACATCAAATCCCGTTCTGAAGCCCTGTGTGAATACTTCAGCCATTCTGTCTATCTCCGCATCGCTGAAGCTGGTCAGGTACTGCGACAACGTTATCTCATTTCTCGTAATATATTCTCCGTATCCGAAAAGATATTTCGGAATGTAAAGATCACTGTTCATTATTAACTTATATGCGGCATTTTCGGAAGGAATGAGAGTCTCTTCCATCCTGTCATGAGTGAACTCACCCACATAATCGAATGCATAATAAAATACCGCTTCTTCTACCGATCTTATAGTAGGTTTTTCTTCATCCGAAAACATGCTGTAAAGTTCAAGAAACAGTTCCAGCAGAACAAGAACATTATATACATTTCCGTCTATTATAAGATGCGGAAGATATACCAGCTCTGCCGCAACAAAACACAGTAACTTACCGTATATACCGAGTTTTTTTTCAGCATAATCGGGATTGGTGAAGCTTTCCTCATAGTACTCCGGAAGAACCTGTGAAAACAGTAATCTGTTATCTTCGAGAAGGTCACTTATAGACTTCCTGAAATAGTCCTTCTGCTTCATCTCATCCATAAGATCCAGCACATATGTTATCTGCCCCGATGTCTGCATAAAAAAGTCAGAGAACTCCTTAAATGCTATATCGGAATCCTCTGATATTTCTCTGATGCGTTCTCTTGCAAGCTCATATCTTTCAATTTCTGATTCTGTTAATGCCTTTCCCATACATTCTCCTCATATATAATAATGTCAAAATACTCTGCAAGCCCATATACCTGCTATCAATACGATAGCAATTATATTGATCGTAAGAACGACTCTTCTGCTTCTTGACGATCCCTCATTACTTCTGATTGTAAATATTGCAAATACCAAACCCGTTATTCCGGAAAGTAAAGATGCTAGAAGCACCGCACCGACTTTTGAATCGGCCATTCCTTTCACGGAAACAACATAGATCACGGTTATGATAGTTGCAATAATCGATATAAATCCGAGTATTGCGGATATTATTGCATCTTTCGATACAATCTCATCCGCAAATCGGAAATTTTTATTATATCTTCTCATTTATAATCCTCTAGAGACACTTTCTGATTTCTGACAGATCGGATATATTATTCTTCTTCATGAAATCCTCAATACCATCGATAACCTTAACTGTGGTATAAGGATCATGGAAATTAGCCGTTCCAACAGCAACACAGGTTGCACCCGCCATAATGAACTCAAGTGCATCCTCGGCCGATGCGATACCGCCCATACCTATAACCGGTACATCCACAGCATGACATACCTGGTATACCATTCTGAGTGCTACGGGCTTAACTGCAGGACCTGACAATCCTCCTGTCGTATTCTTTATCGCAAAGCATCTTCTGTTAATATCAATCTTCATACCGGTAAGAGTATTGATAAGAGAAAGTGCATCAGCACCACCCGATACGGCAGCTCTTGCCATCTCAGTTATATCGGTAACATTCGGACTGAGCTTCATTATAACCGGCTGCTTAGCCTTTTTCTTAATCTCGGAAGTGATATGGAAAAGAGCGGACGGATCGACTCCGAAAGCAATTCCGCCTTCCTTTACATTCGGACAGGATACATTTATCTCAAGAAGATCTACACCTGTCTCATCCGCAAGTCTCTCAACAACTTCAATATATTCGGCTTCCGAATGACCGCATACATTTACGATAACCTTTGTATCTTTCTTCTCAAGAAATACGAGGTCTCTTTCTATAAATGTATCGATTCCCGGATTCTGAAGGCCGATGGCATTCATCATCCCTCCGGCAGTCTCCGCTATTCTCGGAGTCGGATTCCCCGGCCACGGAACATTTGCAACACCTTTTGTGGTCACGGCACCGAGTTTTGAAATATCAAAAAATTCATCATATTCCATGCCGGAACCGAAAGTTCCGGATGCTACAGTCACAGGATTCTTAAGGTGTACACCGCAAATATCAACTGACATATTCATTACAGAACCACCTCCTCAGCATAGAATACGGGACCGTCTTTACATATACGCTTATTATGAACCTTAGAATGATCATCAACATCCTTTGATTCACATACACAGGCAAGACAGGCACCGACGCCGCAAGCCATTTTCTCTTCGAGTGAAAGCTGTGCAGCTATCCCCTTCTCTTCGCTGTATGCTTTTACGGCACGGAGCATAGGAGTCGGTCCGCAGGAAAAAATCATATCACCGGAAACATCATATTCCCTGATTCCGTCGATAACATTCCCCTTTATTCCGACAGCACCGTTATCGCTTGTAACATAAACTGATGCTATATCTTCAAATTCCTTAAGCAGAAATGAACTGTCTCTAAACCCTAGTATAACCGAGAGATTTTCCTTTGATACACCCTTATCTCTTAATTCTCTAGCCAGTCTGAGCATAGGAGGGATTCCTATACCTCCTCCGAGAAGGATAGGTTTCTCAGCATTCAGATCATATCCGTTACCGAGGGGTCCGAGAATATCTACGGTGTCACCGCCTGAAAAGGTGCTGAATTCAAGCGTTCCTGCACCTACTATTCTATAAACAAGTCTTAAAAGTCCTTTTTCCTTGTCAAGATCGCATATACTGATAGGTCTCGGAAGCAGTCTGGACTTATCCTTTGAATACACCGAAACAAACTGTCCGGAATGAGCATCCTTAACAAGTTCAGGAGCTTTTACCCACATACTGTATATATCATCTGTTAACATTTCCTGGCTTTCAACCAGATAACTGTATTTATCCATTTTCATCCTCTGTTTTTATAATATTACGCTTTATCTTAAGTAATTTAACCTATAGCCTCTGTAATATCTTTGATCATATCGATAGTAGCCTGACGTGCGGCATCGGCAAATCCTTCTTCACCAAACGAAGCATACTTCTCGTTCTTATATGCCGCGATAATACCTCTTGAAGAATTAACAATTGCTCCAAGACCGTCAGTATTGAAGAAACCTTTAAGGTCACTTCCCTTTCCGCCCTGTGCACCGTAACCCGGAACGAGTATATAGGATTTAGGCATACGGCGGCGAAGTTCAACACCCATTTCAGGATATGTTGCACCCACTACTGCACCTACATTACTGTAATCTCCGTCCATGGAGCTTTCACCCCATGCAGCAACCGTATCTGCAACTTCTTCATAAAGAGTCTTATCTCCGATCGACTTATCCTGGAATTCTCCGGAAGATGGATTGGATGTTTTTACAAGTACAAATATACCTTTATCGCATTTGTTGCATACATCTATAAAAGGCTTTACACCGTCCGATCCGAGATACGGATTTACAGTAACTATATCCTCGTCAAACGGAGCAAATGTTTTATCTCCGACTGTAACCGTACCGATATGTCCGATAGCATATGCTTCCGAAGTTGATCCGATATCTCCTCTTTTGATATCACCTATAACTATGAGACCTTTCTCATGTGCATAATCGACTGTCTTCTTAAACGCTTCAACACCTGATATACCAAACTGCTCATACATTGCAATCTGTGGCTTTACAGCTGGGATAAGTTCATAAGTCGCATCTATAAGACCCTTGTTATATTCATAAATAGCATCACTTACCGCTTCCAAAGATTCACCCTTCCCGGCAATTGCTTTATCAAGAAGGAACTTAGGAAGAAATGAAAGCTGCGGATCAAGTCCTACAACTACAGGTGCGTTCTTCTTTTTAATCTCGGTTATAAGCTTTGATATCATGTCATTACCTCTTTCAATATTTTTGTATCCG
This sequence comes from Lachnospiraceae bacterium UBA2864, assembly GCA_002350525.1. GTDB lineage: Bacteria > Bacillota > Clostridia > Lachnospirales > Lachnospiraceae > Eubacterium_Q. The sequence continues at coordinate 185,006 of DEFA01000036.1, read as the reverse complement.
TTTTCCGGACCGTATATCTTAACTATTCTAACAAATAAATAAACCTTATTCAATCTTATCCTGATTTACATATTTAAAAAGTCTCTTTAATCCTTCTCTTCCGATATCGCCAAGTCTCCTTCCCTCCTCGAAACCGTAAAGATAAACATTATAATAATCAAACCCGACAAGATAATCAGGATTTATCGAATCACTCTGATTAATCTTTATAAAACCGGAGTTTTCGAACTTCTTAACAAAACACTCGGAAGCCCTTACATCATATCTTCTCTCTGTAAATCTTGTCTTTATGATATATTCTCTTTCATGCTTTTCGGTCCATACGACATCACTGATCATAATCACTTCGATACGATTTCTCTTTTTATAAAATATGGATTTCTTCTTATCAAAATATTTATCTGACCAATGCTTTAATCTTTTGTAAACGTATAACAGCTGAACAGCAGTACTATCAAGATCGACAGGCTTATATATAAAACCGGATATTATAATATCGGGAAACAAAAAACTCCCTACATCACCGGGTTCAACCACTAAAAAAACATCCGTAAATCGATAGGTTTCAGTCATTCTTAACCTCTTTACATATTCAATCCCGAGTAATATACCATCGTTTTTGGAATTACCTTCTATATCTACGACAAAAATATCAACTTCTTCCTCCATCGCTGCATAAACTGCATCTTTATGATTATGACATATAACAACTTTATCCCTCGGACATGCGATTTTTGCGGCTGATTCCAGTCTTTTAGATACTTCGTAATCACTTTCAAAAATCAATATCATAGAATCTCCTCCAAAGAGTATATGTCTTAAATGACATACTTAGTTCTATCTATGGATCTTAAAAAGGTATTGCATTATCTATAAGAACCAATAAATAAAAGGGCTTATGCTCGAAATATCAAGCATAAACCCTTTAAATACATATTATCAACCACCGTCTCCGTTTTCAGGTTCCGGCTGCGGCTGTGGATCCGGCTGTGGCTGTGGATCCGGCTGTGGCTGTGGATCAGGCTGCGGTTGTGGATCCGGCTGTGGCTGTGGATCCGGCTGTGGCTGTGGATCCGGCTGTGGCTGTGGATCCGGCTGTGGCTGAGGTGCCTCAGTATTCTCTTCTGCTTTCTTAAACTGAGCGGTTACTGTATGATTCTTCGATACAGATTCAAAACCGCATTCAGATAAAGCGCCTTTCGGCTCACCGTCAACCCAGACAGTTTCAATAACATAACCCGGCGACGGATAGATATGAATAACACAGGACTCTCCTTCACTTATTCCTGCAGACGCATCTATCGTTCCACCCTCTCCAAGGACTTTGGTAATAATCGTAAAGTCCCCCGATATCGCAGGATGAAGAGGACAGGTAGATGTAAAAATGCTCTGATCATAAGTAAAATCCGCATCAACTATTTCTTTATTTGAATCATTATCTCCGCCGGACATAATTGTGTATTCTGTAACATCCGGACATGCATTGGTAGCACGAAGGTGAGACTCGTTACAGATCTTAATGCTTGTCTCATGCCCGCCCTTACATCTCTTATTAGGAACATTTTCAACCGCACACCAGTCCGTGGAAGTCGGACATCCTTCTGATGGAAGAAGACCGGAAAAACGACATACGGATACTTTGGTAAGACCTTCCGGCTGTGCCCAGTCAAGAGAATTATCATGGTTTCCTTCATACTCTGCTATTCCGTCCATAACATCACGCCACATATACTTATGAAGCTGTGTGTCAGCATAAACCTGTGAATCGATTCCGTACCATACGGATGCTGTATAATACGGGGTCATGCCGCAGAACCAAAGATCATAACAGTTCGATGTTGTTCCGGTCTTTCCTGCGGCAACACCCCCTGTCTTAAGTCTTGCTTTTGTTCCGGTACCTTTAGTAATAACATCCTTCATAGCTTCAAGAAGCTGCCATGCGGTTGTTTCCTTACAAATAGAATGAGTAGTTGCAAGTCTTGAAGGGTTGGTATTATCTATAATAAGTTTACCATCATGATCATAAACCTGGGAATAATACACAGGCTTAATATATGTACCCATATTTGCAATTGCAGCATAAGCCGCTGTTATCTCCAGGTTGGTTACTCCCCAGGTTAGACCACCGAGTGCGGTAGCCTGCTGAATATCCGAATATATCGAACCGTTTACCGGACTGACATACTTTTCTTCGAGAGTAGTAAAACCCATTCTTTCAAGATATCGGAACGCGACATCCGGGCCTACAGCCGTAATAGCCTGAACGGCTATGATATTCATCGACTGCTCTATACCCTTACGTATAGAAGCCCATCCTCTGTATCCGCCATACCAGTTCTTTACAGGTTTTCCTTTTCCGTTATCAAATCTGTAAGGCTTATCCTCAAACATATTGCAGAGTCCGCCCATAGTATCAATGAACGGAAGAAAAGCTGCAAGTACCTTGAAACATGAACCCGGCTGTCTCTTCGCATCCGTAGCTCTGTTAAATCCAAGATTCTCGGTCTTTTCACCACGACCTCCGGTAATAGCCTTGATATATCCGGTATGCTGATCTATTACGGTTATGGATGTCTGTGGCTGGATAGCAAACTTTATCTCTTCACTTACAAATGTACCACCATTTTCGTCAAGAAGCGTCTCTTTATATCTGTCAGCAGCTTCTCTTGCAAGCTCCTCTGACGGATAGATATTATTATATTTTGAATTACCTGTCTGCTGCTTATAATATGATACAAGAGTATTCTGGTCATAATAATGAGGAGTAACCCCGTCCGCATCCATAAGAGTAAGCTTATAGTTAAGAGCATATGTAACCTTCGACGGATAATACTGAGGGTCATTGGCAACCCTGTCACAAACTTCCTGAATACCGAAATCCTGTACACTGTAAATCGAATATCCGCCTGTATACATCTCATTGAATGCTTCGGACTTTGACATATTAAACATTACCATAAGGTCTTTTACGAAAGCATTCATCATTGCATCTTTGTAATATGAATTGTACGTGAAATTCTCATCATTAACTTTCTTAACTTCACGAACTCTCGCATATACATCATCATTACGTGCAACATTATATTCCGACTCGGTAATGTAACCAAGTTCTTTCATCTTATTAAGTACGTCTATACGACGGTTTGCATTTGAATCCGGGAAAATGACAGGATCATACTGATACGGATTCTGAGTAATACCTGCGATCATCGCAATCTCAGAAAGCGTAAGCTCATTCATGGTCTTGTCGAAATATCTTTCGGATGCCGCTTCTATTCCGTTTACACCCTGTCCGAGATAAATAGTATTAAGATAATACTCCATTATCTGTTCCTTGGTATACTTCTTCTCAAGCTGAATAGCAAGCTGCTGCTCCCAGACCTTACGTTTGATACGGTCGAGTTTCGTCACTTCTCCCATACCGACGTTAAAGACCTGATTCTTGATGAGCTGCTGCGTAATTGTCGAAGCACCTTCCTTCATGTTGCCCTGAATAATATCACGGTACAGAGCTCTGAAGATACCTCTTACATCAATACCGTTATGATCCCAGAATCTTTCGTCCTCAATAGATACAAATGCATCTACAAAGGTTTTAGGAATATCCTGATAATATACGTATATTCTGTTTGAATTGATCGTAGAAAGAGAATCTATCTCTTTACCGTTCTGATCATAAATTATGGTCTTGAAGCCCTTCGGTTTTATATCAATGGAGCTTACATCCGGAGCGTCATCCAGAATACCCTTCATCATACCAAAGCCAGCGCCTGCCATAATGATTATACCGAGAACGATAGCACTCAGAGCAATCTTAAAGCCGTACACAAGTGCACGTCTGAAATATCTCTGTTCCTTCGAGACAAGTCTGTCTCTTCTCTTTTTTACGGAATACTTATCTAAGTCCAAAACTTTGTGCCTCCACTTTTTGTAAACAATCAAAGTTTATTATAACACTTTATGTAAATTATGCAAATTAATACTTCCTGAATATCTTATTTACCATATCGATAAATTCTCTGTTATTCTTGGTCTTTGCAAAAAGTTTTACGATTTCTTCGACTATCTCATCAGTCTTGTTACCTCTGAAATTTGAGTGGATAAGATCAAGTGCGGCTTTTTCTTCAGGATCAAGCAAAAGATCATCTCTTCTGGTTCCGGATTTCGGAATATCGATTGCCGGGAAAATTCTCTTCTCTGAAAGACTTCTATCGAGAACAAGTTCCATATTTCCGGTACCTTTAAATTCCTCAAACACAACGTCATCCATACGGCTTCCTGTTTCTATAAGAGCTGTGGCAAGTATCGTAAGACTTCCTCCTTCTCTCATATTACGGGCAGCTCCGAAGAATTTCTTAGGCATATGAAGTGCCGCAGGATCAAGGCCTCCCGAAAGTGTTCTTCCGCTCGCGGTAACCGTAAGATTATAGGCACGGGCAAGTCTTGTGATACTGTCAATGAGAATAACAACATCTTTTTTACATTCAACAAGACGCTTCGCTCTCTCTATAACCATTTCGGATACTCTCTTATGATGTTCCGGAAGCTCATCAAATGTGGAATAAATGACTTCGGCATTCGGACCTTCTATAGCCTCTTTGATATCTGTAACCTCTTCAGGTCTTTCATCTATAAGAAGAACCAGAAGATTCATATCAGGATAAGCGGAGGTGATCCTCTTAGCAATCTGCTTCAGGAGTGTAGTCTTTCCCGCTTTAGGAGGAGACACTATCATACCTCTCTGTCCCTTACCGATAGGTGAAAAGAAATCGACTATTCTTATAGCTCTCGGAGCATTATCGTAATCAAGCTTAATTCTCTGATCAGGAAATACCGGAGTAAGATCCTCGAAAGCCGTTCTCATTCTTACTTCTTCGGGTGACATGCCGTTAACCTTATCTATATAGAGAAGTCCGCTGTACTTATCATTTGCGGAATTACTCTTTTTGATCGGTCCCGAAACGACATCTCCTGTCTTAAGCCTGAACTTCCTTATCTGTGTAGGTGCAAGATAAACATCTCTTGTACCCGGCATATAATTATCGCTTCTTAAGAAACCGTAACCCTCAGGCAGGATTTCAAGAATTCCGTTATTAATATAATCCGGAGCCGTTTCCTGTTCAGCCTCGTAAGCATCATCTTCAGCCTTTACAGCATCTTCATCCGAAATCTTAGATCTTTCATCGGAAGCTTTTGTTCTCTCATCAGAAGGCTTTGCTCTCTCGTCAGAAGCTTTTGCTCCCTCATCGGATGTCTTTACATTCTCATCCTGAGATTCATCTTTATCCGGGGTTCTTACGGTACGCCCGGCCGTTTTCTTTCCAACAGATTTCTTCGAAGTTTCGTCCTTCATTTCATCAGAATTCTTTTCATCGTTTTTCCTGTTATCAGGCTTCTTTACATCTGACTTCTTTTCATCTGATTTCTTTACGTCAGACTTCCTGCCTGCAGCCCTCTTGGGGCGAGATGCAACAGATTCCTCACTATTACTCTGTCCTGTTTTATCAGTCTCGGCACTTTTACTCTGCATCATAAGTTCGATGTTTTCCAATAGTTCTACAAGATCTTTCTTCTTCATATCCGCTGCATTTACTATACCCTTTTCAGCGGCCAGCATTCTCAGTTCCGCAACTGTTTTTTTACTGTAACTCATAAAGACTCCTTTTTGTATTTGTTGATTTTTCATTAAATATGTCGTATTCTATTAAATGCGCCTCTAAGCGCTAATATTCATTATGGGGATTTTGCTATGGAAGGCCTAATGCTATATAAACTGATAATTTTATATATGTTGGACAGAATCGATGAGTATACTCTCACCAATTCTCAGATAACAAGCTTTATACTTGATAAGGGTTATACAAATCTTTTCAATATTCACGAAGCTCTCAGCGAAATGATAGACGAAGGTTTTATATCCGTAAGTACGATCAGAAATACACAGCATTATAAGATAACCAACCTCGGCGAGGAAGCGCTCCTCTATTTTGAAAACCGTATATCCATTTCCATAAAGCAGGAAATTCTCGATTATTTCAAGCAGGAAAAGATAAATCTTAAGAATGAATCCGAGATATATGCTGACTACTTCTATAATGAGAATCAGGAATATACCGTTGAATGTGTGATCAAGGAGAGAAGAGACACTCTGATTGATCTAAAACTTAATGTGACCAGCAAAGCTCTCGCCAGATCCATATGTGATAACTGGCGTGCAAAAAGTACCGATGTATATCAGTTCCTTATAAATGAGCTTTGGGTCAATTCCGATAACGAAAATACTTCAAATTAAGACTCAACTATCGAGCCTATAAGTTCTAAGATTTCTTCACGTCCTGTCCTTTTCAGTGCTGAGAAGGGCAGGATTTTTACATCCCGGGACGCGCCGAGCGTTTTTCTGATAATGCCCAGACTTCTTATAGTCTGATTTTTACTCAGCTTATCCGTTTTTGTAGCTATAACAACCGGTTCAAAACCGGCTTCAACTATCCAGTTAAACATCTGCTGGTCATCCACTGTAGGCGGTATACGACTGTCCACAAGTAAAAAAACGCTCTTAAGATTCGGTCTGTTATTCAAATATTTTTCAATCATTTTGCCCCATTTGGCCCTTTCTGTACGAGCCGCCTTGGCATATCCATATCCGGGTAGATCAACAAAGAAGAATTCTTTGTTTACAAGATAGAAATTTATAGTAATTGTCTTACCTGGTGTAGACGAGGTCCTGGCAAGATTTTTTCTGTTGAGTAATCCGTTAATAAGAGATGATTTGCCGACATTGGATCTGCCGGCAAATGCTATCTCTGTATTCTTATGATCAGGGAACTTACTGGTTATTCCGCAAACTACAGCAAGTTCTGCATTCTTTATAACCATATCATCCTCATGCTATTTCATCGTTTGTTTTACGAGGTTTACGATTTACATGCTTTTTGGTTCTCGGTGCATCAAGATATTCAATCTCCGGATCTGCACCGTCAGCTACCGTTTCCTTAGTTACAAGGACCGACTTGATCATATCATCTGACGGTATCTCGTACATGATGTTCATCATAGCCTTCTCAATAATCGCTCTGAGTCCTCTTGCACCCGTATTTCTTGACATTGCCTCTCTGGCAATCTCTCTTATAGCTTCATCCGAGAATTCAAGATCAACATTATCAAGTTCGAAAAGTCTCTTATACTGCTTTGTTATAGCACTCTTAGGCTCTGTAAGGATACTTGCAAGCGCATCTTCGTCCAGCTCGTCAAGTGTAACGATTACAGGAAGACGTCCTACAAACTCAGGTATGATACCGTATTTTACAAGATCCTGTGTCTGAACCTGATGAAGAAGTTCGTCATTGGTAGATGTATTCTTATCTACCTGAGCATTGAATCCCATGGATTTCTTGCCGACACGATTCTCGATTATCTTATCGAGTCCGTCAAATGCACCGCCGCAGATAAAGAGTATATCTGTAGTATCAATCTGGATAAACTCCTGATTAGGATGCTTTCTTCCACCCTGTGGCGGAACTGAAGCAACCGTACCTTCGATTATCTTTAAGAGTGCCTGCTGAACGCCTTCACCCGATACATCTCTTGTTATCGAAACATTTTCAGACTTCTTGGATATCTTATCGATCTCATCGATATACACGATACCCTTCTCGGCTCTGTCTATATCATAATCCGCAGCCTGAATCAGTTTCAGAAGAATATTCTCTACATCCTCTCCGACATAGCCTGCTTCGGTAAGAGTTGTTGCATCTGCAATAGCAAACGGAACGTTAAGCAATTTAGCAAGAGTCTGCGCAAGATAAGTTTTACCTGAACCCGTAGGTCCGACAACTACTATATTGGACTTCTGAAGTTCAACATCAAAACTCTTATCAGACATAACCCTCTTGTAATGATTGTAAACGGCTACGGATAAAACTTTCTTCGCTTCTTCCTGTCCGATTACATACTCATCAAGAAACTTCTTAATTTCCTTCGGCTTAAGAAGGTTGATATCTGTATCGATATCTCCTCCAAGTTCTTCATCGATAATCTCAGTACATATATCCACACAATCATCGCAGATATATACTCCCGGTCCAGCTATAAGCTTTCTGACCTGATCCTGTGATTTACCACAGAAAGAACATTTTAAATTTTTTTCATCATTATTGTGTGCCATTCGAAAATTCCTTATTTACGATTTGTTACAACGTGATCAATAAGTCCATAGTTGCGTGCTTCTTCAGCAGTCATCCAATTGTTTCTCTCACAATCGTCTTTTAATGTCTCATAATCCTTGCCACAGTTATCTGCCATGATCTTAAGGAGGTTTTCCTTAATCCTCAGGATATGCTTTACATCTATCTCCATATCCGTAGCCTGTCCCTGTGTACCGCCAAGTGGCTGATGGATCATAATCTCTGAATTCGGAAGTGCAAATCTTTTGCCCTTTGCACCTCCGGAAAGTAAGAATGCTCCCATACTTGCAGCCATTCCTACACAGATTGTCGAAACATCACATTTAATATAATTCATGGTATCGTAGATAGCCATACCTGCAGTAACAGATCCTCCCGGGCTGTTAATGTACAGGCTAATCTCTTTATTGGTATCCTCAGATTCAAGGAAAAGAAGCTGAGCCACAACAAGACTTGCTGTAACATCATTTACCTCATCTCCAAGGAATATAATTCTTTCTTTGAGAAGCCTTGAATATATATCATAGGCTCTCTCACCCCTGTTAGTGGTCTCAATGACTGTAGGCACCAATGCCATATCAATACCTCCTAAATGTTTCAAGTAATATATTAAACTTCCTTAATGTTCTCAACGATAAGGTCAGCTGCCTTTTCAACTGCAATATCCTTCTTGATAGCATCCTTTTCCTTATCTCCTACGAGCTCCTTAAGCTTGTCAGCTTCCATCTTATACATAGAAGCCATCTCTTCAAGCTTCTTATCAAGATCTTCATCTGTTGCTTCGATATTCTCAGCCTTAGCTACAGCCTCAAGTACGAGTCTGCTCTTAACACGCTTCTCAGCTTCAGGCTTAACCTGCTCAAGCATAACTTCTTCGTTCATGCCTGTGTACTGTGAATACATATCAAAGTTCATACCCTGCATAGCAAGCTGCTGCTTGAACTCATCAAGCATCTGATGCTGCTGGTTCTCGATCATTGAATCCGGAATATCCATCTTAGAATCCTCTATAAGCTTCTCGATAGCCTTATTCTCTTTCTGATTCTTAGCCTGCTTTTCTTTTCTCTCTTCAAGCTGCTTTCTGATACTTGCCTTGTACTCATCTACAGTCTCAACATCAGAAACATCTGATACATAGTCATCATCAAGTTCCGGAAGCTGATTCTCCTTTATAGAGTTAAGCTTGCACTTAAATACAGCAGCCTTGCCCTTAAGATCTTCTGAATGATAATCTTCAGGGAATGTTACATTTACATCAAACTCATCACCGATTGAATGACCGATGATCTGATCTTCGAATCCAGGAATGAAGCTCTTGCTTCCGAGTGTAAGATCATATCCTTCACCCTTTCCGCCTTCGAATGCAACTTCATCTACAAAACCTTCGAAATCGATATTTGTGATATCTCCGTCCTGAGCAGCTCTGTCTGTAATATCAACCTTACGAGCATTCTGCTTACGGATTCTGTCGATCTCATTATCAACCTCTTCACCTGAAACAACTGTATCAATTGCTTCAATTTCAATTCCCTTATATGTTCCGAGTTCAACTTCTGGCTTAAGGTCAACTACAGCTGTATATATGAATTCCTTACCCTTTTCAATCTGAACTACATCGATTTCAGGACGAGATACGATCTCAAGATCACACTCATCATATACATCACCGTATGTATCGTTAATAGCCTTGTTAGCAGCTTCATCATAGAAAACTTCCGGTCCGTACATCTTTTCGATTATAGCCATAGGAGCCTTGCCCTTACGGAAGCCGGATATATTAATCTTACCTTTCTGCTTATTATAAGCAAATGTAAGTGCCTTGCTGAAGTCCTCTGCAGGTACTGTAATAGTAAGCTTTGCCTTCTTATTGTTCTCCAACTTCTCAACTGTGAAACTCATTCTCTTTTTTCCTCCTGAAAAATTATCTTTAATGCGGCAGTTACCGCTTTTTATCTTTGCACATGGCATCAGTCGTTTGATTATATCACAACGTTTTAATTAAGTAAAGAAGTTGATTTTCTTACGAATCGAAGAAGCTTCTTCCGTCATCCGTAACAAGTCTCTCTGACTTCGGATACTCGAAGATTTCGTCATTATCGGCATTTTTACTGAGATAATCAGCAAACCTGCGTGCATACCACTTTGCAAATTCAAGATTATGCATCAGATAATTACCGCAATTTACAGCCGAAGCGCCCGGAACCTCCTCAGCATCTTCAACCGACTTGAAAGATGAAAGGATCAGATCATATATCTCCTTCGGTTTACGATTTCCCTTTAATATGATATAGAAACCCGTAAGACATCCCATAGGTCCCCAATATATCAGCTCATCTTTCCATTCATCATCATTTCTGATATAGGTCGCGATCAGATGTTCAAGTGTATGCATTGCAGCCACATCTACACATGGCTCAGTGTTTGGCTTTGTCACCCTTATATCATAGGTAGTAACAATCTGATCCCCGAGTGTATCTACTCTGCTTGTAAAGATTCCCGGAACGATCTTTGTGTGATCGACAGAAAAACTAGGAATTAAGTCCATTTGTGTATCTCCTTTCGGTAAATGTTATATATTATCATTTTATAATGGTTTAAATATGTACTATATTTACTTATCTATAAACAGGTCTACTCCGGAAATGGATATCTTACCGTCATCCGTTCTCTCATGACGTACTCCTTCTCCAAAGCGGGGTTCATCATCACCGGCGTCATCATGTGATTCGGAATCTCCGTTACCTTCATCCGTACCGCCGATCATATACTCACCTGTTTCGAAGTTATAGTTGAGTTTACGCTTTATAGCATCTATATCAACTCCGCTGCCTGTACTGCTCTCTTTATTTTGAGCGGCAATTTCAGCACGATGTTTTGCTTCTTCTGCTTCCAGCATTTTTTTCTTCTGCATATTCTTATAGGAATATATGATAACATTTCCGAATATACCGGCTATTCCTATTATAAAGAATATTATACATCTGCCCCAAAGTCTGGCTCTTGAATATGCCGTATCCAGACACAGATATCTTACCTTAATGTTGCTTCCGTCACTCGTAATTCCGAGTTTATCAAGTGCATATTCATATTTCTTCGCAGGATTTCCTACCTTTTCCTCGTAGACAGATCCTTCCAAAGTAATACTGTGTTTCGATTTATGATCCGGTGAGCTGATTGTTTCGGATACAATCTTATTAAGCAGATCTCTATCACTCTGTGAAGCAGTTTTTATAAAAAATACCGAATCATCTTCAAGATAACCTATATAATAGGTATAAGTTCTTTCGCCTCTTCCCCAGGTATTTCTCTTCCTGGCGGTAAATGATCCGAATGCTGTATCAATCTTTACATTACATATGGTTTTCTCAACGATCTTCGGGCTTTCAAGATAATAATCATTATCTATAAGCATCTGGTTAATGTTAGATACATTTCCCCCGAACATATATTTTGAATATACGGCAAATGTTCCTATCGAAAAGAGCATTGCTATTATTCCGATTGCGAGAATGTAGAATTCAATCGGAAGATTCTTGCTTCTCATATAACTGTTATTTAGTATTCCGTTTCGGTACACTGATAATCGCCTCACTTTTATATCATTCTCATCATTTCACGAACAAGCCTTACAGAATGCTCAATGGCTTTGATTTTAAATGACGGATAGTCCATATCAGCAGAGTCATCCGCTTTATCTGAAATTGCTCTTATAACAAGGTAAGGAACATTATTAAGCCATGCTGCCTGAGCTATGGCTGCACCTTCCATCTCTGTACACATTCCGTGAAAAAGATCTACTATCTCTTTCTTAACTTCCTCACTTGATACAAACTGATCTCCGCTCACAACACGCCCTTCAAATATCTTGACATCCGGATTTACCTTCTCGCAGGCAGCCTTAGCAATATTCCTGAGACTTGAGCTTGCCTCAAATACAGATACATCCTGGTCAGGAATGATTCCCTTTTCAAAACCAAGCCCTGTAACATCCATATCATGCTGAAGTGCATCGGTAGATAAAACAATATCTCCTATATCTATTGCAGTATTAAGGCTTCCGGCAATCCCCGTGTTGATTATATAATTACATTTATATATACCTGCAAGAACCTCTGCGGCTATAGCGGCATTAACCTTGCCGACCCCGCACTGAACAAGAACAACATCACGACCTTCAAGCTCTCCAGTTATATAGTCTCTCGAAGCATGTCTCTCTACTCTGCAGTCCTTCATAACTGCTTTGAGATCTTCAACTTCCTCCTGCATAGCACCGATTATACCGATCATATTAAATCTCCTTCATTGTATATTATGATATAAACTTAAAGCACACCGTATAATTGTACTATAAGTCCGTACTATAAAGCAATTTTATTATTTATTACTATTTTCCAAAAATTTTATAAGTATTTTTTGAAATTTTAACTATTTTTTTCTAAAAAAACACTACAAGTTTTTCACGAAAAGTGATATAGTATTACGGATATTGAAATAGAGTTTAAGAAGACATGAACAAGAAACGAAACAGGAGGATTACAAAATGTCACAGAGAACAGACATTCACAAGGTTCTGATCATCGGTTCCGGCCCAATTATTATCGGACAGGCGTGTGAGTTTGACTATTCAGGCACACAGGCTTGTAAAGCTCTGCGTAAGCTCGGTTATGAGATAGTTCTCGTTAATTCAAACCCTGCTACTATTATGACCGACCCTGAAATGGCCGATGTTACTTATATTGAACCGCTTAACGTTAAAAGATTAGAAGCTATTATTGATAAAGAACGTCCTGATGCTCTCCTTCCGAATCTCGGTGGTCAGTCAGGACTTAATCTTTGTTCAGAGCTTGCTGAAGCAGGCGTTCTTGACAAGTACAATGTAAAGGTTATCGGTGTTCAGGTTGATGCCATTGAGCGTGGTGAAGACCGTATTGAGTTTAAGAACACCATGAAATCACTTGGTATTGAAGTTGCAAGAAGTGAAGTTGCTTACTCTGTAGACGAAGCACTGACTATTGCTGATAAACTCGGCTATCCTGTAGTTCTCAGACCTGCGTACACCATGGGTGGTGCCGGCGGCGGTCTTGTATATAATAAAGAAGAACTTAAAACAGTATGCGCAAGAGGTCTTAAGGCCAGTCTTGTAGGACAGGTTCTCGTTGAGGAATGTGTAAGCGGCTGGGAAGAGCTCGAGCTTGAAGTTGTACGTGATAAGGACGGCAATATGATAACAGTATGTTTTATCGAGAACATCGATCCTATGGGTGTTCATACAGGTGATTCATTCTGTTCTGCCCCAATGCTCACTATTTCCAAGGAAGTTCAGGACAGACTTCAGAAGCAGGCTTATGCTATCGTTGATGCCATTCAGGTTATTGGTGGTACAAACGTACAGTTCGCTCATGATCCTGTTTCGGATCGTATAGTTGTTATCGAGATCAATCCTCGTACATCTCGTTCATCCGCTCTTGCTTCTAAGGCAACAGGATTCCCTATCGCTCTTGTATCCGCGATGCTTGCATCAGGACTTACTCTCAGTGAGATTCCTTGCGGTAAATACGGTACTCTTGATAAGTATGTTCCGGACGGCGACTATGTAGTAATCAAGTTCGCTCGCTGGGCTTTCGAAAAGTTCAAGGGTGTTGAAGATAAACTCGGTACTCAGATGCGTGCCGTTGGTGAAGTAATGTCTATAGGTAAAAATTACAAGGAAGCTTTCCAGAAGGCTATCCGTTCTCTCGAGAAGGGACGCTACGGTCTCGGACATGTTAAGAACTTCAATGACATGACCAAGGAACAGCTCCTTCAGGCTCTCATCACTCCTTCAAGCGAAAGACATTTCCAGATGTACGAGGCTCTTCGTAAGGGTGCTACAGTTGATGAGATTCATGAAATCACAAAGGTTAAGCACTACTTCATCGAGCAGATGAAGGAACTTGTGGATGAAGAAGAAGCTCTTGTTAAGGATTTCAAGGGTTCCGTTCCTTCAGATGCAGCTCTTACACAGGCTAAGAAAGACGGTTTCTCAGACAAGTATCTCAGCGAGATTCTTGATGTTGAGGAAGCTGCTATCCGTGAGAAGCGTGAAGCAATCGGCGTAGTTGAGACCTGGGATAAGGTACATGTAAGTGGTACGGAGAACAGTTCATACTACTATTCAACATATAATGCAGCTGATAACAATGATGTTTCGGACAACGCTAAGAAGATCATGATCCTCGGCGGCGGTCCTAACCGTATCGGTCAGGGTATCGAGTTCGATTACTGCTGTGTTCATGCTGCTCTCTCACTTAAGAAACTCGGTTACGAGACAATAATTGTCAACTGTAACCCTGAGACAGTTTCTACTGACTACGATACATCTGATAAGCTTTACTTCGAGCCTCTTACAACAGAAGATGTTCTCAGCATATATCGTAAGGAGAAGCCGGTCGGAGTCATCGCTCAGTTCGGTGGACAGACACCTCTTAACATTGCTGCAGAACTTCAGAAGAACGGCGTAAAGATTCTCGGTACATCTCCGGAAGTAATCGATCTTGCAGAGGACAGAGATCTCTTCCGTGCTATGATGGATAAGCTTGAGATCCCTATGCCTGAAGCCGGTATGGCTACTACAGTTGAAGAAGCTATTAAGATTGCCAACAAGATCGGCTATCCTGTAATGGTCCGTCCTTCATACGTTCTCGGTGGACGTGGTATGGAAGTCGTATACGATGACGAAAGCATGACAGGATATATGCAGGCAGCTGTCGGAGTTACACCTGACAGACCAATTCTTATAGACAGATTCCTTCACCACGCTACAGAGTGTGAAGCAGATGCTATATCAGACGGAACACACGCATTTGTTCCTGCAGTTATGGAGCATATCGAGCTTGCCGGTATTCACTCAGGTGACTCAGCTTGTATCATTCCTTCAAAGCATATCTCAGCTGAAAACCTTGAGACTATCAAGGAATACACACGTAAGATTGCTGAAGAAATGCATGTCGTAGGTCTTATGAACATGCAGTATGCTATTGAGGACGGAAAGGTATTCGTACTCGAAGCAAACCCACGTGCTTCCAGAACTGTTCCTCTTGTATCAAAGGTTTGCGGAATCAAGATGGTTCCACTTGCTACAGAGATCATTGTATCTGAACTTACAGGTGAACCTTCACCGGTTCCTGCACTTAAGGAGAAGAACATTCCTTACTACGGAGTTAAGGAAGCAGTATTCCCATTCAACATGTTCCCTGAGGTTGATCCTATCCTCGGGCCTGAAATGCGTTCTACAGGTGAGGTCCTCGGATTGTCCAAGTCATCAGGTGGTGCTTACTTCAAGGCTCAGGAAGCTGCTAAGTCTGCTCTTCCTACAGAAGGTACAGTACTTATCTCCGTTAACAAGACAGAAAAGCCTGAAGTTGCTGAGGTTGCTGCTCTTCTTCATAAGAACGGCTTCAAGATTATGGCAACAGGTACAACCTGCGATCTTATCAACGCAGCAGGAATTCCTGCAGAGAAAGTTAAAAAGCTCTACGAAGGAAGACCTAATGTACTTGATCATATAACAAACGGTGATATTCAGCTTATCATCAACTCTCCTGCAGGTAAGGAAAGCGCACATGATGACAGCTACTTAAGAAAGGCTGCTATTAAGAACAAGATTCCTTATATCACTACAATTGCTGCAGGACGTGCTGCCGCTGAAGGTATCGATCATATAAAGAATCGTACACACGGTACTATCCATTCACTTCAGGAGTGGCATAAATCAATCACAGATAAAGACTGATTAAAGTATCGGATTTAATTATTCGGTTTATGTAAAACAGAACATCCGCTGAGATGACACAACAAAACGGTCACTCAGCGGGTGTTCTGTTTTTATCCGTATAAGAAATCACGCAATCGTATTTCCTTTTGCACATATAATAATTCTAAACATTTAAAACATATATCCTAATTATGTTTTAAGCACAAGTTAATAATTTTTTGGTATAATGTATATATAAATTTTATGCAAAAACATATTTGAAAAGGAATAATATATGATTACAAACAGTATATACGGAGAATATGCTGAATACCTGGACATGGTTCTTCAGGATCTTGAAAAGCGCTTCAAGAACTTTGATGATTATGTGTTGAACGAAACCGGCGAACACGGCTTCGAACACATCATTACTCGCATCAAATCTGATGAAAGCATGCGTGAGAAATGCCAGAGAAAGGGGCTTCCCGAGACTGCCCACTCTGCTCTTTCCGAGCTTAAGGATGCTATCGGGATGCGTATCGTAACAAGCTTTATAGATGACATTTATCTTATGATCAAATACATAAAAAGCTTTGATAACTGCGAAGTAATAGAGGAAATAGATTATATTAAACATGCAAAGCCCAATGGCTACAGAAGCTATCACCTTATTCTCGCGGTTAAAACAGATTATCCCGACGTTAACGGTAATACGCCGGGAACTTATTATGTCGAAATCCAGTTAAGAACCATTGCCATGGATACCTGGGCAAGTCTCGAACACAAGATCAGATATAAGAAGGATATACCTTCACAGGAACTCATAAGTTCCGAATTGAAACGTTGTGCCGACGAACTGGCTTCCTGCGACCTTTCCATGCAGACTATAAGAAGTCTTATCAACAAAGCAGTCGGATAGATCAGACAAACATTATATTATTGCTTGAATTTTAGGGGGTTAAAAATGAAAATACTACTTGCCGAAGACGAGCACGATCTCTCAAGAGCTCTCACTGCCGTTCTCGAACATAATGATTATAACGTAACCGTCGTATATAACGGAGAGGATGCCGTAAATGAAGCAAAGCAGAAAGCTTACGACTGTTTTATCTTCGACATCATGATGCCGATTAAAGACGGTATAACCGCTCTGTCAGAGATAAGAGATGCAGGTGACACCACTCCTGCCATATTCCTGACCGCAAAATCCGAGATGAATGATAAAATTGCCGGTCTCGATGCCGGAGCCGATGATTATCTCACAAAACCTTTTGCCATGCAGGAACTTATGGCTCGTATCAGATCTCTCACAAGGCGCAACACATCCTACAGAAATACAGATATCACCGTAGGAAATGTAACGCTCAGTACCGAAAATCACGAGCTTAAGTCGGATAATGCCATAAGACTGTCCGGTAAAGAAACTCATATGATGGAACTTTTTATGAGAAATCCGGACAAATCTATCACAACTCATGAACTCTTCGATCATCTTTGGAAAGACGATGCAACAGTAGACGAAAATGTCGTATGGCTTTATGTATCCTATCTTAAAACCAAGCTTAATTCCATTGATGCAAATATCGAGATTTCGGGTGAAGAAGGCGGAAGTTTTGCCCTTATCAGTGCAATCTAGTACCACTTCAAACATTTAATCATCTTTTTATCAGGTGTACACTTCTATGAGAAAATTAAAGATAAAATTCATTTTAATAGCTTCGGTATCTTTTCTCGCGGTACTCTTTATGGTTCTCGGACTCGTTAACTATATCAGTCTCAGATCGGTACGCGAAAATATATATACCACTTTAAAGATCATCATAGATAACGGAGGTCTTCCGGAGTATTCGAACAAAAAATACAGTAAATATGACATTGTAGTTACTCCGGAAACCGTCTACGAAACCAGATATTTCATGGTCACACTTAATGACAGCCAGAGCTATCTTCAGATTGATATTGATAACATAGCCGCCGTAAAGAACAATGAAGATATAGAACAATTCATTAATATCGCTCTCGATTCGGGCCGTGACAGAGGAATGTTCAGATACGGCGGACTTCATTATGCATTTTTAAAAGACAAAGATAAGGAAGGAAGAACCGTTATAGCCTTTCTGGACAGTACAAGCCGTCTCATCAGCGTAACGGAAATGGCACATTTCTCGCTATATGTCGGATGTATAAGCATGCTTCTTCTCATCTTACTGTTATCGATTTTTTCAAGACGTGCTGTTGCTCCTATCATAAAAAACATGGAGTCACAAAAACAATTTATCACAAATGCGAGTCATGAACTTAAAACTCCTCTCGCGGTAATCTCTGCTAATGCCGAAGTTCTTGAAATGACCAACGGCTCAAGTGAATGGACAGACAGCATCAAGAATCAGGTAACAAGAATGTCGGAACTTGTCTCACAGCTTATAGTTCTCTCTAAACTACAGGAGCATGATGAGCTTGTTCTCAGTGAAGTAAACTTTTCCGAAAAGGCCGAAGACGTATGTAAATCTTTTCGGACCGTCGCTGACGCGGCAGGAAAAGGATTTGAGGCCGATATAAATCCGGACATAAAAATAATCGCTGATGAACGCGGAAGCCGCGAGCTTGTCAGTATACTGGTTGATAATGCCGTTAAATACTGCGATGATGGCGGAACCGTTAAGGTTAATCTTTTCTCCAAAGGAAAACGTACATTCCTTACAGTATCCAATGATTATGCTGACGGAGAAGGCGTAGATTATTCAAGATTCTTTGAGCGCTTCTACCGCGAAGATCAGTCCCATAACAGTGAAAAGGCAGGTTACGGAATAGGACTTTCAATGGCGGAATCACTGGTCGAGATGTTCAAAGGGAAGATCACGGTGAACTACAAGAATAAAGTTATTACGTTTACGGTTGTATTATAACGAACGGATAAGCAAAACACCCTCTGAGATGACACAATTTGAATGGTCACTCAGAGGGTGTTTTGCTTATCCTGTTTATGAAGTAACAAAATGATATATACACCGAAAATCATCGAATATATCAGTAATCAGGTACGCACAAAACTATTTTAATTTGCAGGTACAACCGGTGTCCAGTATTCCTGGTTGTAGATATCCGTAAGCAGATATGTTATCTGTGTATCGGCTCCGACATCTACGTTACTTATATCCATATTCTTTGAATATGTCACCTGGTCACCGAGCATATAACTATCCTGATATACTCCGTCGTATGAGTAGTAATCACAGAGGTAATCGATGGTTGTTCCTTCTTCTATCTCGGTTACTCCCTTAGCTACTGCATCTGTCTCACCGTCAACATAATCGTATCTTGCTCCTGCGATATAACCGTATGGATCATTCTGATCGAAGGTAATGATAAGATTTGCTCTCACACCATCCAGAAGTACAGGAACACGACCTGTAACTACATCAAATCCACTGTCATCAGTAGTTGTATCTTCATAGTAGAACGCAACCGGTTGTCCGTCTATAGCAAGCCATGTATTATCTGTATCACCGATGAGTCTTCCGTCTTCCGTGAACTGATATATACTGTCAAGGCCCATATCAACGTAGCCTGTTCCGTCGTCAACAAACATATTAACCTGAAGCGACTGTATAAGCTTCCACTGATCTGTACTTATACTCATAGTATGAGTACCGTCACTTTCGGTATTCCATACCATCTTCGATGGATCAAACTGATTTGATGCAACATATCCTGCAGCTTCATCAACGTTGTAAACAGATGTATCATCCATGAAATCTGATGCATTTCTATCGATACCTTCTATGCTTCTTCCACCGCCGAGGAATGCATTAAGAAGCGCTCCGATTGCATCTCCACCCTGTGTCGAAGATGTAGGTGAACCACCCATAAGCATACTGAACGGATTTGCTGAACCGCCTGCAGCTATCTGGCCGGAAGTTTCAAGACCCGCAAATGCCTTGATACATTTAGCATATTCATCATCCATTCCGATATCATTATATGCCGAAACCACTGTACCGACCTTGTTAGCCTTCCTGTACGGGAAGTATATTGAAAGGCCGTAAGCGTTTGTCATGCTTGGAGAAGTTCTGTTATATTTTATAGCTGAGAGAAGTGTATCCTGAAGTGCCTTTGCATCATCGGAACCTATTCTCTGAGTAAGATTTACAAGGTCTATCTGATCTATCTGAGAAGATGTTGCAAATTCTCTTGTACCTACTCGTGCATCAGAAACAGTCTTATAATCCGCTTTGATCTTAGAAGCTGTATCTGTTGCGAAACCTGTCATCTTAGAAGGAACGGTCTGCGAAAGCTCACAGAGGTCGATAACGGCAAGTGTGCACTTCTGTCCGCCGCATTTACGTCCACATTCATCGATGAAGGCATCTACTATATTCTTACCGAGGTTAAGTGTCGGCATTGAAGTATCCTTTGAAAGCTCATTGAGCCAAGGAGTATAGTACCAGCCGATACCCGGTTCTGTCTCTTCCGAAGCAACCAGATAATCAGCATAGTTGCTGCACATAAGAGCAGTCTCATAAGTACCCATGAGACATGTATCAAAACCAATGAAATCAAATGTAACGCCTGCATTCTTAAGTGCTGAGTTGATCTCGGCAAGATCCATCGAACCTTCATTCTTATGCTTTTCATCATAGCCGTATCCTGTAATGGATCCTCCGCCATGATCCCAGAATATAAGTTCATTCCTGTTTGCAGGATAATTCTCTGCGCAATACTTAATGAAAGATGTAAGTGTAGTCGGATCTGTCATGGCCTTATCGCCGGCATCAGCAACAAGCTGCTCCAGATTTCCGTTATTTATCCTGTAGATCTGATTTGTGGAATTGGAAAGTCCGTTGATTTTCCATGCTTTACATCCACCTGTATAGATTATGATATTTATATTCGGATTAAGCGATGCGGCGGCCATCTCACGCATATCGTTCGAAGCCATACCGCTTCTTGACTCAAGATCGGTACCGCACATATATATCATAAATGTAATCTTATCCTGTCCGTTACCGAGAATCTCAGTTCTCTTAGGACGTGCAGCAGAATTTACATCTGTATTAAGTTTACTAGTATTATTGAAACCGTCTGTCCATCCGGCAGAAGTCTGTGAACCCGAAAAGCCTCCGAAAAGACTTGTTATATCTCCAAGGCCGAGGGATGAACCTCCTGACTGAGATCCGGAGCTTGAACCTGTTCCACCCAGACCAATTGAACCCGTGCTGCTTCCTGAGCCGGTTCCGGTTACAACTCCTGTTCCCGAACCACCGTTTCCATCGCCTGAACCTCCTCCTAGAAACGCACCGAGACCTCCTCCTCCACCAAGAAGCATGATAACAAGGAGAATTATAAGCTTCATTCCGCCACCACCGGCTCTTGTTCCTGAACCTCGTCCTGAACCGCTGCTGCCTGTACGACCTGCATATCCGTCCTGTCTTCCGACCGGACCTGTGCCGAGTCCTTCTCCTCTTCTATGTACTCCTTTGGAGTTATCTGTGACTTTCTTTTGTCTGCCTCCACTATTTGGATCCATTAAATCTGCCCTCCTGTTAGACTTTATCAAAATGTTTAATGCCCCATGTCTACAGCATATAGCATATCACACATGAGGCATTTTTACATTAATTTTTATTCATACTGAATCAGGCGATCAGTCTTCTATTCCTTCATTCTTAGCATCAATTATGCTCTTTGTAAGCTCAGGAAGGATCTTATTAAGATCACCTACAATACCGTAATCAGCTACATCAAAGATCGGAGCTGACTCATCCTTATTGATAGCGATGATAAGATCTGATTCTTCCATACCTGCTACATGCTGAATAGCACCTGAGATACCTACTGCGAAGTAAAGTGCAGGGCGAACAGTCTTACCTGTCTGACCTACCTGAAGCTCTTTAGGAAGCCAACCGTTATCTACGGCTGCACGTGAACATGCAACTTCTCCGCCGAGAGCATCCGCAAGATCTCTGAGAAGCTTGAAGTTCTCAGCAGAACCGACACCTCTACCGCCGGCTACAAGAATCTTAGCCTTCTGGATATTAACTGTCTTCTTCTGCTCCTTGATTATATCAAGAATCTCAACATAGCAGTTGTTAGGTGTGAATCCAGGATTAAACTCAACAAGTTCACATGTTCTTCCTACAACCTTAGGAGATCTCTTCATAACGCCCGGACGAACTGTAGCCATCTGAGGTCTGAAATCCGGACAGGCAATTGTAGCGATTGTATTTCCGCCAAAAGCAGGACGAGTCATAAGAAGCTGATTATGCTTCTGCTCATCTTCCTTACCCGGAATAGGGTTAAGAGGGAAATCACCGATCTCAAGTGATGTACAATCTGCTGTAAGTCCTGTATGAACTCTTGCACATACACGAGGTGCAAGATCACGGCCGATAGCTGTAGCTCCGATAAGGAATACATCCGGCTTGAACTTATTTATAACTTCTGCAAGTGCATGAGCATAAGGCTCTGTTCTATACTCCTTAAGCTCAGGATCATCGATAAGGATGACTCTGTCTGCACCATGCTCTTCAAGATGGAACACCTTGTTCTTAATCTCTGAACCAACGAGAACCGCAACAACCTCTGTAGAAAGGTCTGCAGCAAGATCCATAGCTTTCTGAAGGAGCTCATACACAATCTCATCGATATGATTATCAACCTGCTGTGCGAATACATAAACTCCCTTATATTCATTAACTGACATCTAAACATCCTCCCTTTCTTAGATTACATGCTTCTCAGCAAGAATATTAAAGATATACTTAGCTGCGTCATTAGCAGAATCAGGTACAACCTTCTCTCCTGCTCCCTTAGCAACCTTATCCGAAGCCTTTGCAATCTGTGTAGGAGAACCCTTAAGACCCATGTTGCTGTCATCAAGTGTTGTAAGAGCATCTCTGTCCCAAACTGTTATTTCCTTTTCAAGTGCATCCCATATTCCGCCAGGTGTCATATATCTTGGCTGATTAAGCTCTGAAAGAGCTGTTACAAGACATGGCATCTTAGCCTTTAACATATGGTATCTGTCATCGTACTGTCTCTTAACGATAACACTGTCTCCCTCAACCTTAAGCTCTTCAGCATAAGATATTACAGGGATTCCAAGGTGCTCTGAAATCTGAGGACCAACCTGTGCTGTATCACCGTCAATAGCCTGACGTCCTGTGATAATAAGATCATACTCAAGATTTCTGATAGCTGCTGCTATAGTCTGGGATGTTGCCCAGGTATCAGCACCTGCAAGTCTTCTGTCTGTTACAAGGATTCCCTTGTCAGCGCCCATAGCCATAGCCTCACGAAGAACTTCTTCAGCCTTAGGAAGACCCATTGTAAGAACTGTTACTTCAGCACCGATCTCATCCTTGATTCTGAGAGCTGCCTCAAGACCTGCTTTATCATCCGGATTCATGATAGACTTCATAGCTGCTCTATCAAGAGTTCCATCCGGTTTAAACTTAACTCCACCCTTTGTATCAGGTACCTGCTTAACACAAACTATTATTTTCATGCCCGTACCCTCCTTAACCTAACAGATTTCCTGAGATAACCATACGCTGAACTTCGCTGGTTCCCTCATATATTTCAGTGATCTTAGCATCACGCATCATACGCTCAACTTCATATTCCTTAATATATCCATATCCACCGTGAAGCTGAACAGCCTTTGTTGTAACTTCCATAGCAACTTCTGCTGCGTAAAGCTTAGCCATAGCAGCTTCAACACTATATGAAGTCTTATGATCCTGATTGTACTGATCTTTGGTACGTGCAGCTTTATATACAAGCATCTTAGCAGCCTCAACCTTTGTAGCCATATCAGCAAGCTGGAACTGAGTATTCTGGAAAGCTGATATAGAACGGCCGAACTGCTTACGTTCCTTAGTATATGCGATTGTTCTCTCAAGAGCTCCCTCTGCAATACCGAGAGCCTGAGCAGCGATACCTATACGTCCACCGTCAAGTGTATGCATAGCTATACCGAATCCCTTACCCTGAGCACCGAGAAGTGCTGACTTAGGGATACGAGCATCTTCAAATATAAGCTCATATGTGGAAGAACCACAGATACCCATCTTATTTTCCTTTGTACCGAAAGAGAATCCCGGAGTATCCTTATCTACGATAAATGCAGATATCTCCTTCATCTTACGGCCACGCTTCTCTACGATTCCCGTAACGGCGATAACGATGTAAACATCAGCAACCTTACCGTTTGTAATAAAACATTTAGAACCGTTAAGCACCCACTCTTCACCGTCCAGAACAGCCTTAGTCTGCTGCATCTGAGCATCTGTACCTGCACCTGGCTCAGTAAGCGCGAAAGCACCAAGTTTTCTTCCTGATGCAAGGTCTGCTACATACTTCTCCTTCTGAGCAGGAGTACCGTATGTGAGAATAGGATCGATACAAAGCGAAGTGTGAGCTGAAAGGATAACTGAAGTTGTTGCACATACTTTAGCCATCTCTTCTACAGCCATAATGTATGTAAGTACATCACAGCCCTGTCCACCGAATTCCTTTGGTACAGGAATACCCAAGAATCCGTACTTTGCCATCTTTTCAACAGTTTCCGTAGGGAATCTGTGCTGCTCGTCAATTTCCATAGCAAGAGGTTTTACTTCATTTTCAGCAAATTCTCTGAAGAGTTCACGAGCCATCTCATACTTTTTGTCAAGTGTGAAATCCATTAATTCTTCCTCCAAAAATACATATCATTTAATATTGCATTAAACGTACAACAACCCGGGCACCGTATTTTCCTGAAAAACGCGGTCCCGGGATGAATTACTTAATTATTTCTTTGAATAATCGTAGAAACCGATACCTGTCTTACGGCCAAGCTTCTTAGCACGAACCATCTTACGAAGAAGTGGGTGTGGACGATACTTAGGATCGCCTGTCTCTGACTGAAGTACTTCCATAATAGCAAGTACAATATCAAGACCAACAAGATCACCGAGAGCAAGAGGTCCCATAGGATGTGAGCATCCAAGCATCATAGCTGTATCGATATCTTCAACAGTAGCGATACCGTCAGCATAGATACCTATAGCTTCGTTAATCATAGGGATAAGAACTCTGTTAACAACGAATCCAGGAGCTTCAGCAACCTGAACCGGTGTCTTACCGATCTCTGTAGCGATTCCCTTGATCTTCTCAACAAGATCATCAGGAGTGTTACCACCTGCAATAACCTCAACAAGCTTCATTCTGTCAGCAGGATTGAAGAAATGCATACCGATAAGCGGTCTGTCAAGTACTGAACCGATTTCTGTGATAGAAAGTGATGATGTATTAGTAGCAAAGATGCAATCTGCCTTACAGATGTTCATAAGCTCTGTAAATGTCTGCTTCTTAAGTTCCATATTCTCAGGAGCAACCTCAATAACAAGGTCACAATCAGCACAAATATCCTTAAGACCTGTCTTGATCTTTCCAAGGATCTCAGCGCCCTTATCTGCAGTGATCTTTTCCTTACCTACAAGGAAGTTGATGTTTTTCTCAATCTTAGCCTTACCACCGTCAGCAAACTCCTGCTTGATATCGCAGAGACGTACTTCATAACCGTCTGTCATTGCGAATGCCTGAGCTATACCTGAACCCATTGTACCGGCACCAACGATTCCTACTACCATTTTGTAATCCTCCTATATATATATCAGTCAAATATTTATCTATTGTTGAATGGAACAACCTTAAGCTTCTTTTCCTTATCTTTCTCAAGGAAATTAGCCATAGCTGCCTTCTGATCTTCTGTCTCGAAGCAGTCACCGAAAAGTTTCTCTTCTATAACAATAGCCTGATCCATATCAGCATCAAGGCCGTCATTTATAGCCTTCTTACAGTTTCTTACTGCGATAGGTGCATTTGCTACGATGATAGATGCAAGCTTCTTAGCCTGATCCAGAAGTTCATCCTGTGGATATACCTCATTTACAAGACCGATTGCCTTAGCCTGCTCAGCCTTGATATTTCTTGCTGTATAGATAAGCTGCTTAGCCATACCGACACCGATGATTCTTGCAAGTCTCTGTGTACCGCCGAATCCCGGTGTGATTCCGAGACCAACCTCAGGCTGACCGAAGATAGCGTTCTCTGAACAGATTCTGATATCACAGCTCATGGATATCTCGCAGCCTCCGCCAAGAGCAAAACCATTAACTGCAGCAATTACAGGGATTGGGAATGTTTCGATAAATCTGAAGATATCATTACCCTTCTTACCGAAAGCTTCTCCTTCTGCCTTGCTGAGTGACGACATCTCTCCGATATCTGCACCTGCTACAAATGACTTTTCTCCTGCACCGGTAAGAATAAGTGCTCTTGTAGTCTCAAGATCTACTGCCTTAAATGTCTCCTCAAGCTCTTCAAGAACCTGTGAGTTAAGAGCATTAAGAGCCTGTGGACGGTTGATTGTGATAACACCTACAAATCCGTCCTGCTCGTATGTAACAAATTCTGCCATATAATTCACCTTAGTCTCTTTCTACTATTGTAGCGCAGCCCATACCACCGCCGATACAAAGTGTTGCAAGACCCTTCTTAAGGTC
>DEFA01000036.1:158118-158511 GCA_002350525.1 Lachnospiraceae bacterium UBA2864 | reverse complement strand
GTTACAAGGATACGGCATCCTGATGCTCCAACCGGATGTCCGAGAGCGATAGCACCACCACGTGGATTAAGCTGTCTCTCAACATCGATTCCGAGATCCTTACCAACTGCTACAGACTGTGCAGCAAATGCCTCATTAGCCTCGATTACATCGAAGTCCTCAATCTTGTAACCGGTTTTCGCCATAACCTTCTTTGTTGCAGCTACAGGACCAACACCCATGATTTCAGGTGCAACACCTGCAAGTGCACCACCAACGAATGTAGCCATAGGCTTAACACCGAGTTCCTCAGCCTTCTCAGCTGACATAACAACGATTGCAGCAGCACCGTCGTTGATACCTGAAGCGTTACCTGCTGTAACGTATCCATCAGGATTGATAGCTCTCATCTTT
>DEFA01000036.1:0-157792 GCA_002350525.1 Lachnospiraceae bacterium UBA2864 | reverse complement strand
TTCTCCATACCACCTGCTACAACGATATCGGCATCGCCTGCCTGAATCATCTGTGCAGCCATATTAACTGCGTTGAGACCAGAGCCACAGACTACGTTGATAGTTACTGCAGGGCACTCTACAGGAAGTCCTGCCTTGATTGCAGCCTGACGAGCGACATTCTGTCCCTGTCCTGCCTGGATTACACAACCCATATAAACGTGATCAACCTGATCTGCCGGAACACCAGCTCGTGTGAGCGCTTCCTTGATTACGATAGCACCAAGATCAGCTACTGGAGTAGTGCTGAGTGATCCACCCATGGTTCCGATTGCTGTACGACATGCACCAGCTAATACGACTTTCTTTGCCATTACATTTTCCTCCGTTTTATAATAATTTATTTAAAATTTTTTATATATTTGTTCTTCTACACAAAGAACTTCTAAATCATAGCATAAATAATATGTATTCGCAATTATCAGATTTAACATAATTTATATTAACTTTTCAATCATCAAGGTCATTTTGACGTTTTTCCTCTTCAATATATGAAATGTACTCTCCCGCCATACCTGCTCCGGCCGCAATTACATTGAGCGGCTCGTTCGATGGTGATATTCTGAGACCGGTTCTTTCGGCAAGTAATTTCTCCATTCCGTAGATAAGACTTCCGCCTCCGGAAAGAAGAATTCCTTCCTCCGTAACATCGGATACCAGCTCCGGATCGGCCTTATCGATTATCTGAAGAACCTTATCCGCAATTCGATTGGCAAGTTCCGAAAAAGCTTCCACTGTTTCATTCGCCGAAAGTTCCACTCTGGTCGGAAGACCATTCATAAGATTACGTCCTTTTACTTCATAAGTTATATCATTCTTACGAGGAAGAACTGAACCCACTTCTATCTTTGCATCTTCTGCCGAAAGATCTCCGAGAAGCACATTATATTTTCTTCTGACATATCTTGAAAGCTCTTCGGTAAAATCATCACCACCGAATTTAAGAGATTCTCCGATAGCCACATCACCCGCTGAAATGATAGCTATCTCGGTAGTTCCTCCGCCGATATCCACCACCATATGACCTGAGGCTTCCATAACATCAACACCGGACCCGATTGCTGCGGCAACCGGTGTAACAAGAAGTTGTCTTCCTCTGGCACCCAGCTTTTCAACGGCATCAAGCACAGCATTTCTTTCAACTTCGGATATATTCATCGGAATCGTAACACATATATTAGGGCGGCCGAATATTCTTCTTTTCCTAAGTGCATTTTTAACAAATGCTCTTATCATTCTTTCGGCAAGCGAATACTGTGATATAACCCCTTTCTGAATCGGACGCTCTACTACGATACTTTCATCGGTTTTTCCGATCATTTTCTTTGCCTTTGAACCGACAGCTATTATCTTTTTACTCTTTACTTCGTAAGCAACAACGGAAGGCTGATTTATAACTATACCTTTATCCCTCATATATATAGAAACTTTCGAAGTCCCGAGATCCATGCCTATATCTACTCTGTACATAGATAATACTCCCTGTAATATCAAATCTTTCTGTTCGTAAAGAAGCAGCCGATGCTGAAATGCACCGGCTGCTTACTAAAATAACAAATTTAGAAATCCTCTGCAAGAACGACTTTATCTTCCTTGCCCGCTTTCTTCTCACGTTCGTCGCATTTTGCGATCGCTTCGTCAAGATTTGTGATTAGTCTGTCGAGATTTCCGTCTTCCATACCAAGTATAAGATTATGGAGCTTATCCATCATATTTTCACCTGCCATATATCCTCTCTGCATCAGATAACCGATAGCGATAATGTTCATATCGTTTCTGTCTACCTTCTGCAACTCGATGAAATGCTCGAAGTCCGGACGAACTTCATTTACGCCATCAAAGAGTCTTGAGATTGAATCAATCTCACCTGTGAGGATAATTACGAAATCATATTTATCTCTGTCAGAAAGTTCTACAATCTCCTTAAGTTTAGCAGGAGCTATAAGTCCGGCATTCTCTACGACGAGTGATCCGCCCTTAAGCTTCTCCATAGCAGGAGCAAGATTTACCTTATTAAGTGCCTGTGCCTTAATCTTGGCAATAGTCTTGGACTTGCAGATACCCATATCAAAGAAGCTTCTTGCGAAATCTTCACCGACACATACCGAACCGAATCCGTGCTTACCGAGAACAACAATATTTCTCGGATGATCGGCATTACCCGAAACTGTATTAAACGCTTCTACTATCTGATCATCAGCATCCTCAATACTGAGGTACTTCTCAAGATAATATGCTGCAAGAGGAAGTCTTCCTCCGTCTGCAACAGTTGTAAGATCTATATCGATCTTATCAGCATCCTTAATTCTCTTCTCTGCATCAGCCTTTGCAGCCTTAGCATCGCTGAGCTGTTTCTCTGCTTCTTTGATCTTAGCTTCAAAAGCAGAAACATCTACATTAGAAGGAGCACTTGCCTTAGCAGCCTCTTCCTCAGCTGCCTTTTGGATATCTTCGATTTCTTTCTTAACTTTAGCAACTTCAGCTTCACGTTCGGTTACTTCCTTAGTAAGCTGATTCTTTCTATCTTCAGCTGTATGAACCGCCTTCTCAGCTTCTGCCTTCTTGGAAGCAAATGACTGAGCAGCTTTCTTTACTGCTTCCGCAATAAATGCGGCAAGTCCTTCATCAGCCTTCTTAACAGCCTGTGCCTCAGCTTCCTTCTTTGCCTTCTCAAGAACGCCCGCTCTTGTCTTGGCATCTTTATCAGCTTCCGCATTGATATCAACGAGACGCTTCTGCATCTCTTCGTTGATCTTTCTGATATCTGCATCGCTTGAAGTCTTAGCCTTCTCTATAGCGGCCTTAGCTGATTCAACAAGTTTAGCTGCATCCTTCTCAGCATTTCTTGCTTCATCAACCTTGCCTCTTGCCTGATTTACACTATCCTCAGCACTCTTCTTGGCAGCAGCTGCTGCTTCCGTACCCTTAACAGTCTCTTCAAGTGCTTTCTTTGCATCGGCAAGAGCCTTCTCAGCTTCTGCAACAACTTTCTCTGCAGCAGATTTCTTATCTGCAGCAGTCTTTATAGCTGCCTCAGCTTCCTTAACCTTTGCAAACTCTGCTGTTACCTTATCCTCAGCTGCCTTTACTGCAGCCTTAGCTTCTTCTGCCTTCTTCTGAAGATCTGTCTCAGCATTTCTTGCCTCATCTTCTCTGGCCTTTGCAGCTTTAACAGCTTCTTCTTTCTTAAGATCTGCATTCTTACGCGCATCTTCTTTTGCTTTCTCGAATTTAACCTTTGCTGCTTCCTCAGCCTCTTTGGCTTCTTTTTCTACTTCAAGGATTGCTTCCTTTATAGCAGCTTCCTTAGCACCGCCGGCCTGAGTCTTAGCATCTGCTTCAGCCTTAACTTTAGCATCAGCCTCAGCCTTTTCAGCCTCTTCAACCTTTACATAGGCATCGGCTATAACTGTATCTATTTCAAGGAGAGCTTTATCTGCATTAAGCTTTAATTCTTCTGCTTTTATAAGCTTTGCTTTAAGTGAAGGATCAACAGGTTTAACCTTAACCGGAGTCTTTGGTTTAGCCTCTGCGGCAGCCTTCTTTGCATCTTCTGCTGCCTTCTTAGCTGCGGCAATAGCTTCTTCTGCTGCTTTGATATTCTTATCGGCAGCTTCTATATCCTTCTTAGCTTCCTTCTTTGCAGCTTCTTTCTGCTCGGCTACCGCAGCCTTACGAGCTTCTTCAGCAGCTTTCTTTCTCTCTTCTTCTATAGCTTTACGCTTAGCGGAATCAGCAGCTTTACGTTTTGCTGCCTCCTCAGCTCTCTTCTTGGCAAGCTCTTCTTTCTTTCTCTTAGCTTCAGCTTCTGCTGCCTTACGCTCTTCAGCTTCCTTAAGAGCTTTTTCTGCCGCAAGGCGTTCCTCTTCTTCAGCTTTTGCAGCAGCAATCTTCTCAAGTTCAGCAGCTTCTTCGGCAGCTTCTTCAGCCTTCTCACGCTCGAGCTCAGCCTTCTTACGAGCAGCAGCCTTCTGCTTGGCAGCGGCAATTCTGTCAAGTTCCTCATCTGCTCTCTTCATACCGGTTGCATGCTTCTTATGGGACTTTGGATCCTGAGAATCTGCCTCAGCTTTATCAGCTTTACGAGCTTCCTCTTCCTCGAATGTTTTGTCATTTTTGGTCTCTTCGGCAATCTTATCAGCCTGAGCCTTGAATGATGAATCATCGTCATCATCTATATCATACATAGAGTTAACATCGTTAGACGGGGTCTGTCTGTTTGTAGGAAGGATGCTGTCGATTTCATCAGCTGACTTCTTCTCAGGTTCTTCATCTTTGGATTCCCAACCATCGCTTCCTGTAACGGTTGTAGTACCATCGACACTGAAAGATGCCTTGCCCTTTGTTTTGTTGTCTATAACCTTGTCACCTTCAAGATTAAGTCCAAGTCCGCCTTCAGGTACTGATCCAAGGCCACCACCAAGGCCACCATTCAGACCTCCTGTTGGTTCAGGAACAGAATTAAGACCACCCTTAGGTACCGATCCGAGACCGCTTCCACCCTTCTTGTCTTTGAGGCCAAAACTCTTCGGTCCCGGAGAAGTAAGAACTTCTGTCTTTGGATCGTCATCAACTTCATCTTCTTTAGGAGCATCAAGGTCTATACCAAGTTCCTCAGCACGCTTTCTTCTCTTTCTTTCTTCAATCTTAGCGAGCTCCTCAGGAGTAAGTGTCTTATACTTCTTCTGAGTTTCTTCAGGTTTCTTGGATTTACCCTTGTTGGCAAATGCCATAGCTTCCTGCTCTCTTTGCAGCTTTGCGGCTTTCTCTGCACGTTCCTTTTCTACTTGCGCACGCACTGCAGCGATAAGCGCCTCTCTCTGGTCAACAGCCACTGCTATGTCCCTCCTTTAATACATTACTTATATAGTTTCTCCTAGATTTTGATTCCAAGTGAAGCAAGCAATTCCTCTGCTTCACGCATCTTTTTCTCCTCCTCGAGGAGTCTTGCATCAAGTTCTTCTTTTTGCTTTGATGCAACTTCATCGAAGTTATTCTCTATAATCTCTTCTTTCTTGGAAAGTCCGGGGAAAAGATCCGTCTTAAACTCAGGGAAATCAAATGACATATTTGATGCCCCGTAGTCATAAGAATCAAGACTGATTGGAAGAAGAGAATCCTTATCTTCCTTATCGTAGTCTACCGATTCACTGACTTCTTCCTCTGCCTTTTCATGAATATCATAGGTTTCTTCAACATTTTCTTCAAACTGAGGTTCTACAGGTTCTTCAAATGATTCTCCAACCTGTGATCCTACAGGCTCTTCAAACGTTTCTTCAACCTGTGATCCTACAGGCTCTTCAAATGCTTCTTCAACCTGCGTCTCTACAGTACTTTCAAACACATGTTCAACCTGTGTTGTGGTCGGTTCTTCGATCGATTCTTTTGCAGGATCTTTGATAACATTTACCGAACTCTTACCATTAAAGCTGATTTTTGATTCCGGAGCTTCAAATACCGGTTCTTCAATTTCCGGTTCAGTTTTGAATCCGGAACTGAATGAAGTCTTCTTATATCCCGCAAACATTCCGGAATACGGATTATCATTAACAAGTTTATAAGAGGCTTTGGTTTCCTGAGCAGTTTTTTCAACTGATTCATGAACCTTTTCTTCAAACTGTCCCGATAAAGCTTCCTTAACATTTTCAGCATATGCTGTTTCTTCAACTGTTTCAGTTGCTTCTGTAAATGCTTCTTCAACAGCCTCAGGGACTTCTGATGTTTCTCCTGCTTCTGCAACATCCACCGTTTCTTCTGTTTCAATAGCAGCTTCGACAGTTTCTTCCGATTCCTCATCCTTATTATCCATTGCCGGAAGTGGAATTTCTATCTTTGTCTCTTCTTTGTTTTCATTGAAACCGAAGAATGACTTGAGCCAGGATCTCATATCCTTCTTCTCATGTTCTTCTTCATGAACTGCTTCACCGACAACCTCAATACCCTGATCTGTTTCTGTCACGGTACTTTCATTTTCGGAAATCGCCTCTTCAGCAGTCGCCTTTTCAGACTCAGCTTTTTCAACTGCCTCTGCAAACGTCTCTGTTTCAGGCTCCGAGTATTCTTCTGGTTCTGTTTTTACTTCAGTTTCCGTTTCTGATTCAGCATACATTTCTGTTTCTGCTTTAGTTTTCGTTTCTGTTTCCGCCGTTTCTGTTTCTGATTCCGCTTTAATCTCTGTATGTATTTCTGATTCAGCTTCAGTCTCTTCTACCGATTCAGATTCCGTTTCAAAGTGATAATCTGTATGATTATCGAAACTGAATGAAGTTTCCTCTCCGATGAACTCAGCCTCTTCGGCAAGTCTTTCATCTTCTAAGATCTTTTCTTCTGATTCAGATGATACTTCTGATTCAGATGATACTTCTGATTCTGTCTGTTCTATTGACTCCTCTGATTTTTCAACCGGTTCATCATACTCAAACTCTGTATCAAGCTCAAAATCAGAATCAATTTTATAACTTATATCGGATTTATACTCGGCTTGATAATCGGAATTATATTTTGCCATAAAATCCGCATATGTCTCTAAACTGGATTTTTCTTCCTTCGGAATTGCTTCATCCTGATATCCGGCTTCCGTGCTATAGCCGTATCCATATTCCGGACGTGCTCCATATATACTTTCAGAATCATATTCATCTTCTGCTTCAACACTTTCATCAGATTCTGACTCTGCCTCGAAAGTCTCTTCAGGCTCATTGTCTGACTCTGCCTCCAAGTTTTCTTCTGACTCATAGTCTGACTCTGCTTCAAAGGTCTCTTCAGACTCGTAGTCTGATTCCGCTTCGAAGGTTTCTTCAGGCTCATCGTCTGACTCAGTCTCTAAACTCTCCTCTGTCTCGAAGTCTGGCTCAGCTTCGACGGTCTCTTCAGGCTCGTACTCTGACTCTGCTTCGAAGTTCTCTTCAGCCTCGTACTGTGATTCTGCTTCAAAGTTTTCTTCTGTCACGTAGTCTGACTCTGCTTCAAAAGATTCCTCCTCGTCTATGTCAGCTTCAGGTTCTACGTTAGGAAGACAATAATTTCCTGTTTCTTCTGATTCGGATTCATAAGACTCTTCGGTCTCATATTCCTCATCATATTCTTCTTCAGGTTCAGGTTCGATAACACTGTCACCGGAACCATATTCATTACTGTATTCATTCTTTGTTCTTTCGAACTCTTTATATGCACTGATACTGTCGAACGGATTCTCGAATACTTCTTCTTCCTCTTCTTCGAGATCCATGATTGACTCTGACTCAGGTGCAAAACCATCATCAAAATCGTAAGAGATAAATTCTCTCTCCGGCTTGATTTCTTTCATATCAGCCTTCGAAGCACCGGAATTCTGATTGGATTCGGCATTCTTTTCTTCCTCAGCTTCAGCTGTCTCTTCCCTTACAAGCGAAGAATCAAAATCAGCAGATCCTTCATTCGATACATTTTGTACCGGCTCACCGGAAGGTTCTCCCGCACCGAAAGCAGCATCCGTATTCGGAGCATCGGATGATTTATTCTCCGTATCATCAGAAACAGCTTCTGACGTAACAGTTGCCTCCGAAGTTATGGTTTCTATGGCACTTGATTCAGCTGTCTTCTCATCATTTGAAGTTTCAGAAGCATCCTTCTTGGAAGCATCTGCATCATTCTTATCTGCCGCTTTTTCATCTACCTTTTCAGCTTTACCGAATTTTCTCTTTATGAAGGCCTTTATACCTTTTTCAACAGCCGAACTATTCTCAGACGGAACATCTTCATCAGCAACTTTCACGTCCGCTGTTTCGGTATTTTCACCTGCTTCCGATAACTCAATTCCTGAATCATTTGCATCCCCAGACTTATTTTTTTTGATACCACCGAACAGCTTTGATGCGCCTGAGCCTGCATCAACCATTTCTGTAATAACAGCTTCACTGAGATCGGGATTATGTCTCTGATAATCGGCTTTTAAAACATCTTTCTCAAAAGATCTGATTTCTTCCTCTTCGGGATTCTTATCAGCAACTTCATCTTCACTGTAAATATAAAAATACTTTTCTGCCGAATCATTCCCGGCAAGTATATCACGGACAGTCTGTGTATAATAACCGTCCTTAAATGTAGCAAGATAATCCGATGATAAAATATCATAATCTTCCTTCTTGTCCATGATATAAGTCAGAAGGAAGAGTTCAAAACTCCAGTCTTCATCCAGGTTATCTCTGTAATAAGGATAAAGCATATCGAAAAGAACATTCAACTCGACCCCGGATGCTTTTTTCATAATATATTCTGCATCCTTAAGCTGCTGTCCGCCTGTTACGTCATTACTCTCAAATTCTTCATAATATCTCTTTGCCAGATCTCTGTATCCGAGCTTAAGATAAAAATTAATGATTGAGAAAATGATCTTGTTTCCTTCGGGTGCCATGGAATGTGCTTTTACATAAAGCTGTCTCGCTTCTTTGTAACGACCAACATTCTCATATATTTCGGCACATGAACGAAGGAACTGAGGATTGAGCGAACGTTCAAGATTCTGGGAATCGAGTATATCTATAGCAAGATTGTACTCGTGTTTCTCAGCCATCTGCTTTATCTTATTAACATTTGCCATGCTAAGTCCAGAACTCAAAAGTGTAACCTCTATTCTTCAGAATCTTCCTCAAAAAGTTTTTCAACTTTTTCTATTACGCTTTCTTTCATATTTCCTCTTGTCCTCTCGTACTGAAGACCCGATTCCATAATCTCAAGAAGCGGTATACGATACTTTGTATCTATCTCTTTTAAATGCCCCATAAGGACATCTTTAATCTCTATAACATATTCTTTCTGACGCATCTCATCGATCATAGCTTCATAATCAAATGCAGCTTTCGTCGCGATGTCTTTCTGTTTACGTCCGCATACGATACAT
This sequence comes from Lachnospiraceae bacterium UBA2864, assembly GCA_002350525.1. Lineage (GTDB taxonomy): Bacteria > Bacillota > Clostridia > Lachnospirales > Lachnospiraceae > Eubacterium_Q. The sequence goes on along the minus strand of DEFA01000036.1, from coordinate 148,875 downwards.
TCTTCAGCACCGGCTTCATTGACATGTCCACAGTTACAGGTCCATATCATACCGTCGGTCTTGTACTTCGATACGGCATCTATTCCTCTTTTCTCCTTCAGAGATTCAAGGCGGCTATAACTCATATCGATATTGATCGGTGTATCGTTACAGGCGAGTATTCCTCTCGGAGTAACATATTTGTTAAGGACGATCTTTGCATCCTTAAGTATCTGTATATCATTATACCCCAGGTTTGTCATGATATAATCAGACTCAATAACCGAAGTATTGTTTGCTTTTGTAAAGACAAAATCGACATTTTTAATGATCAGATGCTCGTCGTAAAGATTTGTAAATTCGACATCCGTACGGACCGACAGGATATCATCGTTGTTATAATTATAACATACGATCTTCATATCGATCACATCTCTGTTTCCGTTAAGTATTACCTTAACAGGTCTTGGGACAACCCTTTGATAATAATTTGTGACATACAATTCTTTATATACGGAATCATCAGTCACAACTTTACGTCTTACGGTAACGGCATTTCCTGTCATAACGACTCCGAAAGAGCCTCCGTCAAACGACGCATAAGTCATCTTCAGACCGATGATGGCATTTGCATTCTTCTTTTCAGCCATCTTGAGGAGCCTGTCAGCGGCATCCGCACGACATTTATCCAGTTTCCTCATATCTTTCTCGGAAACATCGGCTACTGCGGAAGTTATCCCACTAAGAAAATTCGAGCCCAGAAGAGATTGACTTGAGATAAAACCCAGATAATCCACAATCTCATATCCCTCAAAGCTCGAACCGGTACTGATCATAATACTATCAGCCAATTTTTGCCCCTCCCCATACATCTTTCGATAGACATAGCTATACTTATAACTATGACCTATAAATTATAGCACAATCTACCAATAAATTAAAGCGGTTTTGGGCTATTATTCCTATATGTCACATAATTATATTCAATGCTGAAATAGGTCTGCTCATCACTCTCATCAACAATTTCCCAATTCTCTTTTTTATCGAGAGCCGGGAAAAATGTATCAGCCTGATATCTGTAATTAAGTTTTGTAATATAGGCTGTATCACAGTAATCACACAGCATCTCATATATCGAGCCTCCGCCTATGATATAAATGCTGTCACTGTCATATCCCTTAAGCTTTTCAAGAAGCTCTTCCTTGGAATGAACCACATCTGCACCGCGTACGGAAAAATCCTCATTTCTCGACACGACAATATTGGTACGATCCGTAAGAGGAAGTCCGTTCGGGAATCCCGCAAGCGTCTTTCTCCCGAGGACAACAACATTTCCGGTTGTTATCTGTCGGAATCTTTTATGATCTTCGGGAATCCTGACAAGCAGATTATCTTTTAAGCCTATCCCCCAACATCTGTCAACTGCTGCTATTAATTTCATATATAAACCTCACAATCTAGTCCCATATGCCATATAAATGAATTCCGGATAAGAAACCCAAGAAGACTATACAGCAACCGGAATATTCTTAACCTGCGGTCCGGCCTGATAATTCTCGATAGTAAAATCATCGGGAGTGAATTCATAGAAATCTTTAATATCCGGATTAAGTGTTACCTTAGGCGCAGGATAAGTCTCTCTCGTAATAAGTTCTTTTATGATAGGTATATGTCTATCATAAATATGTGCATCGGATATCACATGAACGAGCTCACCCGGCTTGAGTCCGGAAACCTGAGCAATCATCATAACAAGTGCGGCATACTGACATACATTCCAGTTTCCCGCAGCAAGAATATCCTGCGAACGTTGATTGAGAATGGCATTCAGTTTATCTCCCATAACGTTAAATGTCATGCTGTAAGCGCAAGGATAAAGATGCATCTCGGAAAGATCCTGATGAACATATATATTAGTCATAATTCTTCTGCTGTACGGATTTTCTTTCAGATCATAGAGAACTCTGTCTACCTGATCGAAGTCACCTTCTTTATAATGATGTTTCACACCGAGCTGGTATCCATATGCTTTACCGATTGATCCAGTTTCATCAGCCCATGAATCCCATATATGGCTCTTAAGGTCATGTACGTTATTTGACTTTTTCTGCCATATCCACAGAATCTCATCTATCGAATTCTTAATATAAGTCTTTCTGAGTGTAATAGCCGGAAATTCTTCTGAAAGGTCGTATCTGTTAACTACTCCGAAAGTTTTAAGAGTATAGGCAAAACTTCCATCCTCCCATTTCGGTCTTACCTTCTCGCCTTCCGTACTGATTCCTTCTTCAAGAACTTTTTTACACATTGCAATATATATATCATCAGCCTTACTCATAGCTTTCCTCACTTTCAAAACTTCAAAATCAACGCATTTCACGGGCAAATCAACGCATTTCGTCCGTAAAACAATCATTATGATAACATAAAATCAACAAAATTAATAGTTTTAAGGAGGTATTTTATGAGTGGTATTACAATCTTTTGGGGAACTCTCCTCAGACAGCTTCGCGAGAAGCATAAGTTCAAACAGGCCGAAATAGCAAGCATACTCCATATCGACAGGGCAAGTTACAGCAATATCGAGACCGGACGTAAGAGGCCATCAGCCGAAACACTGGCAATACTTTCAAACATTTATGATATCGACCTGTTTCAATATGCACTTAACAACATGCCCGAAACATTCGTGAGGGAGCAGTCGGAATTTAAAGCGGAAAGAATCGCGAAAAAGAAACGTAAAAAAGAAAGGCCCGCAGAAAACGGGCCTCATCAAAGCAGTTTAAGTTTTTATAATCCTGACAATCCGGAAGATCTGGACGACTCGGAAGATTCGGAAGATTCTAAAAAGAATTAGATTGTTCTGAATATCTCTATGGCAAACTCAGTATCGGTATCCATAAGTCTGGAACCCCTGTTAAGTTTGCGTCTGATGAGATCATCGAAATCGTACTCAAGCAAAAGCTTCATCATGCTTGCAGCATATTCCTGATCGTCATCAAGAAGAGCCTTGATAATATCTTCTACTCTTTCGCGCATTTCGGACTCTGAAATCCATATACCGTTGGATTTGATTCCCTCCTGCTCGAAAGAAGAAGGTACTATCTCAGGCTCGCCCAGCCAGTCAGCCATTCCCGTAACGACATAGCGCCACTCTTTAAGAAGGGATTTCCAGTTTTTCTGGGCAACCTCAAATGTATCGTCCTTCGCCATATTTACATGGTCATCAAATATATCGGCCAAATGTATGGCACCGAGTTTTCTCGCATGCTCACGCATTTCCCTTACAGCTTCCATATACTGTAATTTATTATTCAGGAACAGACTGTCCATAGCCTCATTATATGCCGGCTCGAATTTCTTGCAAAACTTTCTCGCAGCATCTTTATAGAGTTCAATGTTGTTCTCATGATTTGCAAGTCCGGTGCTGAGTCTTACATCACACCTCTTAAGTCTCTTCGTATTTTCAGCAAGTTCCTTAATATAATTCAGAGTTCTCTCATCTTCGGGAAGCATCTTCTTGGGAGCATGATTCATAACAATATACTCCATGACGCATTTCTCCGCAGGTTTTCTGATAGTCCCGTCAAATCCGAGACTCAGATAATACTGATCACTCTTTTTATCAGTTTCGGCAAGGATCGCATAAACCTTGGAATCCCTGCATTTACTCACTTCACTGTTTTTCAGATTCTTAAGGGTCTGTTCGCCGTCCATACGCGGAAGCTCAATGGATATAAAGATAAGGTCATACTTATCTTTGGAAATCAGATCAAGCCCTTCTCCTCCTGCGGAAGAAGTTGCAACACTGCATCCGGTCTCTTCAAGCAGCTCTTTCTCATAATCCAGGTCATTGATATTACTGTCGATGATAAGAGCATAGAAAAGACCTTCTCTGGTATAAAGATGCAGTTCTTTATCCCATATATCGTTCTTCTCTTCATCTTCCGAATTACCTATTCCCGGAATCGGAAGATTCTTAGGAACTACTTTTTCCATAAAGCTTTTAAACCCGTTTAGAATACCACCCGGCATAACTTACACCCCATTCGTTATTTCAAGATAATCTTTCTGAAGTTCTTTTTACCTTTTTTGATTACGAATTCGTCTCCAAAATCTTCAACAGCATAATCCGCATATACATCTGTAACCTTCTCACCATTTACAGTTACACCGCCCTGCTCTATGGCACGTCTTCCGTCCGTCTTAGATGTGGCAAGCCCAGCCTTAACAAGCAATGTCTGAAGATTTATACGACCATCCGTAAAGTCTTCTGCTGTAATCTCAGACTCCGGCATGTTCTCTGTAGTACCCTGCATAAATATTGCCTTTGCTGCAGCATCCGCCTTATCAGCTTCTTCCTTACCGTGAACAAGCTCTGTAAGATGGTACGCAAGAATCTCCTTAGCCTTGTTGAGCTCCGCACCTTCCCAGCTTTCCATAGGACGTATCTCCTCAAGCGGGATAAATGTAAGCATCTTGATGCACTTGATAACATCCGCATCATCAACATTTCTCCAGTACTGGTAGAAATCATATGGTGATGTTTTCTCCGGATCAAGCCATACGGCACCTTTTGCTGTCTTACCCATCTTCTTTCCTTCTGAGTTAAGAAGAAGAGTGATCGTCATAGCATGTGCATCTTTTCCAAGCTTCTTACGGATAAGTTCAGTACCGCCGAGCATATTTGACCACTGGTCATCTCCACCAAACTGCATATTACATCCGTACTTCTGGAATAGCATGTAGAAATCGTAGCTCTGCATAAGCATGTAGTTGAACTCAAGGAAGTTTAGTCCTCTCTCAAGTCTCTGCTTGTAGCACTCAGCGGCAAGCATCTTATTAACGCTGAACTGTGATCCTATATCTCTTATAAATTCTATATAATTAAGATCTCTGAGCCAATCGGCATTGTTTACCATCATGGCCTTACCCTCGCCGAATTCGATAAAACGGCTCATCTGCTTCTTAAAACACTCACAGTTATGATCGATCTGCTCTGTTGTCATCATACTTCTGAGTTCTGTACGTCCTGTAGGATCTCCGATCATTCCTGTTCCGCCGCCGACAAGAGCAATTGGCTTATTTCCCGCCATCTGAAGTCTCTTCATAAGGCAAAGTGCCATAAAATGTCCGACATGAAGGCTGTCAGCAGTAGGGTCAAAACCGATATAAAATGTAGCCTTACCGTTATTTACAAGCTCTTTAATCTCATCTTCACTTGTTACCTGAGCGATAAGCCCTCTTTCAACCAGTTCCTCATAAATCTTCATCGTATCGTCTCCTTAATCTCATCTTTAATCGGTCACAATAGTAACACATTTTAATTCTTCGGGCAATATACTTCTTGTATACGATTTCGTCTGACAAAGCCGATTCCGGCCGCCATAAGCACAAAGTAAAGCGGCGTTGTTATAGGCTGATTAAGATAAACCGTACCCTGTACGGCATATCCTGTAAATGAACCGAGAATTGCAATAGCCGCGCAGTTTCCTTTGCAGTTTTTGATCATATAAACTACTCCGGATATAAAAAGCATACTGTAACTTATCATTCCGAACAGTCCTGTTGTAACAAGATACTGAAGAAGTTCATTATGACAGTTATCGTAAGTTTTATTTGTTATCCTTACCATCTCTTCGTTAAAATTCGAAGTCATCAGCTGCTTTATGGTTTCGTTCCCGTATCCGAAAATCTTCTGACGGGGAGACGCCATTTCAAAAAGACTCACACTTCTCCGCCATATATAACCTCTGAAAGTTCCCCATTTATCATTAAATACAAAAAACGATATATGCTTTTTGACACCGATATAACAGACTATTATTCCGAGAGACGCGATCACAAAGGTCATTATGAGCAGTATTCTCTTAAGATCTTTTTCATTAAGCTTTCTCCCTGCTTTTTCTCCTATACAGTACACACCGATTGCGGCCGCAATCGAAACCGCTAGAAGAATGATCATTATTTTGGGATTTTCTATTATAACGGCGAGTCCGTTAATATGTTTCCGGCTTCCTCCGAGCCTATAATTCATGCAGGCCATTGCAAAAAGCCCTGTAAATATGATCACAGCCGATGCCGCAAACCAAAAGGTCTTTCTGTAATATATCGAAAGATAAAGGATAACAAGCATTGCAAATCCGGCTCCAAGATATACGTTATCGCTCTTTGCGGGAATAATTCCCATAGCTGTTATAAAAAGCGACACGCCTGCTATCAGTCTGTTCATATTTTTTTCCGCAAATATAAATACCGCTGCGATTCCCGGCAGGGCCATTGCAAGAAAAGATCCGTATGTATTAAGATTTCCGAATAATGATACAAAAAGTTCCTTCTGTTTTTCGATTATATCTACTCTTAGTTCGAAGGGATCAAGTCCGAAATGCTGCTGGCAGGCCATGATACATGCAAGACCACTGATAGCGGCGAATATATAGAAATGTATCGCACTGAGATTGCACCTTCTTGCGAGAAGGAGGAACATTGCAGTTATCACGGTCACAATTCCGAGACCGAAATATCTTCCCGTATCTCCCGTCCACGCTCCTGCTTTATCCGGTGCATTAAAGAACGCCGCAAGATTCGCAAAAAAGAAAAGTATTATGCTTATCTCGGGCAAAGCAAGGATTCTTTTTTCACCTGCTTTTAGAAATTCACCTACGGATGCTTTTTTATCGAAATATGCGATCATATATATTTCAAGCAGATATGCTGCACACATAAACGCTATAAACCCAAGCGTTCCGTAGATAAAAACCTTGGCTCTCGTATGAGTTATATCAAAATACTTATCATTAAAATGCATAAGATATATGCTGAACATATACGCAATGTATATAAAGCTTACTATATCAATCACATGACCTCGTTCTGATTTTCCATATCCTGTTTTTGAATTCTGTTTACTGTTCATGTTTCGTATCCTGCTGATGCTTATCTAAAAATATATTACTCAAGAGATTTTCTAAAAATAATCTACTCAAGATCTATCACCACTATTTCGGGATGATTAAAAAATCTCGGTGCGGGAGTACTTTCTCTGGCAAGTCCTCTGCTCACCTCCATAATACTTCCGTTTGAAAGAGTATAAGTACCATTCACATATTCTGCCATAAAACCCTGGTCAGGCGCAAGTACTCCTTTATTCAGGAATGGGATCCGAATCTGACCGGCATGAGCATGTCCCGCAACTATCAGATCAAAATCATACTTCTCATATACTTCGACTTTTTCCGGACGATGCGTTACGAGAATCCTGACATGAGCTTCATCCGTCTCCGAATAAGCTTTATCAATCTGATGTACCCACTCTTCTTCCGAAAGATTGTAAGGATCGTCGATTCCGCAGATATCGAGAGTACTTCCGTTAATGGTTACTGTTTCGCAGTCCCCCGCAAGAACATGCACGCCGACAGACTTCATATATTCCTTCATCTCATCTGCCCTGTGGCTCCAGTATTCATGATTGCCCGTCACATAATAACAAGGATATTTCTTCACAAGATCTTCTATAAGTATCTTAGTATTATCATCATCAATCTTATCATCAAAGATATCGCCTGCCAGAAGGATGATATCCGGCTTTTCCTTATCTATTCTTTTAATAAGAGAATTTTGGTTTTTTCCGTAGTAGCAGGAATGAAGATCTGTTATAAGTACAATCCTCACACCACTTCCGGAATCTTTTAACAATTCGAGTTTAATCCTTTCCGTTACAGGAACCCATGACCATATTGACCATAGGATAAGAATTATGATTATTGTCAAAAATGTTTTACTGATCACAGGTTTATCTTTTTTATTCTTTTTCTTATCTTTTATATTCTCTTTCTTATCTGAATTATCCATAATAAACTCTGCCTCCATACAGGTTTCATGTAAATGATTTTATAAGATATACATGATCCTTAAGCCATTTTTCGTACGTTTTATATTCCGGCATGACCCTTTCAACCTCTTTCCAGAATCTGTCGGAGTGATTTAATTCAAGTATATGACAAAGTTCATGAACAACAACATAGTCCATGATCTCAATGGGAGCTCGCATCAGAGCAACATTAAAATTCAAATTGCCCTTTGCGGTACAGCTTCCCCACCTTGTTTTCTGATTTCTGATCGTTATATTACCGTAATCTACACCGACAAGCGGTGCATAATGCCGAACTCTTTCAGATATTACTGTACATGCCGATTCTGCAAGTTGCCGTATCTCGGCATCTGTATACTTTCTTTCCTTTTCGGATAACTTCTCTATCTCACGCATTTTGATGAGATGTTTATCAAGCCACACCTTATGTTTATCGATAAACTTCTCAATATCATTGATAGACATTCTATAGGGTGCTCTTACAACAACCGAATCAGATGATTCTATCTGAAGAGCTATTGTCTTTCTTTTGGACTTCATAATCTTTAGTTTATAATTCCTGTTATTCAGGCTCATATAACACCTCTAACATAAATTTACCCCTGTATTAAAACAGGGATGTTATACATATAGTATAACATCCCTTGGACCTAAAAGTTATTAACTTTTTTTAAATTTATCTCTTACTGAGCTGCCTTACGAGCATCAAGCATAGGCTGATACTTCTCTGTATCAAATGCTACAACGTCTGCATATCCGAGACCGTCGAGCTCTGCTACCATTGCATCCCACTGAGCATCAAAGTCTGCTTCATCAGTAGCGAATACCATTCTCCAGGAAGCTTCCTTGATCGTAGTACCACACTGATTACGAGCGAGGCTGATATCTGTAGGATCGATTGCAAGAGACATATTAATTGAAGGAACAACAGTCATCATATTGTTGTTAAGAAGGTACTCAACATCATCTGCAGCACCAAACTTCTCTGTCCATTCCTTTGTTGTCTTTGTCTCGTTCATCTTACGAGTTGTTGACCACATCTGATCGCTGTATGGTTCTCCTGTATCAGGGTTGATATCACAAGAAGCAACGATCCACTGGTTGATCATGTTATTACCGTCATTCCAGTTACCACCACCGAGTTCATCAGGAACCTTAACTTCTGCTGAGAATCTGTTAAGACCATCTTCTGTAGGTGTGTACTTACCATTCTCGATAGTATATGTAAGACCCTCTGTACCTGCATGCTGAATCTGAACGCCTTCCGGTGAAGCATACCAGTCAAGGAACTCCATAAGTCTTGCAAACTGCTCATCAGTTACCTGTGAACCAACTGCGATTACACGTCCGTCACCATAGTATGTATCTGATGGCTGATAAAGGTTTGTATCTGCTACAGGAATCTCAACGTAGTTAACACCTTCCTCACCTCTTGCCGGGCTGTTCCAGAAACCATACTGCCAGCTGTACCAGTAAAGGTAGATTCTCTTATCCTGCATCTTGGAAACAACCGCATTCCAATCCTGTGTAGCTGAGTCAGGATCTACAAGACCCATCTGATTAGCCTTGAAGAAGAACTTAAGCATCTTATAATAAGCGCCATTCTTATCTGTAAGCGGTGTAATGGTGTTATCAGTTCCGATAAGCACAGAACCGTTAACTTCCTGTCCGTACCACTTTGTAAGCTGTGCCACGCACTCCATGTAATCGCTGTCCCAGTCCTTCCAAAGGCTGATAGCATATGCTGAATCACCTTTGTCATTTGTAGGATGAGCGTCCTGAATTTTCTTAAGGCAGTTAAGAAGATCATCAAGATTCTTAAGTTCCGGTGCTCCTGCTTCATTGTACATATCCCATCCCATACGAGGATAAGTATAAACGTGAAGCTGTTTGTAATCTGTAGGTCCGTTGTTGTTCATTTCAAGAGGTATAGCATAGATACCATTTCCGTCACCCATCTGCTTATTGAAAGCTTCTATCTGGCTCTGGAACTTCATAAGGTTAGGATAATTCTCGATCGTTCCCTTAAGGTCTTTGATAAGACCTGCGTCAACGCATTCAGACATATCAGCATTGTCAAGGATGATGAGATCACCAAGATTACCTGCTGCACAACGTGTCTGATAAAGAGCTGCGCCATCACCTGAAACCTGAGGTGCGATAATGTTAAGATTAAGGTTGAACTTATCCTTAACAATCTTGCCATACCATCCCGGCTGAACACCCTGGAAGTTAGCTGCTACGTTGTAGAACTCAACTGTATACTCTTCATCGTGGTTTGCTTCAAGCTGTCCGCCTGAACCACCTGAAGACTCTGTTGCGCTCTCGGATCCTGAAGCTTCGGTCTTTGCTTCTGTAGCTCCGCCTCCTGATCCTTCTGTGCTTCCTGTTCCTGTATCACCACAACCTGCGAGCATTGACATTGTCATAGCTGAAGCGATAGCAAGAGAAGCAAATTTCTTAAACCTCATTTTGTATCCTCCTTTTTATAAAACCCCCCGGACTTTCCGGGTAATTAACATAAATAACATGGTCTTAAATAAATACCTTATACCTTAACCCTTTACAGCTCCGATCATAATACCCTTAACGAAGTACTTCTGACACAGAGGATAGATAATTACGATAGGGACAACAACGATAACTGTGATCGTCATACGAACAGATGTTGTTGTTGCTGTTGTTGCCGCAGCTGCTGCCAGCGATGCAGTACTTGTTGAACTCTTGGCAAGTGAAGCAAGTGAACTCGCCTGATTCAGATACTGATACAGAAGGAACTGCAGCGGATAAAGCTTTGTATCTGTTACAAGAAGCAGTGTATCCTGGAATGCATTCCACTGATTTACAGCTGAGAATATAGCAACTGTTGCAAGTATCGGCTTGATAACCGGAACGATTATGCTGTAGAAAACCTTAAACACTCCGGCTCCGTCGATCATGGCTGCTTCCGACAACTCTCTCGGTACGTTCTCAATGAATGTCTTAGTAAGAATCAAATGGAACGGAGATACAATTGCAGGGAAAATATATCCCCAGAAATTGTTTGTCAGATGCATATTTCTCATTACGATATACCAAGGAATAATACCTGCACTGAAGTACATTGTAATAACGATTATTCTATACCATACCTTACGTCCCCACATCTTCTCCTGTGTGAACATATATCCAAGGTATGCACATGCAAATACTGTAAGTGATGTACCGATTACGGTTCTGAGAACAGATATTAATGTTGCCTGTAAAAGTCCCGGAATCTGGAATGCCGAAGTGTAGTTATGTAAATGGAATCCCTTCGGCCAGAAAAGAACATCACCCTTGGCACTTAAATCATTAGCACTGATTGTATTAATTAATATGTAATAGAACGGATACAGACAGATAAGTGCTGCTATTGAAAAGATGATATAACATGTAATTTCAAGAGCCCTATCCTGGCTGCTCATCTTTATTCTATTGGCTTTGCTTGTTTTTACTTTTACTTTACTCATCTCTCTCCCCCTTACAGAATGCTCTCGCCTCTAACTGACTTAGACAAACGATTCAATACAAGTAACAGGGTTACACTTATGAAACTCTTCAACATACTGATAGCAACGGATACCGAATATCCACCGTTACCCATGGCCAGGTGATAAACATAAAGGTCAAGAACCTGGATTTTCTCCTTGTTGAAAGCGTTCTCAAATACGAAGTACTGCTCCATACCGTTGTTAAGGAAGTTAGCAACAGCAATGATCGTAAGAACGAAATATGTAGGAAGCAGACTAGGTATAGTAATATGTCTAATGATCTGCATTCTTGAAGCACCATCAACCTTGGCTGCTTCGATCATCTCATCATCAATACCCGATATAGCTGCGATGTACATAACAGCGGCCCATCCGAGGTTCTTCCATGTCAGCCAGAACCACTGTGTAAGCCATACATGATTTGACTGCTGAAGGAAAAGAATCGGCTGCTTTATCCAGCCAAGTTTCATGAGGAATGAGTTCATCATACCGTCACTGTTGAATAATGAAAATGCGATTGAGTAAACGAGAATCCAGCTTACGAAGTTAGGAAGTGTTGTAACTGTCTGTACAAACTTACGGAACTTAACGCCTCTGATCTCATTAAGAAATACCGCAAAAAGCATTGGAAGCCAGTTTGTTCCAATTGTAAGACCACTCATGGCAAATGTGTTCTTCATAACCTGAGCAATCTGCTTCAACTTGGTAGGATTATTTACCAAGGATACAAACCACTTGAAACCAACAAACTGACTGTTTGCCAGAGTTCTTGGCGGTTTGTAATCATAAAACGCATACATCCAACCGTAAAGTGGATAGTAGCTGAAAAGTATTACCAAAATAAGAAATGGCAATATCATTAAAAAGAGTTTGAATGAATAGGATTTTTTCTTAGACTTTTGCACCACTACGCCTCCTTGCTTTTATATATATGTGGGTTAGCATATATCATTTTAATTTCCGGACTGAATCTCTTATCCTCATCTCACAAGGGATTTTGAAAACCTCCGGTTTATCCGGTAACTCTTCTTCTACACCATTTTCAAGTTTATGAAGAAGCAGTTCCGCTGATTTCTTACCTATCAATCTGAGCGGCAGTTCCGTGGTTGTCAGCTGAGGTCTGAAGAAAGCCGATATGCTTTCATTATCAAATCCCGCAACCGATATCTCTTTACCGATCGGAATGTTCATCTCATACAGGTAATCATATATACCGCCTGTCATAAGATCGGAAATACCGAACAGCGCGGTAACATTTTTCTTAAGAAGCGCTCTCGCACCTTCATAGCCAGACTTTCTGGACCAGTCACCGTAATAGATCAGATTAGGATCAAACAGCAGTCCGTGTTCGAACATAGCTTTCTGATATCCTACAAGCCTCTGAGCGGTATGGATATTCTCGATTCGTCCTCCTACGAGTCCGATTCTCTTATGTCCGCATTCAATCAGATAAGAAACCATCTGATAAGCACTTTCCTCATCATCTATTACTACGGAAGGAACATCAACCGACTCCGAAAATGCATAACACATTACAACCGGCAGATCAAAATCATTGTTAAACGTCTTGATCACTCTGGCGTGCCCCGCAACATAGATGACTCCGTCAATCTGAGCAGACTTAATATCCTTGAGAACAGGATTGATAACCGAGTAATACTCATCTTCTCTTCGGTACCAGGTATCCTGCCATCTGTCATACAGGCGAAGATTATGAACAATTACCCTGTAATCCTGATGTTCACATGTCTCCATAATACTTTCGATGATAGCCGGGGAAGAAAACTGAGCAAGGTCTTCGGCAATTATGGCAATTGTCTTGGATCTTTTACTTCTCAGCCCCTGAGCTATGACATTCGGTTTATAACCCGTCTCATCGATAACCTGCATTATTCTCTGCTTGGTCTCTTCGCTAGTCTTGGCTTTACCATTTATTACATTGGAAACGGTTGTGGGTGATACGCCACAAGCCTCTGCAATCTCTTTTAGAGTTACCATCATCTCTCCTTAGGCATATGTTTAAAATGGTAAATCGTTAAACCTGAATAAACTATAATGCATTAAGGATAGGATGTCAACATTTTTAATAATTTTTTACTATTGTAGACTGATTTTTTACTTCAAATTGAACAATTTGACCTTGAGATAATTTTTTCTTAATAATCTTAATAAAATCTTGTGTTAATCGTTAAACTGAACACATGTTTCTTAATTTCTTAAAAATTCCCTCTTTCCACCGGTACTCCGTTAACCGTCAGGTCATCTGTCATTTCGATTATAAGACACTTCTTTCCGTCAATTATCCTGGTTCCGATTATATCCGTCTTTCTGCTTTTAAGCCTCAGAACCATATTTGCATTCTTCACTTCAAAGCTTCTGAGCGGTGCTACATTTTCAGCGCACAGCTTCTCTTCCACCTTCACCGCAGGTCCTTCCTTAACCGAAAACTGCTCATCGAACCTTTCATCAAACCTGGACAGTTTCTCGGCAGGAACTCCGCTTTTCTCGAAAACATTTTTAACTTCCTGTTTTTCAAGGAAAACCGTTTCACCCTGAGCTTCGGATTTCTTCGTTTCAACCGTCTCATTCAGGTTTTCATGTATGGATAAAACCGTTTCAAAGCTTGTATCTTCACCCAGAATCTCGGTAACAAACTCGGTAAATCCTTCCTTCTGCTGTTTTGCGGGAAGTGTTATCGATACATTAAGAACTTTATCGAGCATCGAATCCTGAAGATAATCAGATCTTTTTGATGAATACAGGATTGAACCGTCATCACTGCTTCTATCGTTAAATGCGGGATATAAAAAGCCCGTTTCGGGAAGTTCAACCGCAAAAATCTGCCTCATTGTATGTATCTCGCCAAGATCATCATCGTAACCAAGTCCCGGTTTAGTAAGCTTCATCGGACAGATGCTGCATAAGATATATTTATAAACCTCGTCCGACGCATCATCCATCTCTATACCGTCCGATGTCATACCCGGAACGTCATATGCCTGGTATATAAGAAGGATAAGATAATTACCTACATAGTTATAATTAGATATAACCTTGTCATAGAACACATCCAGTGCATCTTCATCCTTAAGTTCGGAATCTTTCAGTCTGTTAAGTAACGATCTTCCCGCATCGCCCGGATTTTCCTGCGTAAATGCAGCATCCATAAGATTCTTTCCCGGTGTACCCGAAAGTGTTCTTCTGAATATCTCGAGATACTTATACATTTCCTCTTCGGGAATATTTGAAAATCTCTCGTTAAATGTTTTTACTTTGTTTTTCTCACCGTTCACATAGCATCCCGCAAGTCTTAAAATATTGCATTCCTGAATAGTATCAAACAGTGATTTAATCTCGTTAATCTCTTTCTTAATCATCGGTCAACTTCTTCCTTATGTTAAATATTTCGGGGATCGATGGAATAAACCTTTGAAAACTCGAGTTCCTTAAACGGTCCCGGAATCGTTCTTCCCCCGGGCCTTTCCTCTCCGACAATATCAAGTGTTATTCTCACGTCCTTTTCTACTTCGTCCAAAAGAGCCGGATCATAAATGAATTTGCGATTAGAATCCGGTGGACCGAAGCTTGGCGGAATCGTATTTAACGGTTTCAGGCTGAGGGTAAGTTTTTCGGTATCAACCTCGATATCAAACCAGCCTTCACAGCCAGTAATATCAAAGCCGTAGAACTCACGCCAGGACTTTAGGTCCAGGCACACCTCAGGTGCCGGATACATGATCCTGAGATCTCCGCCCCTTAACTGCTTTACGTAGGCATTTCCTTCGGCCGTATTATCCTTTGTTGGAAAACATACCGCACCCACGCCGCAGTCATATATTATATTGTTCAGAAGCTTTGCATCTCTCGATGTACCGCCTCTGTCGCCCGGAACCAGTCTGAAAGATACAGGTTTTGCAAAATACGCATAAGCCCCGCATTTCCCGATAAGGTTATTCACTATATTCAGGCGATCGGTTCCCTCCCCGTATACAGCATAACCGTTAATGATCCCGTCCTCTTCAAGTTTATACCATCCCGATGAACCCGGTTCATTCGGAACAGCCTTTTTATCATATCTTCCTTCAACATTCCAGAAGATATTATTATCTATAAGATTTACGCCTTCTCTGGTACATTCTATAAATACAGCCTCTCTCTGCTCAATTCCGTCAAGGAAAAGATTCTGTGTTATACGGTTATTTACATTACCGCAGTCCAGCCACAGATGATCGGCTCTGTAGGTTCTCTTAAATATATTTCTTCTTATCAATCCGTCAACGCTGTTATGGAACTTGAGCCCCGCAGCTTCCCAGGAAAGTTCCATCTTCTGCCATCCCGTTCCTTCGATAACGTTATCTTCGACAAGCATCTTCTGTGCAAAGAGTCCGGCTATTCCGCATACTCCGGCATCTTTGATATGACATCTTCTTATAACGCTGTAACCCGTAAGTTTCTCAAAATCAAGGTTATGATGCCAGCATTCGTTTCCGACATCTATTCCGACTGCATTTGCCCAGTCTATAGTACAATCCTCGATAACCCAGTGATGACCTCTGTATGCCGAGATCGCACCTCTCTGCGGAACCGGTGCTCCCATTGCCGCATGACTGCAGGTAATTCCCTTAACCTTTATAAAAGACAGATACGGCTTGATCGGAGCAAAGCACTGTTCTCTGACAGTGATCTCGATTTTGTGATCTGCCGGATCCTCATCATTCGGAAGTCTGAAATGTACCGCCATACCGTTCGCTTCAACCCAATAGGTGCCGTCTTCATGGCTCATAAAATTATAAAGCGGAACCTGTTTAAGAGGTTTACCGTCGCAGAATATACATCCTCTTCTGTTCAGATATGGAGTCATATCCGTCTTATCATATTCAATGAACAGTCTGTCATGCAGGATATTCACCGCGCAGAAAGGGTTATATCCCCTGAACATATCAGGGTCAAGTCTGTGGCACCAGATTTTAGCATCCAGTCCTTCGGAACCGGACGGTCCTCCCTGTCCCCAACGTCTCCAGTCCGTACTTTCCTCAAAATCAGTAACAACTTCGGACGCTTTTATAATTACGCTTCCTTTTTCAACCGCCTCATAGCATATCATATTGTCCGGGCCGTCACCGCCTCTCTCAGGAGATACAAATTCTCTGTAAACTCCGGGTGCAATAAGAACATGTGTTCCGGGAACAGCCGCCTTCGCCGCAGCGCCTATTGTCTTAAAAGGTTTATCCTTAGAACCTTCATTCATATCGGAAGCCTCAGGTGAGCTGCAGTCCACATACAACTCTTTTGTAAATGTTACGTCCTGCTCCCAAAAATCAAACTGTTTACCATCTGCCAGGGTATTTATTTCATTCATTTATAACCTTCTCCTCTCGCCTTAACCCCAAACAACGTGAACCTTATTGATTATAATCAGAAGCTTTTCGGTTATCAATCGTTACAGAACTTAAAACTCCTGAAATTTAAAACGCCCTCTGTAATATACCGAGGGCGTAATGTCATAGATTTAGTTTAACGTTTTACAGTATTTACTTACGCTTCAAGCTCGTATACTGGAAATAGTATTCCTTGCCGCTGGAAGAATCGGTAACAACAACCGAAAGATCCGGAGCCTCTTTTGCTTTGCCGGCTGTAACCTTTTTGAGCTTAAACTTGTAAAGACCCATCAACGCCTGATCCACAAAATCTTCTGCTGCTTCTTTCGGATTTTTCGCAGTCATAGACTTTCCGTCAGATGTTGACTTGCAAAAATACATTCCCATACGCTTTCCTTCCTCTCAAACCTGTATTTTTAGTAAAATATAATAATTCTGTTTGTGAATTATTTACAATGATTATACCATTTTTTGCAAGGCTTGCCTACAGGAATTTAAAAAAATTTGTTAAAAAATATCAATTTTGAAGCTTTATTTTAGAAACTTTGCCGAGAAAGATCAAAAAACTCCAAAATATACTTTATAGCAAGATCCATTTTGAGAGGATCTGTAAATCTGTGATCTGCACCCTCAACCGAAATATATAAAATATTCTTTTCATCGGCAAATTGAGATACCATTTCCGGAGGTACAACCTCATCTTTTGTACCCTGAATAAATATAATATTATCGGATGCATCACCAAAATCATATTCCGACAGATCCGCATCCTTAAGACTCTGAAGAAAATCATTTGTTATCTTGATTTTTCTGTCAAATCCGAGCATGACAGGTTTTCCCTTTGAAAGAGTTCTCCTGTCATCGTCCGAAAGCATGTGACCGTCTATAACGTCATACATTTTAACAGCTGCACATCGTAGTGCTGCAGCTTCAAAAGGATTCCCGTGATCATGAATATATTTGAGAACAAGATATCCGCCGAAACTTGTAGCATAAGAATAAAGTGTTTCAGCCGAATAAGTTGTTTTAACATAATCTATTACCAGGCTGAGATATGTATCACAGCTTTCCAGCGACAGTTCCTTCTGTGCATCTTCACCATGGCACGGCCAGTCAAAAGATACTACGGCATTATCTTTATATTTACTCAGGATCTTCTCAGCAAACTTTTCCGCGGACTTGTTATCCTTATGTCCTCCGAAACCATGGTTGAATATAACTACACGTTTATATGTACGGGCTTCAGTCCCGTAAAATTTACATCTTATGCTGAGTCCTTGTCTGTTTATACTGAAATAAGCGCTTTTCATTTTTTCTCCTATTGTCCGTAAACCATATTGCGTTTTAATTGTGTGATCAGTTTTCTTTCTATATCGATCTCTGCCCGGCATAAGAAACCGTCTTCGCATTTTGCAAGAGCATTCTCAGCTTCTCGTACGGTTTCCTCCGCAAGTGTATGATTTTTCATAATATAATATTGATAGAAAGCCAGAACTCTTCTGCCGTTGGGATCCATATCCGTTTTCAGCTGATTTTCGATCACCTTATAAAACTTTACGGCATTCTGAATGTTTGGATTTATATAAGTGGAATAAAAGAGAATCTGATAATAATTTCCGGTATAAATTTCCGGTGAAACGTAAGTGTTATTTATATAAAGCATACCGTCGACCACCTGCAGAACTCTTCCGATACTCTCGTAATCACCTGTCTCCATTGCTTTTGCAAAGCAAAGGCTGTAATGGACAGCCCGAATGTTTCTGGTGATCTTCGGGTCATCGGCATATGACGGATCTATATCAAGTTCAGCAAATGACGCACCGTCCCACAGTCTGTCAATTGCCACTCTGTTAATTCTCATAAGTCTTCTATCCGCATGTTTCACCATAAGATATATAAAAATCCCGAGATAAACCATCGAAAACATAAATGCTCCGATTATGATTCCCATGATAAAATTAGGCACGGGATAATATTCCAGTTCATCTTTAAAATTCAGACCGTAAAAGAGCAGAATCGATCCGAACAGAATTATTTTCGTGAAAGCACAGACTATCGTATAGATCAGGTCTTCTTTTTCGGACAAACGTTTTTTTACCATTCCGACCACAGGAAATAATGCGAAATTTCTTCTGGACCAGTTAAACTTCTCGTACGGAGTCGATCTCCTGCCTTCCCATATCAGTAGCGAAATCTTTATCAGATGCATTCGCATTATCTTTCCGACGATCATATTGATCAGACTTCCGATATATGCCGCTATGATCATACCGATTATGGCACCTATAATTAGCAGTAATCTAAATTCGAATGATTCCATCTCGTCCCCCTAAACCATAATTACGGCAACGAAAATATTATATCATAAAAAGAAGGGCTGCCTCCAATAATATAATAGCCGGCACTATATATTTTCTCGGATGATGATACAGATCCGGTTCGGCCTTCCAATTGGTAAGTGTAAATCTGTCTTCCAGAAATGCATATCCGATCGCACATTCTGCGGCAAAAACAGGTGCCAGTATGACAGCTTTCAGAATTATCTCACCTTTTATAATAAAATAGGCAGTTAAGAACAACGCATAGTTTACAAGAAAAAAGCAAAATAAGAACACAGCATAAGGCGCATAAAAACTCCTCACCTTATCCGGCATAGATTCGATCTTACCTTTAAGATGTCTGTTCGAACTTACAACAGTTGATATCTGAGAACCGATAGATATAAGTCCCATGGCCATACCGACTGCCATAGGAAAACCCGACTTTTCGCCGTTCCATGAGAAAAAAACGGCAAATGCAATTATTATAAGAGAATTGATAAATATCCCCTTATTAACTACAAGATATCTGAAAAGATACCTGAGCATAAGAAATCCCGGAGTCTTAACACCCGTATTCTTTTCAGAAACCGTACGTATTTTCACAGACGACTCATCCACCCTGAAATCATCCATTTTACAGAACATAAACAGGAGCACCACAATAATATCTGCAGCAGCAAGTCCGATATATGTAAAAATCCCCTTTGGAAGCAAAAAAGAAACGGCTGCAGCACCTATAAGAAGAATTACCGATATCACGGGAATCTTTTTTCTATATGCATAGAAGCACATTCCTCCGAACAGCGCATATAAAAAGGCGAGAAACATTTTAATCCCGTCATACGGTGTCAGCTTAGTAAATGCAAAAAGAAGTCCCAGTATAAGTATTGTTTTCGTAAACAGCGTATATAATCCTATAACCGCAACATATTCGAAAAGTGTACGCTTCTCATCATAAGGCATAGCAAAAAGTCCCTTAAGACATTTTGCGTTATCCTTTGATGATGCTGTCTGTATCACTATTGTACCCGACATAAATATTACTGTAATTATAAGAACACTCTGAGCTAAATTCAGTTTTACATCTATTCCCGAGAGACCACCCGCGAGTATTCCGGCAATAATTATGCTTTTTATAACGCTTCTATAACGTTCACCTAACAGTTTTCTTGATAAGATCTCATACATTTCACTTATCCCCCGAATCAATGTCTGCTGCATCTGTTTCAAGCGATGCTCTTATATTTTCGGATGTAATATCTTTTCCGTTATAAACCTTGGATATAACACCATCTTCAAGCACAAGGACCTTATCCGAAGTAAGAGTCACGCTTTCGAGAATGTGTGACGAAAAGAGAACCGTTCCGTACTTCTTATATCCGCTGATAAGTGAATAAAGAGTTTCAGTACTGTTAAAATCAAGACCGTTAACCGGCTCATCCAAAAGAAGAAGTTCCGGCCTTAATGCAAATCCCGTTATAAGATAAGCCTTACGGCGGTTCCCGAGAGAAAGGTCCTTTATAAGCTTAGGTCTGTGCTCTTCAAAACCGAAACGCGATACAAGTTCTTTTACAAGTTCTGCATCAGCCTTCTTCTTATACGCTTTGAAAACATAAGCCAGATATTCATCAAATGTAAAATATCCGAAGGACTCATCTTCAGAAAACACAATATATCTGCTCTTCTTAAAATCTTTATCTTTAAATCCGACAATATTACCGTTCATTTTGATTTCGTCTGTGTCATAGCCCTTATGAAGATCACATATAATATTCATCAGTGTTGTCTTTCCGGCGCCGTTAAGTCCTATAAGACCTATAACACTGTTTTTCTCGAGTGAAAGATCAAGTCCTTTAAGAACATTCTTCCCCTCAGTATACCAGCCTTTTAAAGATTTAATACTAAGCAATTCACACATAATACATTCTCCCACTAAACCAATATCTAAAAATAAAATAATTCCTCGAATTTCTTATCGAGTGCAATACATAAAACAAGGGCAAGCTTTGCGGTCGGGCTGAACTGTCCGGTCTCTATGGAACTGATGGTATTTCTTGAAACTCCAACCATTTTAGCAAGTTCAGCCTGCGATATTCCTTTCTCTGTCCTTGCTTCCTTCAGACGATTTTTCAGAACAAGGCTATCTTCCATAAGCATTACCCTCTTATAAGTTGATAAGCATAGATTACAAGAAAGATAACAGCAATTATAAGTTCGGAAATACCGAATATAAGTTGAGATATTTTCTTAAGCTTCTTGTATTTAAAAATGAGCATTGTTCCAGTCATCACAAGAAAGATTGCCCATATCTCCATAGACTTTCCGTCACTGAAAACAGCATCGAGCAACATAATAATACCGCACACTAATGCCCCTGCACCGCATGCAGCCTGACCGGATTTATAAAACACATATTGTTCCATCTCATCTCTTTTTTTGTTATCCAGGCGGCTTTTAGCCATAATCTCTTCTTTTTCCATACGTTCCTCCATGACAAGAAAACTTGGCATGGATATGATATCACATGCCAAGTTTTCTTGTCAACAATTTCTCAGATATACTATAATCTCTCCGCCTGTTCTTTTGTTGTTTGGTACAACCATTATATAACCGTCTTCTTTACCGATTATCTCACGGGAAAGATAGAGGCCTATACCTACGCCCTCTTCTTGCTGAACCTCGCTGCTCCTGTAAAATCTTCCGAATATCTTTGCCATATCCTCTTCTTTAATACCAGGTCCTTCATCGATAACATGAATTGCGGTATACATCTCATATTCATCTACGATTATATCTATCTTTCCGCCTTCCGGAGAATACTTAACCGCATTATCCAAGATATTAAGAAGCGCCTCTGTCGTCCATTTCATGTCAAAAAGCGACCTGTTATCCGTATCTGCCGGGTAATTGATCGTAATCTTCTTAGCAGAAGCTTTAGGTTTAATAGCTGATATTGCATTCTTTATAAGCCGGCCGACTTCATCATGCTTTGCTACAACTTCAAGTGTTCCGTTCTCAAGTCGTGAAAGCTTTGTAAGAGAATCTATGAGAAATTCAAGTCTCTCATTCTGTTTACTCAGCTCATCAGCATACTTTCTGATTTTCTCAATCGAAGCATCATTTCCGAGAGATACTTCTTCCTTAAGAAGCTCTGTATACATCTTGATTACAGTCATCGGAGTTTTAGTCTGATGAGATATATCCGATATGAATTCTTCCAGTCTGTGTCTTTCATTTTCCAGATTCTTATTGGACAAAACCGATGTACCGAGGAATTCTTTCCATCTTGATTCGAGCCTTGATAGTCTCGTCTCATCAAAACTCTCCTCTTCGAACCGCCCCTCAATTGCTGCATCCAGCATCTCTTCAAGTCTGGTAATAGTTTTATTTTCAAACATATCCGTACCTTACCGTAATCTACTCAAATCTGTATCCCTGCCCGTATACAGTATTAATATGCTTAACTTTTCCCGTATCTATCTTACTTCTGAGACGGTTTATCGTAACCGAAAGAGCATTTTCTTCAACGAAGTTTCCATCATTTCCCCAGAGTCTGTCGATAAGCGCATCACGTGTAAGTACCATACCCTTATTATCCAGAAAGATTTTTAATAACCTCTGCTCGTTAACACTTAAAAAGAGTTCTTCCTCGCCTTTCTTAAAGACAAGCTTCTCATAATCGAAAACCATGTCGTCGAGTGTATAGATATGACTGTTTGAAGGTTTTGTCTCTTTTACTGCACTGCTTCTTCTGATAAGTGCATTTACCCTTGCACGAAGCACTGCAAGACTGAAAGGCTTTGTCAGGAAATCATCCGCTCCCATAGTAAGGCCTTTAACTTCATCCATCTCCATATCATTTGCGGTCAGGATAAGCACCGGCACATTACTGCTTTCACGTACATATTTAAGATAATCATAACCTATCCCATCAGGCAGATTTAGATCGAGTATAATGAGAGCTATTTCTTCACCGTAATTCCTGAAGCCTGTTCTGGCATCCAGAATGGTATGCTCCTTCTTAAACTCATTACTTCCGTCTGACAAGGTAATCTCTATACCATCACTGAGTGCTTTATCGTCTTCAACTATCTGTATTATCAAAACATATTCCTCGATTTATTACTTATTTTGCACCTTCTCTTCGACATATGCCATCATCTTAAGATTAATAATGATATATGCGATAATAAGTGCAATTGACGCGATGATGAGAACGGCTGTCAATTTAAATACCGCTCCAACACACGCTATAATAAGATAACAAATTATGATAATTCCTACAACACGAAAATTCTCGTTGCTCCACTTACTTTTATAAAACTTTATGAGATCCTTATCCTGTTCGAACACCTTGAGCAGCCTCTTTGTCCTAACTTTTTCTATAACTAAGGCTATAACAGCACATATAAAGAATACCGCTCCGATAAATAAAGCAAAATCACTCATACTTTTAAACATCGCCAATTCCTTCTTTCAGTATTATATAAAATCATTATATATAATACGCCCTATATGCTGTTTATATCCGAAATGTGTTGTGAAATGTTAACATGATGTCGTAAACGGAAGGATCATACGATCTCTATATGGCTTCCACCGCTTTTTTCCTTTTTAACCACAACCTGTCTGTCGATCCTGTCTTTTAATTCCTCTACATGAGATATTATACCGACCAGCTTGTTACCTTCGGTAAGATCGGCAAGTGCCCGGTATGCCATATCAAGTGACTCCGAATCAAGAGTTCCGAAACCTTCGTCAACAAATAGTGTTTCTATCCTGATTCCTCCGGCTGAAACCTGTATCTCATCTGAAAGTCCGAGCGCAAGTGAAAGAGATGCTATAAAGGATTCTCCTCCCGATAATGTACGAACGCTTCTCTCTGTACCGTTATAATGATCTATTACTCCGAGATCCAGACCGCTCTTACTTCTTCCGTCTGCTGATTCCTTCATTCTGATAAGTTCATACTGAGCTCCCGACATTTTAAGAAGCCTGATATTCGCTCTCTGAATGATTCTGTCAAAATATGTCGTCTGAATATAGGTTTCAAGCATTATCTTATCTTTTTCCTTCAGACGTCCGTTTGCCGTATCCGCAAGAGCTCCTATCCATTGAAGTTCTCGTTCCGTTTCGGATATTGCCTCAGATTGTTCTGTTATATTTTTAAGCGCGGTCTCATTGTTTCTTAACCTTGACGATATTTCACTTATGTTATCAACTACTGCTTGATGTTCATTGTTAAGCAATTCCTGCTTATGACGCATTTCTTCAATATCATATTCTTCGGAATTCTTAATGGTCGCTTCAAGTGTAATTATCTTAGTTCTGAGTTCCTCCACATGTTTATTCTGCTCATCATACTTATTCTTTGCTTTATCATAAGCCGACTGGAGCTTCTCAGCATCTTCCCTGAATCTTCTCATATCCTTTTCTGCAGATTTCTTATCCTTATATGCCAGCTTATTTATTATATCTGATAGATTACTCTCTTTCTCTTTCTTTACGGATTCTTTTTCTGTTCTGGCATTCTTATCTATATCTGCTTTCTGATTCAGAGCCTTAAGCTTTTCTTCTTCACCCGGAATACATTCATCCAGCTCCTTTTTTCTGGACAGATTCTTCTCTTCTTTTCCGATTTTTTCCTGCAGATCATTGAGTTTTTCCTGAAGTCTTATTCTTTCTTCGGATATTCTATCGGTAAGTATATCTATATTATCCGTATCTAATATATCCAGAGCATTTTTCCTGAGAGATTCTTCCAAAGTAATAAATACTTTGTTCTCTCCACTTGCAGCTTCCGAACTCTTTTCTCTGTTTCCTCGTGCCTTTTCGGATTTCTGCTTAGCATCTTTCAAAGCTTCCTCTGAAGGTATATCCTCCGTAAGACATGCTTTCTTCGGATGTGTTACAGAACCGCATACCGGACACGGTTCACCTTCTATAAGCCTTGAAGCAATTATGCCGGCTTGTCCGTCTCTGTACCGCTGTTCCATAGCTTCGTACATATTATTGATCTCATTAAATGCTGCATCGTCTTTACGATACTTTTCCTGCGCTTTTGTAAGCTTAATCTTCTGAGCGGCATACTTATCGTATTCTTCAGATAGTTTTTCAATCTTTACTATTGCTTCTTCACAACTTTCTTTCTCACCTTTCTGTTTTACCAATTCAGCCCCTGTATCTCCAAGTGAAGACAGTTCGTTCTTCATATCTCTGATATGTTTTTCAAGTGAAGCCACTTTCTCTTCACCTGCAGTTACTCTTTCTGACAAAGTTTTGATATCTTCTTCAAGTACGGTTATTTCCCTCTTTACTGTTTCTGCTCTTTCATATTCAGGAAGATCATGTTCTATCTTACGTGCCGCATCTTCGAGTTCTGCTTTATCTTTTAAAGCTTTTTCAGTCTCACTTACTGATATCTTATACTGCTCAAGTACTTTTAATTTCTCTTCCAGGGAAATGTGTGTATTTTCTATCTCCTTTTTGTTTTTCTCGAGTTCTCCCGCAGCACCTAAATTAGCATTAACCGTCTCCAGTTCCCGGGTTATCTTTTGGGATTCCGTATTAAGTTTCTCCCTGACGGACTTATCTTTAGTTATAAGTTTATCAAGAAGAATCTTTACGTCATCCGTAAGAAGTTCTCCCTTCTTTGCTTTTTCCACTTCAAGTGACAGCACATCATCCTTATCTGCCTCTATACCGTTTATGTATTGCTTTATACTTTTTCTGCCATCGGAAACTTTACTTTCCGTATCCCTATATTTTTCATGAAGCATATCCTGAAGCCTCTGATAAGGCTCAGTATTAAAAAGTTTCCTGAAAATCTCCATTCTCTCTTTCGTATCAGCCAGGAGCAGTTTTAGGAAATCACCCTGTGCAAGCATGGCCATCTGCGAAAACTGATTCTTATTAAATCCAAGAAGTTCTTCTACCGCCTTATTTACATCCGATACCTTAGTTATAACCCGTCCGTCCGGCATATGAAGTTCAGCACCGGCAACCTGTTTTGTGTATTTATCTCCCTTTTTTGAAGGACGCATATATTCAGGATTTCTTTTTACGAAGTATTCTTTACCCGCATGTGAAAAAAGCATTTCAACTTCTGTTGGGGTTTCGGGTCTCGCATATTTCGAACGGAACATGGAAACTTCTCTGTTCCTTCCGCTGGGTTCTCCGAATAATACAAAACATATGGCATCGAATATGGTTGTCTTACCCGCACCCGTATCTCCCGTAATAAGATATAATCCTTTTTCACCCAGTTTGGATGCATCAATCTCGGTTACATCAGCATAAGGACCGAATGCAGACATTTTTATATTTATAGGTCTCATACATTTTCCTCCCATATGACATTGATACAATCCGAAACAAATTCTCTCTGTCTTTCCGTCATTTCCTGATTATTCTGCTTCTCATAGAATTCACTGAACAGTTCTATCGGTGTTTTCATCTCAGCATCCGAAACATTCGTGAGGTCCTGTCTTAGTCTTGTTCTCTTATTATCATAGCTGAGCTTCATGATATTTCTATATACTACACGTAGATTATCCATTGCATTCGGAACATCCATCTCATCGGTAAGTACTACATGTATGTAATCGTCGGTTGCCGTACCTTCATAGTTTTCTTTCAGCATGAGTTCCGAATAAGCTCCTCTTATCTCTCTCATATCATGAAGAGGAGTGAGAACCCTCTCTCTTATCACGTTTTCCCCCTTCTTGCCCATTTCCACAATTGTCACTGATTTAACATGGTCTTTCTCAGAAAAAGAATATTTTAACGGAGTTCCGCAGTATCTTACTGTATCTCTTCCTATCCTCTGTTTTCCGTGTATATGTCCGAGAGCAACATAGTCAAACTTGTCAAACACCGATGAATCGACATTATCGAGTCCTCCTACCACCACATCTTCGGATTCACATCTTGCAGCCCCTGTTACAAACTGATGCGCCACAAGGATGTTCCTCTCAGACTCATCTATATCCATGTGCTCTACCGCAATTCGTACAGCATCCGTATAATCCGAAATAGTCTCCTCCGGAAAGATACTTCGCATAACAGCAGGCTTTATAAAAGGAAGCAGATATATATTTGCCTTTCCGTATTCATCGGAGACGGTGAAATGCTTTGCTTCCCCGTTATAAGTCGGAGACAGATGTATTCCCGTACTTTCCACAAGCATGCTGTGATCGGCAAAACGTACTGCCGAGTCATGATTACCGCTTATAGCAAAAACTTCAACTTTTTTCTCCGCCAGCCTTATAAGAAATTCATCCCATAGCTGCATGGCTTCCTCTGACGGAACGGACTTATCATAGACATCCCCCGCTATAATAACAAAGTCAGGACGCTCTTCTTTTATAATCGTAAGAATCTCTTTGAGAATATATCTTTGATCTTCTATCATAGAGAATTCATTCACCCTCTTACCAAGGTGAAGATCCGATAAATGTATATATTTCATATCCGACTCCTTTCCGTAATTTAATAAAATTATATTAGCACAAACCATTAAAAAAATCTTCGTACAGGTCCGAAAACCCATACGAAGATTTTATATTTAATGATCACTGATCAACTTTTAAGTTCTGTCCAAAGGAACATTTTCGACAAATGACTTGATTGCCGGTTTCTTTTGCATAACAGTCGCTCTGTTCTTCTTCAGTCCCGTAATCCAGTAACTGAATTCCGCAAGGACTATTGCTCCGATAACATCCGCTATAACATGCTGTTTCAGTGTAAGTACCGATACGAAAACAAAAAGCGTTATTATAAAAGATAACACCTTATACCACTTCGGAACCGAGCTTTGTCTTCTAATAGCTATAATGGAAAAGCAGCTTGTAAGGCAATGAATTGATGGGAACAGATTGTCCGCCGAATCAAGCTTATATAAAAACAGAAGTCCCCTGTTAAAAATATCCGTATTCATGACTATCGGCCTGACATTTGTTGTCGGAATACATACAAAACAGAAAAAACATACAACCTTTGCAAAAAGATCTGCAAGTATGAAATGTCTGGCTTCCATTTCGTCCTGAGTAAATCCGAGCAGATAATTGATCAGCCAATATAGATAACATCCCCAGTAAATGATTATGGTCCACGGAAGGACCGGAATGTAATTATCAATCTTTGTGGTCATATCATAGTGATATAACTCTTTGGTAAAAATCCTGGTTCCGAAATACGTCATCAGGTGAAAGACTATGCTTATACCCAGGATGATCATATTCGAGCGACTCATCTTCCTCTTCACTTTTAATCCCCTTCTTATTAAAATGAATTATTAGTAACGCATTTATGTAATGCCGATACTCCCCCTAAAGTCAGTCACAAGGATAATACTACAACATTAAGCCCTCAGACTTCAATCTTAAATTGAATTTTTAATCTAAAATTAATACTATCTTTCGTTTTTCCTCCGTTCCATAAAATCTCTTACATTTCGAGATTCCACGAGATCGAGAGGAAATGAAAGTTTTTCGGCAACATATATCGATAATTCCTCAAAATAATCATACATGAGGAAAAGCTTATCCCACATACTTTCATAATCTCCGCCTGCAAATATGCCTTTAAATCTTCGCATCTCATCTTCTGACAGATATTTCTTCAGATATTTGGAGGCCGAACCGGTAGTTACCTTAAAATCATTATCGATCCCGATCTTCCAGTTTATCATCTTCATGAACATATCCGTCATAAGTGTTTCCATAGCATGGCGGGCATAGAAGAATTCATCTCTGCATAAGCCTTTAGTGGCATAATTGCTGACCCATCTGAATTCGTTGACGGTATTTTCGAATTCGAATTCACCCGGTTTTTTGATGAAAAAGCATTCATTTGATTCAATATTCTTAAGTTCCTGATAATTATCCTTATTGACAAGTACGGTTCTGGGTTCTTTAAAATTTTTTTGTTCACTGATATTACTTACATCGATGAAGGTAAGATCTATACGATTCCCGTCCTTATACTGAGTAAGATATGTAAATTTCTTCTTCCCGTAATAATCATAAGGCTCCTTATAAAAATCGTCGGGAGTCTGCATTATGAGTATATCACCGAATCTCTTCATATAGTCCTTATCTGTCGTGAATGCTCTGATATCTGTCGTGAAAAACGTCACATCGAAATCAGAGTATTTATCATGAGCGGCTCCCGGCGTTACATTTGAACCTTCCATCGTTACGGCACGGATCCTGTCATCCCCGAGTCCCTCATTAAGTATCATATTGTACATTTCTTCATAAGATTTCATAATTCCTCCAACACTCCCGTACCGTTCCCGGAGTGAACCCTCTTCAAACCTCATATTTCACGGTTTATCATCAATTTGCACCTTTCCCATTATAACATAAATGTGAAAATGCGGCAGTCGACGATATCATCAACTGCCGCATTCCCGGATGTAATGTGTAGGGACAAGAATTAACTGTCCGAAGGGTTTTTACTTTATAACCGATAGACTCTGTCTGTCGGCGAAGACTGCAACGAAGATAAGGAATACAACACCCTGTATCAACTGCATAGCCTGAGTTGTGAGACCCATCATAGTAAGTCCGTTATTGAGGACTATATAGAGAAGCGAACCTACTATGATGTTCTCAAATCTAACCTTTGCTCCTCCCGAAATCGGCATACCACCGAGGACAAGAGCGATGAGAATCTGTGTCTCGAGCTGGCTTCCGACATTTGCCGTAGCCGAACCGTTCTTAACTATATTTATAAATGCTGCAAGTCCGGTAATTGCACCTGCCAGAACATATATAAGGAATTTCATTCTTTCGGTACGGATACCTGCAAATTTTGCAGCTTTCTCTCCTGCACCGATAGCCTTTAAATATATTCCAAACTTTGTATATCTGAATACTACGAAACCGATTACAAGTACCGCTACTGTTATTCCGAGCTTCACACCGGTTGTATCGTAATCATAAACTGCCATGTTTGCGGCTACCGGTGAATTCGATGCCATGTACTTTATGAATCCTCTGAAAAGGAACATTGTACATATAGTAACGATGAATGACTTTATCTTTCTGTTTACATAGAAGAATCCGTTAAATGCACCGATTGCAGCACCTGCTACAATACCGCCTATAACTGCGAGTGCCATATTTACACCGGAAAGCTTACATACAACGATCGATGCGATTCCCATTATCGAGCCCTGGGAAAAATCAAGTCCTCCCATTGTCATTATGAAGAATACGCCTGTGGCCGATATAAGTACCACATATACCTGATTAAGGATAAGCTTTCTGCTGCTCCACATACTTCCTTTTGTAAGTATATTAAAGATAAAAAACACTGCTAAAAGTCCTATGATAGGTAGGGCTGAACGGACCATATTAAGTATATTCTGTTTTTTCAGTTCCGATGCATCGAAAACTGTAGTTTTTTCATTACCTGCCATGACCATCCCTCCTTAAACCATTTTTGCGATGAGACTGTTCTCATCCATATCACGGCTTCGAGTAAGCTCACCGTTAATCTTTCCGTCTTTCATAACGATTATACGGTCACACATTCCGATAAGCTCCATCAGTTCTTCGGATATCATGATGATCGACTTTCCTGCCTTTCTCATCCTGTCCATAAGCTGATATATATCCTGCTTAACCTTGATATCAATACCTCTTGTCGGGCTGTCCAGAACCAGAATATCCGAATCCTTTCCTATCCAACGGGCAAGAACGACCTTCTGTTTGTTACCTCCCGAAAGAGCTGATACAAACTGATCTACGCTCTGCATCTTGGTAGACATCTGTTTAGCATAAGTATTTGAGAACTCTTTAAGCTTCTTATCATTTAGCATATGTGCCCTATTGGCCAGATTATCAAGTGACGGAAGGCATATGTTATCACTGATACTCTGATTCATGACAACCGACTCATTATCTCTGTCCTTTGAAGTATAGGCTATCGAATGCTTGATGGCCGTCGGTATATCTTTTATCTCTGTACCGTCCGCAAGAGTTACACTTCCTTCTCTGTCGAAGGAGGCTCCGAAGCAGGCCTTTCCAACCTCATGCATTCCGGATTCGGAAAGACCGCCGAAGCCAAGTATCTCTCCCCTATGAAGGTCAAAACTGATATTCGATATAAGTCCCGGAACCGTTACGTTCTTAACGCTCATAACGACTTCACGCGAAACCTCTTCACCATAGTCGGCACGATAATAATCACCGGTTACTTCACGGCCGACCATGAGCTTCTTAAGTCCTTCTTCATCTATATCGGCACTCTTTACCGTATCGATATAAACGCCGTCTCGAAGGACTGTTATAGTATCGGACATTCTGAGAACCTCAGGGAGATCATGGGAGATAAAAATTATAGTATTACCCTCACTCCTTATACGGTTCATATGTTTATACAGTTCCTCACGTCCCTCCTGTGAAAGTGCTGTAGTAGTCTCGTCGATAACAACAATCTTCGGATTAAAGTAAGTTGCCTTTACGATCTCGACAAGCTTTCTGTCCTCGAAATTGTAGTTCTCGATCATATCCGAAGCCTTGATACGTTCAAAACCGTACTTCTTAAGAAGCTCGTTTGCACGTTTATTCATGGCCTTCGTATTCTTTATACCCATTTTTACGAACATATCCTCATGTCCGAGGAATATATTCTCCGCAACAGTAAGTCCATCGAGAGTTCCGAGCTCCTGTACTATGATTGAGATTCCTTCGTTGTTAGCCTCAACCTGATTCTGCGGATTAACCTGTTTACCGTCCAGTATGAATTTACCTGTATCATGATGGTAAATTCCGGTAAGACAGTTTGTAAGGGTTGATTTACCCGATCCGTTCTCTCCGATCAGGGCATGAACCTCACCTTTACCTATTTCAAACGAAACATCCTTCAGTGCTCTTGTGATTCCGAAGGATTTACTGATGTTCTGTACCTGTAATCTAATATCACTCATGGTAAATCCTCCTTCCTACTTAACTATCTCGCCCTTAGCAACCTTGGTTGTAAGTGTAACTATTATGAGCAGCGCAAATCCGGTGATAACATCCTGGATAGCTGTCGGAGCACCAAGTGCGATAAAGCCGAAGAATATGATATTTATAACAAATTCGCCTATTATGATAGCCGGAAGCGGCATACCATACTTTTTAAATGCGAGGCCGAAGAAACAGCCCATTGTAGGAACGAAGTTACGGCTCATAGAAGCCATACCTGTAACGGCCACCATCGAAGAACCGTAGCTTATAGTAAGAACAGCCATGATTCCGAGGAAAGCACCGCTGATAACAAATACGAGCACCTTATAGAAATTTACGTTGATACCCATATTTTTAGCTACGAATTCGTTACTTCCGATTGCGTATGTATATGTACCTACCTTTGTATAATTAAGTAAAAGATATGCAATGACAAATGCGATCACAGCCAGGATAAGATTACCGGGCATCTGTCCGAATGCTCTTAAATCCGAAGGAAGTGTCTGCTCAACGCCACCTGCTATATAGTTAGCGATCGACTCGTATATAAGAGCAAGACCGGTTGTAACTATCATTGAAGGTATTCTGAGCTTCGCATAGAATATTCCGTTTAATAAGCCAACAAGAGCACCTGTAAAGATTGCTCCGACTATGAGTCCTATATAGCCAAGTCCGAAGCGATTTGCAAATACACATCCGACTATGGCAGAAAGCATAATGTTTGCACCGATTGAAAAATCAAACATTCCCATAACCATTACAAAGTAGAAGCCAACGGCACCTACTGAAGCAAGGAGAGACGCTTCGAAATAGCTCAGCATATTTTTTGCGGAGCCGAAATTATTCGGGGTAATTATCTTGAATATACCCCAGGAAAGAATAACCAGAAAG
This sequence comes from Lachnospiraceae bacterium UBA2864, assembly GCA_002350525.1. Taxonomy (GTDB): domain Bacteria; phylum Bacillota; class Clostridia; order Lachnospirales; family Lachnospiraceae; genus Eubacterium_Q. The sequence goes on along the minus strand of DEFA01000036.1, from coordinate 115,962 downwards.
ATCAGCAGCAGGTATCCCTTCACTTGTCCGGAAAGCTTCTTTCCCGCTGTTTCACTTGATTTATTCATAAGAATTCACCTCTTTTTTGCAGAAAATGAGCCGGTACCGCCGTGCGATACCGGCTGCTTTGAAGGATTTCTGATAATTTATCTTTAACACTGCATGCCGTGTTATTTACCGGACCTCGATGCCGCATCGTCGATTGAAAGAGATGCTGCCTTATTCTTAAGTCCTTCCATATCGAGCTTTGACATTTCAACAAGCTCTTCATCTGTATACGGAAGCTGGTCTACAAAGTACTTCTCGTAATCAGCATAATCTTCAGGTGATGATACATAGAGGTAAGGGAACTTGATATCTTCGAACTTACCTGCAAGACCTGTGTAATTACCCTTGATTGCGTTATATACTGCCATGAATGCGAAGAGTGGGTCACAGTAATGTCCGCCTGACTCACCTGCCATTGATCCGTTAGCAAGTCTTTCTCCAAGATCAGGAAGGAAATCTGTTGAAACGATGTCGATCTGATCTGTCTTACCTGCACGCTCAACTGCTGCGATTGCTCCCTGAAGAGGATCTCCGCCGCCGCCTGCAGGAATGATAGCATCAAGGTCAGGATTTGCACTCATAAGTGCTTCAGCTGCCTTAGAACCACCTTCCGATGATGTTCCTGCATACTGTGGCTCAGAAAGTACTGCCTGATCATCCGGATGTGCACTATTCCACTTCTCTACACCTGCCTTATATCCTTCCCATCTTCCGAGCCAGGTTGCATCACCCTGTTCCCATCCGATAAGACCGATATTTCTGTCACCCTTATCAAGTAAGATCTGAACAAGTTTCTCGCCGTTTTCAGGCTCGTTTTCATGAACTGCACCGACAAAATACTCTGAATCGGTTGCTGCTTTATAGATGTCTGCACTTGTTTCCGAATTAATGATTCTGAAGAACTGTGCAAGATATACTCCGTTATCGTTACATGTCTTGATAGCCGAAGCCATCTCTGTATCAGATGAGTTACAGATTATGATTCCCTGACAACCTGCTGCACAAAGCTGCTCAACAGATGCTGTAACCTTCTCCGAAACATGTCCCTGATCTACATACTGAACCTGAACTCCGAGTGCCTCAGCAGCCTCATCCAGGATCATCTTACACTGAGAACCAAGAACGTCTGTTGAACTCCAGATGGATACTCCGATCTTTATCTCTCCGTCTGCAGGAGCTTCAACTTTAGTTGCGGGAGCTGATGTATCTCCTCCTGACTGTGCAGGTGTGCTTGTACTTGCTGTACCACCACCGCCACAACCGGTCAGTGTAGAACCTATCATCATTGCACTAAGCAGAACGCTCAGCAGCCTTCTCTTCTTTTTCATAGATTAACCTCCTAATATGTAAACCCAGTACTTTTTTCAGCTGGTTATGTGATTTACAGAATCTTCGTGAAAACTTGTTTTCTAAGATGATTCTGTAAATTGCATATCCCCTGTGAAACAGGGGGCACATAAAATCATGAAATAATGTAAGGTGCGTAGCACCGTCATTATGAATGATTTTTTGTGAACTGCTGAAATAGTTTTTTAGTTATTTTACGTCAGTTCCTTCGCGAAGTCCCCATGTCTTTATGGCATTATAATATAGCTATTAATTACAAAAAAACATGTAAATATTTCGGCGGATTGGTAAAATTTTATATTTTTACATAAAAAGACCGCATATTTTTACAGTTTTCTGTCATATGCGGTCTAAACGTTCGTTAAATGGATTTGCGGTATTTACTTGGTGATATTCCCTCTACTTTTTTGAAAACCTTGGTGAAATAAAAGTAATCATTATAACCGACAATCTCGGATATTTCCTGGATAGACAGGCTGTCATCCCGAAGAAGTTCCTTAGCCCTCTGAATCCTAAGTGAAGCTATATAATCAGAGAAATTAACCGAGAGCTGTTCCTTGATGAGCTTACTCAGATGGCCCATACTGATATTATACTTCGCCGAAAGAGAAGTGAGCGATATATCCTCCATATAATGCTCTCTTATCTCCGACAGAACGTTATCTATCATACGATCTGAAACAACCGGCATCCTGTCTTCGTCAGTTATTCCTTCTCTCTCGTTGATGATCGACGTCATGACTCTGGATAACTCTTCTTCCTTGATAGGTTTCAGTAGATAATCATAGGCGTGATGCTGTACTGCTTCCTGTGCATAAGAAAACTCCGCATAACCCGATATGATAACCACCTTAGATTCAGGTGAAACCTCGGGAATCACCTGAAGGAGTTCAAGTCCCGACAGTCCCGGCATTCGTATATCGGCAAATATAACATCAGGTTTAAAATGAGCTATCTCCTCCTTTGCCGTAAGCCCGTTGTTGGCAGTTCCGATTACATAAGCGCCGATATTCAGTTTATCCAGAAGCTTCTTAAGTCCGAGTATGATCCAGACCTCATCATCTGCAATATAAATATTCAGCATATTAATTTGACTCCCTTATATGATCCGGTACCGAAATCTTAATAACTGTCCCCTTTCCCAGTTCACTTTCGGCACTCATGGTATATTCTTCTCCGTAGAACAATCTGAGACGTTGGACTATGTTGTTGAGTCCGACACCTCTGTTCTCACTCGGATTTATTATATCCTCTCGTAATTTGGCCAGTGTTTCTTCATCCATTCCGGTTCCATCATCCTGAACCGTGATCTCGAGTCTGTCACCCACACTCTCAATTCTGACATCGACCGATCCGTCTTCCATCTTTCCTTCCAGACCGTGGAATACGGAATTCTCAACCAGCGGCTGAAGAAAAAATCTGATTATAGGTTTATCGAGAATCTTTTCATCCACATTTGTATCTATCATGATCTTACCCATGAAACGATACTCTATGATCCTGGCATATTTCTCGATATAAGAAACCTCATCTCTTATAGTAACGATATTGCTGCCCTTAACCGCATATCTGAAAATATCCGACAGACACATTGCCATCTCTGCAATGCTGTCTTCATCTTTAATAAGCGCCATATCTCTCATACATGAAAGCGTATTATAGAGAAAATGCGGATTAATCTGATTTCTGTAGGCAAGGATCTCCATCTTCTGCTGAGAAAGCTCGGTCTCATACAGTCTTATCTTACTTTCCTTAATCTCTTCTATCATGCGCCGGTTTTCATCGAGCATGTTGTTAAGACTCGCCGCAACGGTACCTATCTCATCGGTACGATTTAGTTCAAGTCTTCTGTTCGGATGCGCTATGGACTTGGTTATAAATCTGTCCAGCTTCTGGATAGGTCTTGCCATCTGATAATACGAGAAGAATATGATTATGGCAAGAAGCAGCGATGAAAGCACTGCCGCGAGAATTATAAGGTTACGGATAACAACGCTTCCCGACGTATTACCCGATACGGAAACCGCAACTGCTATACGTATACCATTCTGCCAGTTACCTTCTCTGTATACATAGTCATCATCAGCCTTAAGATCCGCCATAGTAGCTTCCGGCGGAACTGCACCGAAAGCATGATACGAAAGATTCAGATTATTCGAATCACTCAGTAACATAGCTGACATACTGTCATTCAGAATATTATGGAGCGATCCGTCTATTCTCCAGTGTTCAAGTATGAACACACACATTCCGATCTGCTCGGAATTAATATTATCATTGTAGATCGGATAATAAAATGCATAATAAAAATCATTTTTACCCGTAAAGTACCAATCTGCATTAAGGTCTTCTTCGGTCCTCAGATACATCTGCTTTTCCGGAAGCTTTACCGGCTTACCCAGCGAAACTACGGGATTCATATCGTTATCGAATATGACAGTCGATACTATCTCTCTGTTTTTTAATACTATCTGTGTAAAATAAGATGAAAGCTGAGCTTCCTGAATTTCCTTTTTGGCAGAGTCTTCGTCTGTTTCACCGGTTCCCGACACATGGTCTATAAGGAGAAATCGGCATAAGGATTCGGCATTATATCTGAGCGTTTCTTCATACAGACTGAGCTCGTTATCAGCCTGTTTAAGCAGACTCTCTGCAAGTGTTTCGGCATAATTATGTGTCGTCTCTTTTACATAGAAGTAAGACATCGCAAGCGTCACTGCCAAAACAACAAGAACTGCGAATACGATACAGATAAGCTGCATGATAATACTATTTCTCACCTTCTGAATCATAATCCCAGTTCTTCTCCTATAAGTTAATTCTTATGTTGGTTACTGCGCACTGGTCTCCCGTAAGTGCTACATATATATTTTTCGGATCATCCAATATCTCGGATGTACATTCTATCACAATTCCCGCATTTTCGGTACGGGCAGTTATAAATCGTCCCCCGCCTTTGCGTACTTTATATAGCTATAAAATATCAGAGTAAGGATTACAGTACACATATCTATTCCGTATTTTGACGAGAGGTCAAACATTTTCTTACGCCCGACACGTCCTTCGATTATCTCGGATTTCATCGAAAGAAGTATTCTGTCTATATTGATATTCTCTACAGAATCATCAAAATCAAAGATCATATAATTCTTTTCATTTATCTCTGACATATACAGACACAGAATTATCTTTACGAATTCTATTCTCTGTTCAAAGGACGGGTCTTTTAAATACCTTATATCCTTTGCTTTCTCATAGAACTGTCTTGCACGTGGAACCGGAGGTTTCGATTCCCCCTTTTTCACACGGGTTTCTCTTGCAACTCTTCTTCCCGCAAGGTTCTTCATACCGGACATGTATTTCTGAAGATTAACATTAAGGCTGTCACCTGTCTTAAGTTCAACCTTTTCAAGATAATCGCACAGCTTCTCCATAAATATTTCTCTGGATACAGATGACGGATCCGCATAATAGAAATCAAGATATTCCCCTATTATCTTGCTCTTCAAAAAATCTATGGCTTCATCATCCAATCCGCCCAAAGAAAGATCCAACAACTCCTTAGCTGTCATTCTTATTCCTCCCCGTCAATATTTATTCCCCATATATCTATTCGGGATATACCTTCCTGTCAAGCCTGTCCTCAAAATCTTTAAGAGGTAAAGGTCTGTCAAAGAAATAGCCCTGAGCTATGCTGCATTTACTCTTTCTGAGAATATCAAGCTGATCTACGCTCTCAACACCCTCTATAACGATTTCCATACCCATATCCTGAGCAAGAGCTATAACATGTCTGAACATAATATTCGATATGCTGTTTTCATCTTCAACTGCCTTAGGAACAAACTCCTTATCAACCTTCATTACATTCCAGGATATCTCTCTGATAAGATTAAGCGAAGAATAGCCGATACCGAAGTCATCAACCGCCGTACTGATACCCTGCTCCTGAAGTCCGTTAACAACTCTTTTCAGATCACGGAACATAACGTCCGTCGTTGTCTCGGTAAGTTCTATCTCGATATACTCATGCGGAACATTATACTTATCCACAGCCGCAATTATCTTATCCAGCAGGTCCACGTCAACAAGATGTTTTCTCGAGAAATTGACCGATACACGGACAACATCACGTCCCTCATCGAGCCATCTTCTGATATCTTTACATACATGTTCGAGCATGTAAAAATCAAGCTTACATATATCCGTATTCATTTCAAGAATCGGTATAAATTCGATAGGCGGCACGACAACATCATCTCTAATCCATCTGCAGAGTGCCTCGGCTCCGACTATCTCTCTTGTATCTATGTTTACTTTCGGCTGATAATAAACCAAAAACTCTTCATTTTCTATCGCATCTCGGAATTTGCTCTGTACCTTCTTCACGTGAGCTTTTTCATATTTCATCTTATCATCATAGACCACGATTCCGCCATTAGCCTGGTGTTTCGCCATATCAACCGCTATAACGATCTTATCCATTATATCGCCGTTAGTTTTAAGCATGAACGGATTAGGGATCATATATACTCCCGCTGCAGCCGATATATGGATCTTACTTTCACCCATTTCTCCGTATGGTACCGAAGCTTTGGTAAACAGATCATATATGGCTCTCTTTATGGATCTGTCAAAAAGGCCAACAAACTTATCACCGCCAAGTCTTACGACTATTCCGGTATCTCCTATTGCCTTTTTTAACATTTCGTAATAGTTATGGAGAACCGTATCTCCGTTAGATCTTCCGATTTCCTGATTGACCATCGTAAAATTATGAAGATCTATGAAAAATGCAATCTTACCGCCTAATCTGTTCTCCGCATTTGCGATATCTACGTATCTAACAAATGCCCTGAAATTTGAAAAGCCTTCCAGATCCGAGAAGCCGAAAATCTCCGTCATTCTGAGAAGACGTCTTCTTGCGACGAAACCTAAGATCACTCTGAGCATAGTGTCTATCTCTGTCATCTCTTCATCGCTACGTTCTTTCAATGCTTCTTCCGTATAAACCGTGGCTATAAGTATTGCCTTGGATTCGGAAACCAGTCTTATACGAAGTAAAACAGAGTCTGCCTTTCCGTTATCAAAATCGCAGAACTTCTCCCCGATTCCACGCTGCTCCATCATCGGAGTCTGATAGAATTCCGTTTCGCCCTTTGCCAGATTATAATCGATACATATCTCATGAATCAGATTGACATACTCTTCTTTATCGTATGGCTCCTCATGTGTTATCCTTATCAGTCTGTTAAGGAATGATACATATTTTTCATTTTCATACCCCATATACACCCTCCGTCACAAAAACCTTCTCTCCCCCAAATATCACATTACACCTATGTAATTTATTATATCAGTTTTATGCACTGAGAGCATCCAAAAAATAAGTTTTTGTGTGAACAAAGTATGTGAAAAAAGAGTGTCCGGATCGGGCACTCTTTAGATAAATTCTGTATGTAAATATTAATATCCCGCTTGTTTATCAACAACACAGTTAAGCGGGTTTCCTTCTGCGTAATTAAGCAGATTTTCGCAGAATATCTCAACGTTTTTCTCTCTTGTATAGTATACCGGATCCGGGCACTTACCGCTTCTGTTTACTCCAATGATCGCTGCAGGTTCAAATCCACGAACTCTTTTTGCAAAACAGGTTCCTATATCACCCGTTCCCAGTACCGTGATTCTGCTGTCTTTCAGGGATTTCTGCATATTAAGCCCTCCCCATACACCATTCAGAGCCTCAGCGTAAGTATAATAAATCCTCCTATTGCCTTATCCTGTCAAGGATGTCCTGGTACATTTTGTTACTCTTTTTAGAGATTGAAGTAAGAATTCTGCCCATTCCGAAGATTCTCTGATATCTTATCATAAGTCTTAATCGCTTATAACTCTCTTCAAGATCGGCTCTTGCCTGTTCTACCTTATCTCTTATATCTTCTTTGATCTCATCCTTGGCCTGCTCGACTTTTTCCTGAGATTCGCTCAGTTTTTCAATCGTCTTAATAGTGCCGGTTCCGATAATTTCAGACATTCCGTCGCTCAGCTTATTTATCGCAGCTTCCATGTCACGCATTTTCTCAAGTTGCCTGTTAAGTTTCAGCACCGTAAGAACGGTAAGGATAATATCAATTGTGAAGATAACATAACAAAAACCGAGTATCAACCATGATATCTTAACCGGTATACCGCTTACGACTTTAGCAATTACAGGCTGTATGACTCTCAGTACAAACGCTATCCCGAGTCCCCAGTATATACTGAATTCCAGGCATATATACCCATTCAGATTGAACCTTCTGTCTCTGTAATCCCACCATCTGGCATGAAAAAGCTGATCCAGTAAAAATCCTGCAATCAGCTCTATCAACGTGGCAAATATGATTCCGATGATAAAAAGCTCTATAACTTTAGCTTTCGACAGATCCGTCTCAAACCCGAACCAGCTTCCGCAGAGCTCGACTACCATCAATACCATGAGTACGCCCGAACCGTATACCGGACATAAGGGTCCGTTCAGAAAGCCCCTGTTCACGACTTTACCCATGGTAACAGCATGGTAGCTGACTTCTATCATCCATCCGATAATGGAATATATCATAAAATACCATAAAATATTAATCATTTGATTTTTCAAAGTCCCGTGCTAACCCGTGACTTTGTACTTCTTCCTCCAATTCTTATACATTCCCGTTGTAACTCTCTCATCTTTCGGCCGTTCGGCATCCTTTGGAATAGCCCAGGCTTTCCCGAATTTCATAACACCGATTATACGACCTTCCGAACACATTTTCTGAACTCTTCTGGTTGTTAGCTCCCATCTTTCCGCGATTTCTCTTATAGTTACATATCCTTCCATAAGCATATCTCCGTCTTAAAAACAAAATGCATCAGGAATGGTCATTCATGACCTAGTCTGATGCTTATCAATAAGTGCAACTGGCTACCATAAATATCTTCTTAGGCCCTTTAGCTTTGCGTCACAGGATTTCTCCTGCTTTGCCAAGATATTCTGTTTTGTCTGACAATTATATTATATTCATAATTCCGAAAATCGTCAATGTATATTTGTGAATTTTCGGTTACAATTACCGTTTTCACGTAATAAAAAACAGATCACCCGGCTGAGAATCTTCTCAGCCGGGCAAAAAGCATGACTATATCATTGTCCTTAATAAGCATTAATATATATCACTATCCGAAACAGGTGATGCAAACCCGCTAAGTGAATACTCATAGCCGAACATCATCGATATGAAGATTGCAACTGCCGCAAGTCCTGCGGAAATATTGCAGATGATAAGTACCGCAAGAAGCGGGATACTTGCAAACTGCTTTTCGTCCTTTGTTATAACAAGATTATTATGTACGAGGAATCTGAGTATTCTTATAAAAAAGTTACCCACAGCACCTCTCTTTGCATCTCTTCTGGCTCTTGCCTCAGCTCTCTTTTCCGCTTTGGCACGTGCACGTCTTTCTGCTCTTGTAAGACATTCCATTGCTTTCTTATATTCTGCTGCCGCAATTTCTTCTGCCGAAATAGGTCTGAATCTCGGGTCGATATTATTATTCTTATATGTACGAACCTTTCCGAGTTTTTCAAGATATACCATTGAGTCGACCATATCACCGTCACAGGTTCTTAGAGCATCTCTTACATCCTCATATGATGCTCCTGTTATATCTACAAGCTTCTCTACCTTTGTGAATTCATCCATTATTCTATCCTCCGCTTAATCATTTTACATATTTATTTCGAACTGTATCTTTTTGATGGGTATATAATACCCTGCTTTGATTAAGCGGTCTTTTAATGAACATTAAAAGTAGATTAAAAATTTTTTTAAGGTCTCTTTAGCCAACAAGATACATATTATCTTCTATAAATTTTTCAACCTCCGGATTATCTATCTCAAGGAAAATCTGCCTTACGACTTTACGGTTAAGCTCCATCAGGTCTCTTACACCGACTACCACATGTTCGGCTATGCCCAGTCTGAATATTCCGTCTATTACAGATTCTACTTCATTTCGCTGGTCCTCCGATAAGCTCGTCGTATCGGTCGCGCTTCTGAGATAGCTTACTCTGTCGACAAGAGCATTTGTAAGGACCGCAACCATTTCCGGGTCTTCAGGTGCAGCCACTTTCTTCGCAAGATAATCATCAACCGTCACACCGTCCGAATTATCTTTTATATATGCAATAAACTGTTTGGTTTCTGCCTCACCTATATTTCCTGCGATCTTATTCTGTACAACAGGATTACTAATATCGCTGCTTTTTTTCAGAATGTCACTTACTCTCTCCCACGAACGCGGCGTAGCAAATACCATGCTTTCCGGATCATCCTTCTGTGTATGTAATGCAGTAGGTTTAAAGTTCAGATATTTTATAACATAAGGATGTACGCCGAACGGTATGGCAAAATCATTCTTCCATATCTTAAAATCGACATCTATATAAAGAATCTCAAATCTGTCCGCAAGCGGGCCTGCAAGACGAATATATACTCCATCATCATCCTCCCTGTTTCCGAGGCCTATTACAAATGTACCCTTAGGAAGTCTGTACTGCCCGACACGTCGATCCAGTATGAGCTGATAAGCGGCAACCTGAACACGCTTTGGACAGGAAGTGATCTCATCAAGGAGAAGGATCGTCTTCTCTCCGTCTCTTTCTTCATCAGGAAGGACTTCGGGAGCCAGCCATCTGGTCTTGGTCCTTTCTTCATTCGGATATATAAGACCACCGATCTCCACTTCCGACATCTGAGCCAGTCGAAGATCTATAACCTTATATCCGTATTTGTCACCTATCTGTTTTATGATCTGCGACTTTCCGACACCCGGCGCACCGAGTCCGAGTACCGCATGATATATACCATGTTCGATATTAAATTCCACACATTCTCTGAATTCTCTGAGATTCATAATCTTGCCAACCTTCCTACATTGTTATTTTCTTCGATAGAAGCCCCGCCTTCACTTATCACAAGTATTGTTTTATCTCTCAGCTTCTTATTGTCACTTGAAAGTGTTCCGTAATAACCGTCCGTCAAAATGATCATAACCTCGGGTTTGATACTATTTTCGCTTATATACCTATAAACACAGTTAATATTTGTTCCGCCAGAATGATATGCCATACATTTCAAGATATCTTCTTTACGCCGGATATCTCTATATACATCTGTTACAGCGGTGTCCCAAAATGCGATATTAAAAGTACATTCGAACTCTTTCGAGATACGGTATAACTGAGTCAAAAACTGAGACAGATCATTCCCGTTTATCGATCCGGATGAATCTACAAATGCCCATATCTCACCAAGTTCGTCATCTACTTTTCCGATTCCCGGAACTATAAGATCCATATGAATATACTTTCTTTCAGGAGTGAGATAAGAACTTTCTTCATCATCTCTCTGCTGCAGGAAATCATACAGAAGCCTGTACCACGGGAGTTTCTTAGTCTCGACAAGCTCTGTAACTTCACGCGGAAGATAAAGATTTCCGTCATTTCCTCTTCTTTTTAATGTCTCACGGACCAGCTCCTTTATCTGCTTTTCCGTCATATCTTCATCACCTGCGGAAAGTTTATCCGGTGGAGTGAGATCTTTTATGGGAAGACTCATTTTCTTCCCGTGAATGAATACTTTACCATCTCTCGTCTTTTTGATGTTATTGTCTATCATTTCATCATAAAGTTTTTCAGTATAATCACTTCTGATCTCGATATCCAGAAAACATCCCTTTTCGGGTCTCTTAAACGGGATTTTAGCTCTGTAAAAACTATATGCAAGTAAATCCAGTTTGCTGTTTACCATCCAGTCGGAAGCTATATTCCATAATTCCGGATCTCTGTCACCGCATCTTTTCCAGTGCATCATCATTATATGCATGACTTCATGAAGAAATATATAATTACGTTCCCCCTCAGACAGTTTTCTCAGGAAGTCCGGATTATATCTTATATTCTTACCGTTTGTACAGGCAGTGCTGATATTTTTATCTTCGATCATCGGAACTTTCATCAGAATATCTCCGTAGAAAGGCATATGACGGAGCATATCCATTTTAAACTTCAGAAGTCCGCGTCTTATCTCTTCATCACCACTTTCCTGTCTCAACTGCGCAGATTCACTTTCCTGCTTCAACTGCTCGGTTAGTTCATCCAATCCCTTCAGGATATCTTTCGCGGTATTTTCTATTAAATTTTTAAAAATATCAATTAACATAGAATATCCTGTTTTACTAATTTAACATCATTGAAAATCTGTATTTTGCGATCACAGCTTTCCCGGTCCCCTCATCCGGAACCCTTCCGTCTTCATCGATTATACAGTATAGCTGATCTTTGCAGAAGTAGTCGTATTCTTCGTCTTCGGGATTAAGATAATTATCACGACTGATGTAATAATTCTTCCCATGATATGTAACCTTTATTAGATTTGAGTAAAATGCATAACACGGTATAAGCTGAAATACAACTATCACCCTGTCACCTTCTTCGACCACCCCATTTTCGGCAAACTCTGTAAGTATTATAGGTCTCGGACTGGTTCTTGCCGACATCTGAACATCCCTGTCATGGCGCTGCTCACTCTTTTCATCATATACTGGCTCGGGTTTTATCCTGAGAAGCTGTTTCATCATACGAATTCTGAAATCATTACCGCGTTTTTCACCTTCCGCCCATAAAAAAGGAATCCCGCTGAAAGGGATCATATCCACAGCAGAGGAAGTTCCGTCACTCTTAATATTCTTGAATATACAGAGAGTCTGCATGGCGCGTTCAATCCTGCGCGGAGTTCTGTATACACCTAAGCCTTTATATATATCGGCAAACTCCTGTCCGGCAGCGTGTCCCGGTGTAAGGATCCGAAGCTTGTCTACATTGGTTTCTATGCTGTTTTGCAGCAGAATATTATAATCGTTCGCCGAAAAAGACCTTTTAAGGATTATATCTACAGGATGTTTTGTATTTGAGGATACCATATCAAAACAAAACTCCCCGAGAACCTTAAGACTTTCGGGCAGTATTACCTTCTGAAGTGCTTTACTGTTAAGAAATGCTTTGTCACCGATCTCGGTAATTCCTTCGGATACCATGACAGTCTTCACTTTATCGCCCACATAAAAGCCCGAACCGATTCTTCGTATTCTGTGTCCGTTAACTTCTGACGGAATAACAAGAGTTTCGTCGGGATTACTTAAAGAGATAAGCGTTTCGTCCGCGATCAGATATTTATCATCTATATAGCTGTCCGTCTTTAACATCTTCTGCTCTCTCTTTCTATTCTCTCACGACCGCTTCTGATACTTGAAGCGAGATCCTCCATCGTAATGTCATCCCCGTTTTTCTTCTCAGCAAGAGCCTTAGCTTCCCTTGCTGTTTCGGAAAGGTCTTTTACGATTCTTATGAGCTTCTGATCTGCGTCATCCTTTAACAGAATATTATATAATTCCGTAAGCGACATAGCTATATTCTGCTCTTGTCCGCTTGATATTATTCTTTTTATAAATGCCAGGAGCTGTTCTTCTGTCATAATATATACCTCTAAGAAAAATCTCTGATTACTTCGGCATTTTCGCCGTATCCCGTCTGTAGCCTGTTATCCGCCGTATACACGAGTCTCCTTGAAAACTCCGGAACAAGAAGGCTTGTCTCTCTTCCGTAGAAATGCATGAGCCCGCCTTCTTTTGTAGCATAAAGCCCGTCCGTACATTGGCAGAATCCGAAATCCTGTAAACATCTCCTATAGAGCAGCTCCGGATCGTTACGATCGAACAGTTCTGTAAAAGACACTCTTCTCTTTTTCACAAAATCGTTTACAGGCATCGGAGTTATAAAACCTACTTTCGGTACACCAACCCTGTAGGCGAATTCCAAAAAGTTCTTCATCTCTTCCTTGGTTCCGATCCCATCATTAAGGAGCAGACAGTTAAACACGAAAAGTCTCTTATCTTTTTCTCTTCCTACTATCTCTGAAAGCTCTTTCTCATCCGGAACATCAATACCGAATAACTCTCTGTTTTTTGTATCATCATAATGATGTCTGCTTATATGTATAGTATCTATAAAAAGATACTTTTCTATCTTTCTAAGCTCCTTCAGTCCGATACCGTTTGTATTTATACTTACCTCCAGCTCGAGACCAAAGATATCGAATATGATCTCTATTATATCATTTAAGAGCTTCACATCGGTAAAAGGCTCGCCTCCCGTAATCGCAATACCAGCAATTATATCCATTGAATGAAGTTCTGTAAGCACCCTACGGAGCTTCTCCGTGTCAAGAAATGACTTATCCCCTGTCATACTCCTCGCCGAACAGAAAGGACATTTCCCTGTACAGAAATGTGTCGGACATATCGAAAGCCTTATCTTTACGTCATCCGTTACCTCCTCATAGTCCCCACCGTTCAGGGAGCAGCCGTAGTTCTTTATGAGTACGGATTTACCAAATATATTCAGTTCCTTCGTATATTGCATCATATCTTCCATATATCACGTCCCCTTAACACTCATAACAGATATTATATCATGTTCCCGGTAACGACCGATACCCAATCTTAATTTAATATTAAGTTTTACTTTACAACTTTTATACATCTTTATTGTACAATGCATGTGTAAGAAAACTTGGAGGTAGACGAATGTCATTAAGCAGATTCAAAAAATTAACACTTGGAATCGTAATGTCTGCTATAGCTGCAAGCTCATTAAGCGGCTGCGGTGACAGCACTCTTGACGGAGAGTGGAAAAGAGCTAAAACTCCGAGTCCGGAACCGACTGAGATAAATATTGAAGCTGTTACACAGGCTTCCACTGAAGCAGTTACGGAAACAATTACTGAGACTGATACAAAATCCGAGACCGATAATTCTGTTTATGATAACACTTCCGACGGAACGGATTACAGCGTATGCTCTGACTTTTCCGAAGATGAAGTCGAAGGCTTTGCATCAGACGTACTTCTTGCAGCAGCCAATGAAGAATGGGATAAATTCGCGGATTATATAGAATATCCGATCACTATAAATGATAACGAGTATTCCGATAAGGAATCATTTCTGAATGCCGTTAATACATACGGTGTTTCACGAGATTTCGTAAATGAGATACTCAACAATACAGATGTCAATAAGCTTTTTGCAAAATCAACCGGCATCATGTTGGGTAACGGCGAAATCTGGATTAATGATAGACAGGACGGCTCAGGCCTTGGTATATCTTCACTTAATTTTTTCTTCTTACAGCAGAACGAAGAGTAAATGTATGATACTTAAATTTTCCACCCTCTACTCTAACACTGTTATGCTGTCACTTACTTCAATAGGCCGAGTCGTTCGCCTATATATTTGACGACTTGAGAGACTTCCATATCCTCTTACCGGATATAGTTTCCTTTTCATTATAATTTTCTACTTCAGGAAGTCCATAAGTCACCCTATCGTCCCCGGATGCTTCCGATTTCGGAAGTATCCGGTTTTTTATACTTACAGACTCATGAGTATAGCTCTGCACGGAGCACCGTCTGCACCTCCGAGATTTATCGGGGCCGCATTTATATCACCTTCATGTTCAGTGACATAAGCATAACCGACGAATTTATTCAAATCCACTTCGTCAATCTTCTTCCCGTCATCTATAAAATGAAACGGCGCATCCACATGTGTTCCGTTATGTGCGCACATCTTAAAAGCCGTAAGATTGCATACCGCTACTTCCCTTTTATATATTCTACAGCTTCTTCAAGAACTTTATCTTCGTTAGGGTTCGCGAAGAAATCTATAATCTCTTCTTTTGAATATGTTATCTCATAATCCAGCTTAAGCCTGCATACCCTGTTTGCCTTTGTATCCACAATCGGGATATTACTATCGTCAACCGTCGGATTGATAGGAAAACATATATCGTACTTACTTCCCGAAAGCACCACAGAACCGCCTGTCCCCTGGCAATTTCCCCAGGTAGTGGTATTCCCCATTACCGTCACGCCCCTGCTGCCCTTCAGATAATGAACGATCTCCTCACCGGCACTGCAGGTTTCTCCGTTTACAAGAACAACTATCGGAATGTCATTATACTTTGCCCTGTTCT
The DNA here is from genome assembly GCA_002350525.1 of Lachnospiraceae bacterium UBA2864. Lineage (GTDB taxonomy): Bacteria > Bacillota > Clostridia > Lachnospirales > Lachnospiraceae > Eubacterium_Q. Next base: position 100,460 of record DEFA01000036.1, on the reverse strand, counting down.
CGCTCTTCGATCTGAGAAGCACTTTATAATCTCCGTCTTTATATATGGATATATTATAAGGGAGAGGCGTGGATGTAAAAAGAGATGCTATAGTGCGTGATTCAAAGCCGTTACCGCCTTGATTGTTTCTTACATCGATTATGATACGGTCCATGCCTTTACTTCTCATTTCCGAGAGACGGCTGTCGAGATCCTTATACATTTTCTCCGAAAAACCATTAACAACAGAACTTGCAACAAACATCGGACTTGTCGAATAAGCTTCCTCATAAACTCTAAGATATCCGATATTATCATCGATCATTCTCGTCGAATAATTATCTCCCCTGATAACCTTATCTCCGAAAAGTATTGCAAGTGCCTCATTACGTCTGTTAATATAATCGCCCCTTCCTTCAAGGATTGCGGTTTCCTCGTGTCCCTCATCATCTATAAATCCGACGCTGAGTCTGTCTCCTCCGAGTCCTGCGAGGAATATAGGCTGAGCGATAAAAATGTTATCTCTTGTCTGAAATGAATAATTGTCATCAATGCATTTTACCCTTGCTGATGCCTGATTTACAGGGACACCGTTCCACTTGGTAATGATCGTACCTTCATGAATTCCTTTCTTGAAACATTCCGACTCTTCATTAACCAGGATAGCGACTATATCTCCGTCCTCTGTTCTGAACATCGAAAAGCCGTAATCTTTTCCGGCATACTTCGTCATCGCCGCATCAATCTTGGCTTTATTTCCGCGAACTCTTACATGACCGTCTCCGAATTCATATACAAATTCAAAAAGTGCCGTAACATAAGCTATCTCATCATTTCTTTTCTCTGCATCCCGTATCTTCGGAATATAGTCCTCGCGTATTTTATCATAATCAATATCTTTCCAATTATTCAGAACGTAATACTGCTCCATGGTATCAACAGCTCCTTCAAAGGACTCCGTCCAACCAACGTGCGAATAATTAGATACGTTCGGTCTGTTCCATACAGCCCAGACGGTTATGACACTTATAAAGATCATAAGAATGCTTGCAGTAAAAGTTGCTACGGTACAACGTAAAAAACTGCGCTTTAAAAGCACCGTAAGCCCCCAAACCGCTATAAAGAGAGCCACGATGCCTAAAGCCGCATATCGGCAGATGGTCAGTTCCATATCCCCTCTGTAGCTTTCTTTTATCAGAAATGCCGAGAAAAATACAAGAGGCATAAGACAAAGAACTGACCATATCTTTAAATGTTTTTTTAAAAAATGATGCAGAATTGCAAGTATAAACAGAGCTGATACGAAAAAGAGATACAAAAACTGCATCGTTCTATCCATCTGATAGACTAAACCATATATAAACTTCATGTAATTATATCATTTTCTTTTTCATCGTTTTAAATATTTAAACCTCAGCAAGTGCACCCGAGATTGCCAGAGAAAGCTGATCGGCACATGAAGTCTTTCTGAAACCGCATGTATTGCCTTTAAGGATTTCTGCTATTTCTTCCGCTTCTTTTCCTTCCACAAGTTTTCCTATGGCCTTTAGATTTCCGTTGCATCCGCCCACATATACGACATTATGCAGCTTCTTCTCATCGTCTATATCAAAATCGATCTGCACCGAGCAGACACCCTGTGGTTTAAATGTTACATGTTTCATTAAATCTTCCTCCATATGTCAGGTTCTGTCATTCTTATGTGCTTCCTGCTTCATCTCATACATTGCTTCATCAGCCATACGGAAGTACTCTTCATTTCCGAGTTTATTCTCCGGATCTATAACAACATATCCGACACTTACGCTTAATCTGAATGGCAGATTCAGATCTTCGGAAACACGTCCTGACTTTTCTATTATTTCTATTTTTACAGACTCCATATCCTTCGAAGAATCGTACTTGCCTATAATAACATATTCGTCTCCTCCGTACCGGACGGCTTTCCAATTTTGAGGTATAGAGCTCTTAATAACATTTGCTACTATCTTTATGGCTTCATCACCCTGAAGATGTCCGTACTTATCGTTGATAACCTTCATTCTGTTTATATCGGCAACCATGATAACGGATTTCATACCGGAATGTCTCAATTCATCGAGATACGGGATAACAATCTTTTCATATCCCATTCTGTTATACAATCTTGTAAGCTCATCTCTGACAGATATATCCGCAAGGATTTTGTTAAGATTCTCAAGTTTTATATTCTGACGGGCTCTTTCAAGAGCAGATGTCATATGTCTTATAAGCGAATTTAGATAAAAATCCTTTATTATCTTATAATGATTCTTGCTTACATAGTATCCGAGGCACTCAGCTCCTGCATGAAGCGGAACAAAAAGATACATAGATGTTTCTTCTGACTCTGGATCATAATTCGGAACCATATCATCAAGAGATACAAGCTGTCTCGGAACCGAAATCCCGTCTTTCATTCCGTATATGACATCAAGTTTTTCACTGTATCCGACTGTTTTGGTATTCACATCCTTCTGTAAAGATTCTATATAATTTTCATCTACACATATGTAGAACTCCTCACCTGTATAGAGATGATTGTTCTCCCAAAGTGAAGAAAATACATCATGAATATCATCAGCAGTCTTAACTCTTGCAACCGCATCATCTATCTCTATAAGATGCCAGTCAAATATTGTTCTTTCGACAGGCATCTGAAACACTCTTTTTCTCGCTTCTTTCTGTATCTTTATGCCCTCGGCTCCCATCGTACAGCCACAGCTTTCTCCTTTATCGAAGGAAGAATTGTATACCTTATCTCCGAAATCCGGGGAACCGTTCATAAGCTCAATGAGACTGTCCATAGCCTGATAACTTCTGGCATCCCATCCTCTGTCAACAGATGTAAGAATAGGTGAAAAATGATTTCCGCTCATAAGGTTGTCATATCCTGTCACCCTGACATCTTCCGGTACATTTAAACCCATCTTATCAAGAGCTATACACGTAGCGAGCGCCATTGAATCATTTGCACATATAAATGCATCAGGTAACCTGTCCATCTTTGATACTATCTCAGGAAGTTTTTCTTCGACTATCGCATAGCTCCAGCATCCCTCAAAAACCTTATCGGGATCAACCTTAAGGCCGTGCTTTTCCATGATCTCTATAACAGCCTGATATCTTTCATTACTTTCAGCATTATCAAGAGGGCCGCTTACCCAGAATATATCTTTAACGTCATGAACCGTGATCATATGCTCCATAAGTTCCTTCATGCCGTTAACATTCTCGGTTCTTATGCAGTTTATACCATCAAGTTCATATTCAAGACATATGGATGGAACCTTTGTCTGCAGGATCCTTTCGCGCAGAATCAAATTCTCACCTGCGGTATTTAAAGTATTCCCCAAAAGAAGTACTCCGTCAAATGCTTCTATCTTCGGAAGGTTAAGAATGTTTATCTCACCGGTAGTTTCATCTTCTGTTTTATCATAAGACGTATAATCCAGATAGACAAAAACATCAATATTATCTTCATTTGCCCTTCTTCTTATGCCTTCCAAGGCAAAATCAAGATAATCATCATTCCATCCATTTGTAAATACCGCAATTTTTTTCTTCATATCGTCCTCCAAAGTAACAATCCATTCCCCAGAGACACTGATAGTATCTATAGAACTTCCTTCTCTCTCTTTATTATGTATGCCGCGAAGACACAATACATAACATATTTAGCGATCAATATAAACTTGCATATAACATCTATACTTTGATTTGTATCCGAACCTTTTGCCGTAGGCACAACAAATATTCCGTAAACATAAAATGCACATAGAACAAACTGTATCAGCATGATCAGCATAGGAAGCATATATATCTTCGGCAGGAGATTATCGAAATCTCTGTTCTTCTTATATGCATCGTATATTATTGCAATGATCGCAATAGAAAAAACGGCAGTTATGGTTCTTAAAGAATATTCATATTGAATAGTTTTTACCCTTGCCTTATCAGGGCTGAGTCCCATTACAGCTGAAAGCCTGTGGCTGTTATAGAAATAGATTATTACATGACACAATACCCTTAATCCTATAACAGATAGCAAACCTTTAGAATTATATCTGATCTTCGCATAAAGCATCAGGAACACTTCAAACAGTAATCCGGCTATTGTACAAATATATGACATAACAACAATCCTTTTACTGTCTGTCGCGGAAAAAGAACGCGCAAGTATCGGATTTATTGAAAAACTAAGCAATACATTTAAGGCTCCGGCCAGAAAAGCCAGGCCGAGTACCTTTGTATAACTATCCTTCATACATAGGATAACTATTGCCAAAACCAGAAGAACACCTGCAGCCACCGTCTGCCCGTACATATATATGTAGCTAAGCCATACATAACCCAAACTCATTTTAACTTTAACTCCCTCACTTTAAAATCTTACAAAACTAATAAGCACCTGAATAGTCTGTAACCTATTCGGATGCTTTATAATCTGTAATATGCAACTGGCTGCCATAAAGATCTTCTTAGGCCCTTTAGCTTTGCGTCACAGAATTTCTTCTGTTTTGCCTATATTCAAATGTCTGACAATAAAATTTTATACTCTTATCTGAAACGTGTCAACGTAATTCTTGTACGGGTCGGAAATTTAATGCTTTCCGAAGAATATTTCTATTTTGAATATTCCGTTCTCAATCGATGAATTGATTTTCCCTCCCATACGTTCGGTAAGCGTTTTGGATATGGTAAGTCCGAGGCCCGAATTACTGTTCGATCTTACGGAATCCTTCGTAAAATATCTTTCAAATACCCTCTTTGCATCTTCTTCCGACATTTTCGAAGCCTGATTTGACATTGTAAATCTGTAACCATCCGTCTCTTCCTTAAGAGATATACCATATGAACCTTCTCCGTGAGAAAGGGCGTTGCTTATAACATTTGAGAATATCCTGACAAATGCGTCCTTATCTCCCATGACCTTCATATTCTTTTCGTCTATATCTATAACCGGCTCGGCCTTCTGCTTTTCAAAATCCACGTAATAAAGAGCGATCACTGAAGTTACTATTCGCCTCAGATCCTGCTCTTCATTCTCAAGTGTTACGGATTCGGTCTTAAGTCTCGAATAATAATAGATCTGATTGATAAGCTGATTTGTTGTGTTCTGCCTCTCTATTATAACGTCCAGATATCTGGACTTTTCTTCCTCCGTAAGACTTACGGAACGGAGCATCTCAGCATATCCTTCCGCCGATGTCAGCGGTGTCCTCAGGTCATGTGAGAGTTCGGAGATAGTTTCTCTGATACTTACCATGCTTCGTTCCACGTCTTTTATTCTCTCTTTATCCTCCATCAGAATATCATTCATATCATTTATGAGACCGTTAAATGTATCCTGACCGGTTACATTCCTTACAAGAGCATTGGTTCTCGTCCCCTTCATAGCCCCAAGCTGTTTTCTGATGGCTTTCAGGGACAGAAATACCCTTACTGTAAATATCGCCATTAGAATTATAAAGATTGTCTCAACAATGATTATGATTAACATTTTTAGTTGATATCTTCCTTTCTGAAGATTGCTGCAGCTGCTATGGTCAAAATAGCCGTCATGCCGATAAGTATAGCATATGCTATCACATTTTGCGTAGAATCCGGATTGATTCTAGTTACGTCACTCATAAGATTTAAAAATGATGTAAAATGTGCCAATTTTTCGTTATGTGTTATTACTCCGACAAGGAGAGAACCTACATCGGTTATGATCGGCATAAATGATGCAATCATTATAACACCTGCCGATTTTTTAATGATTGAATAAAGAAACATTATCAGAGATGAAAAATTAAATGAAATAACCAAATATCCGAGCAGGCTGAATCCGATGCTTTTGACATCAAAATTTCCGACACTTCTTCCGATAAGCGTACCCATTCCGAATCCTGCAAACTGCATTATTACTGTAAATATATATGTGGATATTCCTGTTACTAATATTGTACCGAGACAATATTTAACTCTGCTCACGCCTTTGCCGAACATCTGCTTAATGCTTGAAGTTGTCATATCGGCGGATATTATATTGTTTATAAAAACGACAATAAAAAGATAAACAAAGGTTTCGGATAATGCATTAAACATATCTGTTCCCGTTACAGGTTCCTCACCGAACGCTTTAGCCATCAGTACCAGAAAAGCCGCGAAGCAGATACTTGATATTCCGGTAACTTTGGTTGAATGAAGTTTTATTGTTTTAAAAAACTGACTTGATATAACATTACTCATGACTATTACCTCCCATACGCTCTATAAAGTATTCTTCGAGATCCTGGCCGCTTACACCTATAGCTTCAACAGCTATGCCTGCCTCTACAAGCATCTTGTTGACCGTGCTCACCTCATCCAGATGGTCATAGATATATATAGTCATATCATCCACTACTTTATAATCCGTACAGGACAGATTATTCTCAAGCACATAGGCTGCACTTTTAACATCATAGGTTTTAAGAGTAATGTTCTTCTTGCATCTCTCGAAAAGCTCTTCTTCCGTGAACTCTTCTAGCAGATTTCCGTTATCAATAATTCCGTATCTCGTCGAAAGCTTTGAAAGCTCTCCTAAAATATGTGACGAGATAAGAATTGTCATATTCTTTTCTCTGTTTAATTTTATAAGAAGATTTCTCACCTCAACGATTCCTTCCGGATCGAGACCGTTAACCGGCTCATCAAGAAGCAGGAAATCCGGATAACCGAGAAGTGCTATTCCGATAGCAAGCCTCTGCTTCATACCCATGGAATACTTCTTAGTACTCTTTTTGTTCCCCTTCAGGCCTATCATATCAAGTATTTCATCTATATTACTGTTATCGGTTGCTCCGATAAGCTTATTATAAAACCTAAGGTGATCTACCGCATTCAGGTCCGGATAAAGCGCCGGCTGCTCTATGAGGCATCCGACACGGTTAAGAACATTTTTAGTTCCGTCATTTCCGAAGAGCTTTATCTCACCCTTTGACTGACAAGCAAGACCTCCGATCATTTTCATGATAGTTGTCTTACCTGCTCCGTTTTTTCCTATCAGACCGTATATATCCCCTTCATATATGGTCATATTCACATCATTAACAACCGACTTACGTCCGTAGGTTTTTGTAAGTCCGTATGTTTCAACTATTTTTGTTCCCATCAATCTGCTCCTTTCTGCAAGCCTTAATTATCTTATGTAAGATAATCTAACAGAGAAATTTCAGATTATCCTTTAAAAAGTATAAAGAAAGTATAAAGTTTTTACTCAGACATTTTAAAGCCGATGCCCCATACCGTCTTTATATACTCTTTCTCGTTTCCGAGAGCTTCGAGTTTCTTTCTGATATTGCTTACATGCACATTTACGGTATTGTCTTCCGGGATATATTCCTCTCCCCATACCGATTCGTAAATGTTATCCTTCGTAAAGACTTTCTTCGGATTCCTTACCATAAGTTCAAGTATCTCAAATTCCTTACGCGTGAGATCAAGTGTGCTTCCACCGACCACGGCTGTATGATTTTCACTGTCTATCTCTATATCTTTAAATGTGAGTTTCTCAGAAGCATCTATCATATCCCGCTTTCCGATACGCCTCAGAATTGCTTCTATACGGACCAGAAGATCGCTGTTCTCAAACGGCTTCACTATATAGTCATCGGCACCCTCTCTCATCATACTTACCCTTGTATCAAGCGCATCGAGAGCCGAAACACATAGTATCCCCGCGTCTGTTTTTCCTCGCAGATTCTTTAGAACTTCATCTCCCTGCATGCCCGGAAGCATGATATCAAGTATAATCAGATCAAAACTTTCCCTTTCCACAAGAAGAAGAGCTTCTGTACCCGAATATGCGGATACCGTCTCATATCCGCTCTTGGTAAGGAGCTCCGTTTCCATATTCTGAATCTCAACATTATCTTCAACTATAAGTATCCTGTTCATATTCTACCTTCACATTCATATTGTATTTATACTGCTGCCGTATATGGTAACTCCCACATCATATGATTATAAACATTTAAAAAAGCCTTGAAAAGCTTTTATTGCTTCTCAAGGCAGATTCATATATTTTTCCTGTGTAAGTTTCTCTTCGCTTATATCATCTCTTCCATGAGAATCTTCATCTGCTCTTCCTGATACGGGAATATATCGCTCTTTGTCGGAAGAGTAAGTGTAAGAAATGCAAAAGGACTTTCACATAAAAATGTAAGCTGAAGTATTCTCCTGTTGAAATTAAAAGGAATTTTCTTAAGCTTCATCTTATCAATCTTGTCATATGATACCGTAGCCAGAAAATCAGGATGTGCCTTAACTTCTTCAAACTTCGTTATAAGCTTATAATCGTTGGAAAGAGGGATAAAACCGAATCCCTTTTCGGTCTTATTGATAACATATCCGCATATATCCGATGTGTTGGTGAGTATAAAGATAGACCTGTCCGTAATCTTCGCACGCTGCTCTGCCATGGTAACTTCAACCGATTTACCTATCAGGGCACCTGAGAATCCGCCTATCACACCGCTTATATTAGCACCTCCGGCTGCAAGACTTGTTGTAAAGAATCCGGTATTTTTCGGAAGATAATCTCTGTTAAGAGCTGCCAGAAAACAGTTTTTCTCCCCGATATATCCTGCATTTTCAAAGAGCGCCCTTACCGCGTCTAAAGTCTTGAAACTCTCTACAGTTAAAGTGTCCATTACATAATCTCTTTCAAATATATAAAATTTCTATCAGTATATTAATTGTTCGATGCCGATATCATAACTATCATAAGGCACATGATAATAGCAACCTCTTCAGCTATTACCATGGCTACCGTGCTTCCGATTGTTGTTCCGGTTATCACCGAAGCATCGGCACTGTAAGAATCTCCCACGAGCATTGCAGCAAACATGAGCCTCTGTTTTTTATCCATTGACCAGCTTCCGAACTTCTTGTTTCCCTTTAGATAATCGGCCGCTTCTATGATCTCGTCGACAAGAACCCTCGTCTCAACATCTATATCAATCAGTGCACCGAGAGACGCAAACTCATTATATTCTTTTCCGTATTTAACACCCCTTTCGGAAAATGCATCATATATCCTGAGTGCCCTGTCACTCTTTTCTCTCATATTGCCATCCGAAAGTGCAAGAACCTCGCTGAGTCCCTGGATTTCGTTGGCTCCGACTCTTATCTTCAGTTCCTTCTTAAGATATGTATAACAGCCTTCCATCTCTGTAATGATCGTATCCACCGACTTACCGGTCATTATAAGAAGAACGGCAAATATTATGTCCTCCGAAGAAGTAAGCATCGGATGTTCCTTCGACATTTTCTTATATAGCTCTTTAAACTTTATGATTATCTCATCCGCCTCATCAAACTTTCCTGCATCAACGATACTGATGGCTGCCTGAACGAGGTACTGGCCGTCGGAAAAAATACTCTTAGATAACCTGTCATATACCGACTTCACATCCCTGAAATACCGCATAGGATCATCCGTAAGCGCCATTTTACCGGTTATTATGGATTCCGCGGATGAACGGAGCGATGAGAACACTCCCGCATTCTTCTTAACGATATCCCTGCATTCCCTGAGTTTTTCAATATCAACCTCTCTGTCCGCATTGGTGAAAACAAGAGCAGCCGCAATATTCATAAGGGTTTCGCTCCATTTAAATTCGCGTGCAAGTTTATCTGTGTTCATCATTAAAAGGTCACATTTTTCTCTTATTCTTTCTTTCATTACGTCCCCCCTGTTCTTAGATTTTTTTATAATTATACTTCATGACCGGGGTGTACGCAAATATGAAGTTTTTAGACTATTCTATATTTTCCCAGATCAGCATTGATGAATTCTTCAATTCCTCTATATCACTCTCTGTCATATTCATATAATCTCCGCGGCCCAGTTTCTTCGCAGCTTCTTTATTCACATAATATATTTTTTTACAGGAAAAACCTTCCTCATAATTATAATCTAAGTAAGGAAGTTCCTTAGATATACCCTGATCACTCACTTCTTTGATCTTAGCCTCACTGTAATACTGTGTAAGATTCGTATAAAGTGTTGTTGTAAGATATACGTAACACTCTTTTCCGTTTGGTGTATATACTCCGTAACTACGGTAAAACATTTCCTCGGTTCTCATTTCATCTTTATTAAAATATATGCCGCTTCTCTGGAACGGAATATATATTTCTCTCACAACTACAAAGTAAAACAGGCCTATAACAGACGCAATTATACATAATGCTGTGATTATCGCTGTTCTCACCTTTTTGGATCGGATATTCTTCCTGATACCCTGTATTACCTTTTTATCATCATCGGTTATATCCTTAACAGGCTCACTTTCCTTATCCTCTCTCTCCGTAAAATCATCAGGTTCTTTCAGCCTTTTATAATAATCAGAACAACCTGCACATCCTTCTAAATGTTCATCTACTATTTTTTTACTGTCTTCCGATAATACATCATCCACATAAAGCGGTATCAGATCTTTTATTACATCACACGTTACTTTACTCATCTTTCAGCTCCTCCTTTATCATGGCTCGGGCTCTGTGATATGTTACCCTTGCCCAGCTTGTCGTCTTTTCAAATAATTCCGCTATCTCCGAAAAAGATAAATCTCCGTAGGTTCGAAGCGTGAAGACCTCTTTATAAGGCTCCTTCAGCGAATGCAGAACTTTATGGACTGCCTTCTTGTCAGATTCCCTGATCACAGCCTCTTCCGGCGATGCTACCGGTTCTCCGTACTCCTCGGGCAGTTCCTCCACTCTGGACTGTTTCTTAATATAATCAAAGTATGCATTCTTTGCAATCTGACAGAGCCATACTTTGATGCTGCAGTCTCCCCGGAACGAATCTATCTTCTTCATAGCTTTAAAGAAGGTTTCCTGAGTAATCTCTTCGGCCGTCAGAGGATTTCGAGATATGGATAGGATGTATTTATAGACTACGGAAAAGTAGTCATGGTATATCTTTTCTATATCCACTTTTGCACCTCCTTCATATATTAGACGGCCTAAATCGAAAAACGTTACAAAATTTTTTATTTTACTTGAATGCACTTGAATGCCGTAAAAAAAGATTGAGAAAAATCAGACAACAAAAAAGCCTATGGAAGTATAACATAATTTCCATAGGCTCTCAAAGCATCATTTCCGGGTTTGTCTGATAAGCATCGTTCCAGGGTTTTCTGAAACGACCTGCGTATATTCATCTTACAGGCCGGCATAATTAATAAATACCATCCTCATCTTCTCATCATCATGTACATATGAATATTCATGCTTCTTACCCGTATATATCAGTTCTCCGTCTTTATATACGAAAAGCGTATTCTGCGGTACTTCTTCCCATCCATCTTCCGTAAGAGGATGTGTGGAGAATATTACAGACCCCGGCTTCTCACTCTTAAAGAGAGTTCCTTCCTCGTTCTTATGAACGTAGAAATAGTCCCCGTCATAGAGCATGATATTCAGCTTGTTCTCCGGAGCAAGCTTATGAATAATCTTATCTATGAGTCTTATACGGTCGTTTGCATCAAAAGAATTCTGTTCCGATACATAGTGTTTATTCACCTGATCCACTATATACAGAAGAATCCTCTCACTATCGGTACTTCCGGTCTGAACCTCCCTGTACGAATATATAACCGGTGATTCAAATATGGTTCCGTTATGGACAAATGCCCATATTCTTCCTGCTTCATCACGTTTTATAAAAGGATGGGTATTATCAAAATCCACATCACCGACAGTCGCTCGTCTTATATGTGCCATAAATCTTGCCGTCTCAATCTTACCGTTCAGCCTGCTTTTCAGATAACTGCTGTCTATAGCCCTTACCGGTTCCTTCTCCACAGATACGGAACCGTCATCAAGTATGGCCATTCCCCAGCCGTTTCTATGCTCAACGCTGTGCTCAAAGAAGGTTTTAAGCAGACCATTTATCTTTATTCTTCTGTTTGCCGTTACTCCAAAAAGTTCGCACACCCTTTAAATACTCCCTGTCAACTTCACCAAGAGATTCTGAAGCAAGATCATAAATATAATCTGCCCATTCTCCGGCTGTTTTTCCGTCATATATCTCCGCGTCAAATCCATCAGCCTCTATTGCTTCAACAGCCTTCTGGATAGAATCAATGTCCTTCACATTTTTAAGTGTTTCATCAAGTTCATTAAGATTTTTTTCTGAATATATAAGTCCTTTTATAAGTGCAACGTAACCGAGTGCCTTATTTATAGGTACACTGTCCGCAACTCTTATCTCAATGTATTTCTTTACTCTGAAATGGAAAAATCCCATGGACATGAAATGCTCGATCAGCTTTTTTCGCCGTTCCGTGCCTATTCCGTCCCAATATATAACCCGGTTCTCTATAAGTTCTCTCGCTGTCTGATGACCGACATCTATGGTATTTCCATCATCCGTAAGAAGTATAAGCGGTGTATCCGATATAACATCAGCCATCTTGTCGTAACCGAAATCCGTATCCATTGAATGTGGAACGAATCCGGTTCTTGCAGAATCGAGATCATCCCATTCCTGAGTTCTTAAGAGATGAGTTTTTTCGGGGACTCCCGGGAGAGATGATTCTTCAAGTGTCTTATTTTCCATTATTATCATGAATAATGGTGAAATCTTCTGAAGAACCGTAAGCTTTTTTATCATGTCCTCTTCATCTTTATAATCTATGGAAACCTGCGCCGAGGCCGAGGCTCTCATCATATATCTTCCGTAAATTCCGCTCCCGGTGAAATATGCATCCATATATTTATATCTCTTCTTCGGAGAAAGCGGTATATCATCAGGCTTTATAACCTGTTTTTCAACCAATGGAAGATTACCTTTGGTTTCAAAATGATAACCTTTCTCCTCAAATATAGGATCCCAGATGCTGCGGAACTCTTTGTAGATACTTTCGATGGTCTCCAGATCCGAATATGGGTTTATGCTTATCTCAAACTGACATGATGGCTCAAGACTGGTAGAATACTCACCTGTATAGTATCCGACCGGAAAATGATCGATATATATGATCTCCGCTCCCAGTTCTCTTCCTACCTTATCGATAAGTTCGGAAATCTCATGAAAACCGATCTGAATTCCTTCATCATTTACGATGAAATGTTCGATCTCAAGACCGAGATTTTTATCATTTGATTCTCCTGCTCTGATGTAATCTGATATTTCCTTTAAAAATCCCATATGTATCTCTCCTTTATATTTCTAAATGAGCCAACATTTTGGGATTTATTATATAAGCTATTCACCTACTATGTCAATAGGTATTCAGGATATATGTTTATGATAAACGATATTAATTATAATTTAATACTTTTCCGTTATTTTAATAGTCTGATCTGTTCTCATAATCTCTTAATCAATCTTCAATCCACTCAACAACACCTGTCTCGATATCATATACCGCGCCGATAACATCAAGCTCTCCGTCTTCAATATCCGGATGATCGTGAAATGCGTTGCGGATGATATTTACTCCGTGCTTTACATTTAAAACCGTTGCCTTATGATCGTCGGTTTCCTCTCCGATAGCTTCTGTTATATCTTCTATTATATATCTGATAAATTTATCGGTTGTACCGTGGCTGTTCTGAGCCGCGATTATAGCCCCACATTTCGTATGTCCGAGCATAACGATCACATTTGCATCCAGATGTGAAAATGCATATTCGATACTACCGAGCTGATGATTATCCAGTACATTTCCTGCAACACGGATAACAAACAGCTCCCCGATACCTGCCGAAAATATCGCATCCGGGATAACTCTCGAATCGGAGCATGTGATAACTATCGCATAAGGGTGCTGTCCCTCCTTCGCCGTCTTACTGCGAAGTTGAAGCGATACGTCTCCCACATTCTGATCACTGCTGACATAAATCTCATTTCCCCTTTGTAAACGTTCCAGAACCTTCTTATTATCGGAATTCATTAATCTGTGCCCCCAAACACAATATCTCTGAGTGTAGGATGAATGATATCATAAGCCATGCCGCAGTTTCTGACATGCTGAACATAAACTATACTTGTTTTCGAAACCGTATCCATCTGAATACAGCTTCCGGCAGCACCGTCCCATCCGAATATACCGGCAGGAGCCGACGATCCGACAACTTCAGGATGCATAAATACCTGCATACCGCAGCTGTAGCCGTAGCCTTTACGTCCCATGGAGGATACTATTTCCTGAAGTCCCGCTTCGCCAAGAAGGTTCTTCTTAAATATCTCTACAGTCTCCGGCTTAAGAATTCTTACTCCGTCTGCAGTCACTCCGCCACAGGCTAAGGTATCGGCAAGTTTTGCATAGTCTTCCGTACAGCTTACAAGACCGGCTCCGCCGCTCTGATATTTCTCGGTAAACTGATAATTACAGGTCTGCTCCATCGGAACTATGCCGTCATCATTCATAATATACTGCTGTGCCAGTCTCTCAAGTCCCGTATTATCGGGCTTAGCGAAGAATGTATCATGCATTCCCAGAGGCTGCCATATCTTTTCCTTTAAATATTCACCGAAGCTCATCCCTGTTATAACTTCGATTATCCTTGCAACAACATCGTGGCTGAAGCTGTAATGGAAATGTGTTCCCGGTACAAATTCGAGAGGTGATTCTATAAAGGAATCCACTATATCCTTTGTTGTCGCATTTTCACCCTTTTCTTTTAGTACACGAAGAAGGCCGGGTCTCGTCATGTCATAATCCAGACCTGACTGCATTGATAAAAGATGCCATATTTTCATAGGCTCTGTAAGCTCTCTCAGTCCGAGTTCATCATTTACAAAAAGCTTTTTATATGAAGGGATATACTTACCTACTTCATCCTCCAGAGAAACCTTTCCCTCTTCTACCAGCTGCATGAATGCCGTCATGGTCTGTACCTTAGTCATAGAAAACATCAGGTATCTCTGATCGGGCTGTACCGGCTGCTTCTTATCTATATCCACAGTACCGTTCATATGTCTGTAAATCTCTTTATGATCCTTATATACTATACAGTCCACCGACGGGATTCCCTTCTCCACCAGTGAATCAAGATATCCGGTTAATTTTTCTTCATTTAACGTGCCCATTTTTTACTCCTTATATTAATTTAGATTTTTGCTTAAGCTGCAGTCTTATAAGTCTGTCTTTGGATGCAATCTCATAGATAACATCCTTTATAAGGCTGTCAAGTTCCGAGTTTTCTTTATAATCGGCCTTGGCTATATAATTGACTCTGTTATCTTTAAGCAGATCCAGAGCCTGGTTTTTCTTCTTATTCTGATATACAGCGATCGAATACCCGCCGTTTACTTTTACAAGCTTCATGCACGGAACGTCGGTTATACCATCAGCGATATATATCATATTCCTGAACGGTACCCTTCTTTCATCTTCGGGAACATAGTCGTTCAGCGTCCTGTCATCCGAAAGATCGGATACGCCCTTATTGATTCTGAACAGGAACTGCGTTTTTGTGGTATAATTTACCACATTCTTCGGCCAGCAGGCCGTATCATTTTCATCATACATGAATTCACATGCATAAACTTCTTTGAATTTCTTATAAATGTCCGAACCTTCTATAATCTCCTTTAGTCCCGAGGAAATAATATAATGCTCGACCTGAATTCCCGCTTCTTTCCCGTATTCGTTAATTCTGTCAAACCATTCTACGACACCGTCATAGAATTCGAGACTCTTACCAAGCTTAACAAAGTCCTTTCTATGAATACTTTTCGAATTCTTACGCGATTCCTCTATCATCAGCCACATATATGCAAGAATTCCGTCCATCTGAAGCGTTTTCGACTTTTTGTTAGCCGCATCCCAGAATTCTTTCTCCGACATCCCTATATCCGGAATAAATGAATATTCCTGCATATTCTTTGTACATAAGGTCTTGTCAAAGTCATACATTATAGCAACGATAGGTTTTTTTGTACTCATCAAAGGTCTCCTTTCAATTATACGTTTAAAGACTCATATGAAGCAGTCACAATATATTATATCACTAACTTTCATTTCATCCTATTAAGAATTGTCATAAACCAGCCCAAATAATATGAAATGATATACTTTCGTGATTCACCTCTCGCAGTGCATATACAATGTGCACAAAAATCTTTGTGCATGTTTTCTTAAGAAATTATGTTCAAACTGTGTTGCATTTATGAACAAACTAAGCTATAATTTGAACGAAATATGAACAAACTATGAACGAACCAATAACTATTTGTAAACATTTAAATTTTTTTACATATTCTGAAAGGTGAATAAAATGAAGAAACAACTAAGTAGCCAAAACAAAGGTATGTCGCTGGTCGAACTGATAATAATCATAGCAATTATGGCCATTCTCACAGCAGCCATAAGTCTGAGTGTTATCCGTTATATCGAAAATGCAAGACAGGCAAAGGACGTATATCATGCCAGCCTGATCAAGGATGCACTTAATACATATCCTTTCCCAAGTAATTTTCAGGGAAGAGATGTTGAATATGTTGATCCGGAAACACATCAATCAGAACATTTCCTGAGAGGTTGGGTATATGTTGATAAGGATGAAATCAGGTGTTCCGATCAAAGTACCGCACTTGCTATGATATATGCAGGACTTGTAATCGTTAGTCCTGAGACAGAGAGAAAACTCGCAGAGAACGAAGAAAATTCTGTTAAGTGGTTTCCATCGGGACCTGACAAAGATTACATCAGAAGAACAGACATTGATGAATACGTATTTAAGAACGGTCTTACAGTATGTGCAAGAAGAACCTGGAATACATATCAGCTTGATGTTTACGTAGATGACAGCGGTGAACTTTCTATGGGTGCCAGTGCATCAAACACCTTAAGATCAGGCGGACATGAGAAGGATGCTGAAGCTGCAAAGACCTTTGCTGAAAGACTTGGTTTTTACCATGCAAAGATCACTCCTATCGGTGAGCAGAATTCTCCTAGCCATCAAGACTGATCAACATAAGCTTCATATCATTAAAAGCCTCAATTTAAAAGAGCTTCAGTCGGTACATATCAGACTGAAGCTCTTTTTCATGCTTTACTTAATATCTTGTAAAAGCTCATGTTCATAGTTATCTCTTATTCTTTTCCTTGATCAGACCAAGATTATAGCATTCTATAAGATCTCCGAGATCTGCAATCTGCTTCTTAATCTCATCTCCGGTATCCGTATCGATAACCCTGAGTCTTACAGGCATAACTTCGGTAACATGAATCTCAGGAGAATTCTCCTCTCCGGGCACATACGGTTTATGTTCCGCAAGTGCAAGATGATGTGAATTGAATATAAGCGTATATCCCGCGATTCCTGTAGTCGAGTGATATGCCTTCGACAGACCACCATCTATGATATACAGCTTTCCATCTGCCTTCACAGGTTTCTCGCCCTTACTTACCTTAACAGGAATATGTCCGTTTATAATGTGCGCCCTTTCGGGATTCATACCGAACTCTTTAAATATCTTATCGCAGTACTCAGATTTCTTCGAGAATTCATAATAACTGTTATTCTTCTCTATACTAAGACTCTTATCTTCAAGGAAGATTCTCTCAAAGATAGCCATCCTGTCTCTTCCGAAAAGCGGTGATACGGGGCCGTTCCACAGATACCACATAAGATCAAGCGAATCGGCCTTTCTCGGATCATCATCTCTGAGAAAATAAGCATCTATTACCTTTGAATTAAGATAATCCATCAGGCTCTTACCCGAATATTCTCCGTCTGCCAGTTTCCAGGTATGGAACTCTCCATCCTCATCCATAGGTATACAGCCATGAAACAGAAGATTGTTGTTATATATCTTATACATGGAGCCATGTGAGTATAAGAACTTAATATGTTCCTGAAGTCTTTCCGAATGCTTAAAAGAATATCTTAAATTGTCGATCAGTTCCTGCTCAACATCTGTAAGCTTATACGGATCATTCCAGTCAATAGTCGGAAAATTCGTATCCAGCATCGGATATACCTTATCTCCGATCATAACCGTACCCTTTTCCACATCGATCTTATCCAGAAGGAGTCTGTCATCCTGCTCATATTCGGGATGTCTCTTTATAAGCTGGCCTTCAAGCTTAAACTCGATTATGGCTATGGCTTTATACATTTTTGCAACAAGATCCGGATTTACCGAATCGTATTTGTTATTATCAAGTAAATGCGGTTTAAAACATTCACATTCGTCATCCGCATATATTTCTGCAGCAAACATCGAAAGAGGACGAAGATTTATACCGTATCCGTCTTCAATTACGTCAAAGCTGTTATAGCTTGTGGCGATCCTGAGAACCGTTGCAATGGACGCTTCATTTCCGGCGGCAGCCGACATCCAGCTGATATCGTGATTCCCCCACTGTATATCAACATCATTAAAGCCCATTATCTCATCCATAACATAATCGGCTCTCGGGCCTCTGTCGAAAATATCTCCGATGATATGCATTTTATCTATAAAAAGATTATGGATAAGATTGCACATCGTAATGATGAAATCGTCTCCTGCTCCTATCTCAATGATGGCATCCACAAAGCCCTTGTAATATCTGGCTTTATCGATAGATTCATCATCCGCATTGATAAGTTCGTCTATAGCATATCCGTAATCATCCGGAAGCTTTTTTCTTACTTTGGATCTGGTGTACTTTGAATTAGCTATACGACAGAACTTTATGAGACGTTCGATAGTCGCACGATACCACTCATCGCCCTCCGGAGTCCCGGGAACAAGTGTCTTATGGCGTTTAAGCCTTGTCAGAGTCCTGTCAGGATAATATATAAGATTAGCGAAAGATAACTGCTCTTCATAGTTCATCGTAGAACCGAATGCATCTCTTATCTTTGCTATAACGACTCCCGAAGCTCCCCTTACAAGATTTCGAAAGCTCTGGTATTCGCCGTGTATATCTGAAAAGAAAAATTCATTACCCTTCGGTAAAGAAAGAATAGCTTTTAGATTTATAACCTCAGCAAGTGCGCTCCTTTTTGTCGGAAATTTATCATTTAACAACTTAAGATAATCAAGATCACGCATGTAGAAATCCCCTCCCTTTCACACTTGCTATTATACCGAGAAGTAAAGAATATATCCACTTATATTTACCACTCTGCTTTTATCCTCACCAAATCGACTTGCTATGACTTGATTTCCATTCAAGCATACAGTTCCCTTTTGCTGTAATTTCTGATCCTGCGCTTTCTCACAAGTTTCTTACCTTCCTTATAAACTTCAACTATTGCTCTTGCTTCAAGAAACGGTCCGAACAGCCCCATGATCATAAGCATTAAAGATTCTGTATATGCGCCTGTAACAAATACGAGGCAGATGCAGATTCCGAATGCGAGTGCCGATGCACCGTATGAAGTAAAAGCTCCGACCATGAAGTAATAACTTGTCCTGTGAATCTTGTAGATAATGTCATTTAATCGTTCCATTTTGTCATCTCCTTTTGTCATACACATTTTTACAAATGTTACAAATGTTTCGATGACTTTAATGGTAAACCATATGATGTCCCATAATCTTCTCTTCTCTATTTATTAGTTGCTAAACCAAAAAAACTGCGGTAGATAATCTACCGCAGCCCGTTATTTAATGATCTTTACTTTACTGTTGAATTACGGATGCCAGATCCTCTTTTACTATTTTAGCAAATTCTTCCGGTGCATCACAGTGAACATAGTGTCCGCAATCTTCGATCAGATCATATTTTACACCTGCTTTCTCTGCGTAATCCACCATATCGTTCCACGCGCAGTTCCAGTCGCATCCACCTGATATAAAGAATACCGGTACTTCATAAGATTTCTGTTCTTCCCTCAGATCAACAGACATAAGATAATCCATCAATTTCCCGTTATATTTCATGAAGGATTCAAAGCTCAGCTGCTTCGTGAACCACAGAAAATCCTCAGTTGATAAAGTCGGTGATACAAGTGCCGCAAGTATCGTACTTTTCTGACGTGGTGCCTTGTGATACGGCGCCGCGTAACTACTCATTTCGGAAGAAGAATCAACCGTATGGCTGTTCAAAAACTTATCGTATGCTGCTGTAAGTTTCGATGTGTCATCACCTTTTTCCGTTGCCTTTTCAAGAGCATCTTCATACTCGCATTTCGCTGATGACGCAAAATTCACAAACTGACCGATTCCTATAAATGCTTCAGTTTTTTCAGGATGGTCATAAGCATATCTGCTTCCGAGAACCGAACCATAGGAATGCCCCATTATGATTATCTTGTCACAGTTAAAACGTCCGCACAGATAATCCACAAGTTTATCCAGGTCATCCTCGGCCTGTTCGAAAGATACAGTGTCATTATCTTTATCATCATTTTTAACATACGTTCGGCCGCATCCACGCTGATCCCAGCAGACAACCGTATATTCATCGATAAGTTCATTTGTATATGTATAGGCCATCATGCTGTCAGGAGAACCCGGACCACCGTGCAGATACAGGATCACAGGTGAATCCTTATCTCGACCGCGGATTGTTATAAACTGCTGCTGTCCGTTTATATCCACATATATCTCTTCATCAATTCCCCTTGCTGTATCTATATGATTTGCAAAGAAATTGTAATTTCTCACTGCAATACAGATTATTGTAAGAATAATCAGAATAGTTACCGGAACCGTAATGATACTACGGAGGATTTTTTNNTTCCCAATACCGACTCTTCCCCTCTTCTTTATACTTCCCGCGCTCTTTTCCTCATCGGAATCCGATATTCTTCCCGCACTCTTTTCCTCATCCGGATCCGATAATATTTCCAAAGCCTCCTTACGATGAGCAAGATGAATTCCTATATGTCCGATTCCTAGAATGATCGCAGCCACAATTATAAAAATGTTATAGGCATATATACCGATAAATAGCACTGCTAAAACAGGAAGACTCGCTCCCGCTACCTTAAATCCCGCAAAATCGGAATACTGATCCACCATTCTCTTCTTACTTCTGAAATATCTGAGCCAATAAAGCTCATACAGGATCATGAGAACAAATGAAGCCACAAGCCATACGAGCCATATGGAATGCAGCCTTATATTACATTCCTTAAAGATAAGTAATAACGTAGATACAAGGCCTTCACCTATTCTCTCAAGTATTAACAGAATCTTATTCTCATTTCCCGCAAATTCATCATACCTTTCAGGTTTATTCTTTGCCCAATGAATATTGGGAACAAAGAGCATAATTAAAAATATTAATCCAATGTAAGAAAAACCAAGATGCATTTTAAATCTCCTTTTTATCGCCTTTAGTCATATTCCGGTATTATAATACCCGATTCGACAAAAGAAGTCTTAAACTGTTTCTTCTGAAATTCTAAACTGTTTCTTAATCGAACACCCTCACCTTACTTTACGCTCATTCCTTACTCTGCGGATTATATATTACCCCGCAAAGTTTTCCACAGATTTTTCCTCACATCCCGCGATATCATATGCGCCGTAAGCATTATAAAGTCTCGAAGTCGGGTCCAGTTCCACATTCTTCCCCCCTTCTTAAAACTATAAAATTTTCTCCATTCCTACTTTATACGGTTCCAATCCGAGTTTTTCATAAAACTTCATCGCACCCGGATTACAATTCCATACATTCAGCGTAACATTGTAACAGCCTCTTTCCCGGGCATAATCCAGAATATGCTCATATATAGCTCTTCCTACATTTTTCCCTCTTGCAGATTCATCAACACATATATCATCGATATATAATGTCAGATGGTCTTTAAGAAGTCTTGTATTCTCCGGACGCTGCAGAACACAGAATCCGTGTCCCAGTACATTTCCGGCTTCATCCGTGCATACAAATACAGGCGTGTCTTCGTTGCCCATAATCTCTTTTAGTTCATCTTCCGTATATTTAGTCGTAAGTTCAAACAGATCGGGTCTCCCGTCATAATGAACCTTATCGACCTGCTTTAACAATTTCATTAAAAACGGAATATCATTTTCATTTGCAAAACGCACTATGTGTGACATATAGTCTCCTTTCATTTACTAAAATCTTAATACACCTTACTGCTGTTCAACCCGGCTTTCACCGGTCTTATAATCTATCTCTATCCCGGGCTGCACATTATATATAAAAACATGTATACTGAGGCTGTCACCCTTATCTTCTACAGAATATGCCTCAATCTCAACCCCTCTTGCCACAAGCTCCTTACCTTTAAAATACGGTGTAACCCTGTAAAGTACTCTGTCATATCTGCCTTCCTCATCCGGCTTTTCAGCCTCATACAGATAATGCGCAACCTGATTTTCATATTGAAGCATGAGTTCGGAATTGAAATATCTGGTCCCCGTGATCAGGTTTTCAACCTTTGCATTCTGTCCTGTAAGCATATATGCGATAAGATGACAACGATTATAGAGATACGGAGGTTTTGAATTTACAATACCGGGATATTTCTCCTGTTTCCACCCCGAAGGCTTAACATCACCTATATCTCCTCTGGGTTCCGTGGGCATCATCGTATAATCGATCATCGCTACAGCAGTACCGCATCTTCCCAGAGAATCAAGCTCACTGAAACTTTCACCCGAAATATGTTCTAAATCATATTGTGTAAAGTTCGGCCTGTTGTCATCCAGAACAACCGTATCGTACCCCGAATACTCAGGAATACCATCCGGAAATGTATCTACAACACTTCTGCTCGGCTCATCATCAGAATAGTTTACTGTCGGAAAAACCGGAATCTCTATATCTCTTGATATATCTCCCTGTCCCGACTCAAACCACTTATATTTTATCGCAAAAAATGCAGCCGTTCCGAGAACGGCAATAACAATTATAAATATTTTTAAACGCATTTACTGCTCCATTCTGTCAGGCATCAGACTGCCCTCAATACATCTCAGATTATACCATTTTTATACATATCTGGATAAGCATATCGTATATTATTCCTTCCGCCCGATTGAAGTCCCAGTCAAGATGCTTTTCAATCGGATTCATATGTTTTCTTATATATTCGATGCATTGCAAAGCTCCTTCGACCGGATAATCCGGACTATATTCATTTCCGAAGACTAACGTCTTTGCCGCAGTTCTTTTAAGAGCATTATTTATAACCGGTATTATGTGAGCATTCATCTCTCGGATCATATCATTCAATTCAGATTCCAAATCAAAGGGCTCCGATATGATTTCTTTCACGCTGCTTATGAGAGAGCTTAAGAAGAATGAAAGTGTTGCAAAAAGCTGGCTGTACACGCCGCAGCACACTACTGTATCAAAAGCCCTTCCCCGAAAATGCTCTAAAAGCTCTTCTTCACTCCCGTATAGCTTTTCCTTCAGCGTATTAAGTCCTGAAATAAGTTCATATCTGAAGCTTTCTGTTGTTATATCTCTCCCCATCTTCCTGACTGTCATTAACATATTGTCGCAAAAGGTTTCCATATCCTTTTCAGATATACCCGTTAGAGATATACATTCTGAATCTATCTTAGTCTGAATATCCTGAGGGAGTTCTCCTACTGACGACTGTATTGAATCTCTATCTATATCTATACAGGTTATACTCTCGACAACTGAGGCCATTCCTATCATATCAAAGTCATTACATCTTCCAGCTCCGACTATCAGGATATTCTCGGGCTTCGTATCCAAAATGAGCTTTGTAAGTTTCTTACGGTACGGCTCCCAGTCCTGCCATGCATCTTTCATTATGAACTTATCTTTTATCATCCCGTAAACACTCATAGCCGGGTCTCCCTCATATCCAAAAACGCAACTCATAAAATACAGTACATCATTAAATACAGTATCTAATGCACAGTATCACATTAACAGTAAAAAAATAGGACCCTGAAACTTCAAGGTCCTAATGTGCGGGAGATGAGACTTGAACTCACACGGCGTTGCCACCACTAGATCCTTAGTCTAGCCTGTCTGCCAATTCCAGCACTCCCGCTTATATGCAAATCACGTCTTTCGTACGCGACCTGCATATATTATCACTTTAAATATAATTTGTCAATAGCTATTCGGCAGCATTTTCAGTTTTATTCGACAGCATTTTTTCAGTTTATCTGCATCTGCACCTTTTTTTGCTTATATGATCTACAGCTTACTTCTGCATTCACGGATACCGCTGATCTTCTCTGTTTCATATCCCGAATGTTCCTTACCGTACTCATATAATTCTATGGCCTTCTTATACTCTCCGTCTAACTCGGCATATAAAGCCAGGCGGTCGGATTTGTCAACACAGAAGGCGTATTGACAGTGAGTACACTTTTTTGATCCATCTATCATATCAAGACACTCGAAGGCTTTTTCCCTCTCACCCATTGCAAGATATATACCGGATAATCTGCTAAGATAAAGCGGGCGGTATCTCTTATAATTTATGTAATTATCCACAGACCCATGAGTTTTTATGATACACTCGATTGCCTTTCTGCCTGCTTCTGCCGCTTTGGACGAATCGCCGATAAACATATATACTCTTCCCAGAAGGTCATAAGCCTGACATAAGGAATCATAATATCTTATTTCCGACTTCTTCTTTTCTTTAATCTCCACATATCTTTCAAAGTAACGGGCCGCAATTTCAGGTTTTCTTCTGGTAAATGTATAATAATGTCCTACCGACCATACTGCATTTACATATTGGTCTCTCACCTCTTCAGGCATGCCGCTAAGATCTCTGAGTATATTGATACGTTCAACATATGCTGTATTCTCCGCTTCTATCTCATCCATCTTATCGACTCTGTCTCCGATAGAATACGAAGACGCGATATCATACATATAATCGATTAGATCTATAAACTTTTCAACAGGGATATCAGGATACTTTTCGGCAATCCTGTTTATACTGAATTCAAAATCCAAATCACACTCTTTACCGGTTATACCCTCAATAGTAATCGCAATAGCCTTCTTTCTGGCCTCAATTGCTTCCTCAAATCTTCCTCCCCTGTTATAAATATCCGCCAGTCTGTTATAATTTCCGTACTCGTGTTGATCGAATTTTTCCATATAATTCAGATACTCATTAACAGCATCATCAAATTTGTTCAGCTTTTCATAAACATCTACAAGATTTGTATAAGAGACGAATCTGCCCTTTCCTTTATAAACCTCTATCGCTCTTCTGAAATCAGCTTCGGCCTCATCATACTTTTCAAGACGTTTAAATGTAAGACCTCTTGCATTTATTACATATGCGTCTTCAGGAAAATCCTCTACAGCTTTATTTAGAAATTCGAGAGCCTTATCATATTCAAGACCATCTAAAAGTATGAGTGCATACTGAACGGCAGATCTTTCGTCATAGCTCAATTCTATCAGTTCCTCGGCTACCTCTATTGCTTTTGCATTATACTCATTTTCTTCAAGTTTTCTGTATCTGTAATCATTATAATAATCCGAAAGTTCATAATGAAGATTTATATGTCTCGGCGACTTCTTGATGCCTGTCTCAAAATACCCGCCTGCCTTCTCGTCCTCGCCATCCTTCTGGTATAATCTTCCGAGTTCATAATCTATTGCCCCATTATCAGGAAAGCGCTCGAGCATATCATTATAGAGCGGTTTGAGGTCAAAATCCTTATCATATCTCTCCCTGTAATCAACCTCAAGCCAGTCAACATTGATATTTCCGTCATCACAGCTTCTGCCCTTATCGATCAGGCTCAGGAGCTTCTCTTTAAGCTCTTCCTTATCAAAGAATTCCTTATTCTTCCAATCGATATCCATAAGGCAATATCCGTAACCCACGTAAAAAGAAGACGGCGTCTCAAGTACAGTAGGATCTTCATCAATTGTATCTTCGATGCTTTTATAGACCTCAAGGGATTTTTCCTGTTCCTTCTTGGCACGAAGATATCTTGCATAGTTAAAATCAAGTCTTATATCCGAAACCTCATTTTCCTTTATATATTCAAGGCAGGTTTCAAAGCCTTCCATATCGTTATAATCAAGATATACTTCTTCCGCACGTACATAAGAATCCGCAAACTGAGGATCGTAATATCTTAGGTAAAAATAATCCTCTATAACTTCTCTTACACGATCGGCTTTATAAGCCATATACTGTCTGTTTCCATGACATATGACTATATAATCGTTATTCTTCTCGATCTCATTTGACCAGAAGTCCACACCTTCTTCAAATTCACCTTTCTGTGTAAGGATCGCATCATACAGTCCCGTGTAATCATAATAATCCAACTCATCCGCATATTTAATGGCCTTAAGAATATATTCTTTCGCTTTATCCATATCGCCCTGATCAAAATATGCGATACTTATCATATAATATGAGAAAGGAATTCTGTTGATGCTTCTTACTTCTTTGATCGTATAATCATCAAGATCATATTCAGCATCGGGATCATACTTTTCACAAAGTACTTCATTCCATTCGACAAGATAATTTACGGCTTTGCCGAACTCTCCCTTATCCATATAATATCTTCCGATAAAGAAGAGATAATCTTCACGCACATCCTCAGTAGGTGTAACATCCTTAACAAGATCGAATGCATCATCTAAACGGTCCTGTCTGGTATTTATCCACGCGAGACTCAGTTTCAGCGAAGTATTCTCCGGATCTGCCTCTATCATGCCCGGTAATTCCTCTGCTCTGTCGCTGTCAATCTGCTTAGAAAGACTCGAATATACACTGCTGTTACGATGATAATTACTCATATATGACATATAATCGGCAGCAGTCTTTTTTTCTCCTTCAAGATAACTGCAGAGTGATAAAGCCGAATGTGTTTCATTTACATACTTTCTTTCCATGGACTTAGGGAGCACTTCTCTACACTTCGCAAGTCTTTCCGGCGATATTGTAAGTCCCTTCTCTCTGTGAATGCCTTCCATGAAAAATCTGAGGTACATAAACACAAGATGTGAATAGTATATATCCGAATGCTTCTCACCTGTCATAACTGTTCTGTCGACAGCCGCTTCGGCGAGATTGAAACATTCATCATACTTTTCTTTGTAATATAAATACTTAATGAGTGCGATTTCTTCCAGCACATGATAAAAATCATACTCTCTTATCTGAATAATATCAGCACCGAGTCGGTCGATTATAATATTTCTGTCTTCTTCGGAAATGTTCTTGTTATCAATTCTTCCGAATTCGCCGACAATTTTCTCAAGGCAGTCTATATATTCATCGACTTCATATTTAAATTCACGCCTTTCTAAAGGCTCCTGATCCGTCTCTATAGCATAATCGTTAATTTCTGCTATGCCATTTTCTCTTCCGGGAATAACGGATTCGGTCATAATGAAATTACCGTACTGTACGGCTTCCTTCACAAAATCAATATAATCCTCGGGAAAATCTTCTTTAAGTGCATCCGCATCCTGAGTGATCGACATGATGCTGTCTATCTTCTGCCATACTTCCTTCGAATACTTATAATTCTCCATCGTATAATTTAAGAAATCATTCCTGATAATTTCCTGCTCATCGATAGATTCGAATTCAGGAGATGATAACAGCTTATTCCAGCATTCAATATCCATTCTTTTTGTAATGTCCCTATAGATAGCATCCACTTTGATCATTACTTCAGATAGCTCTTCTTCATCTGTGCTTTCAGCCAGGTGCATGGCCTCATCATATGATTCCTTTAAGGCCATAAAGCCTTCCTGGTCATCTTCGGGATTGGTTGTTACAAGCTTTTCCCTGTATGCCTCCCTTATCACCTCGACATCATCTGTAGGTGAGATACCCAAAATACTCCAAACGGTTTTTTCGTCCATTTTTACGACTCCTCATTTATTTTTCGGAAGCAAGCAGCAGTCTTCCCTTCATCTCTTCATCTATTCTGGTAAGTTCCTGTTCGGCTTTATAGCGCTTCAGTTTACCTTCCTGCTGAATCTTCGTTATATCATCCAGACTCTCTATTAGTATCTTATTGGCTTCTCCGAGAGCTTTTGGATCGATATTATTATCATTCCTTGCCTTCTGTGTTTCCACGGTAAGCATTTTCAGATTCTGAGCATTTTTAATAAGAAGCTGGTTGGACATATCCGTCAGCTTTTTATCTGCCGCGATTGCTGCCCTTGTATGCTCGGTTCCGAATGCTATGACAATCTGATTCTTCCAAAGTGGAATAACTGTATAAAGCGTAGACTGAAGCTTATCCGCCATGGCAGCAGCATTTGCCTGCAGCATTCTTATCTGCGGTGCCTGCTGAAGTGAAATCGTTCTGGTCGTCTCAAGCTCAAGTATCTTTCTTTCGAGTCTTTCTATGATATCGGGAATGATATCAGCACAATCTTCCGGATAATTCCCCGCTTTTATCATATCAAGCTTATCTTTTGCGGCTGCTATCTTAAGATTCACCTGTCGGAAGTATTCCTGATTCATTTTATATATCTGATCGAGCATCGCCGTATCCTTCATGAGCCGAACCTGATGAGCCTCAAGAGAATTCTCTATCTTTTCTACATTCTGCGATATTACATCATACTTATTCTGAATGGTAAGGGAACTCGATTTCTTCTTCCAGGGAAGAAAACTCTTTTTTTCTGCCTTATCATCCGCTTCAGACAGATATGATACCGTCTGATCAATGGTCTCACTTATTTCATCGACATTTGTTTCTCCGATACTCTTAATCATCATTTCCGAAAGATCGGCCATTTTTTTCTGAATATCCGAGCCGTATAAAGTAATACTGTTTGCTTTGCTTACATCCAAAAGCTCTTTGTTGGACTGCAGCAATTCCCTGTCTTCATCTTCAAGATAAAGCTCTGGATTATCGGATAATTCCCTGAGTAATGCTAAATCATCCATTTACTTGTCACCCCCATCCGGCTTCAGCTGACTTTCCTCGGTATACGACGGAACTACTATCTTATCGCTTATGCCGATCTTCTTTAAAAAGGCGTCTGTATCTTCATAGATATTCCCGCCGCATATATTCATCTCACTCGGTGAACCGATATATATATCATCATCACCGATATCCATGATCATTTTGGTATACTGTTCGTTTAGAACAACTCCGTAACTGAGTCCCCAGCCGCACTCAAAAGGCATAGACTCCTTGATCCTGCAAAGAACCCTCCTGACAAATGCTTTTCCGCACATAGGATAATAGCATAGTCTCGGGAACAGCATCTGTCCGGGCTTCTTAAGTTCTATCTCACATCTGAACACTTCGGATTCAACGTTACAGACTTCGAACAATCTGAAATCTACGAGGTAGTTGTTCATTTCGAGCAGATTTATAAGATTCAGTGCTATGATCCCGCGGTTTCTGATCTGCTCCTCGGATGTGGTGCTTTCATAGGTAACCTTCATCCATATCCTTTTCAGTTTCTTCTCTTCGGTTCTCTCAAGCCTGTACATATTCTTGGGAGCACCCGCTATATAAGCAGGTACATTCGGTCTCTGTCCCACAAATGATGTAACGGTTTTTCTGACTCTTACATTCTTCTTGTTAACCTGTTCAAGCTGTTTTGAAAGCTCCAGAAACTGATCATAGTTCTCGCTGTAACCGCCTATGCAATAATTAATGGCTTCATCCAAAGGAGCACCTGCAAAATCAACACTGGAAGTTTTACTTTTCTGCTCATAGAACACATTCGAATTAATATCGGGATTACTCAGGAGAAATCTCTGCACTTCTCCTATCGACCCGAAATACATCTTATATTCCTTAAGATTCTTTCTCTCAGATATCTCAAGATATTTGCATTCTTCAGGGCTTACCCCTGTACCGTTCATACTTTAACCCCTTTTTAAATCTATCTTCTCCGAAAATGCTCTGAAGATATCCATCGCATTTTCGTGGTCCTTTAAAATCTGTTTCATATAATCCTCGATAAATGCCAGATATGTAATATCCTTCGTCTGAATAAACTCGTAATCAAGGATCTTATTCATATCAAAGCTTTTGTTATCAAGATATTTCTTTATACGTGTAGCATCTCTCGTGGTTATGATTCCCGGAGCATCTCCGTAATTCTTTCTGCTCCATTCATCTGTTGCCTTTCTGAAAAGAACCAGAAATGAATACCAGTCCGGATAATCCACAAGAATTCTCTTCTCTACCTCATTGTCATAGCCTATGTAAATAGGTGTAAATCTCTGCTGAACCGACTCCTCGATTTTCTCTCTGGAGTTATAATTACTGTCAGCACCGTTACCATCTGTATTACCCGCACCGATAATTCTGAAATTCGGATGACGCTTTACATTTTCACCGTTTGGGAAATTATAGCTCGCATCCATAAGATTCGACAGGAACGAATTAAGCTTTACGGTCGCTCTGCTGTTACCGTTATCAAGCTCATCACAGAAAGCAATCTTTCCGTATTTATAGCATCTGTAGAAATTCGGTCTGCTGTAGCCTCCGTCAGCTGTACAGAATCCCAGGATATCATATTCCTCATTTATATAACCGATATCTATATAGTCCATATCAAGGATTCTGGCTATCTGTGAAACCATGTATGTTTTTCCGCAGCCGGACGGTCCTATGAGATACGGATTTGCATTTTCCATAACTGCTGTCAGAACATCATCGAACATATAGTGAAAATGCTCTCCCATAGCTATCATATAAGCCTTCTTATCCATGGCCTCCTGATATCTTTCGGTAAATTTCTTTTCCTCATCAAGTAAAGGTTTGATCTCCGGTATCTCTATATCATTATCCGGAGCTGCCGGTTGCACATCATAAACCTTCGCGTAATCACCGTTATTA
Source organism: Lachnospiraceae bacterium UBA2864 (assembly GCA_002350525.1). Taxonomy (GTDB): domain Bacteria; phylum Bacillota; class Clostridia; order Lachnospirales; family Lachnospiraceae; genus Eubacterium_Q. The sequence continues at coordinate 69,745 of DEFA01000036.1, read as the reverse complement.
CCTATATAATCCGCTGCAGTGCTGACGTAGTCACTGTATACCACCGACTGTCTCGGAGCCGCCCCCGAAACAACCTGTTTCTCCGCAGCCGGAGCAGAAACTCTTATATCCGCAGTTCTCTGTACTCCCGTAAGCTCTACCTGAGTGATACCTTCAGGCATCTCAAGTTTTACGGTATTTATCACCTTTTCTGCGGCCTGCTTAAGAGCGCTGAGACGCTCCTCAGCTTCCGCAAATGTATCATCTATCAGTTTCTTCTTCTCGTAAAGAACCACCTGCTTTTGCTCGGCAATACAATCATCATAAGCTTTCTTCAGCTTATCATCTATAATACCAAGCTCATACTTTGCCTTTTTAACTTCGTCTTCACAAAGTGTTTTCACTTCTCTTACAGAACTTCTGGAGGTTGAATCGAGTATATTCACTCTTTCTTCCACAACCTTCACCAGTTCAACAACCCTGTCATGAAGAACCTGTGCCATCTGAATCTTTCTTACGGCATCCAGGAGTGCCGCTTCATTTACATCATATATTCCCGACATACGATGCAGCTTCTCGATCTCATCATCATATACAGCCTGTCTGTCGGCATTATTCTGAAGTTTTCGGGATACATCTATAATATTAGCCGTAAAGCAGTCTTCGTCCAGGAAGTATCCTCTAGCCTCAACAGCATAAGGCTTTATGAACGATTCTATCAGACCATCGCCTGTATACGTCGTAATATTCTTAGCCCATTTCATAAAGTTGAACTTATCACTGAAGAGATCGTAAATATTTTCATCAAATATTTTTCTCGGAATTATCCCATCCTTGTTATACATTTCCATGTAGATTGTACTGAGCTCTTCAAACCCCGGAGTCTTTTCTTCATACGGAAACATTTTGGAATATACCTTTTCACCGTAACTCATCATATCCGAGTATCTTTCCGGAGCAACCGCAGAACTTGTTATGAGAATATTAAGTACTGTGGCATACAAACTGAATGGTTCGATTATCCTTCCGTCCGGATTATTCTTATAATATAAAAACTTATTTAATAACTCCCTTGCATCCGCACTGTAATGTGTCCGCAGCATACGTTCTGTTTCATTTACTACATCATCATTTGCATTTTTTGCAAGCATTGAAAATATTCCCATAATTTACACACACTTTCTCTCATATATAACAAATTTACCTTCAAGTTCCTCTTTATATCGGCTTCCCGTCCCTGTAAGAAAAGCGCTTTGAATATATTCTCTGTTGTCACTCAGATTTAACATCCTGAAGACTTCGTTTTTAAGCGTAAGTCCGGCCTGCAGGCTCTTTATCATGGACCAGCCTCTGATATCCGCGCAGTAAGCCTCCTGCCATAGGAATACTCCGCAGAAGGTCTGAACTTCCACCGAATCGGACGAATCGAGCTCATCATACAGAAGATATTTAAGCCCCATCGGAAGGCTGTATATTGTACTCGGCCTCATTCCCTCAGGCAGAAGCCCCGTTAAAGATGCAGGTACTTCATCTTCCAACTTCGAATCCGCCGTAAATAAATTCTCATATATATTCACATCATAGAATATCTGCTTTCCGTCTTTCTGTATCTGGTGCATTTCTCGAAGAGCGTCCTTTCCGAACTTAAAGGAACTGCTTCCCTCTATCAGTGTCGAATCGGATCTGTATGAGACGGATAATTCATCATCGTAAAGAATTATATTTATGGTCAGATCACCATTCTCCGTAAGACAACCGTTAAGCTTTACCGAAAATGTATTCTCGTTTATCTCAAAGACTTTATAATATACCGTCCGGTTTTCCGCTCCGACACGGATTATTAGCCTTCCGGACCCACGCCATCCGTTCTTTCTGTCTATAACCAGAGCATCGGTCCCCATCGTCTTATAGAGTCCTACCAGAAGGTATTCAACCAGCGGTCCGAAACGTTTACTTAGAGTCGACGCATTTACAAGACGCGGTATATCAAGCTTTTCTGAGTCATAAAACTTACTCAGCACCGAATCATGTCTCGGAACCTTACCGGCTTCCATCAGTTCTCTCGTGGTATCGTCCATAATAATGGAATCCTTATCCCCGCAGTTGTTATACATCTCGAATATCTTACTTATAAAAAAGCCGAAGCAGTGATCATTCTCCGTATAATTCAACTGTTTGTTATCGGCATAATTAATAAGCACGGCGGTTACACCGTACTTACCGTCAGGTTTTGACGCCCCCGTCAGATCATAGATATGGATCATCTTTATATCATTGATACCCTCTATATCCATCTCTTCCTGAGACATTTGTCTGAATACAGGTTTTATCATAATAATCTAACTCCCGTATATAATACATACCAACACTTCTACAAAATTTTAACACAGATATTATAATGTCGCCACATAAAGAAACAGGCAGGTCAAATTATCCGCCGCCTTGTTTTTATCAATATGATAATATGTATTATATCAGAATATCCAACGTATGTAAAGAAAAATACAAAAAAGCAGGTACATCGTACCTGCTTTTAGTTATTCCAGTGCGGGAGATGAGACTTGAACTCACACGGCGTTGCCACCACTAGATCCTTAGTCTAGCCTGTCTGCCAATTCCAGCACTCCCGCTTATGAATATTTAATTCACAGCGTCATCTTGACGCGAGTAATATAATAACTCTTTGACATCTAATTGTCAATACCCTTTTCAATTTTTTTACATAACTTTTTATATTTTTATATTTTGTACATAAAAGAACTATACAATTAACAATCCCATTTATTCACTGCTTAAATAGAAAAATACCCCGAATACATCAGATTCAGGGTATTTCCAATAACTCTATACAGATTAAGCAATTGCCTTCTTAGCAACATCTACAAGGCTTGCGAATCCTTCTGCATCATTAACTGCCATCTCAGCGAGCATCTTTCTGTTGATGTCTACGCCTGCTACCTTAAGACCATGCATAAGGTTGCTGTATGAGATATCATTCTGTCTGGCTGCAGCATTGATACGAGCGATCCAAAGCTTACGGAAATCTCTCTTTCTCTCTCTTCTGCCTGCGAATGCAGTAGCATCAGCTCTCATTACAGACTGCTTAGCAACTCTGTACTGCTTTGATCTAGCTCCGATATATCCCTTTGCTGCCTTTAATGTCTTGTTATGCTTCTTCTTGGCATTAGCGCCACCTTTAATTCTTGCCATTACTATATCCTCCTAATCAAATCATCCTTAGATGTAAGGTAAAATCTTCTTCATGTTCTTGACATTTGTCTTGTCAGTCATGGTTGCTTTTCTCAGGTTTCTCTTTCTCTTTGTTGTCTTCTTAGTAAGGATATGGCTCTTATAAGCCTTATTTCTCTTAAGCTTACCTGTACCTGTAGCCTTAAAACGCTTTGCTGCTGCCCTCTTTGTCTTTAACTTTGGCATTGTTTTTTCCTCCTTATAAACTACTTGGTTGTTTTTGCCGCAAGGAACATGAACATGCTCCTGCCTTCGAACTTAGCCTGCTTATCAACAGTCGAAATGTCCGAAAGAAGCTCAGCAAAATTATCAAGTATTACTTTGCTTTGATTAACATATGCAAGCTCACGTCCTCTGAATCTCAGAGTAACCTTAACTCTGTTACCCTTCTGAAGAAACTTACGAGCCTGATTTACCTTAGTATTAAGGTCGTTCTCCTCAATGTTCGGTGATAATCTCACTTCCTTGATCTCAACAACCTTCTGCTTTTTCTTGGCATCCTTTTCCTTACGGGCAAGTTCATAACGGAACTTTCCGAAATCAATGATCTTACACACCGGTGGATTCGCATTAGGCGAAACTCTTACAAGGTCAAGTCCTGCCTCTTCGGCCTTCTCTCTTGCTTCGGTAATGGACATCACACCAAGCTGTCCTCCCTCAGCACCGATAACGCGCACCTCTTTGTCTTTGATTTGTTCGTTGATTAAATAGTCTATTGCTTTGCCCTCCGTAAAATAAAACATAAAAAAGTGGATACCCAAGACATGAGTATCCACACAAAGAACAGCCTACGCTGTTTTTTATAAGTTTAAACCCGGCCGCACATTTGCAACTCTAGGTGAGAGCGGATACTCTGCTTAATTCTGAAGAGTCTTAGAGCTCTTCAATTCACACCTGACATAGATTATCACATAACGGTAACCCTTGTCAACTTGTTTTTTTAACATCTTGACACTTTTAAAACGTCTTGATCGGTCGGACAGATTCCATACAGATCTCTTCATGTCAATGCACAAGTTAAAATGTACCGAGAAGATTCATCTCTCTGGATTCCGCCAGAATCTCTCCGAGAGCCTTTCTTACGTTCTTATCGGTAAGTTTTCCTTCAAAGCTTACATAGAATACATATTCCCACTTCTTTCTGAGTGACGGACGGGATTCGATGCTTGTCATATTGACTCCGTTCTCATTTATACGGCCGAGGATCTCATAGAGAGAACCGACCTTATGCTGAAGTGTAAAGGATATACTGATCTTATCGGATGTTGATAAGAACACCTTCTTTGCCGTAACTATTACAAACTTTGTGGAATTATCATTCTGAAAATTGATTCTTCTTGCCAGTATCTTGAGACCATACAGTTCTGCCGCACGTTCGCTGGCAATAGCCGCTTCTCTTATATCCCCTTTATCCTTAACACGCCTTGCGGCAAGAGCAGTATTACTGAGACTCTCGGCAGCGAAGCCATGTTCGTCTATGAAGTCTTTACACTGCATGAGACCCTGTGGATGGGAATATACTTTTCTGATATCCGATATATGTGCATCAGGAAGTCCGAGAAGAGCATGCTCTATATCAAGCACTACCTGACCGACTATCTGTACACCACTGTTTCTGATGATATCATATATTCCGGCTACGAATCCGGCCGAACTGTTTTCTATAGGAAGGACACCGAATTCAGCCTTACCCGAAACAGTCTCACTTACAACATCATCAAAACTCTTTACATTATAAACATTCGCATTTTCACCGAAATACTTCTTGGCTGCAGACTCAGCATATGCTCCGGGAACACCGCAGTAAACAATCCGGCTATTCGAATCACCGAGCTCTTCCACTTCGGAATACTCATCTGTATCATAAGGCTCAGCCTCATGCTCAAGTTTTTTTATAAGTCTCGCATATAACTCCTCCATGGTCTTTCTGTAGATAGGATGATATGCATATGGTGCGATCTGATTCAACGGCTTTAATACGAATTCTCTGTTAGTCATCTCCGGATGAGGGATCTTAAGCTTCTCATCTGCCGTGATAACATCATCAAAGAGAAGTATATCTATATCAAGAGTTCTCGGTCCCCAATGAACTATTCTCTCACGGCCAGCTTCATTCTCTATATCATTTATGACATGGAGAAGCTGGTGAGGCGAGTAGATTGTACTTATCTCAACGACCCCATTCAGGAAGTCGGGCTGTTCAACAAGTCCCACAGGTTCTGTATTGATATAATCCGATACTCTCTCAACGCTTATAAGTTCGTCTTTTCCGAGCTGTTCTACGGCAAAATCAAGATAGCTCTCTCTGTCTCCGAGATTGGAGCCTATTCCGAGAAATGCTGTGTGTCTTGACCTTGATATCTCTACGGAAACATCCGAGAATTCAAGCTCTATCGGAGCTTCCGGCTTACTTATCTTTACATCGACAGTTCTGATGACCGGAAACTTGAGAAGTATCTCCGTTGCCACTGTTTCCGCAACAGTTTCTATCAGATCGTACTTCTCGCTTCTCACCGTTTCATCTATAAGGTGAGCCACCGAGTCATAATTTACGGTCTTGGAGAGGTCGTCGTTTCTTGAAGCTTTTCTTACATCAAGATGAAGACGGGCAGATACATAAAACACCTGACCATCCTTTTTTTCCTCTTCAAATACTCCGTGATAAGCATATACTTTTAGTTTTTCGATTGTTATGATATCCATTTAAACCCTCTGAATTCCCGCAATCATATCAAGTGCTCTTCTGTGAGCTTTAACATCATGTACTCTGAATATACGGCATCCCGCAAGATAGCCTGCCACATTTGCCGCTATCGTCCCTTCAAGTCTCTCATCGACAGGAAGATTAAGCGTAAGTCCTATCATAGACTTTCGTGACACTCCGAGCAGCATAGGCTTCTTAAATCCATCTATAATCTCATCCAAATGCTTCATGACCGAAAGATTATCTTCCAGAGTCTTTCCGAAGCCTATACCCGGATCGAGTATCAATCTCTCCTCAGGTATTCCTGCACTCTTTGCAATCTCAATGCATTCCTTAAGATCCTTCTTCACATCCTCTATAAGATCCGTATAATCCGGCTCTTTTCTGTTATGCATAAGGATCACACCGGGGTTCTCGGATGATGCTATAACTTCCGCAAGACGTTTATCCGCCTTAAGTCCCCAGATATCGTTGATCATATCCGCACCGGCTTTAAGTCCCGCTTCGGCAACATCGGATTTATAAGTATCCAATGTGACCGGAATGTCAAAACGCGACTTTATCGCATCGATCACGGGAGCGGTACGCTCGATCTCTTCTTCCGGAGAAATGAACGTATACCCCGGTCTTGTAGATTCTCCTCCGATATCAATTATGTCAGCGCCTTCTTCTATCATTTCTTCAGCATGACGCAGACCTTTTTCTATAGTATTATACGCACCTCCGTCAGAGAAGGAATCCGGTGTAACATTCAGTATTCCCATTACGTAAGGTGTGTAACTGTCTAATTCAAACTCTCTGTTTCCTATCTTCAAGCCTGTTACCTCATTCGATATATCCTAATAATCAAGTTCCTTATTCTTTAAGCTTTCTTCCCAAAAGCAGTCCGGTTCGGCCTCACATCTGAAACAGTTTCTGGAAAGCTTATCGGCCTTAAAGAGGATCTTTGCAAGCGTTCCGTCTTCGGCAGTATCTTCGCCGTGATTCTTTACAGCCAGAAGTATAGCCTCAATTTCGGAATCGCTGTATCCCACACGTCTCAGGATATCTTCGGCTATTATAACTCCCGCCTCTGCATGACTCATTTTCCCCTCTTCAGTATATTCTGAACATCTTCCTATATCGTGAAGAAGAGCCGCTGCATAGATCACATCCCTCTCTATATCAAGTTCTTCATCCAAAGCTATAAGAGCACCGATCCTTGCGACACTTACAAGATGTTCAAGTCCGTGTCTGCAGAATCTTCTTCTTTTTTCGGCTTCTTCTATTCTATCAAGTCTTTCCAGAAATACCTTATCTTTAAGTATCAGATTATGTCTTTCGCTTTTCATGATATTTATGATCTCTCCGGCAAATGTAAGAGTTCCGCATGCTATTATAACATCCGTCTCTTCTGCGACTGACAGTGCATATTTTACCGCATCCTTACAGCTTTCGGAATAATGTCCTTCCACGCCTCTTTTCTCTGCTTCCGCAAGAAGCTTTTTACCGTCAAGTGCTCTCGGACTCACTGTAGTAACTGTTACAGCCTTCTTCATATAAGGACATAGGCTGTCCATCATACGGGTATATTCCTTGTCAGCCAGCACTCCCATTATAAATATGAATTTACGTTTTGTAAAACATTTACTGAGAGTATCTGCAAGCCTTACCCATGCGTCTCTGTTATGAGCTCCGTCTACCACAAAAAGCGGCTCGCGGCTCACGATCGTCATACGTCCCTGCCACTCAGTCTTCATGAGTCCTTCCCTGATATCGTCCTTCGAAAGCGGGATTCCTCCTTCGGATTCCGGAACCGTACTGAGACGGTTAAGAACTTCAATTGCGGTACATGCATTTAATACCTGATAATCACCGCTTAAATTTATCTTATAATCCACTCCCTTATATCGGAACTCGCTTCCCTCGATATCCCGCTTTATGATTTGAAGAGAGCCTTCATCGGGATATGTAACTTCATATCCTCTTTCTGTCGAATCTTTCTCTATCACAGCTCTTACGGATTCCATCTGAGGATAAGATATAAGTCTTCCTCCCGGTCTTACGATACCGAGCTTTTCGGAGCATATTACTTCCGGTGTGTCTCCGAGAAACTGCATATGATCGAGGCTTACGGAAGCAAGCACATCGATAACGGCACTTTCGATCACATTTGTCGCATCACCTTTACCGCCCATGCCGCACTCTATCAACATATAGTCACACCTTTCTTCCGCAAAGTAAAGAAATGCAAGTGCGGTCTCAATCTCAAAGGAAGTAGGCGATCTGAAACCGTCGGCTATCATATCTTCCACAACACCGGCTATACGGGTTATAAGAGCCGCGCATCTATCCTTTTCGATATATTTTTTATTAATCTGCCAGCGTTCTCTGTAATCAAAAATAGCAGGGGATATATATCGCCCTACTTTCAGATTTCGGAGGATAAGGGTCTGTTCAACATAAGCCATTATGCTACCCTTACCGTTAGTTCCGGCTATATGAAGAGCCTTTACGCTTTTCTCAGGTGAACCGAGTCTCTTTAAAAGCTCCATAATAGCGGAAATGCCCGGCATACTGCCGAGCTTATTCTTCTCCGTTATATAATTTAAAACTTCTGTATAATTCATCTGTACACTATTCCTCTGTCTCTTGTTCATCTCTATGCTGTACAGGTTTTGTCGAGTCATCTATAGGAAGGATCTCATAACCCTCTTCGATGAGCGTATCAATAAGACCCGGAAGTGCTTCAACCGTTGCATAATGATTACCGAGATCATGCAGAAGCACGGTGGAGTTACCCGGATTGTTACGAACATAGCCCATAACATTTGAATTAAGCTCATCTGCAGTATAGTTAACATACTCTGCATCACCGTTAAGCGCGTTCCAGTCAAAGTATGTAATTCCTCTCGAATTCAGATATTCGATACATTCATCGATGGATACATCGGCAACTGTATTCGAACTTCCTCCCGGGAATCTGTAATACTTGCAGTCAACACCTGTCATATAGTACAGAAGATCATGAAGACCGTTAACATCCTGCTTAAATGCATCGAGATCTTTGTAGATAACATCATACTTATGATTCATCGAATGCATGGCAAGGGTATGACCCTCTGCTACGATCCGATTCATCTCGTCCGCATAAGTGAAGTCATCGGCAACTACGAAAAATGTTGCCTTAACGCCCTTATCTTTCAGGATATCAAGAATCTCATTCGTATATGGTCCCGGACCGTCATCAAAGGTAAGATAAACCTTGTGTCCGTTATACACTGCATCTGTATCTGTAGCTTTTGTTTTAAGAAGAAGTTCCGAAGATTCATCAACCTGCTTATCCAGCGCATTGATTGCATCCGCATCTTCCTTGGCCATTCGTTGCTGCGGTGACGGAACTTCGGCAATTTCCGTCGTCTTCCACTCTCTGCTCTGGGCAACCTCGGCATCTAAGTCTGAAGCAACTTCTATCTCAGACTGTGAATTGTTACGAATATATTCATCAAGCTTTTTCTCAAGTCTTCCGACTCTGAACATCAAAACTATACACAGTATGATAGGCACAAATATAAGAATACAAATGGTCGCTATGATCATCTTCTTTATTCTGTTTACACTTGCTCTATTGTCCTCTTCCATAGCCAATCCTTATATTTCTATATCATTAGCGGGTAAGAAGTATTATAACTTCTCGGAAAACGCTTTGTCAACGCCTTCTTTCTTCTTTCTCATCTCATCATACTGCCTGTACATATACTGTACAGAGTTTTCAAGAAGATAATAGTGCATACAGTACGGCACAAGAAGTACAAAAAGCATGACTATAAGAGGCAGGATAACTATCTTCTCCGATACAACAAGTGCAAGGATCGATATTACAGTGCAGATTGCAACAAGTATAAATACAAGGAGATGTACAAGTCTCTCATGCATGAAAAAGCCTATCTGATCCAGGTGTTTTTCTATCTCAAGATCCCAGTCCCGGTCTCCTTCGCTTTTCAGAAGTTCGTCAATATAAGCCGTATAAGCTTTTATTCTTTTCTTCATAACCCCTCTTGCCTCCCCAAAGCATTTACTTCTCAAGTGTCCTTTTAAGTGGTTTCCTCTGTCTGATAAGCTCTTTTCTGACAAAAAGCGCAGCGTCCGGCTTATCGGTTATAAGTCCGTCGACACCCATTCTGAGATATCTCTTCATGGTTCTCTTCTTGTTGACAGTCCATACATAAACAGGGATCTTATGGAAATGCATTCTTTCCACAAATCCGAATCTCACAAGCCACTCGTTCGGTGACACAAAGTCACATCTGCAGCGGAGAACCCTTCCGTAAGGAAATATCTCACTTAGTCTTCTTATGGGATTCATGGTTCTCATTCCGAGAAGCAGTCCCGTAGTAATATTCTTATCAAGTTTTTTTATCTTATATACAATCTTTTCAAAGAATGACTTGATGGTATACTCATTATAATCCAGATACTTCTGGCATAGCTTAACGATTTTACTCTCAAAGCCTGATTCTTTGATCTCTATATCCATTCTGATCTTGCCGTGACAAAGTTCCAGAACTTCCTCAAAAGTAGGAACATGGAATCCTCTTGCCTCCGCTTCCTTCTCAAGCTTATCGAAGGTAAGCCATGATATCGGCGAATCCGCAAATGTACTGTCATGAAATGCAACAAGCACATTATCTCTTGTACTTCTTACGTCGAATTCGACCATATCGGCACCGAGTTCTATAGCAAGGCGGAAGCTTTCCAAAGTATTATCTCTTCCTGCCAGATATGAAGCGCCCCTATGGGCTACGATCTTAGTCATATAAGTCTGTCCCTCCTACCCGCGTATCTTATCACTAACGGACGTTCATTTCAATATTGTAAAGTCTAACAGAGTTTTGTTATAATCTAGTCTATAAATGTAAATTATAAACAATCGGTTCTGTCCGGGACAGAACAATCGGAGGAAAAAGCATAATGCCAGATAACAACGGAAACAACGATCAGAACAATAACGATGACGAATATGAGAAGTACTGCTACATGTGTAAGCGTCCCGAGTCTCAGGCCGGAAAGCTTATCACTCTTTCAAAGGGCGTAAATGTATGTGCAGACTGCATCAACAAGACTTTAAATCAGATCAACAGCAGTCCTTTCTCAATACTGGGAAATATTCCGGGAATAGATAACATGAATATGATATTTCCTAACATGGATATTCCGAATTCTCAAAAAGTCAAGAAGAAGAAAAACGATACTGCATCAGCTGCGGACGGTAAGACCGATGAATCGGGAAAGATCAAGTCACTCAAGGATCTTCCTGCGCCTCATGACATCAAGAAGCTTCTGGACCTCGATGTTGTAGGTCAGGAATATGCAAAGAAGGTTATGTCGGTTGCGGTATATAACCATTATAAGAGAGTTTTCTCCGAGCAGGCTGATTCGAAGAATACACCTGATGAACTTGATAATGTTGAAATCGAAAAGTCCAACATGCTTATGATAGGACCTACAGGATGCGGTAAGACATATCTTGTTAAGACCATAGCAAAGATACTTGATGTACCTCTTGCCATCACGGATGCCACTTCTCTTACAGAAGCCGGATATATCGGTGATGATGTCGAAAGCGTGCTTTCAAAACTTCTTGCCGCTGCCGATAACGATGTAGAACGCGCAGAGCACGGAATAGTCTTCATAGATGAGATAGATAAGATTGCCAAGAAGCAGGAACAGCGTTCACGTGATGTCAGCGGTGAAGCCGTACAGCAGGGACTCCTCAAACTTCTTGAAGGAGCCGAAGTCGAAGTACCTGTCGGATCGGGAAGCAAGAATGCTATGACTCCGACCACAATGATGGATACGACCAATATCCTCTTCATCTGCGGCGGTGCCTTTCCTGATATCGAAGATATCATCAAGGAACGTCTTGCAGCCAAGTCTTCCATGGGATTCGGAGCCGCCCTTCGTTCGGAACTCGATAACGATACGAAGCTCTTATCTCACGTAACAACCGAGGACTTAAGAACTTTCGGTATGATTCCTGAGTTCATCGGAAGACTTCCTGTAATCTTTACACTTGATTCTCTGGATAAGGAAATGTATGAGAGAATCCTCAGAGAACCGAGAAACGCAATTGTTAAGCAGTATCAGAAGCTTCTCCGTCTCGATGAAGTAAATCTCGAATTCGATGACTCGGCATACGAAGCCATTGCGGAAAAAGCAGCCGAGAGAAAGACCGGTGCCAGAGCACTCCGCTCTATCATGGAGGACTTCATGCTTGATATCATGTACATGGTTCCTCGTGATGACACCATCGGATCGGTCATTATAACAGGTGACTATATCAACGGTAAGGGTTCACCGATCATAAAGCTCCGCGGACAGGATTAAAAAAAGCGACAGGCCAATGACCTGTCGCATTTTTTATCTATAAAAGTAAATCTTAGTAGTTGAAAGAACCGTTCTCACCATCTGCTGTGAAGTAAACGATGTTGTTCTCCGGCTGATAATATACGTTAAGTTCCTTAACAGACTTCTTTCCGGAAACCTCAAGAGCCTTCTTTACGATATCATCTGTAGCAACGTTACCACCCTGATACTGAACATAAAGATTAACTGTAGATTTCTTAGCTGCCGGCTTCTTAGCAGGTGCTGCCTTCTTAGCTGCTGCCTTTGGAGCTTCCTTCTTTGCTGCCTCTGCCTTCTTTGCAGGTGCTGCTTTCTTAGCTGCTGCCTTTGGAGCTTCCTTCTTTGCTGCCTCTGCCTTCTTTGCAGGTGCTGCTGTCTTCTTTGCAGGTGCCTTCTTAGCTGCTGCCTTTGGAGCCTCTTCCTTCTTTGCTGCTGCCTTCTTTGCAGGTGCCTTCTTAGCTGCTGCCTTTGGAGCCTCTTCCTTCTTTGCTGCTTCTTCCTTCTTTGCAGGTGCTGCCTTTGGAGCTTCTACCTTAGCCTCTTCCTTAACCTCTACCTTAGCCTCAGCCTTCTTAGCTGCTGCTGCCTTCTCAGCGAGATCTTTAACGCTTGCCTTCTTAACTGCCATTTTTGATTTCCTCCGTTTTAACTAAACATAATTAATACGTTATAAATACTGAAGTTTACGTGCTAAATTGTAATATTTTTTTAACATTTTTTCAATACGTCGTAAAATTTTCTATATTTATGATAGTTTTACCAAATTTTAGATAGATTTTTTGTACAATTTAACATACGTTAACGAGTATAAGCGTTAGAATTCACCCTTCTCCCATTCATCAAGGAACTGAGTAAGAGCTTTACGTTCTTTCTCGATCATTCTCTTATCCTGTGATGAAAGTGCAAGTTCGAACTTACGAACCTGTTCTTCGATATACTCTCTGTCCATTCCGAGACTCTCCTCATAGAGTCTTTCACATCTCAGAAGAACAAGTTTGTTTTCTTCCTGATCACGCGGATGGATCTTAAGATATGACAATTCAAGGAATCTCTTCTCGATTTCCTCATCTGTCATCTCCGTATACTGACCCTTTATGATCTTACGGATTTTCTTTCCTGTTGCAACAACCGTAACCTCAACCTCCAGGATGGAGTTGATATCATAGGTGTAAGTTACATCAACCGACTGTTCTCCGGCTTTTCCCTTCGGAACATCAAGTTCAAGCGTTCCGAGAAGCAGGTTGTTACGTGCCATACGGCTCTCACCCTGAAGCACTTCTATATCGATTTTTGTCTGATCGTCTCTTACCGTATAGAATCTCTCTGTACGGCTGGCCGGGATAACTGTATTTCTCTCTATGATCGGGAAGAAATGTCCCGACTCTCTGTGATTTCCGCCGAGGTCAACCGATACTTCCGTACCGAGTGTAAAAGGACATACATCGGTAAGTACAACTTCCTTAATGGACTCGCGTCTTTCCTTCATGGCTCCCTGAATAGCCGCTCCGAGAGCAACCGCCTCATCCGGATTTACCGTAGTATCAGGGAAGCTCTTAAAGAGTTTGCTTACAAAGCTTCTTACACCCGGAAGACGGGTAGCTCCTCCGACAAGTACTATCTTATCGATATCACTGAGCTTAAGCTTTGCATCCGCAAGAGCTCTCTTTACAGGACCTCTGATCTTCTCGTAGAGATCTTCACATTCTTTATCATATTCCTTCTCGGTAATCTCGGTCTCTATGATTTCCTCACCGATCTTTACCTTCATACACACGGTGCCCGACTCCGAAAAGTTCTTCTTTGCAAGCTCCGCCTGTCTGTGGATCATCTTAAGTTCACGATATTCCAAAGCTTCCTTACGGATGTTCTCGTTCTTCTCGTAGAACATTCTCTCCAGAATCTCGGTGAAATCCTCTCCTCCTAGGAAGTTATCTCCTGCAACGGCCCTTACTTCAAGTATAGGCGGGAAATAATCGAGAATAGATACATCAAATGTACCGCCGCCCAGATCGAACACAAGATTCTTTGCAGGTTTCGTATCGTTATATAATCCGTAAGCGATTGCTGCCGCAGTAGGCTCGCTTATGATTCTCTCAACCTTAAGTCCGGCGAGCTCACCTGCTCTCTTAGTAGACTTTCTTCTCATATCGTTGAAATATGCCGGAACCGAAATGACCGCTTCCGTTACTTCTTCGCCGAGAAAAGTTTCGGCATCCTCCTTAAGTGCTCTTAAGACAAAACTCGAAAGTTCCTCTGCTGTGAAAGACTTTGAACCTAGATCGAATTTCTTATCGGAGCCCATGCTTCTCTTAAATACAGCAGCACTGGTTTCCGGATACAGCTGCATTCTCTCGACTGCAGTCTTACCTACGAATATATTATCATTTTCATCTATACTTACGACTGAAGGCGTAAGCACGTCACCAAATCTGTTCGGTATAACCTTCGGACCTTCATCCGTGTAATAGGCAACGAGGCTGTTGGTCGTACCGAGATCAATTCCAATAATCAATTTCTACCTCCTGTGAAGGCCATCAATGCATTGATAACCTCACTGTCATCGTATCCAATTTCGTTCGCCTTTTTATAATACTCCAAAGCACCCTCTTTGTCATTCTTAAATTCACATATCTTCGCAAGCGATAGATATGCCTCATAGCAGGAACTGTGTCTGCAGAAGGAGCATCTCGGAGAATCGATCACGCTCTTTGCAAGTGCTTCGGCTTCATCCATTTTACCCGACATGGCAAGAATCATAGCGAAATCCTTCTTACGGTAAGCTGCGCTTCTGTGATAGTTAAGATAATTATCAACCGAACCCGACATCTTGTTAATTGTATTTACGGCCACCTCTGCAAGTCTTCTCGAAACACCGTACTTACCGAGTCTCCAGGCCGCTCCACCCATCTCGACACATATATCGATAAGTGTCGATCTCATGCTGTTATCAGTCACAGATGAAACAGGCTGGAGAAGATTATACGCTTCTTCGTAGAGTTTATAAGCCTTCTTATAATCCCTGGCATCGTAATATTCGATTGCTGCAACCTTCTGAAGGATATTGCAGGATACGTTATCATTCTTTATAGCTCGTCTTGCAGTTAGCAGACGATTATCGTTGATCATCTTATATATGCGCTCATCTTTTATAAACTGAGCTTTTCGATAATCACCCTTACTCAGGCATACGGTGAACATCTGATCATAATCTTCCATTATGTATTCAAGATACCATTCATTTCCCGTTTCCTCAAACTTCTCCTTATGGTACTTGAGCATTGTCTCACATTCATTTAATGCTTCATCATACCTTCCTGCTCTGCGGAGAGATTTTGCTATCCTGCTGTGAACATTTATATTTTCACCGAAGATTATGATGACATTTCTTAAAACCGTGATTGCCTCGCTGAACTTCTCCTGCATATCGTAGCATCTTGCAAGGTTATGATACAGATTGGAAAGCTTATCGCTCACATCCGCATCCTTCATAAGACGGATTCCTGTCATGAAGCTGTCTTCGGCATTCGGATAATCCTTAAGCATCATATAGGCATAGCCTCTGGCATTATATGCATAATAGTTGGTCTCATCCTTTTCGATAGCCCTGTCACAGTCTTCTATAACTTTTTCAAATTCATATCCACCTGAGTAAAGCAGTGCTCTCTCAACATAGTAATAATCATCATCGTTATTATCAAGCTGCTTTGTGGCATATTCGACAGCCTGTTTGTACTTCTCCGGATTCTCCGTATCATCGTAAATGTCGGAATATACGCGGGACAGCTTGTTGTTGGCCGCATGATGTTTCGGATTATACTGAAGCGTCTTCTTAAAGAACTCTTCCGCTTCTGAATACTTATCGTGCTCATAGAGATAAAGGCCCATAGCATAGTTAAGGGCCGGATCCTCCGGGAACTTTTCGAGTCCCGCCTTATAGTATTCCTCCGGGGATTCATCCTTTATATTCTTAAAATGTCCGGCCGAAAGATAATAATCTTTAAGAGTTTCAAATTCCTCAAAATCACTTTCACCGCTTTTTATCTTTTTATCCAGTTCCTCGTATATCACGCCGGCTTCATCAAGCTTATTCATCTCTTTCAGATGATCGGCTTTTACAAGCTCGAGAGAAGTGCTGTGAACTCCGTTTTCCTCTGCTCTTGCAAAGACTTCTTCGAGATCCTCATTATGATCATAAATATAGAATATCTTTGCGGCATAATAATATGACTTAGGATACTGCGGCGCATGTTGAAGGATGATATGATAATCATCTATTACAAGCTGTGCGTCACGCATTTTAAATGCGGTCTCCTGTCTGTGGATATAGGTGGAAATATTATACTTATTCATCTCAAGCATCCTGTTCCATACATCCATTGCAGCCGCGTAGTCCTGCTTCTGCTGATAGAGTGCTCCCAGTGTTTCGAGATAATAAGGAATATCTACCTCATCCCTCTCCTTTTCAACCGAAAGCTTTATATATTTCTCAGCTTCTTCAAAATCATTCAATTTGAATTTGGCCGCACCGACAAGATAATAACTGTATCCGATCCTCTTAAGACGCTTTGCATCTTCTTCACTCACGCTTTCGGGATCTTTGTTATATCTTTTTTCGATATCTTCAAGCCTCGTCATCCATTCTATAAGGAACGGCTCAGCCTTATCAAAATCGTCGATCCTGCTGTAGCATCTTCCGATGAGATTACAGTAATCCGTATACAGATCCGACTCCGGATCCATATCCGACATTTCTTCGAGACTTTCAATTGCTTCTTCTTTTCTGTCACATCTGAAGAGACTCCAGCATTTATCTATCTTATGCTTCGGATTGTCCGGCTCCTTCTCAACCTTCTCCGCATAATATTCAACGAGCTTGTTATTTATGTAAGGAAGAAGCAGGGTTGCATCAGAGTTCTGATTATCAACCTCAAAGAGCTTGAGCAGCACATCATTCGCATCTTCATACTCACCCTTCAGGCAGAGGAGCATAATCTTTGCACGAAGAGCAAGATTAAATCTCTCCCTCTCTTCGAGTATCTTCTCCAGGGTTTCCGTAACTACCTTAATATCCTCTTCCGTCATAAGAGGATGAGCGGATCTCTCCGGTTCGATCTCGGGATTTACTTTGTTAATAAGTGCATGATTTACGATTATATAGCAGGCATTGGTCTTGCCGTAAATATCCATGAAGTCGTAAAGGCCGGTATTCAGTACGGCACGCGCCATATAATGTGCCTCTTCATAACGTCCTTCAAAATCCAGAAGCCTCATCATAGCCGTATATTCCATAGGATGCCATATCTCCGAAGTAAGGAACATACGTACCGAACTGTAGAGCCTGTCTATAGCGTCGGGCTCGACATTATCCGGAATATAATCCGGATTCTCGCTCTTTCTCACGGCATTTATATCTTCAATCGGCTGAATCACAACCGCAGCCTCACGGATATAATTGTCATAATGACAGATATAATCCGAAAGCTTATAATTCGTCTCTCTCTTATGAAGCTCGGGGATCTTAATATCGGCCTGTCTGATTATCTCATTGTAGCTGCCCCGAGGCATGAAATAACTGTACTCGAAGAAATCGTCATTCTGCGAATGAAATGAAACGAAGTCCATAAAATCCGCAGGAAAAACTTCCTTAAGATTCTTCAGATCAAGGCTTATCGAAAAGGTCTCATCAGCAAGAGCCCAGACCTCATGAGGCAGATAGAATCTGTCAAGGGCGACCTTCAGGAATTCTTCTCTTGCCTGGTCCGCCGTATCGAGATCCGTGCAGAGAGGATCACTGAAAATCTCTTTCCATACATCGCAGTCTATTCTTGATTCTATATCATCATAAGCTTCGATCATCCTGTCTACGAGCGGCTGAAATTTCGGATCCACCGCTTCTTTGGAACCGGTCTCTTCTTCAGCCGTCTCCTGACTCAGTCTCATCGCTTCATCAAAAGCTTCTCTGAGACGCTTAAATCCTTCCGGATCATCTTCCGGATTAACACCTACGACCTTTGAACGATAAGCAGCGATTATGCTGTCCTGATCTTTTGTTTCTTCAATTCCCAAAACACTCCAAACTTCACCGGCATTCATGAATAATTCCCCTCTAAACTGCCGCAGACAACTACAGTATCATTGACAGTCCTATTCTGTTCTTCTGTGTATCTATATTGATTATCTTAACATCAACTACATCTCCGACGCTTACAACATCAAGAGGATGCTTTACAAATTTCTTATTCGTAAGCTGCGATATATGTACCAGACCGTCCTGATGAACTCCGATATCGACAAAGGCACCGAAGTCTATTACATTTCTTACGGTTCCCTTAAGTACCATACCGACCTCAAGATCCTTTATATCAAGAACATCGCTCCTGAGGATCGGCTTCGGCATGTCAAGACGTGGATCACGGCTCGGCTTCATAAGCTCTTTTATCATGTCATCCAGTGTTATATCACCGATTCCCAGTTCTCCCGAAAGCTTCTTTCTCTCAGCCTTATCAAGCTTACCAAGTGCCGATACATCATCTCCTACGGAGCTGAGAAGTTTTCCGGCCGCCTCATAGCTTTCCGGATGAACCGCAGTATCATCAAGAGGATTGCTTCCTCCATGAATTCTCAGGAATCCCGCGCACTGCTCATATGCCTTAGCGCCTAGCTTTGGAACCTTGAGAAGTTCTTTTCTGTTATCGAATCTTCCGTTCTCTTCTCTGTATGTAACTATATTCTTAGCAACATTCTTATTGATACCGGAAATGTATGTAAGGAGAGATACGGAGGCTGTATTAAGATCCACACCTACGCTGTTAACGCAGTCCTCGACTACATTTGAAAGAGATTCTCCAAGCTTCTTCTGGTTCATATCATGCTGATACTGGCCTACACCGATGGACTTAGGATCTATCTTAACAAGCTCTGCGAGAGGATCCTGTACACGGCGTGCTATGGATGTTGCGGATCTCTGTCCTACATCAAATTCAGGGAACTCTTCGGTTGCGAGGGCACTTGCCGAATAAACCGATGCACCTGCTTCGTTGGTTATCACATATTCAACCTTCTCAGGTATCTCCTTAAGCATCTCGACTATAATCTGCTCTGATTCACGGGATGCTGTTCCGTTACCTACGGATATAAGAGATATATTATGCTTTTTTATAAGACGCTTAACCGTCTCCTTTGCGGCACGGATCTTCTCAGGTGTTGTAGGAGCCGTAGGATAAACAACCGTAGTATCGAGAACTTTTCCGGTCTCATCCACAACAGCAAGCTTACAGCCTGTTCTGAAGGCCGGATCCCAGCCGAGAACGGTACGTCCGCTGATAGGTGGCTGCATAAGTAGCTGTTTAAGGTTCTTACCGAATACCTTAATAGCGCCGTCCTCTGCATCTTCCGTAAGTGCATTTCTGATCTCTCTCTCGATTGAAGGAGCGATAAGTCTCTCATAGGCATCTGCCGCAGCAGCCTTAAGGATATCGGCTGTATCGCAGTCATCCTTTCCGACAACCTTCTTCTCGAGATATTTAAGTATATCCTCTTCAGGTGCCTCTATAACAACAGAGAGGATTTTCTCCTTCTCTCCTCTGTTAACTGCAAGAGTCTTATAACCGGACATCTTTGCTACAGGTTCATGGAAGTCATAGTAATTCTCATATACCGACTTCTCTTCCGGATCCTTGGCTGTTGAAACGAGAATACCCTTCTTAACGGTTATATCTCTTATCCACGTTCTGTAATCCGCATCGTCGGAAATGTTTTCCGCAATTATATCTGCAGCTCCCGCAAGAGCTGCCTCAGCAGATTCAACTCCCTTCTCCTCCGAAATGTAAGCCTCAGCCTCAACAGCTATAGGCTTCTTGTTCAGCTGCATATATATGAGATTTGCAAGAGGCTCAAGTCCTGCTTCCTTCGCAATAGTTGCTCTGGTTCTTCTCTTAGGCTTATAAGGTCTGTATATATCTTCAAGAGCTACCATAGTCTCTGCCTCCTCGATGGCCTTCATAAGCTCCGGAGTCATCTTGCCCTGCTCTTCTATGGTTGATATAACAGTGGTCTTTCTCTCCTCAAGATTTCTGAGAAAGTTAAGTCTGTCATAAAGTGTTCTGAGCTGTTCGTCGTTCAGAGCACCTGTCTTTTCCTTACGATAACGAGCTATAAAAGGAACCGTACAACCGTCATCCAAAAGCTCAACCGCCGCCTTAACCTGTCCCTCCTTTACTTCAAGTTCACCTGCAATCTTTTTAATAATGTCCATTCTGTCAAAATCCTCTACAATATAGTATTTATTATATAAATCCCGAAAGCCTCAGATAAGTCCTTTCACGGACTTATCTGAGTCATTCTTGTATCTTACATATGCTATAAAATAAGAAAACGGGCAGAGGTTTTTACCTCTGCCCCTCTTAATTACTTGTAACAATCAGCTTGGCTGAATTACTTCTTCTTTGCTGACTTCTTAGGCTTTGTATTAACAAGCTCCTTGAGAGCTGCACCAGCCTTAAACTTAGGAACTGCTGCTGCCTTAATCTTTATAGCTTCGCCAGTCTGTGGGTTACGAGCTGTTCTAGCTTTTCTCTCACCAACTTCGAATGTACCGAAACCGATAAGCTGTACCTTACCCTTATTCTGAAGCTCTGTAGATACAACGTTTACGAATGACTTTACTGCTGCTTCTGCATCCTTCTTTGAAAGACCTGTCTCTGCAGCAATAGCTGTTACAAGTTCTGTCTTGTTCATAGTGTTTTACCTCTCAATACATATGATATTGTGTCGTTTTGCGACTACAATGATTATACTTGTTTATAGGCGTTAAATCAATCTATTTCTTACAATTTTGCATATTTTTTTTATAAAAATGTAACAAATATGCCATATTTTAACGAATTATTTAAACATTTTTACATATCTATGTTCGCATCGCGGCTGTTTTCCTCAATATAGGCACGTCTGGGGGCAACTTCGGTACCCATAAGAGTCTTTGTAATAGAGCTTGCTTCCGCTACGCTGGCTATGGAAACCTGCTTTAAAACACGGCTTTCAGGATCCATGGTCGTCTCAAAAAGCTGACTTGCATCCATCTCTCCGAGACCTTTGTATCTCTGGATAGTAAACTTGCCCTTATGACTGTTTCTGTACTTGGTAAGTTCATCGTCCGAATAGAGATATTTCATATTCTTTCCCTCTCCGACTCTGTAAAGAGGCGGGATGGCTATATAGATATGTCCTTCATTGATAAGATCCGGATAGAATCTATAGAAGAAGGTAAGAAGCAGCGTTGCTATATGTGCTCCGTCGACATCGGCATCCGTCATGATGATTATCTTATCGTAGTTGAGCTTTGTAATATCAAAGTCATTACCGAAGCCCTGTGAAAAGCCGCATCCGAAAGCATTGATCATGGCCTTGATCTCGGCATTCTCAAGCACCTTTGTAACCGGAACCTTCTCAACATTTAAGATCTTACCTCTCAGAGGAAGGATTGCCTGATACTTTCTGTTACGGGCAGTCTTTGCTGAGCCGCCGGCAGAATCACCCTCGACTATGAAGATCTCGCACTTCTCGGAGTCATTACTCTCCTGACGCACAAGCTTTCCGTTACCTTCGAAGGAGAACTTGCTGAGATTAACCTTTGCCTTGGACTTAGCCTTCTCCTTTGCGGTCTCTACTGCCTTATCAACTATATCTCTTAAGACGTCATAGTTTCTGTCGAAATATACGGTAAGCTGTTCACGCATTATGGCATCTACGGCATTTGTAACATCCGTATTGGAAAGTCTGGTCTTGGTCTGTCCTTCAAACTGAGGATCCGGATGCTTTACGGATATAATGGTCTGCATACCCTGTCTTATATCAGCTCCCGAAAGATTCGGGTCCTTATCCTTAAGAACTCCGAGCTCATTTCTCGCATAGTTATTGATAATCTTCGCAAATGCGGACTTAAAGCCCGTTACATGAGTACCGCCCTCAGGGTTCGTGATGTTATTGGTGAAACCGATGACATTCTCATCACCATCCTCGGTTGCGACAAATACTATGTCAGCCGCTATTCCGTTCTTTTCACCCGAAATCGATACTACCGGAGAAGTCTTGGTAAGATCCTTGGATATATCCTCAACAAAACTTACGAGTCCTCCCGGCTGATGGAAGGTCTCGGCAGGATAGCCGTCACGTCTGTTCTCATAGGTGATCGTAAGATTCGGATTCAGATAAGAAGTCTCTTTAAGTCTCTGTCTTATCGCAGCCGACTTAAATCTTACTGTCTCGAATATCGTATCATCCGGATAAAGTGTGACGCTCGTACCTGTTCTCTTACCTCTTATAGGCTCTGAAGGGAGCAGGCCGTCTATAAGCTTTGTAGTCGGCTTTCCGTATTCATAAGTATCATGATATACATTTCCATCTCTGTAAACATCTACGATAAGCTTCTTCGAAAGAGCATTTACGACAGCGGAACCTACGCCGTGAAGACCACCGCTTATCTTATATATAGAATCGTTGAACTTACCTCCGGAGTGAAGTACCGTAAAGACAACTCGCTCCGCGGATTTCTTCTCTGTCGGATGCATATCGACAGGGATACCTCTTCCGTCATCTTCAACCGTAGCCGAACCATCCTCGTTGAGGATGACCTTTATATTCTTGCAGAAGCCGGCCAGATGCTCATCCACCGCATTATCTATAAGCTCCTGTACGAGATGATTGAGTCCCGTACGTCCCGTGCTTCCGATATACATACCCGGTCTAAGTCTGACCGGTTCAAGGCCCTTAAGGACCTTTATCGCTTCTGAATTATAATCCTGATTTGCTGCCATCTTTATCTCCCCTTCTTATTTCCCTTGCCACCGCGTTTTACGGCTTTCATATCAGACAGGCTTATGCCGTTCATGCTGTCGGAATTGTTTCCGCTCATGGCTCTCACGACCTTATCGCCCTTTCTGAGAGATATAAGAGTTACACCTCCTGCACCCTTACCCTGAACAGGAAGTTCGCCGGATTTAACCTTTATGGAGTATCCTTCCGCTGTCTCGGCAACGACATAATCGTCTTCAAAGCCGACATATACAGGCTTTGCTTTTATAGCCGCAGCGGTCTTACGTGCTGTATCAAAGAGAGCCGCATTTACCCTCTTGGCCTTACCTTCCTCGGTTACGAATATAAGATTTCTGCCGATATTCATACCTCCCACATCCGTATCGGTATAATCGGTCTCGGCATCATAGCTCTCCGGTGCCGTAAAGCCGGCACTCATATCTATCTCTTCGAGACTTCCGCCCGAGAGGCTTCCGTCTACCATATCATCAAAGAACATTTCTTCAGGAGCATCCTGAACCGGAACTGCGGGTGCCGGAGCCGTACTTTCTTCCGCAATTGTTCCCGCAGGATTAAGCTCGGACAGTGCCATCATGGCAACAACATCAGCATCCGGACTCATTCCGCAAAACTCAAATATCTGTATACCCTTATCAGTGATCCTGAACTTCTTATCCTTTTTGGTCTGTTTCTTAAGGATGTCCGAAACCTTGATAATGTGAACCATACCGTCACTGTCAAAGAGTGCGACCCTGTCATCACTCATACAGTTAACCGCGAACTTATAAGGTGTCTCCTGATTCTTCATGAATACTGCTCTCGGAGCTGACTTGATATAGAAGAATCTGTCGAGAAGAACAGTCTCTTCCGTAGCCACAGCCTTCTCCTTGGCAACTATTACTTCACCGAGATTCTCGATAACAGTTCTTCTCGGTATCGCATACTTCTTCTTAAGCTCCTCGATATCGGAGATCATCTGCTTCTTCATCTCACGGTCTGACTCAAGAAGTCTTGTATATCTTGCAAGAAGTCTCTCGGCTTCGGCAAGTTCCTTTCTCAGAACATCTACTTCGAGACCTATGAGCTTCTGGAGTCTCATGGCAAGGATTGCTTCCGTCTGTCTCTCTGTGAAATGCAGCTCTTTCGCATCAGCTTCCGAGCCCTTATATCTGAACTTAATATTATCGGTCTTACCGTACATCAGGCAGTCCTTTGCATCTTTGGTATTCTGAGATCCGCGGAGTACTTCGATGATAAGGTCTATAACATCCACAGCCTCAAGAAGACCTGTCTTCACTTCTCTTACATCTTCCTGTTCGGCCTTAAGTGCCTGATACTTATCCTTATAGACCTGCCACTTATATTCTGTATAAGTCTGAAGTACACGTCTGAGTCCCATTACTTCAGGCTTCTTGTTATATATACAATTGATATTAACACTGTAGGTGTCCTCAAGTCCGGCCTTCTTATAGAGGATGTTGATGATCTTCTGGATCTCCTCTTCCGTTGTACCCTTTTTAACATCGATACACAGGCATTCACCCTCCTTATCACCTCTGTCGGCAATATCAACAACAGCCGGAAGGGTTCCCTTACGGACTAATTCGGCAACAGTATTAAGAAACTTTTCTGTGGAATTGATCATGGTAACAGGTATCTCGGTAACACAGATGGACTTACGTCCTTTTCCGATATCCCTTACCTCTACCTTTCCTCTGACTCTCAGCTTTCCGAGACCGGTCTCATATATCTGAAGCAGCGATTCCTCATCTATATTGATGATTCCTCCCGTAGCAAAATCCGGTCCCTTCACGATTCTGAGAAGAGCTTCCGTAGAAATGTCAGGATCCTGCAGATAAGCTATCTCGGCGTCTGCAACCTCCTGAAGATTGTGAGTAGGTATATTTGTAGCCATACCAACGGCTATGCCCGTAGCGCCGCTGGTAAGCATGTTCGGAATAAGGAAAGGAATATGTACGGGCTCCTTCTCCGTTCCGTCAAAATTCGGTATGAAATCGCAGTATTTAAGATCCTTAAGACCTTCCTCTGCGTACTTAGATATACGAGCCTCGGTATAACGCATGGCAGCCGCTCCCGAACCGGACACATCACCGAAGTTTCCGTGAGGGTCTACAAGAGGTATAGGCAGCTTCCAGTTCTGCGCAAGGTTTACAAGACCTTCGTAGATAGAGCTGTCACCGTGAGGATGGTATTTACCCATGGTGTCACCGACTATTCTCGCACATTTTCTATGAGGACTGTCGGAACGTGTAAGCTCCGACAATGAATAGAGGATTCTTCTCTGAACAGGCTTGAGTCCGTCCTTAACGTCCGGAAGTGCACGTTCGGTTATAACCGACATGGCATAATCCACGTAGTCCTGTCCCATCTCCTCTTCATAATTAACGCTTTGAATCTTTTCCATTTGAAACCCCTTTACATTTCAAGATATGGTATTACAATCCATAATACTTTACCATATCTTGTTGTAGGTGTCAAAAGGACAATCTTACTGAATATATAGGATAATCTTACTGATGATATACGTCAGTTCTTAGCTTCTTCGTCCGGCTCACGCCCTGTTATCTTCTCTATGCAAAAAAGTGTAGCGAGCATAAGCACTATTCCGGCAGTCAGACTGATAGGTGCACTCTTAGTGAATCCCGCAATTATATAAGTTATGCAGGATACAGCAGCACAGGTAAGTGCATAAGGCAGCTGAGTCGATACATGATTTATATGATTACTCTGTGCCCCTGCTGATGCCATGATGGTTGTATCCGATATAGGTGAGCAGTGATCTCCGCATACGGCACCCGCAAGACAGGATGCTATGGAGATGACCATCATCTCTCCGCTTGGGAAAACTCCCATTACTATAGGTATAAGGATACCGAAGGTTCCCCATGAAGTACCTGTTGCAAAAGCAAGGCCGAGTGCAACAAGGAAGATAACTGCAGGAAGCATGGACTGAAGAGATGCCGCACTGCCTGATACTATATCGGCAACGAAGTACTTTGCTCCGAGAAGATTTGTCATACCCGAAAGTGTCCATGCAAGCGTAAGGATAAGGATCGGAGCTACCATTGCCTTAAATCCTTCAGGGATACATTTCATAAATTCATCAAAGGTTATGATATCCCTTATCAGGTAGAAGAAAAATGTAAAGATAATGGTTATGATTCCTCCGAGTACAAGAGCTGATGACGCATCGGCATCACCGAAGGCAGTTACAAAATCAACTCCGCTGAAGAAGCCGCCCGTATAAACCATTGTGAAGATACATATAACTATAAGAAACGCAACAGGGATTACAAGATCGATAACCTTGCCCTTCTTACTTACTCTCTCTTCTATCATACGATCGGCAGTGTCCTCGCCGGAAGTAAAGAGATCGCCCTTATATGCATTTAACTCATGACGCTTCATCGGTCCGAAATCAAGTCTTCTGAAGATTATAAAGAACATCATGACTATCGTAAGTATTGCATAGAAGTTGTATGGTATTGTCTGGATAAAGGTCTGGAAACCGTTAACTCCCGAATCAGCGGGAACCGAGGATGAAACCGCAGCTGCCCACGAGCTGATCGGCGCAACAATACAGACCGGTGCGGCAGTCGCATCGATTATATAAGCAAGCTTCGCACGTGAAACCTTATGAGTATCCGTTACAGGTCTCATAACGCTTCCGACCGTAAGGCAGTTGAAATAATCATCTATAAAGATGAGCATACCGAGGATAACTGTTGCAACCTGCGCACCGATACGGGTTTTAATATGCTTGGATGCCCACTTACCAAAAGCTGCAGAACCGCCGGCCTTGTTCATAAGAGCAACAAGGATACCAAGGAGTACAAGGAACACAAGGATACCTGCATTAAAAGAATCAGATATCTTGGAAAGCATTCCTCCCTCTTCGTTAAAGAACATTGTGTTAAGTGTAAGTTCAAGATTAAATTCCGAATAAATAAGTGCTCCGCTTATGACTCCTATAAAAAGAGATGAATAAACTTCTTTTGTGATAAGAGCCAGAACAATAGCTATGACCGGAGGCAGAAGCCCCAGTCCCGTCGCATAAGCTTCAGGCTCATACCCTTCCAACGCTCCCATATCCACCGGATTTAATAAAGTGTAACCGATAAGAATAAGAACCGCTACTAAAAATACCCCCACAATAACTCTTTTTAACATATTGCCCTCCTCCTTTTTGTAAATCACTTGGTGTATGCTCTGTAAAGCGATATATGATCAAAGATTGTCCGCCAGTTTCCGTCCGAATTGGCTGTCACACATATATAGTGATGACCGCTGTAGGTCTCGAGATAACTGACGCAGCAAAATCCCGCTTCAGATATGAAACCGGTCTTTGCCGCTATAACATCGCCGTTACATTCATATATACCGATTCTTCTCAGAAACCAGTTGGATATATCCACTCCCTCTTCGTCCTTCTGCGTCGGAACCGTTCTGTACTGCTCCGTAGACATCGCGTCAAGTATCAGTGGATTCTGGATTGCGGTTGACATAATAACTGCTATATCATTAACGGTGCAATGATGTTCCGGATCGAATGCACCTATAACATTTGTAAAATGTGCCGTATCGGATATACCCATATCGTAAGCTCTTTTGTTGAGAAGCTCGACCATATTGGCCTCCGTACCGGCCAGATAATGAGTGAGCGCATAGTCGGCATCCGCTCCCGAACAGACCATCATTCCGTAGAACAGGTCTTTTGCCGGAAGTATATCTCCTGCCGTGGTTCCCACAGCACTGAATTTTTCATAGTAGGTTTTAAGGATTTCCTCTTCCTTCATCTCGTATTCGCCCTGAAGCCTCCTGTCGGTCAGATAATCCGCCATACAGATTGCCGTAAGGACCTTGGACATGGATGCGGGATAGAGAACTTCTTCAGCTTCTCTTGCCACGATCACTTCATCTGTATCCACATCCACAAGGATAAGATTGGTACTGTAGACCGCATTCATTTTAAGCGGATCGGAAGAAGCCTCTGCTATCTCCTTACGCATCTTCGGATCCGGATTATCTATAGTTTCGGGATCTATCACGGTCCCCGGTATAAATGGAGTACCCGCATCAGGTAAGGATTCGAGTGGGAGCGGATTATATATCGTAAGATTCGGTTCTATCACCTCTCCGTCTTCGCTCGTAGTTTCTTCGGTACGTATCTCTTCTCCTCTTTGGATCATCCCGGCCTTTACTTCTTCATATACTTCTTCATAAGGCTTAAGCTCTATAGTCTTATCCGTATATTCAAAGCTGTGATATACATAGTTAAACTCCGCATCCGAGGCTGTGGCAATGGGATTTTCCCACTCTTCCCAGTATCTTGCCTCTATCTCCTCGGGACTTTCCGTCGCAGTCTCAGCTTCTCTCGCCAGTCTTTCCTCTTCTTCGCGTCGTTTTTCTTCCTCAAGGCGCCTTTCTTCCTCTCTGGATGCCTCTTCCTGTCTTATAAACTCTTCTCTTTTCTCGTCTTCCTTACGTTCGTATTCATCCGTTACCAGCTTAACTGACAGAAGGATCAATGCCACGATCCCTACTGCCGAAAGAAATATTGTCAGTCCCAACAACATTTTTTTAAGCATGACTCAGCTCCTCTGCATCTTCTTAAGATAAGCAGCATCCGGTTTTACGTTTCCGTATCTTACTGCTTCGTAAAGAGTGGTAAGTTCCTCGATATTTCCTTCCACATCCTTAATCTCTTCCTGTGCCTTGGTAAAGGCTTCGGCTATATCCGACGTAGTCTCGAATTTTCTCGGAACATACTTCTTGCGGACACTCTCCACCCTCTTCTTATATATTCTCCTTGCTCTCTGTTCCATGGAGAATCTGCTTTCATCCTTCTCCTTAACGATCTTTTCCTTCTTCGTATTCTTCATGTCGGGCTTTGTAAGTCTTGAAAAAGTATCAGATCCGAAACGAGCTCTCTTTTCAAGTATCGTGCTGTATATCTTCATAAAAAGCTTAACAACAAGATATACCGCAAGGGCTATGATTATCAGCTTTACGGTGAACATGAAAATGGTCTCGAATATATTGGTACCCTTCACCTCTTCCTGAATGATCATCATATCCCGCTGATATCCGGCGCCTCCCGGACTCGGTTTAAAGAGATTGGCTATTATCTTATATAAGATAATAAATATTCTGAAGATAATCCTTACGCCGGCCAGAAGCACCCTTCCGAACGCACGCAGAGCATCGTTAAATCCCAGAAGATTCGCAAGTACGATAACAACAACCATGATAAAGAAGATACAGCATACCACGATCGTATTCATAGGTACTATCTTATCTATAGGCATGGCCGATACATTTTTCATCATGTATATATAATTCTCGAGATTCTGAAGATATACCATGAGAATATATATAAGATAGATGAATACTGCCATTATGAAGCATAGTTTTACAAGCTCGGGCTTATCATCGTAGATTCCGTAAGCCACAACTCCAATAAAAAGGAGAAACGAAGGCCACGGTATATCAAATACCGTCGGAAGCCTGTATCCCGTAAGCATATATTTACCGGCAGAGATACAATCCACCATGATGATAACTATAAGTGCCCACTTGGATATGTTATCGGGTATTATATAGAATATTCCCACACAGAGCGCTATATGGACGATGATTATACCTATTATTCTCGTGAGTCTGTCTCTCATAAAATAAGAGATAAGAAGACATGCTGCAAGAACTCCTATCTCCCTCATTCCCGGCATCGGGCTTTCAAGAGCGACCACGCATAAGTCCATTATAAGAATATAATGCATGAGCATATAAAAATATCTTACTGTTCTCGACGCCAGGCCGATCTTTGAATTACGAAGCATGCAGATTCACCTCCCATCCCGAGATATAATCCGCTTCCGGTTTATAAGGATAGGTATGATAGTAAGGAACTACCATATTTACACCAGCACCGGTCGATCTCAGCTGCTCGAGTTTTTCCATAAGGTCATCCTTGTGATAAGGAGAGATTATAAGGAAATGAATGTTTTCCGACGCATGCTTTATCTCTGAATCAATCTTCTCCAAAAATACTTCGGAGCCGCGTGACTTACTTACTTCGGTAAGCACTTTGTCTATAGTAATACCGTGAGACAGATCCTGCCCCGCTCCTGTTTCCTGGATGATATTTCCGTTTCGGTCCACCGCATTCACATAGAGAGATACTGCCATCTTGCTGAGAAGTATCCGTCTTGTGAAGCTGCTTGCAAGAGAAAGTGTCTCTTCAAAAACCCTGTCAACTTCTATCATGGATTCGGTATCGAGGTTGACCATGATCTTTACCTCGGAATCCATGGAATATCCTCTTACATTTACCATAAGTTCTCCGGATTTTGCTGACTGCTTCCAGTTAATGCTCCTCATACCGTCGAAGGACTGATATTCCCTTATGCCACGAAAAGTAAGCCTGTCCTCTATCAGGCTTCTTCTGGTCTCGATATTTCCGACTATTCCCCGGAAGAACATATCAAAATCAAGGTCCAACATTTTTCTAGGGAATACGTAGATAGTGTCACTGTCGCTGACTGTGGCTGCAAAGGCTCTGGTCATGAGAAAGTCGTGAACTATCATGCTCATGTCCGTTACATTTACTACACCTCTGCTTGCGCCGATAAAAGAAAGTTTCCTGGTAACCTTTTGATTACCCATGAGAGCGAAAGCTTCCGTCTTATAATATTTATCGGTTATCGCCGCATTTACCATATCATCAAACTTCAGAGACTTTTCAACTGAAAACTTCAGCTGGAATATAGGGAGCGGCAAACGCTTTGCATTTTCGATCACAA
Source organism: Lachnospiraceae bacterium UBA2864 (assembly GCA_002350525.1). Taxonomy (GTDB): domain Bacteria; phylum Bacillota; class Clostridia; order Lachnospirales; family Lachnospiraceae; genus Eubacterium_Q. The sequence continues at coordinate 38,797 of DEFA01000036.1, read as the reverse complement.
GGCTGAGTTCTGCCGACTCTCCGCAATCTATGAAGTCTCTCGAAAAACGACATGATGCGCCTAGGCCCTTATGCCACAAACGAGCATAGATCACCTTTTGCAGTACATATATTAAAACGACAACTATTGTCGCAGTGATAAGCGGCATAGTTTACCCCCTAGTTTTTCCAGTCCTCTACCGGTACTTCTACCGTGCCGGCAACTTCTCCTACAAGCTTACGGGTTTCAAGGATATTGGTACTTCCCGATGACGGAATGATCCTATGTGCAAATACATAAGGTGCGAGGAATCTTACATCATCCGGCGTAACATAATCCCTGCCCGATATGGCTGCAAAGGCCTGAGCCACTCTCATAAGAGAAAGCGATGCTCTCGGGCTTACACCGTGATATATCTTGGAAGATCTTCGGGTTGCGTCCGCAATACCCGTAATATAAGACATTATGAGTTTCTTTACGGTAACCGATCTTATGACGATCGATGCCTCCACTATTTCAGATGCTTCCGCAACAGGTTTAATAGCCTTAAGGGGTTCATCATGGATGAAACGCTCTAAGATCCTTGTTTCATCCTCCAGAGAAAGCTCGCCCATTGTGAGCTTCATCGAGAATCTGTCAAGCTGAGCCTCCGGGAGCGGGAATGTACCCGTTGTCTCGAGAGGGTTCTCAGTTGCTATAACTATGAATGGTGCGATGAGATTCATGTCTTCGCCATCGATCGTGACCATACGTTCTTCCATTGCCTGAAGAAGTGCGCTCTGTGTACGCGGTGTTGCTCTGTTGATCTCATCTGCCAGAAGAATATTCGTGAATACAGGTCCTTTTACAAGATGGAACTCATCATCCTTCTGACTGAAAATGTTAAGTCCCGTTATATCCTGCGGCATAAGATCGGGTGTAAACTGAATTCGTCTGAACTCACCGTTTATACTCTCTGCTATAACCTTTGCCATGGTGGTCTTTCCCGTACCCGGATTATCCTCCAGAAGTACGTGTCCTCCCGCAAGCATGGATGAGAATATAAGCGAGGAAACCTCTTCCGATCCGATCATTACGCTCTTGATGTTATCAAGCACCTTAAGATACAGTGCTCTTATGTCTTTTAACTCCATTACCTTCTCCCTCTCTGTAACCTTGTTTTGTATTATGTAAACTATTATATCTTACGATATAACTGGAAATGGCAGCTGTGATAAGATATCCCTTTCCTTATCGATCCCCGGATATACTTCTATCAGCTTAAGTCCGTCCTTTGTCAGTTCAAATACACATCTTTCCGTGACATAGAGAACCTTCTGTCCGTTCTGAAGCGCTCTCTTACCCGAAAAGCTTATGCTGTGAACCTTTTCGACGAACTTTGGTATTCTTCCCTCCTGGACTATCTCGATCTTTCCGTTTTCCTCTTCAACGAAAAGTCCCTTCGCAGTAAATGAAAGGCAGAATACAACCGTCGGTGTCTTAGCTGTTATATTTGCAAATCCCCCAATGCCCGCATAGGCGCCTTCGCCCCTATGTGCATTTACATTTCCGTACTGATCCACTTCAAGGCCCCCCATGAAGCAGATGTCCAGTCCGCCGTTATTATAAAGGTCGAACTGGTTTGCCATATCGTATACGGATGCCGCACCAATCATAGCGCCGAATACAGGTCCCGATGCCGGGAAACCGCCGACACCGCCGGACTCAACCGTAAGTGTTACCTTATCGAGTATTCCCTGTTCCTTGGCATACTTGGAAACCGTCTCCGGTATACCTATTCCGATATTTACTATATCTCCTTCGGAAAGTTCTTTGGTAGCTCTCTTTCCGATTATATCCGCAACCACGCTGTTCTGACGATGTGAGGAAGAGAGCCTCTCTATGATTTCAACCCACATGTCCCACTGCCCCGATGGGATCTCGAAGCTACCCGTAAGTGCTTCGTATCCGCTTCCGAGCGGTTCCTGCTCCACAACGACTATGGCATCCACGAGACATCCCGGAATGATTGCATTACGTGGACGGGAAGGCTTTCTGACAAGCTTATCTACCTGAACGATGACCTTTCCTCCGTTTGCCTTTGCAGCCTGACATATGGAGAGTGCATCTCCTGACATATACATATCATCGAAGGATATGTTGCCTCGTCTGTCGGCCGCCGTACCCTTTATAAGGGCTATATCTATCTTCGGAAGCTTGTAGTAGAGGAATTCCTCTCCATCTACATCCACAAGCTTTACAAGCTCCTTATCATTGGAGATATTATTGATTCCGGGTCCTTCTATCCTCGGGTCTACGAATATATCGAGACCGACCTTCGAAAGTGCTCCCGGGATACCGCCAGCCTGTGCTCTTATGGCATGAGATATACATCCGAGCGGCAGGTTATAAGCTTCGAATCTGTCCTCGAGAACCAGCTTCTTGGTACTCAGCATGGCTCCGAAATGTCCGCAGATCAGTTTATCCACGGCTCCTTCTCTTATATAGCTCTCCGCATTTCTGTCCTCATCCCAGAGGCCGAATCCCGCACTGGATATTATAGTCAGATTCTTCGGAGAACCCGTCTCTTTAAATCTCTCATATATAGCTTCATGAATCTCTACCGGATTCTCTATACCCACGAAGGAATTAACGCAGATACAATCTCCGTCCTTTATAATACCGACTGCTTCAGCCGGACTCATTATCTTATACATTTCTTACCTCCTGACAGATAGGAGCCATGCAAGCATGTGAACAGCCTGCTGAAAATGCCCCGACGAGATAAGCTCTTCTATCTCATCCGTCGAATATCTCTTTACATTCAGGAATTCCATATCATCCAGATCCTGACCTGAAACCTTCCTGCAATTCTTTGCTCTGTATAAATGCGCATAATTATCCGCGATAGTCGCATTAGAAGGTACTGTTATCAGATGTTCCCATTCATCCGATTCATATCCTGTCTCTTCTCTGAGTTCCCTTTTAGCGGTAAGAAGAGCATCGCTTTCGTTATCCTCTATACAGCCTGCGGGGAACTCGGTAGTAACCTCTCTTATTCCCTGCCTGAACTGCTTTACGCAGATAAAACGTCCTTCTTCATCCGACGCGACTATTACAACGTAATTACGTCTGGTATAGCTGTAATACGGTTCATATATGCTTCCGTCCGGAAACCTGAAGGATGAACGTCTGAAATCTATCCATTCGTCGGTAACTATATGTTCCGTCGAAAGCTCTTCCCATACTAGTTCCTTATCCTCGGCGGATAATGCTTTATCTTTATCTTTATCTTCCATCATCTATAACCATTTCTTCTTCTTAAAGTATATAAGGCTGAGTACCACGATAAGCACGCTTATCAGGAATACCACAGGATAGGACCAGTGCCACTCCAGTTCAGGCATGTACTTAAAGTTCATACCATACCAGCCAACTATAAGAGTAAGCGGCATGAAGATCGTGGTAACGACTGTAAGAAGCGTCATGATACGGTTCTGCTTTATATCAAGCTGTGTATGCTGAAGATCTCGAACCTGCATAGTATATTCATGCAGTGAACGGGCCTCATCTCTTAAGCGGTCCATTCTGTTAAGGAACAATCTGAAATATCTTAAGTTTTCTTCCATAAAAAACTCGTTCTCGTTCTCTTCGAATTCCTGACCGAAATCCGTAAGCTGCTCATAGTGAATTCTGAGATCCCTTATATCGCTTCTGATATCGCTTATCCTGTTAAGATCCACATCGTCAACTTCCTTAAGGATAGCTTCCTCGATCTTATCCAACTCGAGCTCATACTTCTCCATAAGCTGCATATCTCTATAAATGATCTGTTCAAGGAAGTCATATATAAAACGTTCAAGACTCGGGATACGCCATCTCTTCTGACGGCATATGCGTCGGATCATCTTCTTGACTCTGCCGGAATCATCGATAAAGATGATTCCCTTCTCATCAAGTACGAAGGAGAATTTATAAAACTGCTCGGTAATGTTATTCCTGTCGGGTATCATGAAGGTTCCCGTAAGAGAATCGAAGTTTACGACAGCCTTCGTACTGTGAATATCATTCAGATCCAATTCCATATCGATCACAAGATCGAAACTGTCCTTATATTTACTCCATTCATCTTTGGTAAGTACAGAAACATACTGATACTGTGAATTCTTTATCTCGGATATATCGCATTCCACAAGTGTATCCTTAATATGATAAAACATGTCCCTGTTCCCCTTTCGTAATCCTATTCATTATCTTTCATCCACTCGTCAAACCCATCCTCTACTACAGTTCCGACAGCCTGCTTACTCTGATACTGTTTCTTTCTTGAGGCTGTTATATACTTAAAGTAGATAACGGCGCTTACCAGGACCATCAGAAAAAGTGCTCCGATACCCGTTGACCTTCTCATATAAAACGGATGTTTATATGACTTACGTGATACCATGCCGTTGAAATTGGCATTATTATATCCGCCCTGTCTCGTATGATCCGGAAAATCCGCATCACTCTTTAAGAAATACTTATAGGTCTTATAGCTTCCGCCCTGATCATCCCAGGTAACATCCAGATTATACCACTCACCATCAAGCTTCACCATATTCCACATATGGAGTCCGCCGCCTCCGTCACCCGTTATGATTCTTGTTTCAACTCCGGCTTCGTTCAGAAGATAATATGTGGCAAGTCCGTATCCCGAACATACCATGACTCCGTCCTTAAAGCCGTCTATATCTGTATGATTTTCCATAGAAGATCTATGGTCGTATTCGTAATTCTCTATAAGATAATCATGAACATTTAAGATGGTATCGTAATCCGTCTCTCCCTTCAGTCTCTGGGCAAGCCTTTCCATCATTGCAAAATGATCATCCATATTTCCCTTCGGATAAGGGAATGTTATCATGACCTTCAGTCCCCGGCTGTCATAGGTTGTATAAACCGTTTCAAGATAATAAACCAGGTAGCAGCCGCTGAGAAGCGGCTCATCGGGATTATAATGACAGGCAAATTCCTCAAGATCCAGATGATATAACGAATCGAGAAGCGAACTGTTTTCAACGTTATAATATCTGAATGCATCCCTGTCATATATCTGTTTTGCAAAAAGATCATAAAACTGTTCTTCCGAGGAAATGACATCCTTCCCCGCAGCATAAGCGGTTACGGCCGAAGCCGTAACCCCTGCGGTTGCCGCCGTTATAATAACGGCAAATATGATTAAAATCCTGTAAAATCTGTTCATCGATAATTTATTCCCCACGAATAAATACTTTATCCTGTTTTATTATATACAGTAATGAAATCACGTCTTACATGAAGTACTGAACACCCGACTCCATGATTCTCTGGTCCTTCTCACCAAAGATATTGATGTAATCATCCGTATCACGTCTCTCAGAGTGTCCCATCTTACCGAGTACACGTCCGTCAGGACTTGTGATACCCTCGATAGCAAGATAAGAACCGTTGATGTTGTAATCTTCATCCATAGTCGGATTTCCGTCCACATCAACATACTGAGTAGCAACCTGTCCGTTCTCGAAGAGCTTCTTAAGCCACTCCTCTGATGCAACAAAACGTCCTTCACCGTGTGACATAGGAATTGTATATACACCGCCAAGCTCAGCCTGAGCAAGCCATGGAGACTTCTTGGATACAACCTTTGTATAAGCCATTCTGGACTGATGACGTCCGATGGAGTTACGTGCAAGTGTTGGGCTGTCGCTCTGCTGCTCTACAATCTCACCGTGAGGAACAAGTCCGAGCTTGATAAGAGCCTGGAATCCGTTACAGATACCGAGTACAAGACCGTCTCTTTCATTAAGAAGCTTCATCATCTCATCCTTGATCTTCTCGTTACGGAAGGTAGTTGCGATAAACTTACCTGAACCATCCGGCTCATCACCACCTGAGAATCCACCAGGGAACATTACGATCTGAGCCTGCTTTATGCTGTTGGTAAATGCATCTACGGAAGCTCTGATACCCTCTGCGTCCATGTTGTTGAGAACAACTACATCAGTCTCTGCTCCTGCTCTCTCGAAAGCTCTTGCAGTATCATACTCGCAGTTTGTTCCAGGGAATACCGGAATGAATACACGAGGCTTAGCAACCTTATGCTTACATACATATACATGAGGTGCCTCATATATAGGAGTATCAACTGTCTTCTTCTCGATACCACTGTCAACAGGGAATACCTTTGCAAGACGTCCTGTCCATGCTTCCAGTGCCTCATCTACGGAGATCTTTGTCTTTCCGTATGTGAAGTATCCCGTATCTGTTACCTTACCGATAACTCTTGCCGGAAGTTCAAGTGTTGCAAGTGTTTCAGGCTTGATAGTAAATACTATTGAACCGTAATCCTTACGAGCAAGCTCTTCTGCAGGAACTACAGCGCTGTCGATATCGGCACCGAGCTTATTACCGAAGGCCATCTTGCTGACTGCTTCGATGATGCCACCGAATCCTACTGCGTAAGCTGCTTCGATCTTGCCCTGCTCTACCGCTTCGCGGAACTGAGCGTACTTTGACATTACATCACTGTATACCGGAACAAGATACTCATCCTTCTTGATATCCATCTTGAGGATAAGATTACCCGGCTTCTTTAACTCAGTTGTGATAACGTTCTGAGTTGTATTTACATCTACTGCGAATGAACAGAGTGTAGGAGGAACATCAATATCATTGAAGCTTCCCGACATACTGTCCTTACCACCGATTGAAGGAAGTCCGAGACCGATCTGAGCCGAGTATGAACCGAGAAGTGCTGCAAGAGGCTTGCCCCAGCGTGTGCTGTCTTCTGTCATTCTCTCGAAATACTCCTGGAAGGTCAGTCTGATCTTAGAAGCATCACCACCTGAAGCTGCGATCTTTGCAACCGAATCAACTACAGCGTAGATAGCTCCGTGGTATGGGCTCCAGCTGAGGAGATACGGATCAAGGCCGTAGCTCATCTGTGTTACTGTATCTGTCTTACCCTTAAGAAGAGGGATCTTAGCTGTCATAGTCTGGCTAGGTGAGAGCTGATACTTACCGCCGTAAGGCATGGTAACTGTCTCGGCACCGATCGTTGAGTCAAACATTTCAACAAGACCTCTTTCGGAAGCTACGTTAAGATCCGAAAGAACATTGAGCCACTTAGTCTTAACATCCGATGAACCTGCATCTATTCCTTCGAATGGATCTACATTTTCATCCGGCATCTCGCATACTACATCTGTCTCCTGATGAGCACCGTTTGTATCGAGGAATGCACGGCTGATATTTACAATCTCCTTATCCCTCCATGTAAGTACAAGACGAGGCTCCTCTGTAACCGTAGCAACCTTAACTGCTTCAAGATTCTCCTCTCTTGCGAAGTCGATCATCTTATCCGCATCCTTAGCGTCAACAACGAGAGCCATTCTCTCCTGTGACTCTGAGATTGCGAGTTCTGTTCCGTCGAGACCTGCGTACTTCTTCGGTACAAGGTCAAGATTTACACGAAGTCCGGCAGCAAGCTCACCGATAGCAACGGATACACCGCCTGCACCGAAATCGTTACATTTCTTTATAAGTGTTGTAACTTCAGGACGTCTGAAGAGTCTCTGAAGCTTTCTCTCTGTAGGAGGATTACCCTTCTGAACCTCAGCACCGCAGGTTGAGAGGCTTTCCGAATTATGAGCCTTTGAAGAACCTGTAGCTCCGCCACAGCCGTCACGGCCTGTACGTCCGCCGAGGAGAATGATGATATCTCCCGGATCGGATGAGAATCTCTTTACGTTATCCTTTGGAGCTGCACCGATAACGGCACCGATCTCCATACGCTTTGCAACATAGTTAGGATGATAAACTTCCTGAACTATACCTGTTGCAAGGCCGATCTGGTTACCGTAGGATGAGTAACCTGCTGCTGATGTTGTAACAAGCTTTCTCTGCGGAAGCTTACCCGGCATAGTCTCCTTAAGTGACTTTGTAGGATCGGCAGCACCTGTTACACGCATAGCCTGATATACATAGGTACGTCCCGAAAGAGGATCTCTGATAGCACCACCGAGACATGTAGCGGCACCACCGAAAGGTTCTATCTCTGTAGGATGGTTATGTGTCTCATTCTTAAAGCTTACGAGCCACTCCTCTGTCTTTCCGTCAATCTCAACAGGAACAACGATTGTGCAGGCATTGATCTCGTCCGATACATCCATATCATCAAGCTTTCCGTCAGCACGGAGCTTCTTCATACCCATAAGGGCAATATCCATAAGGCATGTGAACTTATCATCACGGCCTGCGTTGATAACAGCCGCATCAGCCTTATACTGCTCGAAGCTGTCCTCGATAGGCTTCTTAAACTTTCCGTCGTTAAAGCTTACAGACTTAAGCTCTGTAGCAAATGTTGTATGTCTGCAGTGATCTGACCAGTAAGTATCAAGAACTCTGATCTCTGTCATGGACGGATCACGCTTTTCTTCTTCTGTGAAGTACTTCTTGATCCATAAGAAGTCCTTATATGTCATGGCAAGTCCAAGTGAATCATAGAGAGCTTTAAAGTCATTATCAGCCATATCTCTGAAACCGTCGAAGATTTTAACATCTTCAGGCTCAGGGAAAGTCTGAATAAGTGTGTCAGGCTTAGTCTGATCCGTAACTCTTGAATCAACAGGGTTTACTACATACTCTTCTATAGTCTTCTTATCTTCCTCTGTAAGAGTACCCTTTATAGCATAAGTTACACCTGACTTGATAACAGGTTCAGCTGTCTCATCGAGAAGCTTAACGCACTGCTCTGCGGAATCGGCTCTCTGATCGAACTGCCCTGGGAGTGCCTCCATGGAAAAGATGAATTCATCATCCGTATGCGGAAATTCCTCTCTGTAGACCAGATCTACAGGCGGCTCTGAAAAAACCGTAATAATAGCCTTCTCAAATACCTCATCGCTGAGATTCTCAACGTCGTATCTTACAAGTTCTCTGACGCTGATATCCTTCAGTCCGAGATAGCTTCTGAACTCCTTGGTAAGCTCATCGGCTCTGACCGCATAATCCGGTCGTTTCTCCACATAGATTCTTCTTACATTACTCATGACATATTCCTCCTAGATTTATCTGACCGGACGGTTATCCGCCCGATGATATGCATTTAATAATTGTAACCCGTAAATAATATTGCTGCGATGTTCCCTACATCCCCAGCATCTCTTTCGCAGCTGACAGAACGCTGTCGGTGATATTCTCTCCTCCGAGGAGTCTTGCAAGCTCCGTAACTCTCTCTTCATCGGCAAGAGCTCTGATATTGGTAAATGTACGGCCTTCCCTTGTTGTCTTTTCTATCAGAAATGCACTGTCCGCCTCAGCCGCGATCTGCGGAAGATGCGTTATGGCTATTATCTGATGAGAACCGGAAAGCTTCTTCATCATCTTTCCGACCTTCTGAGCCGTAACACCGCTTATACCCGAGTCGATCTCGTCAAAGATAAGGGTAGGTGTTCCGCCCTTCTCGGAAATGGCTGACTTCATGGCAAGCAGTACTCTTGACAGCTCACCACCCGAAGCGATCTCATTAAGAGGTCCCGCCTTCTCACCGACATTTGTTGATATATAGAAGACTGCTCTGTCCCTGCCGTTTTTTGTTGGTTTTGGAAGATCTTCAAACTTCATGGTGAAGTCAACTTTGTTAAAGTTAAGATCTGCCATTGAACCGCTTATATCCTTACAAAGCTTATCCGCCGACTTTTTACGTGCCTTGGAAAGTTTATCCGCGGCCTCCGAAAGCTTTTTATCAAGCTCTTTTTCCTCAGTCGAAAGCTTTGCGAGTGTCTCATCAAAACTTTCAAGTTCTTCTGCTTCTTTCTTAAGCTCTATAAGCGTATCGCAGATCTCCTCAAAGGTTCTTCCGTACTTAACCTTAAGAGAATTGATAAGATTAAGTCTTTCTTCAACCTCCCTGAGCTCTTCCTCACTGAACTCCGACTCACTCATATAGTCGGAAAGCTGTCTGTTAAAGTCACCGAGCAGTGAATCTATCTCCGACAGCATATCAGACAGTTCCGATGCCGTGTCATCGAGCTTTGCGAGAGACTGAATCTCTCTCACCGCTCTTGAAAGCATATTTCCCGCGGATCTGTCACTGTCATAACCCGTGATATTATATACCTCACCGGTCACTTCCGCTATATCTCTCTGATTGGTTCCTCTTCTATACTGAGCTTCCAGTTCTTCATCCTCACCCGGACGGAGTCTGGCATCTTCTATCTCCTTAATCTCATAAGATAGAAAGTCGAGCTTCTTGGCACGTTCCGCTTCATCCGTCTGCATGTCGGATAATTTATCCATAACTTCCTTATGCTCCGTGTAAAGCGCTGCAACAGCCTCTTTAAGCGGTATAAGCGAACTGTCGGATGAGTCGAGAAGTTCAAGATGCATCTCCGGTTTAAGAAGAGTTCTCTGTTCATGCTGTGCATGAAGATTGAGGAGCATTCCCGATACCTCTTTAAGAAGAGATACCGTTACAGTACTGTTATTTATTCTGTTTACGGTCCTGCCGCCCGTGAGTCTTCTGGATATTAAGACTTCACCCTGATCGGCAGTAATGTCAAGCGCGCTGAGTCTTTCTTCCATCACGCTGTCGACATTAAAGAGGAGTTCGACCATTCCGTCTCTTGAGGGGTCTCTGAGAAGGCTCTGATCAAATTTTCCTCCGAGTCCGATTCCTATCGAACCTACGATTATCGACTTACCCGCTCCGGTCTCTCCCGTAAGGATATTCAGTCCTTCGGAGAAATCTATATCAAGTTCATCGATAAGCGCTATATTGGAAATGTGTAAATTAACAAGCATATCTGATTATCAATTCCCCCTGATTTCCTTGGATACTCCCGCTGTATGATTTAAATCCTTTACAGCCACAAATATAGTATCGTCACCCGCTATACATCCGACAACTCCGTCTATGCGGAGACTGTCAATAGCAGCTCCCACTGCCATGGCCATACCCGATACGGTCTTTACCACAACCAGGTTGCCGGCAGTATCGACCGACAGCACACTGCTCTCAAGGATATTCTTATAGGACTCCATACTTGATGCATCGGCGGATATTCCGGATGGTCTGTAAACACGCCTTCCCACACCGAGACTCACCTTACGGAGCTTAAGTTCCTTAATATCTCTCGAAACCGTAGCCTGTGTCGTATCATAACCCTCTCTTTTGAGGGCCTTCATCAGCTCTTCCTGTGTTTCTATATCTTCCGAGCTGACTATATCAAGTATCTTTCTCTGTCTGTCATTCTTCATATCAGCCACCGAGCTTTCTTCTGAGTTTCTGATATACGCTTGAATTATCAAGCTTTATAAAATTCAGAGACTTATCGGACACTCTTACCTCTGCGATATCACCGATATTCATGATGACATTGCTGATACCGTCGAAGGACAGAAGTCCCGTATCCATTCCGTTCTTTCTCTTATCCACAAACTCAAGTGCTATCTCGTCCTCAGCTCCGAAGACAACACTTCGACTGGACATAGAATACGGTGATATAGGAGTCATGAGAAGAAGTCTCGCACCCGGGTTAACTATCGGTCCGCCCGCCGAAAGGTTATAACCTGTCGAACCCGTAGGAGTTGCGATAATTATTCCGTCTCCCTCTATCTCGTCGAAGAACTGTCCGTTGAGATATATCCTTACAGTGATAAGTCTGAGTGCCGATTCTCTGGCGATAACGGCATCATTTAATGCCTGCAGATTATCGGCTATCACAGTATCTCCTCTTCTCACGCTTCCGCAAAGCATGATACGTTCTTCAATCTTATAATCTCCGTCCATAACCCGGCGCACCATTGGCTCCATCTCTTCTTTCGTGACCTCAGCAAGGAAGCCGACAGTTCCGAGGTTTACGCCTATCATAGGGATATCATAGTCCTCTATACTGTGAGACGCCCTGAGCATGGTTCCGTCACCGCCCATAATTACTGCGCAGTCGATATCCTTCATTACAGCAGTATCTATATGTCTGTCACTGTAATCACCGCCGCCTATAACAGAAGCAGTACCTCCGAGAGACTCGATTATCTCCTTCAGGCGTCCGGATATCGTAAGGTTCACATCCTTGGTGTCATTTGCAATTATAAGAAAATTTTTACACTGCTTCATAAGAAACGAACTCCCATTACTTATCCAGAGCCTCGTGGCTTCGGGTCACAAGACCCGGGATATCATATTCACCCGATTCCTGCCCCTTTTTGATATACATAAGATATTCGATATTACCTTCGGGTCCTTTTACCGGAGAAAAGTCCAGTCCCAGAACTCCGAAGCCGCTTTCTTCGGCATAGCCCGTACAGGCCTCGATCACTTCCTCGTGAACTCCCCTGTCTCTTACTACGCCCTTCTTTCCGACCTTCTCGCGGCCTGCCTCGAACTGAGGCTTAATGAGACAAACGCCTTCGCCACCTTCGGCCAGCAGTTCGTTCATAACAGGCAGGACCTTTGAGAGAGAGATAAAAGATACGTCAACCGACGCGAAGTCCGGAACACTTCCGAGATCTTCGGCAGTGACATATCTGATATTCGTTTTTTCCATACAGACAACTCTTTCATCCTCGCGGAGTTTCCATGCGAGCTGTCCGTATCCTACATCGATTGCAAAGACCTTTGCGGCACCGTTACACAGCATGCAGTCCGTAAACCCTCCTGTAGATGCACCGATATCCATACATATCCTGTTTTCGAGCACGATAGGGAATACTTCCATAGCCTTTTCAAGCTTGAGTCCCCCACGGCTCACATATTTAAGTGTCTTTCCTCTGACTTCGATTTCTGCGGTCTCTTCAAAGGTGCTTCCGGCCTTATCTTCCTTCTCACCGTTTACATATACGATACCCGCCATTATACTGGCCTTTGCCCTCTCTCGGGATTCCGCCAGACCTTTCTCAACCAGAAGAACATCCAGTCTCTTTTTACTCATATCATTTAACCCTGATGAGATCCGATATAGTCTTATATATCGTATCCGCGTCTATTCCTTCCACTTCACGAAGCTTCGCAATGCTTCCCTGTGTAAGCTTTTCATCCTTAATACAGAAATGCAGCAGTCTGCAGCTTGCGCCCGAACCGGCTATCTCATAGGCAACAGCCTCGCCTACACTTCCTTCCTTAACCGTATCTTCCAATACCGCAACTATATCAAACTTCTCGGCTGTCTCTCTTATCCTCTCAACATCAAGCGGCTTGATGAATCTTAAGTTTATGACTTCCGGAGTCATTCCGACATCATCTCTTATCCTGTCTCTTACAGTGAGAGCTGTCTCAACCATATCACCCACACCGATGAGTGCAACCTTCGGTCCCGCATAGCTTCCGACAACGGAGTCAAAATTCACAACTTCCGCACGTCCGTCGACAAATCTCACAGACTTCTCTTCGGTATCTACGAAACATCCGCCCTTAGGATACTTAACCGCAACCGGGCCATCGAGTTTAACGGCATATTCGAGCGCCGCCTCAAGCTCTTTCTCGCCCTTAGGCGCTATTACCGTCATTCCCGGCATACTTCTGAGATAAGCGGTATCATATATACCCTGATGAGTCTCGCCGTCCTCACCGACGATACCTGATCTGTCTATTGCAAATATCACATGCAGATTCTGCAGACATACATCATGCATCATCTGATCGTAAGCTCTCTGAAGAAATGATGAGTAGATTGCAACAACCGGTATCAGACCGCCTCTCGCAAGACCTGCCGCAAAGGTTACCGCATGCTGCTCTGCTATTCCTACATCGAAGGTCCTGTCAGGAAATCTCCTCTGGAACTTCTTGATACCCGTTCCGCTTCCCATGGCCGCCGTAATCGCAACCAGCCTCTTTTCACGGGTTCCGATATCTATAAGCTTTCTGGCGAAAACATCGGTATAAGTAAGACTCGACTTCTTGCTTAACGATTTACCTGTATCGATATTGAAAGGTCCCACTCCGTGGAAATGTTCCGGATACCTTTCAGCAATCGGATATCCCTTACCTTTAACTGTCTTTACATGTACGATAACAGGTCTGTTAAGAGCGAAGGCATCCTGGAATATACGTACCATTTCAGGTATATCGTGACCGTCTACAGGTCCGACATAGGTTATGCCCATTTCTTCAAACATGGAACCCGGAACAAGAAGATTTCTGATAGAATCCTTTGTCCTCTTAATACCCTTCGCCATCTTAAGACCTACATCCGGAATATTGAGAAATGCACTCTCGACGTTCGATTTAAGGTCATTATACGTCTTACCCACACGAAGCTTATTGAGACTTTTTGAGAGTCCTCCCACATTCTTCGATATTGACATCTCGTTATCATTAAGAACGACCACGCAGTTTGACTTAAGCTGAGACATCTGATCGAGTGCCTCATAAACCATTCCGCCCGTCATGGAGCCGTCACCTATCACGGCGCAGACTCTCTCGTCGGTACCGCGAAGCTCTCTGGCTTTTACAAGTCCGAGTGCCGCCGATATGGAAGTTGAACTGTGTCCCGTGTTGAACGCATCCGAATCAGACTCCGAAACCTTCGGAAACCCGCTGAGTCCTCCGTATTGTCTGAGCTTATAAAAATCGTCTTTCCTTCCGGTAAGTATCTTATGGGTATAAGACTGATGACCTACGTCAAATATAAGCTTATCCTCAGGAAAATCCATGCATAAATGCAGTGCCATCGTAAGCTCTACGGCTCCGAGATTTGAAGCGAGATGCCCTCCCGTATGACTGACATTTCCGAGTATGAAGCCTCTTATCTCTTCGGCAAGAGCCTGCATATCTTCCATGTCAACGTTCTTTATATCATTTTCTTTGTTAATACTGTCAAGTATATCCATAATTTAGCTGTTTCTTCCTGCAAGCTCCGTTACAAGCTGCTTCAGAAGTTCAGCCTCCTCTCTGTCAGTCTTTAGTACTCTGTCAAGAATATCTCTTACACTGTCCGTTTTCTCATTCACAAACTTACGCGCCTCATCTATTCCGTATTCCGCTGCATAAGTGTTCTTCTTATTCTTTTCATCCTGACCGACTTCCTTGCCGAGAGTTTCGGCATCTGAGGTCATATCAAGGATATCATCCTGAACCTGAAATGCGAGGCCAAGTGCACGTCCCGCATCTTCAAGAAGTTCAACAGTTTTATCATCAGCTCCGGCAAGTAGCGCACCTATCATGAAAGGAGCCTCTATCAAAGCCGCAGTCTTCTTCTCGTAAATATAATTTCTCTCGTCTTCCGAAAGTTCTTTACCGGACAGCATGACATCCGCACTCTGTCCTCCGAGCATTCCGCGGACACCGGTTTTCCTCATAAGTACGATTAGAGCTTTTTCGAGAGTTACGTCACCGAGTTTTCCTAAAAATGCTTCTCCCGCAGTCTCATATGCAAGATTAAGAAGTGCATCTCCCGCAAGGATTGCCGCATCTTCTCTGTACTTTACATGTACAGTCGGAAGTCCGCGTCTCAGACTGTCATTATCAAGTGCCGGAAGATCATCATGTATGAGAGAACTTGTATGGATCATCTCAATAGCCGCCATAAAGGGGTTAAGAGCCGATTCATCCTCCGGGTTATCCGCAAGTGCCTTATATGTCAGATACATGATAAGCGGACGGATTCTCTTTCCTCCCGCAGACATGGCATAAGACATTGCTTCTTCCACAACCTTTGACGGAATACGTGTTCCGTCAGGCATATATTTCATAATGACATTATTGATCTTATCAATTATCTCAGTCTTCATCTGTCTCACCGATTATCTTAATCTGGGTTTCGATACCCTCTATGCTTTTTCTGCATTTTTCCGAAAGAAGAACTCCTTCCTCGTAAAGTGCGAGGGAATCTTTGAGAGATGTACCTTCCTTTGCAAGAAGGCCGTTGATCTCTTCTATTCTTTTCATAGCATCCTCTACTACGAATTCATCTGTTTTCTTTTCTTTAGCCATAATCCTATCTCTTAACCGTTCGTTCCCATAACCTTTGTGTTTATAGTTCCGTCATGTACTCTGACCGTCAGGCTGTCACCTTCTTTAACCGATCTTACGGAAGTAACCGGCTTATCTTCGGAATCGGATATATAGCCAAAACCGTTAACAAGCTTTGCCGTCGGAGAAAGACCGTGGAGTCTCGTTATATCAACTTCAAGTCTCTGTTTGATCCGTGTAAGCTTATCTTCCATAAGTCTGTGAAGCTTATCCACACTCTGTGCAAGTGCGAGCTGTCTGTCACGGAGAATCGACTCGGGGCTGAGTCTCTCCAGAGCGTTCTTCAGCTTCTCAAGACGGAACCCTGCATCTCTTACTTTCGAAGACATCTCCCTATCTATGGAAGTTCTGAGAGTCTTAACCCTGTTCAGAGTATCTATCACATTATCTATCGCAAGTTCCGCAGCCGCTGATGGAGTCGGTGCTCTGAGATCCGCCACATAATCGGCGATAGTATTATCTATCTCATGACCGGTTCCCGATATTATCGGAGTTTTTGCAGCAAAGATAGCTCTCGCAACAATCTCTTCGTTAAATGCCCAGAGATCTTCTATGCTTCCTCCGCCTCGACCTATGATTATCGTATCGAGTCCCATCTTATCGAGTGTTTCGATACCTCTCACAATGGTCTCGGCCGCGCCTTCACCTTGAACCTTGGCAGGATAGAGATAAAGCTGAACATACGGATTACGTCTTCTCGCAATATTCATGATATCCTGGATTGCAGCACCGGTTTTGGCGGTTACGATTCCCACGGCTTTCGGATGCTTAGGTATAGGCTTCTTAATTTCAAAATCAAAGAGGCCTTCCTCGTAGAGCTTTATCTTAAGCTTCTCATACTCCTCAGCAAGCTTTCCCTTACCATCATCCGCAAGAAGTATCTTACTTGCATATAACTGATATCTTCCATCTCTCTCATATACATTTACGGAGCCCGATATAAGAACCGCCTGTCCGTCTTCCAGACGGAACTTGAGTCCGCTTCCTATGCTGCCTTTAAACATAACACAAGGCATGGAGCTCGATTCATCTTTCAAAGTAAAATAAATATGCCCCATGCTGTGATATTTACAATTCGATATCTCTCCTCTGATCACAATATTTCTCAGAAGATAATCACTGCTTATTAAGTTCTTGATATAGCCGTTTACCTGGCTGACGGTATATTCCTTCATACTGTCTGTCCCTTAATAAGATTATCCGCAAGTTTACTCTCCGGTAACTCCGGCAAGAACTCCGTTGATGAAAGCCGCAGCTTTCTCATCGGTATATTCCTTGGCTATCTCAACAGCCTCGTTGATTGCAACAGCTCTCGGAATATCCTCGTCATAGATAATCTCATATGCCGCAAGTCTGAGGATTGCAAGCTCGGCCTTACCGAGACGCTTTAATTCCCAATTCTTTGCAGCTTCGGTTAACTTCTCATCGATTTCCTTTATGTGAGATACTATTCCCTGAACCTTAGCTTTTATATACTGCTCGTTCTTCTCGGAGATCTTAATCTCATCCTCTTCGGAAAGAGGCTCCTCAGCAAGCAGCTTCAGACTCTCTATATCCACTTCGGTCTGTTCCTGCATATTCTCCGCTCCGTAAAACGGAATCTGAAATACTATCTTAAATATACTTTCTCTAAGCTCGTGTCTGTTCATTATTTCTGATCCTCAAAATCAATTCCTGATACTTTTACATTTACTACGGAGCATTCAAGTCCGGTCATGGTAAGAAGTGTGGACTTAACCTTCTCCTGTACGCTTTCCGATACAGCGAGAATGTTATATCCGAACTTAATCTCTATAGACACATTCACCTTTACCTTCTTGCTTCCGTCTTCTGCATCATCATAGGATACATAGATACCCTTTGCCAGGTTCTTCTTACCAAGTTTTGCGACGAGCTCTCTGGTAATATCGCCCGTAAGGCGTGCCACTCCGTCAACTTCGGTAACCGCAAGTCCCACAATGCTCGATACTACATCATCGGCTATCTGAACTATACCTTTGTCGCCGTTTTCGGCAATAGTATACTTTGTATCTTTTGTATCTTTTTTTGAATCTGCCATAGTATTCACCTCCGTCTAACCAAAATCACTCCAACATAAGATTATAATACAAAACGGTTGTTCTTTCCAGTATAAGATAAAGCACTGATAGCCGTTCGACTTGTAACATTTGTCGAACGGCTATCTTAGATTTTATATTGTGCCTAATGAGCGGCCTTCTCTTTTTCCTTATACTTATGTGCCTGTTCCAGCATCATATTCTTAACCTTCATAAGCCTTACCTGAGTACTTCTCTCGTTCTCATCAAGCTTCATGGTTATGTATCTGATGCCTTCCTGGGTTTCAGGAATGATAACATGCTCAAGAGCGTTAACGCGTCGTCTGGTCTTCTCTATCTCAGCTGCCATAAGCTGGCATGACTTCTCCACTTCGGCGAGTTTAAGCATATCTTTAAACACCTCCTGAAGAGAGTCTACAGCATAGTCCAGATCTCCCGATGTAAAGGCAAAACCATAAGAATATATATCATTCTTATCAGCACTTCTGGTTTTAAAATCATATACAGGTATATCAACACTCATAACATTTTTCTTATTGGTTATGAGGCTTATCTCCTGCTTCGGTGCCATAAGCGCCGTACGCAGCTCTTCATCAGACATTCCGGCCTTCGCAAGAACAAAATTCCTGTTGGCATTTTTGATTCCCTGCTCAACTTTCTCACGAAGCTCCATATTAACTTTTACAAGATCCAGGAATTCACGCATAAGCTCATCACGCTTATCCTTAAGAAGTCTGTGGCCTTTCACGGCCGTGCCCAGCTTCTTCTTAAGACGCGTAAGCTCCATTCTCGTTGGATTTATCTGTGTAGTAGCCATAAGGCACTCCTTTAATTCTTCTCGTAATACTGATCAAGGAACTTCTCGTTAATTCTCTTCAGCTCAGATCTAGGAAGGATTCTGAGAAGATCCCAGCCTATATCAAGAGTCTCCATGATATCACGATCGGCTCTGTATCCCTGTGATACGTATTTCTTCTCGAACTCATCCGCAAACTTTGCGTAGAGAAGATCGATATCCGTAAGGGCTGCTTCACCGAGGATGACCATAAGTTCCTTAGCTTCCTTACCACGCGCATAAGCTGAGAACAGCTGGTTCATGGTAGCTGCATGGTCAGCTCTTGTCTTTCCGTCACCGATACCCTTATCCTTAAGACGTGACAGAGATGGAAGAACATCGATCGGCGGTGTAATACCCTTTCTGTAAAGCTCACGTGAGAGGATAATCTGTCCCTCAGTGATGTATCCTGTAAGGTCAGGGATAGGATGGGTCTTATCATCCTCAGGCATTGTAAGGATAGGTATCATAGTGATAGAACCCTTCTTGCCTCTCTGACGTCCTGCTCTTTCGTACATCTGAGCAAGGTCGGTGTACATGTATCCGGGATAACCTCTACGTCCCGGAACCTCCTTACGTGCGGCTGAAACCTCACGAAGAGCGTCAGCGTAGTTAGTAATATCTGTCATGATTACAAGAACGTGCATATCCTTTTCAAATGCAAGATACTCTGCAGCTGTAAGAGCCATGTGCGGTGTAGCGATACGCTCAACTGCCGGGTCATTTGCAAGATTTATGAAAAGAACCGTTCTATCGATAGCGCCCGATTCACGGAAGGATTCCTCGAAGAAGTGAGCTTCCTCGAAAGTAATACCCATAGCCGCAAATACAACGGCGAACTGCTCATCTGTTCCCTTAACCTTAGCCTGACGGGCGATCTGTGCGGCAAGCTGTGCATGAGGGAGACCCGAAGCTGAGAATATAGGCAGCTTCTGACCACGAACAAGTGTATTAAGACCATCGATAGCCGATACACCTGTTTCGATGAACTCTGAAGGATATGCTCTGGCTGCCGGATTCATCGGAAGACCGTTAATATCCATTCTTGCATCCGGAAGGATCTCCGGACCGTCATCTATAGTACGTCCGAGACCGTCGAAGACACGTCCGAGCATATCTTCCGATACGCCGAGCTCCATGGTACGGCCTATGAACTTAACCTTACTGCTTTCCAGGTTGATACCTGTTGAATTCTCGAAGAGCTGAACGAGAGCATTGGTTCCGTCGATTTCAAGAACCTTACACTTTCTCTTTTCTCCGTTTGCAAGTTCAATCTCACCGATCTCGTTATACTTAACGTTCTCGACTTCACGAACAAGCATCAGAGGACCTGCTACTTCCTGTATGGTACGATATTCCTTCGGCATCAGTCCTCCTCCTTTCTTATCGAAGCTGCCATCTCACGATGGAGACTTTCGGAAACTTTCTCATATTCACTGTCAATGTCGGCTTCAAGTGTATACTTGTAACGTCCGATATCCTCACGAACGGAAAGTGCTACGATATCGTTGATATTTGCGCCGTCTTTAAGCGCCTGTACACCCTCTTCATAGAAGGCATAAACAAGTTTCATCATATAATACTGTTTACGAAGTGATGTATAGGTATCTACTTCATCGAAAGAGTTCTGATGCAGGAAGTCCTCACGGATACTTCTTGCAGCTTCCATCTTAAGTCTGTCCTGTGGAGACAGGGCATCCATACCTACCATCTTAACGATTTCATTAAGAGATGCTTCTTCCTGAAGCAGGCTCATAAGTTCCTGACGGGTTGACATCCA
This sequence comes from Lachnospiraceae bacterium UBA2864, assembly GCA_002350525.1. Classification (GTDB taxonomy): domain Bacteria; phylum Bacillota; class Clostridia; order Lachnospirales; family Lachnospiraceae; genus Eubacterium_Q. The sequence continues at coordinate 18,176 of DEFA01000036.1, read as the reverse complement.
GTCTTTCTCAACCGCCTCGTTGAACCAGTCTTCCATCTCATCAAGATAGTTACTGTATGAGTTCAGCCAGTTAATAGCCGGGAAATGTCTCTGGTAAGCAAGGCTTGAATCCAGTGACCAGAATACCTTAACTATTCGAAGTGTTGCCTGTGATACAGGCTCGGAAATATCACCACCCGGAGGAGATACGGCTCCGATAGCCGAGAGAGCACCTTCTCTCTCATCGCTTCCGAGGCATACTACATGTCCGGCTCTTTCATAGAACTGAGCAAGACGAGATGCAAGGTAAGCAGGATAACCTTCCTCACCAGGCATTTCCTCAAGACGTCCTGACATCTCACGGAGAGCCTCTGCCCATCTCGATGTCGAATCTGCCATAAGAGCAACCGAATAACCCATGTCTCTGAAGTACTCGGCAAGTGTAATACCTGTATAGATAGAAGCCTCACGGGCTGCAACAGGCATATCCGATGTATTTGCGATAAGGATTGTTCTCTTCATGAGTGACTCACCTGTCTTCGGATCCTTGAGTTCAGGGAACTCGTTCAGAACGTCCGTCATCTCATTTCCACGCTCACCACAACCGATATATACAACTATGTCGGCATCAGCCCATTTTGCAAGCTGATGCTGGATAACAGTCTTACCTGAACCGAATGGTCCCGGAACAGCGGCAACACCACCCTTAGCGATTGGGAAGAAGGTATCTACTACTCTCTGTCCCGTAACGAGCGGCATCTTCGGAGGAAGTTTCTTCTGATAAGGTCTTCCCTTACGAACCGGCCACTTCTGCATAAGTGTAAGGTTTTTATCTCCCACCGCAGTCTCAACAACCGCTACAGTCTCTTCTACTGTAAAGGAACCACTTGTGATACTCTTTATAGTACCCTCGATTCCGTAAGGAACCATGATCTTCTGTGTAACTACAGAAGTCTCTTTAACAGTTCCGATTATATCTCCGGCAACCACCTTATCTCCGACAGCAGCTGTAGCTACAAAATCCCACTTTGCCTCACGGTCAAGTGAAGGAACTTCAACACCTCTGTCAAGAAGATTACTGCCTGTAACTTCAAGAATCTTGGTAAGTGGTCTCTGAATACCATCATATATGGAACCCATGAGTCCCGGTCCGAGTTCAACAGAAAGCGGAACGTCCATTGATTCAACAGGTTCGCCCGGTCCGAGGCCGGAGGTTTCTTCGTAAACCTGGATGGATGCTTCGTCTCCGTGCATCTCAATAATTTCGCCGATAAGTCTCTTATCACTAACACGCACGACATCGAACATATCCGCATTTCTCATGCCTGTTGCGATTACGAGAGGTCCTGCAACCTTCTTAATCTTTCCAATTACTCCCATGGAAAGTATCTCCTTTCCTATTTCTATTTGCTGAACAGTATGTCTGATCCAACGGCCTGTTCAACTGATTTACGAACTGATGCTATACCGGAACCGGTATTTCCCTTAACTCCGGGAATAAGTATTATGGCCGGTGACATAAGTCCTTTATATTCGTCTATCTTGTCCGACAGCAGTGCAGCAAGTTCTTCGGTTATATAGATGATCCCATAACCGTTGTTTACAAGGGTACTGAGTCTCTTCTTGGCTGTTTCCGCATTTTCAACCGGAAAGGTACTGAGCCCGAGTGCCGCAAAACCGTAAATGCTGTCGTAATCTCCCATTACTGCTATCTTATCCATACATCTTCCTTACCCTTTCCGATATCGTCTGATCAGGGAATCCGTTGGCCTTTGCCGTAAGGATAATTCTGACCATCTGTATCTCATTCTGACGAGCAAGATAATATGCAACTATTGGTCCGACAGACTGGATGTTAGTCTTCTGCTCCAGGATTTTCTTAATCATGAAGTCATCACACCACTTCTCAAAGCTTGAGAAGGATTCGCCGATAGCCTCAGCTGCTTCGGAATATTCCGTCTTGCTGAGGAATCCGAGAAGTTCATCTCTTCCCGCTGCCGCCGCCTTGGCAAGAGCCTTTACGTCAAATGCTTTGCAAGGGCTTAAGGCTTCTATGATGAAATCATAGGATTTACCGGTATCACATCCTCTGACTGCAACCTTTATGTCGGCTGTAGCAACCTTCGATTCCGCATAATCTACAAGGAAGCTGTCTTTCGTCTTATCAGCTTCACTGATCATGGCATCAAGACATGCTCTGTCTATAATGGAATCGCATCTTTGGCCGTCTCTGGTAGTTAACATAACGTCCTTTGCTTTTTCAGCCGCTTTACTCATATATTCAGGCAGCTGGTCGAAGGAGTTCTCTCTGATAATAAGCTTCAGCTTCTCTCCGTCAAATCTGCTGCTTTTATAATATGCTTTAGGATCTTCTATACCGGTACATACCTGCTTTACCGCAGTTTTCAGGTTATGGAAATATTCACGGAACATAAGTATGTCCGTAACATCTTCCCCGACTCCGAGTTCTGTAAGAACCTGACCGGTCCTCGCCTCTTCCATACTGAGAAGCTGTTCTGCATCCTTCGTATCATGCGTTCCCCATCCTCTGTCAATAAGATAGGTAAGGACAGCATTTTCGGATGCAAGTCCTGAAATAGTCTGGATATCCGAATCCTTCAGCAGATTTTTTTCTTTCGTGCGTATACACGCAACTGCATATATGTAATCTGCGTCTTTCATATTTTTTCCTTTTTAAATCATTTTCTTACCTTAGAGGCATGCCCTTCGGTAAATCTAGCTCCACAGAATAGAATTAACTATATCCTGTAATCTGTCATGGTTTTCCTCGAAGAGTGCTTTCATGGTGTAATTCTCTTCAATCTGTCCGTACTTAAGTATAAATCCGCTCTTTATATCCGGAAGCGAACCGGCTATCTTTATCGTACCGCCCTTTGAAGCCGCAACGCCTGAAGCGGCCGCTTCAAAATCAGAAGGCATTCTGTCTATATCTTCCTTGGAAAGATAAAGCTCTCCTTCGCCTTTTCCCGCAGCTCTTTCAAGAAGCTTAATGAGCATATCGAAGTATTCCTTCGGTTCTGATTTTTCTATAGATGAAAGTGCGTTTTCCAGAGCAGTTTCTATGATATTCTGTCTAGCGTTTAGAAGTATAAGCTTTGCTGCCTGCTCACTCTGAGCATTGAAACGCTTTTCGGCAAGCTCGATCTTCTTATCCGACTTCGCATTCTCTTCGACAGAATATACCAGGCATTCTTTCTTTGTCTTTTCAAGCAGCTCTTCCGCTTTAGCTTCAGCATCGCTTATGATCTGCGCTGCCTCTGCATCGGCTGCTTCCTTGATAGAGCTGATGATCTTCTCTATACCTGCCATGGTAATCTCCTTTCTTATTCTAAAGTGGTGTACATAAATTTCCTTATTGAAGTAACGAATTGCTGCGCCGCTTCGCGGCTCTCGCAATGGGTTGCTTCATGAGATTTATTGAAGCAACAGATTGCTCCGTTGCTTCGCAACTCTCGCAATCTTGAAGATATTCGTGTTCCCGCCCTTCGGGCTCCACACTCATATCTTCTAACTCCCAAAGTTATTAACAGCTTAGCTCACAAGTGAGCACGCTGTTACTCACTTTGGTAGTACTACTTCAATATGTTTGTAACCGCAAGTATAGAAATAAGAAGTGCAAGGATTGCGTATGTCTCAACCATTGCAGGGAAAAGCATAGCCTTACCGAACTGATCCGGCTTCTTAGCTACAACTGCGATAGATGCTACAGATGTCTTACCCTGGTGAATAGCTGAGATAAGTCCAACGATTGCGATTGGCATGCATGCTGCGAAGAATGCCCAACCCTGCATTGTTGTAAGTGTTACAGCTGTACCACCGAGAAGTCCGATCTGTGAAAGTGCAATGAATGTTACGAGAAGTCCGTAAATACCCTGTGTACCGGGAAGAAGCTGAAGGATAAGAACCTTAGCGAACTGTGCAGGATCTTCACTGACAACTCCTGCTGCAGCCTGACCACCCTTAGCAACGCCGAGTGCTGATCCGATACCTGCAAGTATCGTAGCAAGTGCAGCTCCAGCTATAGCAATAACATTACCTAATTCCATTTTAATTTTCCTCCTTGATTTCAACGTAATTGTTTATCGTTTTAAATGGCTTGAAGCTTTCGCCTCCGCCGTCATAGAATTTACTAAAGAACTCCACATACTGAAGTCTGTTGGTGTGAACATATGCACCCAGCAAGTTAATTGCAAGGTTAAGCAGATGTCCGAATATGAAGACAATGATGAATACTATAATTCCCAAAGGAGTACAGCCCTTCATGCTTGCCATCATATTAATAACGTTTGCGATAACTCCGGTCGCAAGACCGAGAGCAAGAAGTCGCGAATACGAAAGTACATCGGAAAGCCATGATGTAACTCCGTATATATCGTAAGCTCCGAGGGCAACTCTGAGACCCCAGTTCTTATTTGCTCTTCCGGACATGAGAAGTATTATCACAAGTCCGCCAATGGTAAGAACCTTTGCCAGTGTATTTGCCCAGCCAGGGAATACTATCTGTGATCCCGCTATCGAAGCAAAGATGCTTGAAGGTACAAGCATAAGTACAAGTCCGAGTATGAACATGTACCATGCAATGATATCACTTATAAATCCGACAACGTCTCCGGCTTTCAGGTACTCAAATCCCTTTATCGCAAGTCCTGCGAAAAGGTGGACAAGACCGAATACCATACACCATATGAGAAGTCTCATAGGATTGTCGAGAGGTGCAAACCATATCGGTTTAAGAATCGGCGTCTCCCCGGTATAACCGAAGAAGGTTTTTGCGATAACATCTATCGCATCTCCGAAAAAACCTCCGTACATGAATCCCCAGAATGCTGTAGACAGGCCACACCAGAAGAATAACTTAAGCATCTTCTTCATGCCTGCTTCCATTCTCGGATAAAGCTTCACTACCACCGCCGTAACTATGGCCATAAGTATTCCGTATCCGGCATCCGACAGCATCATTCCAAAGAAAAATACATAAAAAAATGACATTACCGTTGTCGGATCGACTCTGCCATGCTGTGGTAGTCCGTAGGACTCAAGCACACCTTCAACATTTTCGGAAAATCTGTTGTTCCGAAGCACAACCGGCGGCTGCTCGCCCTCAGCTGTATCTTCAAGCTCAACTACCGCATCATATTTATCTCTCAGGATACTGCAGAAATCATCTGTTTTCTCCTTAGGAATCCATCCTTCAAGGAAGAATGCATTCTTCGACTGCGGTATAGTTCCCAGAAGTTTATACTTCTCGGATCTTGTTCTGTAATAATCCGATGCTATCTCATACTTTAAACGGTTCTCTCCGTATGAAGCTATCTCATCGACGGCTGAACTTATCCTTGCCTCTTCTTCTCTTATCTCACGTTCCCTCTTCTCAATTGCTTCAGTCGGAACTCTGTGAGTTATGAATGGCATCTTTACGAAGCCGCCTTGTCTCAGATTTTCTTCTGTTTTCGCGGATATATCCTTGGTACAGACTACGCAGCAACAGGTCATCTGATTTTCACTGCTTACTACATTTACATCTATCGGAACGGCGCCTTCCGCATCCCCCGCTGCGATCGTCAGAATCTCTTCTTCGGTGATAAGCGTAGGAAATGTTCCTATAAAAATGTCCGTCTTTCTTGTACCTGTGGAATTAAGCGGTATATCCAGCTTTTCCCAAGGTCTGAGCGTTGCTATTTTATTAGATTTTCGGGCGATGTTACTTTTTGCCTCAACAATGTCTTTTTCAAGACTCATCATTCTCTTTACCTGAGAATAATACTCAGAGACTTTTTTCACGACCTCTTTCTGCTCGGATCTCGTTATCTGCTTCTTCTCCAGACCAAGTCCCGAACTCTTTGCAGGTGCATACTGTTTTAAAAGTTCAAGAATGTGATCAAAAGAATCGGCTATCTTTTCGAAATTCGATCTGTCCTGAGATGTATCTATTGTCTCAAATCCTTCATCGACATTTTCGCGGATCAGTTCCATGGCCCCTGAACGTTGCAGGAAGTCCAGTATCTCTTTTCTGTGCTTCTGAAGTGCACATATACTGATCTTCTGCATCTCTACGATTGCCAACTCCAGTACCGCCTTTCTATAATTTATTAACTATCTCATCTATAACCGCTTTAATGGCCTGTGGTTCTTTAACCTTAGCCGCTTCAGCCAGTTTTTCAGCTTCCACACCTGCGTCAGCTTTTGCCTTTTCTATCGCCGAGTTTCCGTCGGCTTCAGCTTTTTCGAGTCCGCTTTTCAGATAAAGAGCCGCATCATCCTGTGCCTTGACCTTAAGATCTTCCGCATCGGCTTCAGCTTTTTTCTTAATATCCTGAGCTTTCCCTTTAGCTGTTTCAAGAATAGCATCCGCATCCTGTTCAGCTTTTTTGACAGCATTCATTGCTTCTTCCAACATGCGTGACAATTCCTCCTTGCTATCTTTCGTTCGGGCAATCCCGTGCTCAATATCATACCAAATTTTGGATTCAAGCACAAGAAAATCTATTGCTACATAATGAAAAATTTGTCGTTTTTTTTGACATTTCAACCAAATAGTAAAAAAGGTCTTTTTTCATTATGAGCTTATCTTTAATCTGCCGGTATGCAGTCATATCTATCCCTGTATATGACAACATTAAATTCTCTTCTGTCTCCTGTCGGAGACTCAAGTATAAGCTTTGTGGTTCCCGTCTTCAAAAATCCTACATTTACCATATATTCTTCTATGCTGTCCGCATATACTATTTCCGCCGTTCCGAAGGATTCATCTTCCAGATAAGCCTTATATTCCTTATCGAAATATACCCCATCAGCACTGTCACTGCTTATAAGAAGTGTTGTATTATAAACAACATGTCCCGATACAAATCCCCAGACAGTCATACCCAGAATAATACATATACTTATCACGAGTCCCGCTATTCTTATCTTTTGGGTCTTAAATATATATATCGGATAGAGGATCATTGTAACCGCACAAAATGTCATGCTGAGAAGGTGATGCGGGAATGAGAAACGCGTCTCCGACAAAAACCTCATATAATGCACACCCAGAAACAACAGCATCGGGGTAAGTATACACAGTCCCCACCACTTATCCTTTTTCATGAAGTGACCGATAAATCCCATCGGAAATGTAAGGATCGTCCACAGTATCCAATTCCGATAATACCCGAATATCCCCCAGTCCTGAATATTAAACGGTACCTGAACCAGATAAACCAAAGGCTGACTGATAAGGAAAAATACAAAGCATTTAAGAGCCGAATCGATGGCCGATCTGCTGTTTATGATTATCAGAATGCCGAACAGTATCCAACATTCAAAGGATATCGATATATCCGCAAAAGACGTATCTTTTGCAGCAGGTATAAATGCCATGATTCCTGTATATACACCTGCTATTACAGCAAATATGATAAGCTTTAACCATGTTAATTTTATTCCGCCAAACAGTTTTTTCATATTCTTGTGCCCGTTCCTTTCTTATAGTATGATTCTCCACAAAGTAATATACACCATTTTGCATGCGCCTTCATCACGAAAATTGTTACGGAAATATATCTGCTACAAAGTACTATAGACCAAACTAAAGCCCGGAGCTTATGCTCCGGGCTCTCTTCTTACGGATTACTGTATTCCTTACCGTTTATGGATGCCTGATACCTCGTATCAACCACGAGAATTCCATCCGGCGATCCGGTGTATTCTCTTTTATATCCCGAATGCTGGGATATATTTACATCCGAATTAAAGATTGCGATATTCTTATGAGCTGTTTCATCAGTTGCACTTCCGAATGTGACTGCCCTTTTTCCGTTCATCATAGCTCTGAAAGACGCCATCTTTATGGAGAATTCCGTTCCGCCCTTCATGCTTCCCACGCCGGTACAGGTTTCCACTCTGGTATTAATGGCTGTGGACGCTTCATGTATATTGATGCCGGCTCTCTTACCTTCGATGGTACCGAGTGCAACCATCTCACTTCCGCTGGCATAACATTTGATAGACGCACCCCAGACTCTCAGGACAACATTTCCGCGTACGGAACCGATACAGGTTCCCCTGTTGACCGACATGTTTGCTTCAAAGTCGCAGTTATGTATGTCGAGCGATGCATTTCCTTCGGTTGTACCGATCGCAACACCGTTCTCGCAGTTCATATTGATAACATATCTTCCCTTCATTATCCTAAGCGGACCGCCGAGGCCGGAGCCTATGCCAACGCTGTCGGTTCCGTTCACTTCCATATTGATGCATCCGTCCTGATAGAAGTTTATATGTCCGTGGCTCTGATTCAGATCATTTCCGATTCCGTATCCCGAGACCGAATTTACTGATATGAAGAGATTGCCTTCTCCCTCAACCGCAAGTATTGCACCTTCCGGAACCATGATACCACCGTTCTGAAGATAATTATCACCCACCAGTTCAAGGGTTACATTACAGTTATCTCCGAGTTCTATCTGAGGCCTGCTCTGCCCGCTTGAAAGGAATACATTTTCAAGAGTGATCCTGCCCTCGTAATCATCCTGAACTTCTATATGTATAAGAGTCTTGTTGCCGGGTGTTCCGATGATCGTAAGATCTCTGTGTATAGCCTTCGGGTCGCCTATCAGAATGGTATCGCATCCATCCTTCACAAGGTTGCTGATCACTATCCTGTTAGTTCTTCCCGCAATATACTTTCTATGGCCCGATCCGGATGACCTCTGACTGTAATATGTCTTAATCTCGTTCTGGATATCCTGATTAATGGCATCCATAACTTCAAGCTGCGGTCTCGCCGTATAATAACCCTGTATAAGATCCACACCAAGGTCTATAACTTCCTTAAGTTCTTCGGAAGTCTCTATTCCTTCAGCAAGTGCGAGAATGTTGTTCTCGTGACAGAATTCTATCGCATTTCTTACGAAATGCTGCTTCTGTGAGCTGTTCTGAATCTCCGACATAAGGGCTCTGTCGATCTTCACGTAATTCGGCATATATCGAAGCAAGTTTGTAATATTCGAATATCCGGTTCCGTAATCATCGATAGCCATCTCGATGCCGTATCTGTCATTTACGTCTTTGATCTTATCCAGATCCTCATTGGAGAGCTCCGCCTGCTCTGTAAGTTCAACAACAACCCCGTTGGTATTTTCCTCAATAAGATGTCCTACCTCTTCCCATTCTTCATTCTTCAAAGTACAACCGGGTATACTGTTGATGAATACCTTTCTGTTTTTAAATATATCGGCTTCTCTGTTTGTTCTCGAAAGAACATTTACGAAAGTAGCCTCTTCCACATCCGAAAGCCTTCCGAGTATTCCCGCATATTTGAGGATTGCCAGCGGCGACAGCTTCCAGTCGGAACGGGCTCTCATAAGGGCTTCGTAAGAATATATCTCTCCCGTTTTCGCCGATACGATAGGCTGGAAATGATAATCAAACAGATTGTTGTCAAGAAGTCTCTCAACTTCCTTAAGTTCCCTTTTTTCTATAGGAGTAAGTGTACTGAAGACTGTCTGATCCACACCGTCTTCTATACTTCTTATCTTTGTAAGTGCTTCATCGGACCCCTTATTATTGATGATATGGAAAAGGATCTCTCTGCGCATGATCTCAAGACCTTTACAGAGGTCCCATGACCATAATCTGTAACTTTCCGGATAACCGTATATATCGTTATCAAAGCTTACCACAGAATATCCGAAACATTTTTCTTCAAAAGAAAGAGGTGTAAAAATATAGCACTCAGGCTCCGGTGATTTACCGATCTCCGGGAGCATATTCTCTACAGGAAACGTCTCGTAAAGTCCGACTTTATTCTTAGCCGGTGTATGTGCCGAGTAGGAAATCGCATCTACTATAACGTCGGAATAACCGTGTATAGGCATATTGATCTGATTTACCTTATCCCAGATTGCCCACTGCTTGTTAAGGCATAAATGGTAATTTCTGACATTCTTTATCTGATATATATTGGAATAAACCGAATTGATAAAGTCATCCAGTGTAGTCTGGATCATCATGTCATTCAGCATAGTATAATGTATACTATTGATTCCGTCTTCGGAAGTGTTAGTCGTCCAGGTATCTCTTATAAGCTTCTTGGATCTTAAGTTTTCCGAATCCTTATTACATCCGCAGCTGCAGCCGATAAAAAGTTCCGGACGTACAGCTGTTTCCGGCGGGTTTTTACCGCTGAAAAAAGCTGTTATGCATTTCACGGAATAACTTCCGTAATATCTTGCGGGAATCTTCGCCGATGTAAGCGGGCTCGGACTGGTAAGACCTTCTTCCGTATCGCCGTATCCCGTTATCGCTATATCATCCGGAATATTTATCCCTTCGCGTGTCAGCGCATCCGCAAGTCCTATCGCCATACAATCGTTGGCACATGCCACAGCTTCAGGCATGTTGCCTTTATCTCTGAGCAGCTGATCCGCATAAGACGCACCGCTGCTATACCAGAAATCTCCGTAAATGATACGGTCTTCAAGCACATCTATATGATGATCCGCCATTGCAGCCCTGTAGGCATCCACTCTCCTTTGGGAATGCTTATGATACTTCTTTCCCGAAAGAAATGCGATATCCCTGAAACCGTGAACTTCTATAAGATGAGATATCAGACTATATACGGAATTGTAACCGTCTGTCCAAAAGCAGAAAAAGCCCTCGATATCCGCATCAATGCAGATAACAGGACCTGTAAAACTCTTCTTAATCTTCTCTTCTATTTCTTTAGCTTTTCCCGGAGTCTGGATTGTATCGATAAGCAGAATTACTGCGTCAAAATCCGAATAATTGATCAGCTCATAGATATTGGAATCACCGATTTCACGTTCTTTGGAGTTCTGATACTTAATAAACATCGAAAAAACGCAGACATCATAGTTCTGCTTCCGACACTGTTTCAAAACACCCTCGGTAAATCCCTGCTGATACTCTTCATCAGCCTGACCGAGCAGCAATGCTATTCTTCGTCTTTTTGCCATAGCACCCCCCTCTAAAACAACCCCCATATAGTCAGATTATATCATATCAGACAGAAAAATGTAGCGGTTTTTTAACCTTCGTTAAACAAAGTTTAGAACCGAGCTGAAGGCCTTGGCGGTTCTTATGTCAGCGTCCTTAAAATGATTTCCCTCATTCCATTCGAGTATACATTTAACGTCTCGTTCCTTTAATATGATTTCCGCTTCGCGTATCCTGTCTCCCACGGTTGCCATAACCGGATTTCTTGTCTTTTCCTCTCTGTCTCCGAGGCTAAGATATACCTTATCGGTTCTTATATCATTTTCTTTCATATAATCGATGAAATTCGGAAACCACATGGATGGAGAAGCCGCCGCAACACCGGCAAATACATCGGTCTGATAAACCGCCCACAGAGAAAAAAGTGCGGCAAGCGAATAACCTCCGATATAATATGTCTTCTCTTTGTCACCGCATAATTCAAGCACTTCAGTGAGTATGTTCTTTGCTCCTCCGCCGAAATCCTCCCTGCCGAATACAGCAGGGGCTTCCCACGGCGAAAGATCTCTGTTCCAGTCATTAACCTTTACAGCTTGCAGAAAAAAATCTTTATCATAGTTTTCACCGATAGTCTTTATTTCATTTTCGATTCCCGCCAGGTCGTGTTCATCGACCGGCTGGATCAGAACGATGTCCGCATCCGGGTTCCCGAATTCATATATTTTCATCTATTAGTATCCTCTCATTACAAGAATCCCGATTATTATCCAATTAAAATCAATCGGAAATATTCGATTCAATCACCTTTTGCATATAGGCCTTTTTCTTACTTTCAGGCTGTACTCGAAAAGAATAATAAAAGAGCTTTATAAGTATCTCATCCGCCGTTTTCACTCCGAGGTTCCTGTTATTTCTTTTCAGTTGCTTCTTACTCGATTCTTCCTCGGTTGTCTTATTCTTCGTGATAAGATCCCTGAGTGTGTTGGTACCGGATCTTCTGAGGCAGTTATATGCCCTGTTTCCAAGGTCAAGCACCTCAATATCCTGATCCAGCTGTGTACCTGTAAATACAGCCGGGAAATGAAACATGTTCCTGTTATTATAGATTATCTCTTCTATGGTTGTACCATCAAGGTACTTATTCATCTCCTTTGTTACATTCTCGTCCAGTTCTATCATATTCGACACCTCCCAAAATATCTTTTACGATTTCCTTTACACCGTGAGTTTCAATCCGCCTTATCTTATCAGCATATTTCTTCCTCACCATTTTGGTCAGATACTTTAATTCAGATACGTCATTTGCAACCGCGGTGGCGTGAATATGGTTTTCTCCGGTCATTATATATATTTCCGTTACGCAGCCGGTCCTATTAAGATATTCGAGAATATCTTCATACTTGTCATCAACGGTATAGATTTCAAGAAGCATCTTAACCCGATCATCACGATGAATGATTGCTCTATATCCGCGGATCACGCCCTCTTCCTCAAGCTTTTTAACGCGCTTCATAACCGCAACTCTGGATATTCCGAGCCTGTCACCGATCTCGGTGAAGCTCATCCGTCCGTTCTCCTTGAGAATCCCCAGTATGTCCTTATTCATATCATCCATAAGTATCCTCCGTTATCAGTGTCGACTCTGATAATCTGATTATACTTCTACACCTATATAAAAAACAACAGACGAAGTTACGAATCGTAACCTCGTCTGTTACATATATGCATATTCCAATTCATTTGCAAAAAAAATGCCTTCTTACCCCTTCTCCGCAACCATTTCAGTGAGAGCTCTTTCTATAACGTTCTCCGGTTTTCCTTCGGGACTTATCCATTCTTCTATAGCATCATAAGGTAGTATAAGAGGCATCCTGTTATGGATAAATGCAATCTCTTCTCCCGGTTCCCTTGTCAGGACGACAAACGTCGGAAATCCATTTTCTATATGATACAATCCGCACAACCATGTCACGGAAGAATCAAGGGGCTGAATAATGTATCTGTCCCCTGTTACCGTCTTTCCGTCATTCGACACAATATGTTCCCATTCATAATAATATGAAGCCGGGATTATACATCTATGCCGCTGCCAATCCTCTTTAAAGGTTATCTTCTCAGAGGCTGTCTCGGTGCGTGCATTCAGAATAATATTTCCACCCTTGTAAGGACTCGAATATCCCCAAAGCATCGGATAAACCGCTTTGCTCCCCAAAGGGCTCGGTGCGATGACCGGTGCCACATCTGTCGGGCGGATCTCGCCATCTGTCTTCATAACTTTACTCATATTAATGGCAAATCGTAAGGACAGCGGAGATTCTTCTGCTTCTTCAATGATAGTCCTTAACTCAGGCGTAAGGGACCTGACAAAATAGCGCGTACACATATAAACCTCTTACTTCATTCCTCTATACACACCGGTTAGAATCTCTCTCTTATAAGCTTCCTTATCCGGCATATCAGGATACTCATCTACCACTTCAACCGCACGCTCGTTATCATATGGAATACTCAATATATTGAAACTGATAGGCGATAACTCTTCAGCTCCCAATTCACCTTCTATAATCAATGCATGACAGCGAGGCACTCCAAGTGAATTTCCGACACTTCCGGTATTTATCGCATATCCGAGGTCCATTTCACGAATATAAGGAGTATGACAGTCTGCACTGATAAATCCTCCATGAAGCTTTCCCTTCGTATCGGTGAATCCCGTTCTATACTCATCCATAGACAGATATGTATGATAATTCTTATCTACAGGTCTTCCATGAAAGAGTCTGAAGTTGATCCCGCTGATCGTAACCTCATCTTCATTCGGTATGGAATCCAGCCAGTCAAGGCGTTCCTTCCCAAGTTGTTTCCAATAAAATTCCTTTATATACGGATTCGGATCATCTGACCTTGAGGCTTCTACCAACTCCACATCCCAGTTCCCGGATATGAAATGCTTACAATTCTTTCTGACCCAATCCACTGTTTTATGTCCTTCCGGTCCTTTTCCCGCAGCATCGCCAAGGAACCATATATCATCCGGCTGTATCTTCTTTATCTCTTTATCCATTGCCTCTGTTGCTACCATATTTCCGTGTAAATCTGCCAGAAAAAGTATTTTCGCCATATTCAATACTCCTAAATCAAAACTCTTGTAAACCTGTATTTCTGCTCCTGCACTATACTACACATATTATACAATCAAGAACACATTATATCACATTTGTGAGGTTATGAAATTAGCAGAATGCGAGGCACGAAAAAAGCCCTCTCGGGTCAAGAGGGCTTGAGGGTTACAGGAGAAGTTCTCCTATCTTTCTTCTGAGCCGAAATCCTATTCAAAACGGCTCATAAGACATGATTGTTGGTAGTAAACAAAATGATTAATTAAGGCGTTTTATATAACTCTCTTCTGTTCTCTTATATAATAACCCACCGTCATCAGATTTCCTATTGCGAGAACTGCTGTCTCTATGTTAAAAGCTGTCAGATTTTCTTCTTCTGCCTTAAATAATCCTTTAATATCATTTCAAATTCCAGATTTCCCCATTTTGCATCAGAATTACATCTCCGGGAATCGTTTCAATAAAATATCCGTTAATATCTTTAATGACTGTCTCTTCCCAATACTTATAATCTGCTCCTTCGCCTTCTTCATGCCACCTGTTAAAGAACAACCTGTCTCCGTCCCTCAAAAAAAACGAATCATGATCCTCCATCGAAATGCTGATCTTCTCCGGCCATATTATCTCTAATTCGTTTCCGAATTGTCTGGATAATGTGAGCGGTGCTATATGCAGTTGCAAATTATAACAATCTTTTACAATTGAAAGCGGAAGTTCAACATGAATTCTCACTATAAAATCACAACAATCAAATCTTATAATCCTGATCAATTCATTAGTAAAATCAACATCGATTATATATATACCATTCTTGAAGAATACCGGTCTTTCACTATAATGTCCTTCCGTTTTCGGAACCGGAAAGAAAACCTTTCCATCGGGATAATGAACCAGACATAGCTTCCTTCCCTTTATGATATGGCCATCCCGAAACAGTTCCTCTGCTTCAAAAAGATCCCCATGATCATAATCAATACCAAAATACCACTCACTTGTAGCTCCCGGAACAGGCTCAATATATGTAATTCCACCCGTCTCAATTTCGAACATTACTTCTACTTTTCCTTCCTTTTTCTCCAGTTCCTATACTGTCCGGTCTTAACTCTTGCATCTATCGGTCTTTCTACTCCCTCCGGAACTGCCCAGATTGTACCTATTTTTTTTGCACCCGGAAGTTTTCCTTCAGAGCACAGTTTCTGAATTCTTCTTACAGTAAGATTCCATTCTTTCGATAATTCCGCAATTGTTTTGTATCCTTCCATAGGTTATCCTTCTTCCTAATATTTCATCAAAAAAGCATCTGAACAGCTTACTAAACCTATTCGGATGCTTTAATACCCATATACTGCAACTGGCTACCATAAATATCTTCTTAGGTCCTCTAGCTTTGCGTCACAGAATTTCTTCTGTTTTGCCTATTATTCACATTTCTGACAATAAAATTTTATACCAGTTAACGAACGTTGTCAACGGTATATTTCGGAAAACGGCAGAGGAATCGCATACGCTTTAATAATCTATACCCGTAACAATATAAATTTACAAATATAAATAAATTCTTTTACATCTATGTTACAATCTGGGATTATAATAAGCTCATCACAGAAAATGTGTTGAGGAAAATTATTTGGAAAAGAGGAAAATTTATGAGAAAGAACTTTTTAACAGTATGTGGATTAAGTATTTGTATGGTTGCTGCACTTACAGGCTGTGGTGAAGAAAAAAACACTGAGACAGAAGTAAAAACAGAAGCCGCTACAGAAGCTAGAACTGAGGAAGAAAAGGCCGAAGAAGTTACTGAAACCGCTACAGAAGCTGGGACTGAGGAAGAAAAAACCGAGGCCACAACAGAGGCTAAGACCGAAGAAGAAAAAACCGAAAGTAAAGATGATAACTCTTCCGAAGCTGCTGACAATGCCCCTGCACCGGCAAGTGATTTTTACAATTTCGTATCAGACCCTTCTTCCTACAGTTGGGAAATTAACGGTCCTGTGCAGTCTTCAGATTTCAAGTGGGACAGCTTCCAGCTGGTAGATTTTGACGGAGACGGAACACCTGAACTTATAGCTACCTGCGTAAGTGAAGATAGACCTGACGGTGGAATGCAGCACTATGCAATAGTTGATAATACCGGAAACGGACTGTCTATCAGCGATATCGCAGATGGTGTTGCTTCTGCCGGTGGATATAGAGGAACTGCTTACTATATCCCCGGAACATCAATCATCTATGATCTTTCCAACAGTGCTCCTACAGGTGCACCCGGTGCTACCATCTATGCATTTGAAAACGGAAAGATTGAATATAAGGAAGGCGGTTATTGTGAACCTGATCCTGAAGATCCAAGCGATTGGTCAAAGGGAACCTGGAATTGGGGAACCGAAGAAATATCTGAAGATGAGTATAACAACAAGCTAAACTCTCTCACTCAGAATCAATCCGGCACTCCGCTTAATGAGATCAACTACATGGATAAAGATTCAATGCTTAAAGAGTTACAGAAGTGACATCTCACAGCAAAGGGACCTGTCGAATAATCGACAGGTCCCTTTGATTTTCAACAAAAAATCCATAAATAATTATTATGACTTGACAATCACATGAGTTTCTTAAACATTTCTCTGAATTCTTCCAGACTTGCATGTCTCGGATTTCCCGGTGCACATGCATCTGCAGCAGCAGACTCGCATAAGAAATCAAGATCTTCTTCTTTCAGCTTATCAAGCTTTGTAGGTATTCCTACATCAATTGACAACTGTCTTACAGCATCTATTGCTGCCTTACGATAAGCTGCCTGATCCATACCTTGCGTATCAATACCAAATGCCTCTGCAATATATTTAAATTTTTCACCGGTTGATTCAGCATTGAATTCCATAACAATCGGAAGCATCATAGCACAAGCAACGCCGTGTGGTGTATCATAGACCGCACCAAGAGTATGTGCCATAGAATGAGCTATACCAAGGCCTACATTTGAATAAGCCATAGCTGTAACATACTGAGCAAGTGCCATTCCCTCTCGGCCTTCAGGATCATTATCAACTGCTTTTCTGAGATTCGCTGCAATAAGCTTTATAGCCTCAAGATTAAGACAGTCAGAAAGCTCCCAGGCTGCAGCTGTAGTATATCCTTCAATAGCATGTGTAAGAGCATCCATTCCTGTCGCTGCAGAAAGAGACTTCGGCATAGTCGACATCATATCAGGATCAACAACCGCTACATCAGGAATATCATTAGGATCCACACAAACAAACTTACGTTTCTTCTCAACATCAGTTATAACATAATTGATCGTTGACTCAGCACCTGTTCCGCCTGTTGTAGGCACAGCAATAGTGAATACGGTACGATTTTTTGTAGGAGCTACGCCCTCAAGAGAACGAACATCTGCGTACTCAGGATTATTAACAATAATTCCGATTCCCTTTCCTGTATCCATAGATGAACCGCCGCCGATTGTAATCATAAAATCCGCTCCGGATGCATTATAGGCTTCAACACCCTTCTGCACATTTTCAATAGTCGGATTTGGCTTAATATCCGAAAAAATCTCATACTCAATACCATTTTGTTCCAATAAGTCAGTAACCTTTGCCGTAACACCAAATCTGATAAGATCAGGGTCAGATGCAACAAACGCCTTCTTGAACCCCTTTGACTTTACTATCCCCGGAATCTCGTTTATAGCACCATGTCCATGATAAGAAATTCCATTTAATACAAACCTGTTAACGCCCATTCTTAATACCTCCTTATATATTTTTTGTAACACAACATTGAAACCTACACCATTTCTTCCAATATCTTCGCCGCATCTCTTACACACGCTCTGCAGGATCCTTCAACCTTTCCGCGCAGATCAGAGCACATAACGGATCCCTTATCTGCCGCCTTGAACTTCTCTTCAAACTCTTCAATCTTCTCCGAAGCGTTCTCCTTATATAACTGCTCAAGTACGTATTCTGCTGAAAGAACCGCCCCACACTTTCCCATTCTTCCACAGGCAAATGGAGACGCTATTGCCTTTGCCTCAGGCTCACTTATTCCTATCTTATCAGCAAATGCAGCAAGTACTGATGCTGAACACGTGTGACATACTCCCACCACTTT
>DEFA01000015.1 GCA_002350525.1 Lachnospiraceae bacterium UBA2864 | reverse complement strand
AAAGTGGTGGGAGTATGTCACGATGAGTATAAAGATGAAAGCTCTATCACAGTCAAGGCAGATTGAGTTTCTTAGTCAGACTGATTTGCTTACGGGAGCGAAGAATCGAAATCATTACGAAAACCAGCTGATAAGATATTCACAGATGTGTAATACTAATTTGATATGTGTTTATGCTGACGTAAATGGGTTGCATGAAATGAATAATACCCAAGGCCATCAGGCAGGAGATATGATGTTGCAGGAGGTAGCCAGAGTAATGCAGCAGAGGTTTGGATCTGATGATACATTTCGTATCGGAGGTGATGAATTTGTTTGCTTCAGAGTGGACGGAAGGTTGGAGAATATACCGGCTGAAATTGATCAGATGAGTCAGGAACTGAAAAAAAAGAATTATCATGTTTCTTTTGGTTATGCTGTACATGAAATGAATCAGGATGAGTTGTTTGACGTATATGAAATAGTCAAAGAAGCTGAAGGCAATATGTTTGATGCAAAAAAAGAATACTATCGTGAGATGGGTATAAATAGAACAGACAGACATGATATGCAGCCGTGATGCAAATTGCGGTTGCATATTATTGGTTTAACAACCAATAAAACCACCTGCTATGCAGGTATGTTCCCAAAGAGCTTCAGTTGTACATATATGCCGATTACGGGAATGTTTGTGAGAGTATGTAAATTATTAACATATGAGATAGATAGTCAATAGAAATGAGGTTGAATATGAGAAAGTTTAGAAAGAAGAAAATTAATTCCATACCTTTTGACCCCGACAAACAGATAGCTGTAATTAAGTCCAGTATCTGTACAGGAGAGCAGGTGGCAGGATTTAAGAACAAAGAAGACGGTCATTTCACTGATGTAATGCTGATCAGAAATGATAAGGATTTAGAGACGTTTAAGGAAATATACCGGATAGAAGAGATAAAAAAAGAATACTAAGCTAATTTCCCACGTTCGTTTCCGGAAATGAAGATGAATGTGAGAAGTATTGCATTGGTCAAGTCGGCGCAATATAGAACGGAGAATAGTATGTTGCATTATTTTCTAGTAGTCCTGGTTTACGCGGGATTTATCGGAATAGTGTACGCTTATGAGAATAAGAGCGGTATAGGCAGTGGGATAAGTCTGTCTGTACCGTTCAGTTTTTATATAATGTATCTGGTAATCCTATTTTCTGTATATGAACGTATCCTCACATATCTGATCCTGCACAAAGTAAGTACTCGCAGTTCCTATATAGCGGTTTGTGCGGCGGGAAGCGGTGGATATGTGATACTTTTCTTTGTCGGTGCTGTAATCCTCGGAATGATATTCGGCGCGAAGAAACCGGATATCCCGACATATTCGATACTTATGATAGCACTTATCATAAATGTACTGCTTGTCGTAGAGGCGGCGAACATGCATTTTGACGAAATGGAACTGATGTTCGGAGAGAAGGTCTTCGATGATTTTTATAAGACCCTTTCAGAAAACAGAGTCGTAGGCCCGGTGAAAAAGCTGTATAATATTAAGTGGATAGTAATGGTAATTCCGGAAATATTCTACATTTACCGAATCCTGAGATCGAGGGAGATAAAAGTGAGATAAAAGATAAATAAAAATCTTCCATAAAAAATATGAGCATAACCGTATCTTAAGTAACAGTATTAATCAGTTAAACTGAGGAGGTTAAAAGTATGAGAAAGAAGATAATAATAGCAAATGTACTTGCGGCGATGATGCTTATAGGAACTACAGGATGTGGAAGCAGCAGTGGAGATTCCACCAAATACAAAATGGAAGGAAGAACTGCAAATACAGTATCCATGGGTAGTGCTGAAGTTCAAGATGACTATGACTATGAATATGCAGCAGATGCAGAAGCTATCGAAGAAAGCAAAGGTATCACAGATTATGCAACAGGGGATGTAGAATCGGGAGATACAACCAATACACTACCTACGATAGATGCGGAGAAGCTTGTTTATCACTGTGACGTACGTTTTGATACCAAGGATTACGAGAAGTCCATCAACGAACTGAAGTCATTGATGAAGACCTACGGAGCTTTCCTTGAAAGTGAAAATGAATCAAACAGCGGTGGTTACGGATATAATCCGTCGCTTCATTCATATAACGCTACAATCAGAATTCCATCGGAGAACTATCAGGCATTTCTTGATAACAGCGGTAATATCGGAGAACTTATGAATAAGTCTCAGAATGTCACTAATCTTTCCCAGGAATATTCGGATCTCAGTGCGGAGCTTGAAGTACTCG
Organism: Lachnospiraceae bacterium UBA2864; assembly: GCA_002350525.1. Classification (GTDB taxonomy): domain Bacteria; phylum Bacillota; class Clostridia; order Lachnospirales; family Lachnospiraceae; genus Eubacterium_Q. The sequence continues at coordinate 15,355 of DEFA01000015.1, read as the reverse complement.
AAGCTAAAAGGCAGAGTTATCTCGAAATGATGAAGGATGCAAAAACACTTGATGATATGGAATCCCTTCTCATGGTAGATGAGCGTCTGACAGAGGTTGAGATTTCCATCAACCGTATTAAGACCAGAATGAACAGCATCAATAACGATGTTGCTTACAGCTATATATCAGTCGAAATATCGGAAGTACGTGAATACGAGGATCCGGTTCCGGAAAGCTTCAGTGAAAAGCTTTCACAGTCCTTTAAGAATGGATGGGAGAATTTCGTAGAGGGATGCATGGACTTCGTATTATGGGCAGCAGAAAACATAATCGGTCTCGGAATATTCATCATAATTCTTCTTTCAATCTGGTTCGGATTACTTCGTAAGCCATTCAAAGCTCACAGAGCAAAGCGTAAGGCTAAGAAAGCAGCTTATAAGGCAGCCATGGAAGAGGCTAAGGCAGTTGCAGAAGAAGCTAAAGCAGCAGAAGCAGCTAAGACTGCAGCCGGAGAGACCGAAGCAACTGATGGAGAAGCTGAAGCAGCTAAAACAGCAGATGTAGCGACGGATGATGAAACTAATAAGAAGTAAACTCAGCCGACGGAAGAAAAATAGAAAATATTAGATCAGAATATTTGATCTGAAAATCATATAAGCCTGTCAATGTGATTAGTGTCCGGGATTCCGGGTGTATATCACATCGACAGGCTTAAAATCGATATTGACATATTATCAATATAGTATTATGATATTATCGATGTGATAATAACAAGGAGAGAGGCTATGCTCATTTTATCTATAATATCTGTAATACTTTTTGTTATGTGCTTATGGTACTTTGCGGCCCCGTTTAACCCGGGCTTTGTATCTATGTATGATGATTTATTTAAAAGAGAACCTTTTGAAAGCTCGAGTAATCTTACTCAGAAGATCATATCCGGAAACTATAAGGATATGTTTTCGAAAGATTTAGAGTTTGAAGTCGGAGATTTCTGGGTTTATCTGAATAAATGGATGATGCTTACGATGATAACGGCTATCGTTATCATAATCATCACAAGAATTCTGGGTATGAGAGGTAAGCTCAAATACTATAAAGCAGATATGGTTGTTTACCTCTGTGTTATCCTGAGCTTTGCTGTTTACTACATGATCCCGATCCTTTTTGCAGATTATACGTTAGAGTTTAAGAGGAGTGTTCTCAAATCAGCTGTTTATTCTGAGTATACGGTTCAGATTAATCCGCTTCATCTGAGATTTTTCATCACTGCAGGATACTCACTTTTCATGATATTTATATGTTTACGTCATAACAAAAGAAAAGTAGAGTATGAGAAGAAGCTTCTGTCTGTAGATGAAACATATATTCCGGATCCGGTGGACAGAAAGATCGTAAGGGTTTTATCGGTTATCGCTGCAGTATTATTCTTCGGACTTCTTCTGATAAATATTAAAACCGTTAAGATATGTCTTGATTATAAAAGTAATTACGGAGAATATGCAAAGGCAGATCATGCTGTCAGAACAGACCTTGAAGAACATTTTCTTGGAAATTATCAGAATGATGCTGTTATGACAGATGAAGGACTGTACTTTGTAGGTGATGTTCCGAGTGCTGTAGACGGAGTTTATACTATAAAGAGACTTGAGCCTTCCGGAGAGAGGATTACAAGCATATATTCGGGAGATATCTTATTCAGAGCTATAGGATATTGTGACGGATATCTCTATGGTGCAACATATGAAGGAATATATCAGATAGACCCTGAGTCCGGAGAATGTAAGCTGATCATTGAACATGATGATAAAAATGACATAAAGGATTTCTGTGTTGTAGATAACAGAATGTATTATCAGGAAGGAATATCTTCAGAAGAGGCAAAAGTCAGAACAGGAGAGGATCGCGATTATGATGTGATTCCGAGTGTGATAAAGGCAGCTGATATATCCGAAGGAAATGTGTCAGAACCGTATTTATATGCATCGGATATTAATACAAAAGATTTCAGGTATTATAACGGATTCCTTCTCACAAGATATATTATGAATGAAAAGCATAATATATATTACGGAGCAAACCCTCAGTATTCGGGTGATAAGATATGGATAGTAGATTCAGATGGTTATAATAACCGAAATATCCTCAAGCTTTTCGTAAAGAATCAGACATTTCCGAATGAAATGGAAGATATCGGTTGCATTAACTATGAGGATGGAGTTATATATTTCATAAAGCTTAAGGAAGATGGTTTTGATGTATGTAAATGCAGTCCGGACATGTCTGATATAGAAGTTCTGGATACTTATACCGATGGTTTCGATTATACAAAATGCGATCATAAGGGGATAAGAATGGGTGTATCGGATAAGAAGATTGTAGTAATAATTAATGAGGAGCCGAAAACTTCTCTTCGTGAAACAAGAGATGCTCTGACATATGTAACAGACAAATAGAAGAAAGAGGCAGGATAGACCGGAGTCTACCCTGCCTCTCTTTACAGGTGGTTTAAGCCCAATAGCTTGTTTGTTGATTTTAATTATCCTCGAAACCCACGCCAATATCATCGATAATTTCGTCAGTATCATCGTTAATTTCGTCAGTATCAATGATATCTGCTACACCATCCTCGAAAATCTGTTCTGAAAGAATCTGGTCGTGAGTGTAATATATGAGATCACGAGAATCACCGGTTTCGTCGTCGATGAAGGTGAAATTGAGATTACCCGATTCCGAATCTTTATATGAATCATATAGATGGTAATACTCACTAAGTTCATCTACATGGGCCTGTACTTCATCAGGAGTTGCCTTTACGAAGTAGAGCATGTACCATGGAGATTCCGGATCATCTATAAAATAGAATCCCTGAGTAAAGGCGTAATCGCCGAAACCGAGACCGGTACCATAGGCTATAGTTTCGTACTTGCAGTTATGAAGTTCATGGTTTTCGCCATAGAATTCGGCCAGCTCACGAAGATACATATCCTCAAATGCATCAGGATCTTCATTTTCAAGATGCTTTACAAAGTCATCATCATATACAAGGCCTTCATCATATAGATCAGGAATATAGTCCATATATGTCTTTAAACTGTCTTCCGGAAATACTTTATCTATGAAGTAAGAATCATCTTCATCATCATCTGTTTCATCGTTAGATGCATATATACCTGTAGGCGATACATTGCTAAGCTTTGTATCATTTCCAAAAGAACCGCCGATGGACGGTAGAGCCGTAAATGTTGCTAGGGTTGAAATTCCAAGTCCGAGTGCCATATTTTTTAAGATCATGTTTTGTCCTCCTAGTTGTCATTCCTCCAAAAGCTTTTGATATTTTGTCTATAGTTACGAAAACGTTTTCTGATGAAGCCGCATCAGCGTGTAGCTTTATTTGCTGAATCAGTTTCAATGTGTGAATGATAACCGACTCGAAACACAAGGGTAGAAAAGGGGACATCTCTTTTGCGAAAATTTTAGTATAAGGATATCAAAACTTACCGAAACTTATATAAAAAGAAGGCAAAGGAGGCAGTTTATGGATAAGAATATTACAATTGAAGATAAATACAACATAGAGAAAACCGATATAGACATATATACATATGAAAACTATCTTGAATATGACGTTATAGATAGTAAAATTATAGTAGTATCAGATATAGCCTATTGGAAGATAGTATATCTTCAGGATTGGGACTGCTTTGCCCTGTATCACGGTAACTCGATCCCTTCTGATATTGTTCCGGGCATATTTTCTGATGCCGATTATCATTTCCAGAGAGATGCCAGATTTTCTAAAACAATAATGGGATTTTTGGTTTATATCAAAGGACATGATGATTTCAGGTGCCGAATGATAGAACAGGTAGAATCTATGCCGCGAAGAACAAAGAAACAGAGATCAAAATATAACAGAGTAAAGCAGAAACAGGCAGAATATAGGAAAGCTGTAACTATGCAGATGATCAAAGCATATGCTCTGGCAAATGCATCGTAGATCAGGAGTTAACAAAGGAGGTATTTACTATGGGACCACTCGACAGATTGTTTGACAGGAACGGAGACGGATCACTTGATCCATTTGAAAGAGCACAGCAGATGGATTTCTTCGATTATATGAGTAAAGACGGCCTTTATAAGGAAAGTGACGACGTGGATGATATGGACTTTGACGGTGATCATGATGACTTCGATGATTTTGGTAGTGATGACTTTGACGGAGATGATTTCGACTGAGTAAAGTAGAAGATGGTCTGTGAGAATGGTATAATTATTTAATCAGTAAACAGGCAATGGGAGAATCATAGATGGCTGAAATATGGGACTTATATAATCTGGATGGGCAAGTCGTAGGAGAACACGTAAGAAGAAATGAGATGCCTGAGGATGCATATCATCTGGTGGTACATATATGGATAAGAAATTCTGAAGGTAAATATCTTTTCACACAAAGAAGTAAGAACAAGAAGACCTGCCCGCTTAAGTGGGAATGTGTAGGAGGATCCGTACTGAAGGGTGAGACAAGTCTGCATGCAGCACTCAGAGAGGTTAAGGAAGAAGTCGGGATAGATCTAGATACAGAAACCGGCGGTCTCGTCATGACTCAGATACGTGATATCGCTGATGGCACGAGAGTTAACGATATAAATGATATATATTTATACGATTATGATGGAGAGGTAGATCTCGGCAATGCCACTACAGATGAAGTTGAACAGATTCTGTGGATGACCAAGGAAGAGATAAAAGAACTTTTCGTTAAGGAAGAAGTTGTATCGGGAATAAAGAATCTTTCTTATTTTGTGAATGATAAGGACGGAATATGGTGAACCGACGTTTTTAAAATATAACAGAGATAAAAAAGAATACTGATAAATTCCTTATGATACAGAAGAGGGAGAGCGTTACTGTTGAACGACAGACTGATATTTCATGTGGATGTGAATAGCGCATTTCTATCGTGGGAGGCAGTGGACCGCTTATGTAACGGCGAGACGCTGGATCTCAGGACAGTGCCTTCGTGTGTCGGCGGTGATCCGGATCGACGTACCAGTATAGTATCCACCAAGTCCATCCCGGCAAAGAAGTATGGAATTGTTACGGGTGAGCCGGTGGCAAATGCATTGCGGAAATGTCCTGATCTTATAGTTGTGAAACCGAACTTTCAGCTTTATAAGAAAATGTCCCATGAATTTAAAAGCATTTTAAATGAATATACACCCCTTATGCAGTCATTCTCAATAGATGAGGTCTTTATGGATATGAGCGGGATGGAACTTCTGTATCCGGATCCGATAAAGCTTGCACATGAGATGAAGGACAGAATCCGTGATGAACTGGGATTTACTGTAAATGTTGGAATCGGCCGAAACAAGCTGTGTGCCAAGATGGCCAGTGATTTCGAAAAGCCCGATAAAGTTCATACACTTTTTCCGGATGAGATAGCAGATAAAATGTGGCCTCTTCCGGTAGGTGAACTTTTCGGATGCGGAGAGTCTACAGCAAAGAAACTGATCGAGATGCATATAAAAACCATCGGAGAGCTGGCCGGAACGAGTGAAAGTTTGCTATTAAATGTTTTTGGTGAAAAGTCGGCACATTATCTTCATAATGCGGCCAATGGGATAGATGATTCTCCGGTGATAAATGAAGAGCGGGAAGCAAAGAGTTACAGTGTAGAGAATACAACCGAGGATGATGTTACGGATTTTGAGACGGCGAGTCATATACTTCTTGCAGAAGCGGATATAGTAGGAGGACGACTCAGAGCGGATGAGGTGAAGGCTTTCACGATTACGGTTATATTTCGCACCGGTGATATGAAACGTCATTCACACGGGAGAAAGATGGAGAATTCGACGGATATTACTTCCGAAATATACGATACGGCTGTAATGCTTATGAAGGAGTCATGGAAAGGCGAACCGCTCAGGCTGATAGGTCTTTCTGCTTCAGACATTGATAAGGACGGCTTTCAGCAGATGTCTCTGTTCGGAGAAGAAGAGAAAGAGAAGCAGAAGAATCTTGATAAGGCTTTGGACAAGATTCGAAGCAAATACGGAAATGACAGTGTAATACGCGCCGGAATAGGTGTATTTCGGTCTGACAGAAGAAAATAAGTGTTTGAAAAAGTAATTATGATAAAAGGGGAAAATCATGCGTAAATTTAAACAAGTTATAAAAGGCGGATTAGGATTGGGACTTGCAGTTTCTCTTATGCTGTCGGGCTCAGCATGTGGTAAGGAAGAAGCTGTAGTGGAAGATTATGGTGGTGAGACAGAGAGTATTACGGAGACTGAGGCTGTGTCGGAATCCTCTGAGACAGAAACAGAAAGTGATAATTCTGTCGGAGGCAGCCTGACCGAAATGTACGGAGAGACCATTTCCGAGACTGATACTTTCACCATAGGTGGAGTAAACGGCGCTTTCAAGCTTAACTATAAAGTACCTGAAGCTGCCACGGTAAATGTATATGAAGGCGAGTTTATAGATAACAATTCCGATATTGAAGCTCAGATCGTAAATAATTTCTTTGGAGGAACAGAAGCGAAGCTCGAAGAGATAAAATATGAAAATGAATCGGATTATATTCAGCTCTTATATAAATACAGAAAAATATTGATGTTTCATGATTTAGGTGGTTTAGACGCGGTTGCGACGCAAGAAGATTTTAATAAATATTTTCGGAATATAAATTCGTCTTTTGATGAGGTTTATACCTGGATAGATGAAGACGATTATTATATCCATATGTATGAGGGTGAGTATAACGGTAACAGGTATGGAATGATATATTCCTATGATATGAGTGATTCGACCAGAAGTATCTACATCAGCCCGATTAGTATAACGGATTATTTACCTGAAATAGATGCAAAAACCATGTATGTAGTTGATCAGCAGTCCGATTACGGATCAGATAATCCGTGCAGTATGTCTGAGGATAGTATCAGAAATGACGCACACGATGTATTGTCTAAACTTGGGTTTGATAATAAAGATATTGAATTATCTTTTAATCCGAATATGGCAATTATGGATGAAGGTACAATGGATTATAGTGAGATGGAATTAAGCTATACTGAAATGCCAAAACTTGTTTTTGCGGATTCGGATATCGCAAGTGCTTTTCAGAAGATTAATGCTCTTAATCCTACAGGCTTTACATATGCCTATAGATTCTTAAAAGAGCAGGAGGAAGTGAGACCGGGTCAAATTTCCGAAGATGTTCAATTCGCCGAAAACGGATATGCGGTTTATCTTTGTACAGCACCTTTTTCTGAAAATGTTGTTCCGCAGGCAGAGTCTACATTTAACAGAGGAAGCATATTCTATACAGATAAGGGACTTTTTACGGTAGATATCAGTCAGACAGTTCATATAGATAATGTGGTTGATGACGTTCAGCTGCTCTCCTTTAATAATATAAAAGAATTCTATAAGGAAGCTCTGCAGAATGATTCGGATATAGTAAACAAATCCTCCGGAAGTATAGAAGTCATCGATGTGGACTTTACATATGTTCTTATAGAGGACAAGGATAACGGTAAAAAAGCAACCTATGTCCCGGCTTGGGTATTTACGACTCAGGATAATAAACTCAAATCCGGTGAGACAGCGCTTTTGTATACGCATATAATAAATGCCATAGACGGTGCGGATCTGAAGGACACTATAAGATAAAGCTTTAGACGGAGAATCATATAATGAAAATATATAGTGGTATCGAAGATTTACCTACGGGAAGGGCAAGTGATACGGTTACAGAGGGATGTCTCGTGCTTGAGGGCGGTGGATGGAAAGGCCTATACACTATTGGGGCACTCGATGCATTTATGGAAAATGGAATAAATATGAGAAGTACAGTCGGTATATCTGCCGGTGCACTTTCTGCTATAGGATATGTGTCCGGCCAGATCGGCTGGGGCGCAAGGATAGACCTGACTTACAGACATGATAAGGATTACTGCGGGATCGGGGCCGTTATAAGAGATCATGGAGTTACAGGATTTTCCTATCTGTATAAGGATATAGTCGAGGGACTGCCTCTGGATAAGAAGAGGCTTATGGATCCTTCGAGAAAGCTGGCCGTAGGCGTAACAAACATGTTAACGGGTGAAACTGAATATATGGAAAAAGGTAAATGCAACCTTTCGGCGGCTGTCAGAGCGTCAGCGACAGTTCCGTATGTATCTCGTCCCGTTGTAATAAAGGGAATTCCTTATCTTGACGGAGGATGCTCTACAAAGATTCCTTACACATATGCCGTGAGAGAAGGCACGGATAAGATTGTGGTTATAAAAACCAGAGAGTGGTCATACAGAAGAAATACTGCACCGAATAAAGTGGCTATGACTATGTATCGAAAGTATCCGAAATTCGTACAGAGTATCAACAGAGCAAATGACGACTTTAACAAGATGACAGATGACTTATATAAACTTCATGCTGATGGGAAGATATTTGTACTTGCACCGTCCAAACCGGTAGAAGTAACAAGGTTTGAAGGAGATATGGAAAAGCTTGGAGAACTATACTGGCTAGGTTATGAAGATGCCAAGGAGAACATCGAGAAGATTAAGGAGTATCTTCAATGATAGATGACGCATATTAATACTACATTCATGTAAACTAATTAGGAGATTAGAAATGGTTAAACCAATTGTAAGAGATATGTTCTTTCTTGGACAGAAGTCTGAGGCAGCGACAGCGGCCGATGCACAGGTTGCGATAGACCTTAAGGATACACTGGAGGCGCATCGTGCAGGTTGTGTTGGAATGGCCGCAAATATGATCGGCTACAAGAAGCGTACTATTATTGTATCGATGGGCATGGTCGATATTGTCATGAATAATCCTGTGATAATTAGTAAGGCAGGGGAGTACGAGACCGAAGAGGGTTGCCTTTCATTAGAAGGAACCAGGAAGACGACACGTTATAAAGATATCGAAGTAGAGTACGAGGACACAAGCTTCAAGAAACAAAAGCAGAAGTTTACAGGATTCCCGGCACAGATTGTACAGCATGAAATTGACCACCTCGAGGGAATCATTATATGAAGTTGATACCGCTTGGATGTATTGTGAATTTAAAAGTGAGGACGCTGCCACCGGGTAGCTGGAATGCATATCGCATTCGCGTAACTGTAATCGTTAGGTCTTAGAAGATGCAGTTCTCAGGCATGATGATAATAAGAAATGGTTTGCACTCGTGGCACGTATTCCTTATGAGAAGTTAGGAATGGATTGTGATGGGGAAGTCTGCATAATGAATGTGAAGATGGATGATTCAGTATTTATGGATATGCTGCTTCATCAGCCAGGCTTCTTTCCGGGATATCATATGAATAAGAAAAATTGGATTACAATTCTCTTGGATGGAACCGTTTCGCTAAAGGATATTTACACATTCATTGATTTCAGCTTTGGGGCAACTGCATCAACTAAGAAGAAACAGAAAGACAGACCTCCGAAAGAATGGATAATTCCTGCAAACCCGAAGTATTATGATATCGAGCATGCATTTGATAATGTCAAGGAAATCAACTGGAAACAGGGAAATGGAATCAAAGTCGGTGATACAGTCTTTATGTATGTGGCAGCCCCGGTGTCAGCGATAATGTATAAATGCACTGTCCTGGAAACAAATATTCCTTATGCTTACCGGGACAAGAATCTGACTATAACAGCTCTGATGAAGATAAAGCTTGAGAAGAGATACGATCGAGAGCTCTTCACATTTGATATCCTTAAGGAAGAATATGGGATATATGCTATCAGAGGTCCGAGAGGAATACCGGATTCACTAAGTCGGGATCTGTAGGAGAAATGAAATTATGAAAGACGCAAAAAGAGGGTTTGTACCATCGGATGAAAGAGAGTTCGGAGATAAGACAATTCCCAAGCTACGCAAGGCTGCTGAAGAAGTGTTATTTCTTTTAAATCATGGATATCCGGTCAAAGGAGCAACCAGATTCGTAGGCGACCACTATATGTTCTCTGAACGCCAGCGCCTTGCTCTAGCCAGAACTGTTTCGCCTGAAGAACAGATATCTTCAAGAATAAGCAGAGAAGTGAAGAGTATAGAAGGCGAAACCATTTATATAGATGGATTCAATGCGATCATCGGACTTGAAATAGCATTTTCAGAATCAATGCTCTTTATCTGTATGGATGGAACCATAAGAGATCTGGCCGGACTCAGAGGAACATATAGATTGATTCCGGAGACAGATCTGGCGGTTAAGGCACTGCTTAAGTCACTGGATAGTTTAAAGGTTGGAAAGGCTGTTATATACCTGGATAAACCGGTATCAAACTCAGGAAGATTAAAGCAAAAGATATATGAGTATGCAGAAGAAGTTGATATAGAAGTTGAGGTGGAAATTGAAGATGCAGTGGATTACATCCTGAAGCAGAAACCACTGATAGCTTCCGGTGATGCCATAATCCTGGATGCATGTGATAAATGGTTCAACTTGGTTAGATACGTGATAGAAGAAAATATAGGAGAGTATCCGTATATAGATATCTGCCCATAGTTTCGTTCCACGCATATAATTAACAAAAGTTGTCATAGGAACTAGCCCCACAGGCACCATTACGACCACACGCCCACAAAGAAGCACGCTGCCCCAAAGAAAAAGAACACCACCGCAGCCTTCAGGAACCCGAATCCATTCTTCTTCCCCGGATTGTCAGAATTAATGTGCACCACAACCTCATCACCTTCATTATATTCCTTAGATCGCCAGCCTGTATCACTAGTATACGTCTTACCTCCGACCTCATACTCACAATGCGCCTGATATCTGAACTTGCCGTCACTATCCTTCGTGGTAGAAACACCCACAACAACAGCCGTTACCGCCTTATCATACTTTCGATTATCAACCTTCTGGATAACCAGAAATACACACCCCAACAGAATCAGCACAAGCGAAATTGCAACTAATGGCTTCTTCACATTATCCCTAATCTTTGAGAATAAACCTTTTATCGATTCCATATCTTATCCTTCAGCACCTCCGCCAATAAGATGCATTCATTCTAACATAATTCCTGGCTGTATTAAATGGAGTGTACAAATAGCTCGGATTTATCTCGATAAAATAGATTTACAGAGTTATAATCGAGTTAAACTAAAATGAAATGAATGAGGAGTATGGATTGAAAATGCCGGAACTGGTTATGATTTTCTGTTTATTTTGTGCTTTGCCGGATGTGGGGGCACTTATCGCGGCGTTTGTCCACAGGAAAGATCTAAAGAATGCGAAGGTTATCAGTACATTGGGATATGTGTACAGGATGAAAGAGGCCGGACTTACAAATGAGACGATGCCTCTTAATGATGAGGATGTGGAACGACTCAAGAGACGCCATTCGGTTATAGCAGGACTTGTCACATTGCCAATAACTTTAAGTGCGATGGGCAGCCTGTTGATTATATTGGGATTTCAAAATAATCCCGATGTATCAAATCTTATAGTGATAGGCTTATTTGTACTGGGGATTCTGATGGGTGTCACGACCGGCGTAGTTGTATATAGAATGTTGAAGCAGAACAATGACTGTAAGGATTACACGAAGCGTAGAGGTGTCTGTCTCGATCTTGTGGTAAGGACAATTGGTGCCGGAGCGAAAAAGGCTCCTATTTATTATGCGACAGTGGGATATATCAGTGATGATGGCACACCGGTTGTGTTCAAATTGCAGATTACCGACGAGATATATTATGCAATGAAATATGCGAAGGGGTGGTTCGTGGTAGTTGAAAGCAATAATAGAAATATGAACGTAATCACCGAGAAAACTCTTGATGAGATGATTTGTGAGGACAGGGCAAATGGTATCGAGCGTCATTTTAAATCAACAGGAATATATAGTGGATATTATGATTAGAAAATATGGACGTTGGTAATTCATGGAGGGTGAGTTTTATATGAGACAATGTGTTATATGGGAAATTGGGGCAGATGATGCCATAATATTACAGCATAGCTCACTAAGGAGATATTAGATGAAGCATAATGGAGAACAAGGAAGTGCTAGATCGAATCTCAAATAAAAAGTTCCTCTGGGAAATATAGAGGTTAAGTGTATGGATGATTATGGATTTTTAACGGAATTTCAGATAAGACTTTGATTTTGATCTGCAAAAGATTGCTATTCCCTTAGCTTCAGTTTTTCCTGAACAAAGAATAGAGAGGTAACAGTGAAATGTTAAAACATTTATTGTATTCGCAGGATAATATTAAAATGACTTTTTGTCTTGTGTTTATTATCTGGTTTATCATTCTTCTGATTGTGCGTAAAAAAGTCGGAAACAATCCCGCAAAAGCAAAAGCCTGGAAATGTCTGTGCCTTGTTCCGCTTGCGGCGGCAATAATTCATTTCTTTGTTTTTTCATTCGGTGATGCGGTTCTGCCCTTACTGGAGGAATACGGGTTCATTTATGCATCGGCTGTTCTTACGGCTCTGCTCCCGTTGTTTTTTATAAAAAAGAGCAAAAAAACCGTAAAAATAATCGGCGCTGTGGTTATCGGCGTAGTATGTCTTCTTTCGCTTTTCTTCAATATCGATTTGTCGGTGTCGGTCAACTACTCGAACAGGGATTTGAAGAGCGCATACATTTCACTGTGCGATTATTTTGAAGAAAACTATATAATGAATGAGTGGAAAAAGCCCGATTACGAAAAAATCAAAGCGGACGGCTTAAAGCTGATTGACGAAGCCGAAAAGACAGGCGATATTACGAAATACTACGAAGCGGTTGATGAATTCACAAACAGCTTTTATGACGGACATATGGGCATATCCTTCTATGACGGAAACGATTACCTGATAACAAGGATAAAGCAATTCAATGACTACGGACTGTCTCTGATTACACTTGACGACGGAACAACGATAGCCGTTGACGTTGAAGACGGACTTGAAATAAAAAACGGAGACACTGTTACAAAATGGAACGGCGTTCCGATTGACCAAGCCATTGAAAGCGTGCACGTCCCGATGCCCGAGCCCGTAGCCGAAAACGACAGGATTGATAAAACGTTCTGGCTGGCGTGTATGGGAGGCGAGAGCGTTGAGGTTAGCTATATTAATTCGGATAACGAGGAAAAAACGCTTACTCTCGATAAGCTTGATTCCGAGATGCCGAGAGCATTGAAGGCAAGACGTCTGTTCTGGCATAACACGGACGAGGCATATTCTTATAAAATGCTTAACGGCAATACGGGCTATCTGAAAATCACTTCTGAAGAAACCGACAGGTTTCACGATTATCTTGCCTATTGCACCGGCAACCATAATTACGCAAGGGAAATGTTCAGAAACGACTTGCGGGAACTGAAAAATCAGGGAATGACAAAGCTGGTCATTGACATTAGAAACAACGGCGGCGGTTATGACGAAGTTGCAACCGCTCTTGCAAGTCTGTTTACAAAAGAAAAAAGGTACGCATTTTCGCTCGGAATCCGAAAGGACAAAGAGTACATTAAAACTGCCGACAGATATGTTTCGGCAGACGGCGAATTCAGTGATATTGAAGTACTTGTGCTTACCAATATGCGCTGCGCGTCTGCGGGAGACGGAATGGTTCTTTATCTGTCAAGGCTTGACAACGTTACGGTTGCTGGCTTGTCCTGCCCCGCGGGCTGCAATCAGGAAGCGGGTGGTTCGATATTTATGCCGAAAGGTGTAGTTGTTAATTTCCCTGTGGGACTTGTGATGGACGAGGAAGCAAACCCGAATATCGACGTTGATGATTCAAGACAAAGCCGAACTCCGCTCGATGTAAAAATCCCATTGACAAAGGAAGCGGCTCTTAAAATCTTTAATGAAGAAAACTTTGATAACGGTAAAGATTACGAGCTCGAATGGGCGATTGATTTTCTTGATTTAGAATAAAATTGACAAATCGGGATTTGTTGAGCGGTGACTGCATTCGCATTCCGCTACGCTTCATGCTCATGCCGCGCTGTCGCACTATAAGTCTGCACACGAATATGTCTGTCCGTGAGCAAGCTCCCGACAGCCAATTCGGTGCATCCTTGCACCGCTCGTAGAAACGCGCAAATTCAAGTTTGTAGAGCGATTAGATTCCAGAATAATTTATAAATTGGCAGTTTGTATTTGAAAGGACAGGAGGAGAAAGTGATGAAGATTGACGCAAGTTCAATGGAATGGATTAGAAAACCGAAATCATGTCGGGTCACAAAGGATAAGGTTGAAATCATGACCGAACCTCATACTGATCTCTGGCAGAGGACCTATTATCACTTCAGAAATGACAATGCCCCTGTCTTGCAAATGAAAACAATAGACCAATTCTTCTCGTTTGTGGTACGGACAGAGTTTGATTCCAAGGTACGCTATGATCAGAGTGGTGTAATCATGTACTTGGATAGTGACAATTGGCTTAAGGCTGCTATGGAATATGAAAATGAAAAGATTCAGAGATTAGGAAGTGTTGTCACAAATAATGGCTACTCTGATTGGGCATCTACAGATGTTGACGCAGCAATAAAGTCTGTATGGTTTCGTCTAAGTCGCAGGGAAGATGATTTCTGTGTAGAAAATTCTTTTGATGGAATAGATTTTAAACAGATGAGGATATGTCATATGTTCAATGCTCCAAAGGAAATCCGTTTCGGCATCTATGCATGCAGCGCCGAGGAGTCATCTTTTTTGGCCGCTTTTACAGATATGGAAATCACTGAATGCGCATGGAAGGCGCATGATGGTCAGCAACCAGATTAGAAGTATTACAATATGGTGTATTCCTGTTGAGGTGACAAGTTAAACCGGAATAATACATGATTTATGGAGGCAAAATATGAAGAGGTTTCTCAAACCTTCAAAGAGGCATCAGAAGCAGGTGTTGAGTTTTGGGAAGTTCAGATGGATTTTAGACTGGAAGGAGTAACTCTTTACAACGTAACGAAAAGTGCAGATCTATAAAATTCAGTTTCATACACGAAGTAATCCGCACGCTTATTCTTCGAAAAACTCTCTGATTTCATTAGAATTCATATTTTTAAGACCTTTCTTCTTTTTACAAAGATCATATCCGTCTGCACTTACTCGGTTGTTGGAACCGAAATCATTTAATTTATCAGCCAGTTCGCAGAGCTCGTCGAGTTTGTCATAGCTATCCAATTTATATGTACCGAAGACTGTAAGATGCTCTCTAAGATCTATATTTTGTGGTGATTCAATAAGATATTCGTGATAAAATATATAAATGGAATATATATTTGCTATATCTGAATTCAGACAGATTTTAAGAGAAAAGGAATAATAATGGAAATCAGAACAGAAAAAGCAGTCACAAATCATAAAAGTTTTTATCTAATCCTTGGCGAGA
>DEFA01000013.1:1362-84598 GCA_002350525.1 Lachnospiraceae bacterium UBA2864 | reverse complement strand
ACTTCAGTCGTGTGAGGCTTCACGATGCCGGATAAATACTGTTGGCAATAACTGCCTGATAATGCTATAAATATTATTAGGGAAGCGTTATTAAGGACAAGAATAGGTGACGGTATGACACAGAACTGGTATTGGATTACGGATACAAAACTGCTGATAATTCTGGGAATATCCCTGGTATGGATATTTGCGGGATGGCTTCTGTATGGATTTGTTGGAGTATCTCACGGACCTAAAGGCGGAATAGATAAGATTGCAGATTCACTTGTCTATATTTTGTTGTGGAAGCTTCTCATCTATGTTCCTCCGATTCTCGTATCGGGAGTAAGCTTCTCATTATGGCTGTATCAAAATCACCCTAAAGCTATTAAATGGGTATTACTGGCTATCGCTGTCTGTATCATGCTTTCCATAGCTTATAAGAAATGTTTCAGAAAGATGATAGATACACCGAAGCGTATTGCAGCACATATCATCTCTTATGAAAATTGGCTTACAAAGCAAAAGCGGTATAAAATACATGAAAACATAACATCTTCAGACTATATATGTGACTATGTAAAAAGTATTATATCGGATGCCATTTCCGAGTGCTGCAGCATGTATCCCGATGATGATATCAGTACAAAAACCTTATATATCAATGCCGCTATGGAAGCGCATTATCAGGAAATTCCCGGTGTTTCGGGCTGGGAATATATTCCTGATGTCAGGGGCATCGTTCCTGCAAGAGCTGACGGCGATGGAAAATTCCTGCTGAATAATAGAGACTTGTGTCTGATAGCCGAGCATTTTCAAAGAAGCTTCAGAAGAGAGCATTGGTACGACAGATATCAGTTTAAAGATTTCGTAATCGCCGAGTGGTATTCATGGTTACCGATGACAGCAGTTTTCTATGATGACGGAACAATGGATCTTGTGATCACACCACCGTAATTTACAGGCTGCTTCGCAATCATTAGCATTAAAACTTGCGTCTATCTATCATAGTAGTACGATAGTACTCATCCTTAGCCATATACATCTGCTTATCAGCCACCTGTATAAGTTCACTACAATTACAGTCCTTATGCTCCTCCAGTACAGCATATCCCACTGAAAGTGCCAGACTGTCCACCAGACTTCCTGTCCAGTTTTTAGTCAGCTTTTCTATATCCTGAACACATTTAACAGCTTCCTTCTTGCTCATACTCGCCAATACTATGAACTCATCGCCACCGGTTCTGTAGCAGGAGCCTACTTCATCAAATACATTTTTTATACACGCAGCCGCTCCGCATATCAGCTCATCTCCCGCCTCATGTCCGAGTGTATCATTTACTCTTTTAAGTCCATTGATATCTATCGAAAAAGCAACCAGCGATTCAGGCATATCTGTTGTATATTTATCTAGCGCATTATTATATGCATAACGACTTAGAAGTCCCGTCATTGCATCTGTCTTTATCTGTATCCTCTGCTCCAGCAGCTCATCATCTTTTTTCTGCTGACTGTATTCAGTTGAATGTATGAACATGAGCATTGCACCGATAGTCATTGCCAAATACGCTGTACGGACATCTTTTCCAATACCTTCCTGCATAATAATTCCAACAAGCATAAATACCATGACCAAATATATCGACAGTCTGTTCTGTTTTCTAAAATTCTTTCCATAATTCAAAAACAGAATGATAACCAGAAGTAAAACTATAACGTATTCTCCAATATAAATAATATAAAGCGGACCATGATGATAATAATGCTTCTCATCAACTTTGGTCATCCATCCAGTGAAAAATGAAACTAATTGGAACAATGTATTGAATAAAATCACTACATTAAGTATTTTGGTCCACACATTTCTAAGTCTCATCTGCCCCACCAAAGCTGCACCGGCTATAGGCGTTAAGATATAATCGATACATTTAACGATTCTAAGGCAGACTGCAGGGATGCCCGTAATTCCACTGATATACACGCCCACCCATTCAGCAAGGGAGGCAATAAAAATCAGCACATATGTTAAATAAAATATCTTTCTTTTTGTAGTGCTTATCCTGTCATTCTCGTAAACAAGTGTACAAAGAATGAGAAGAGCAAGCCATACTATCACTGATATAGCAGTGTAATACTTCAGCATCTCTTAATCTCCTGATTGATCAATACTCTGATACAAGCCATAAAAATCTCATGTACGCACATGCAGAGTAATTATATCATTTTAGGAGGCGGATATAAAGAAATGAATAACTTTTGGCTTTGTTTATTGTTAATTCTTTATTCATTCGAACTACGCTCAAAACTTCACTCAAACTTCGCTCATCGAGACTATGGCTATGCCATAGTCCCGATGTATTATATTGTATTTACAATACATCGAGACACCGGCAAATGCCGGCGTCTCGATGTATGTTGTCGCCAAAGTCAGATAGATAAACAGTGCTGCTTCGCAGCTCTTTCGAACAAAAAAAGCCATGTCCTTGCAAGCTAGCTTGCGGACATGGCTTTCTTGTTCTCGACCACTTCGTGGTCACTGTTTATCTATCTTACCTTGGCTCGTTATCATTCATATTCTATAGTAGCCGGGCCCTTTGGGGTGAGGTCGTAAAGGACTCTGTTTACGCCTTCGACTTCGCCTGTGATACGTACTACGATTCTTTCGAGGAGTTCGTATGGAATGCGCTCTACTGTGGCTGTCATGGCATCGCGTGTATTGACTGCACGGATGATAACAGGCCAGTCAAAGCTTCTCTTCTCATCTCTTACTCCTGTTGACTTGAAGTCAGGAACTACCGTAAAGTACTGCCATACCTTTCCTTCAAGGCCTGCTGCGGCAAACTCTTCACGAAGGATGGCATCTGATTCACGTACTGCCTCAAGACGGTCTCTCGTTATAGCCCCGGGACATCTTACACCAAGTCCCGGTCCCGGGAACGGCTGACGATATACCATATTATCAGGCAGTCCGAGTTCTTTACCGACTACGCGAACCTCGTCCTTAAAGAGGAGTTTTATCGGTTCCACAAGTTCGAAGTTAAGATCCTCAGGAAGTCCACCGACATTGTGGTGTGACTTAACCGGACCGCTCTCTAAGATATCAGGATAGATAGTACCCTGTGCCAGGAATTCTATCCCGTCCTGCTTTGCTGCTTCTTCAGCAAATACATCTATAAATTCCTTACCGATTATCTTTCTCTTCTGCTCAGGATCCGAAACTCCCTCAAGCTTATCCAGGAATCTGTCCGTTGCATCCACGTAGATAAGATTTGCTTCCATCTCATCTCTGAATACCTTGATTACCTGCTCCGGTTCTCCCTTACGAAGGAGTCCGTGATTTACGTGTACACATACCAGCTGCTTCCCAACAGCCTTGATAAGAAGTGCTGCAACTACCGAAGAATCAACTCCTCCTGAAAGAGCAAGAAGAACCTTCTTATCACCGATCTGTGCTTTCATAGCGGCAACCTGCTCGTCTATGAATGCTTTTGCAAGCTCCGGAGTGGTTATACGCTCCATATCTGCCGGTCTTACGTCTGCCATTTTTGTAACCTCCTAATTTATATATTATTATATTTCCCCTTAGATAGAAAAAGCGGACAACTAAGTCCGCTTCTCCGATTTTCTAACATTTGCCATCTGGGCATCTATATTTGCCCTTATCGCTGCTATGTACTCTTTACGCAGAACCTGCTGTTCAGCTTTCTCTGCCTCTGTGAGTCCAACGCTTTTTGACTTATGATAGAGCTCATTTATTCTTTTAATCTTTTGTTCGTTCATTATAAATCAGGTCATTGCAGAAGTCTTAATTACAATCTTCTGTATGAATCTCCTTCTTCTCAGCGCCTTCGATCTTCTCACGGCTGTCACACTTTGCAATAGCCGCATCGATCATCTCGATGAAACGATCGATATTACCTACTTCCATACTTGAAAGAGCTGCCTTGAACTTGTCATATACAGGCTTGTCTGCTGTATATCCCTTTTCCTTGACATAACCCTTGGCGAGGGTAACCATTCCACGTTCCTTGATCTTATGTATATCAATCAGGTAGATGAAGTAATCAACAATATCCTTGTTGTCCTCGAAGAATGCTGCAAGAGAATCAATCTCACCTGTAAGGATAACAACATAATCGTTCTCATCAGGTGAAGAATTCTTGATAACCTCAACCAGTTTCGCAGGATTAACAAGACCCGCATTCTCTATGATAAGGCATCCTCCCTTAAGGCCTGTCAGTTTCTCAAGTCCCATTTTGTTAAGAGACTTAGCTTTAACCTTGGCAATCTTATCGGACTTAACGATACCCATAGCGAAGAAACTTCTTGCAAAGTCTTCACCGACCTTAACCGTACCGAAACCGTTTCTACCGAGAACAACTATATTCTTCGGCATATCCGGATGCTTCACGATAGAGTTGATAGCAACAAGTACATCATCTCCCGTAGTTGAAAGCTTCTCATATTTCTTAAGAAATGTAGCTTCAGCCGGAAGTGTTCCGATCGGAACAGTCTCACCCGTTACAGGATCAACAACAGTCTTGCCTATAGAAGACTCTGTCTCCATCTGTCTTCTTGCAGCACGCTGTTCTGCCTTACGTTCCTCAGCTTCTCTCTTAGCTGCACGTTCAGCTCTCTTACGGCCTTCTTCTTCATATTTCTTCTGAGCTTCTGCCTGCTCACGAGCCATCTCTGCAGCGACTCTCTTCTCAGTCTCCGCACGCTCTTTAGCTGCCTTCTTTCTGGCTGCTGCTTCTTCAGCTCTGGCCTTCTGTGCTTTAGCTTCAGCCTCTTCTCTGGCCTGCTTTTCTGCCTTATCTTTAGCAGCTTTATCTTTGATCTCCTTAGCTTCAGCTGCCGCTCTGTCGACTTTGGCTCTCTCTGCCTTTGCTTTATCAGTCTGCTTCTTCTTGGATGCTGCAGCCTTCTCAGCTTCAACTTTCTCAAATATCTCGTCGACATCATCAAACTGGGCTGTATCTACCATTCCGGAATCGCCCAATTTTTCTAACCCCTCATCAACAACCTTTCCCGATGGTTTTTCCTTCGGTTCACCTGAAAGGCTTTTCTTGATGTTCTCCAATAACCTCTTAATTGCATCATACGCATTTTTAAATGGCTTCATATGTACAACCTCCTCGTACACAAAATGTTACCACGTTAGGCACAATTTTTCCATATCTTTTTTGCATAAAAAATGCATTTTTATAGGTTTTTCTTCATATTTCTCAGTTCAGAAGCAGCAAAAGGAACCGAAAGTAAAAGAGTCATAGCATCAGCAACGCTCTGAGCCGCTTCCACGCCCGTTAAACCGTACAGTTTCGGCAACAGAAGAATCATAGGCAAAAAGAACAGTCCATTCCTTGCGGAGGCTGTAATAGAGGCTTTTACGCCTTTTCCTATGGACTGTAGCATCATATTGGTCATTACTATTATCGCATTTGCCGGGAATACGATTGATTGAAATCTCAGAGCCACTTCTCCGACACTTACAACATCCGGATCGTTTCTGAAAAATGTTATGACCTGAGGGGCATATGCATAGCATGCTATCGATATAATGATAAGTGCAGCGGTTCCCCATTTCACACAGAACCAATAGCCTTCTCTTACTCTGTTCTTCAGTCCCGCTCCGTAATTATACGAGCAAAGGGGCTGATATCCCTGACCGAATCCGATCAGTGCCGCCGACAACATCAGCATAACTCTTGATACTATCGACATTCCCGCTATAGCCGCTTCTCCTCCGTAAATTCCCGCCGCCCTGTTCATAAGTATCGATGCAAAAGCCGCAAGTCCCTGTCTGAAAAGCGATGGGATTCCTCCGTTTATGATCTGAACTATATAGTAACCGTTTATCCGGACATTTTTTATGTTCAGTCTTATATTTTCTCCTTTGCCGCTACCTATCAGCAGGACGAAGAAACTTGTTATCTGTCCGCATACAGTGGCTATTGCCGCTCCACGCACTCCCAATCCGAAAACTATTATCAAAAGCGGATCGAGAAAAATGTTTATCACCGCACCGGCCATAAGACCGATCATGGCATATACCGCACTTCCCTGGAATCTCAGCTGATTGTTAATAACAAATTGACACATCATGAAAGGTGCGCCGATAAGGATTATTCTGGCATAACTTACGGCCATGGATATAGTCTCCGGTGAAACTTCGTCGGTCGCAAAAAATTCAATTATGCTGTTAATAAAGACATTGCCGACAAGCATAAGAATCACGCCGGTTATCATTGCCAGCATAAATCCCGTAGAAGCCATTTCCGATGCTTCTTTGTTTTTTCCGGCCCCCAGCATTCTGGACAAAAAATTTCCCGAGCCATGTCCGAACAAAAAGCCCACTGCCTGAATTATCGCCATGATAGGGAATACTATTCCAACAGCAGCCGCAGCCTGGGTCGCATTTACGGGTATCTGACCGACGAAATATGTATCTGCCGAATTATATAAGCCTGTGACAAGCATACTGATTATCGTCGGGATTGCAAGACTCGTAATCAGCTTCGGCACAGGCGTTTCGGTCATGTATGTATGTTTATCTTGTATTTTCTTTCCAAGCATATATATACTCCGCAGCATCGAGCAGATCATCTGCTCTGTATACTAAGAGCTTCTTAAGCTCCTCATCCGGCTCTGTCAGGTCCGGTATCATTATAGTCCTGCATCCTGCCCCGACAGCAGACCTTACTCCGTTAGGAGCATCTTCCACCGCAAAGGCTTTATCCGGGGTTATTCCCAGCATCTCGCATGCATAAAGATATACATCCGGTGCAGGCTTTCCGTTTGCCACATCTCTGGCACTTATTATCTCATCAAAAAAATCCTTAAGCCCTGCTTTTTCAAGATATCTGAAAGTTCTGTCGCGGCGGGTAGCCGTGGCTACAGCGAGAAGCATTCCCTTTTCCTTCAGATAGGTAAGGGCCTCTTTCACCTTCGGTTTGAGAGGAAGGGTATCCATATCTTTCATGACCGGATCCATAAGTTCCTTCCTTCTGTCTCTGATATCGTCATAGGCTGTCTCGGAACCGGTAAGTTCCTTAAGAAGTTCAACTCCGTAATTGTGAGCCAGACTTCTGAGAAGGAGAATCTGATCCGAGGAAAGATTAAATCCGAGCTCATCAGCCGCGATCTTCCAATATTTCTGATATATTCTCTCCGTATCCAACAATGTTCCGTCCATGTCAAAGATCACTGCCGTTCTGTCTTTTTCCACAAGCCGTATTTCCTTTCCCATAATGCATTCATATCCAATAATTATCCCATATATCACTATATATTTCCACTAAAAAAGCGCCGAAACAATTATGCCCAGCGCTTTTCGAGTCTTTGTGATAACAAGCTGATGGACCAGCAAAGAACAAAGTAAAGCATGAAAACAACCGCGTAGATTCCGAATGCGGCATTCGGTGATGATGTTCTGTTGGCTTCTATTATCTGCTGACCAACCTTCAGGACCTCAACAACGCCTATCATCATAACCAGGCTGGTTGTCTTGATCACTCTCGTTATAAGATTTATGGTAAGCGGTATTAAACGTCTTACTGTCTGCGGTATCAGGATATAAATATATATCTGGACATCCGAAAGTCCGAGTGACATTCCGCCTTCCTTCTGTCCCTTTGGGATACTCTCAAGGGCACCTCGTACAAGATCCGCCATTTCAGCCGTTCCCCAGAAACTGAATACGATTATAGCCGCAATCTCCGCTTCCAGATTGATTCCGAGTACCTTGGTCGTTCCGAAGAATACTATGAAGAGAAGAACCATCTGAGGCATTATCCTCACCGTTTCCAGATACAGTCTCGTTATAAATCCTATTACGGGATTCTTTCGTGTCATGATCGTACCTATGATAAGTCCCAGTGCAATGCTTATAAGAACCGCTATCAGACTTATCCTAAGAGAAACCCACAGTCCCTCCAGAAGCCTTATCATATTCCGTCCTTTCAGAAGAACATCAAATCCAAGATTACTCATTTATACAAACCTCAACTTCTTTTCTATCACACTTCCCACCGCCGATACGGGAAGAAGAATTATCAGGTAAAAGATTACCAGAAGGAGCAGGCATTCCGTCGTCTTATAGTAGAGTCCTATAAGATCTTTAGCCGTAAACATCAGATCCATAAGACTGATTGCTGAGAATACACTGGTTTCCTTCAAAAGAAATATTACGTTCGCCGTGAACGCCGGAACACTTGTGGCTACTGCCTGGGGGATGATTACGAAAAGTTCCGCCCTTAGTGGGCTGAAACCCAGAGAAAGTGCTCCTTCCATCTGGCCCCTATCTACTGCTTCTATTCCGCTTCTCACAGTTTCGGACATATACGCTCCTCCGAAAAGAGCAATTCCCAAAACACCGCAAGACTCGGCATTCATAGGAAGTCCGAGTCTTGGAAGTGCAAAATACATGAAGAAAAGCTGAACCATAAGCGGTGTATTTCTGAAAAGCTCTATATATCCACGGGTAAATTGTGATAATACCGGAATCTTATGCTGCCTGATGAGAGCAGTGATAAACCCGATCACCACTGAGAGGAGGATACCTGTCCAGCCTATTTTCAGAGTAAGAAGCATCGCTTTCCAATATAACGGAATATATTCTGTTATCGCTTCAAAGTTCATTAACTTCACCTTCTGTATAATTATTTACGTCTGTCAAGCTTCTTGGACAGCAGATTTCCTGTCCACTGAAGTACCTGCATAAGTATTACGAGAACAACAACCGTTACTATCATTATTCCCGTTTCATATCTGTAATAGCCGTATCTTATGGCTATATCTCCGAGTCCTCCGCCGCCGACAACTCCTGCCATGGCCGAGTATCCGAGAATTGTACCGAGTGCGATGGTCACTCCGATAAGAAGTGATATTCTTGCCTCGGGTACAAGGACCTTTGTTACTATCTCTCTTTTATCGGCTCCCATACTGAGTGCCGCCTCTACAACTCCGCTGTCTACTTCCTTAAGGGAACTCTCTACCATCCTGGCTATAAGCGGTGCTGCCGCAACCGTAAGAGGAACAACTGTTGCAAGTGTTCCGTAGCTCTTACCTACCAGCAGCTTTGTCAGTGGTTGAATGAGTATAAGAAGTATGAGAAACGGAACGCTTCTCGTAACATTCACTATCGCATCCAAAGTCTTATAAACCACCCGGTTAGGTGATATCCCTTTTGTATCGGTAACAGTGAGGACCACTCCCAACGGAAGTCCTATCACATAGCCCATAGCGGTGGAAATGAGCACCATCAGAAGGGTTTCTCCCGTTCCCGCAAGAAGCATTTCGACAATTTTATCTGCAGGCATCATCCCACCCTCTTTCTTGTTTTAATAGATATCACATCGGAAGATTCCGATTCGTCTTCATTCTCTTCCTCATATCTTGTTTCAAGTATCAGTCTTTTCGCTGCCTTGGTCTGTGGATTTTCGAATATCTCGCTGACACGTCCTTCTTCCTTCAGCTCACCGTGATCGAGCACGGCAACCCTGTCGCAGATCTCGCGGACAACACGCATTTCATGGGTAATTACAACTATGGTTATCCCATATTTTGAATTTATCTTTTTAAGGAGGTTAAGAATGTTGCGTGTAGTCTGTGGATCAAGCGCACTGGTTGCTTCATCGGATAAGATGATCCGCGGATTCGATGCCAAAGCTCTGGCTATGGCAACTCTTTGTTTCTGTCCGCCTGAAAGCTGGGCCGGATAACTTTTTGCCTTATCGGCAAGCTCAACTATTTCCAGGTATTCAAGTGCTTTTTTTCTGGCCTCTTTCTTTTTTACACCTGCTATCTCAAGCGGAAAGCATACATTATCAAGAACATTTCTCTGCATAAGCAGATTGAAATGCTGAAATATCATTCCAATGTTTTTTCTTTTGGCTCTGAGCTCCGACTCCTTAAGAGATGAAAGCTCATCACCGTCTATAAGAACTCTTCCCGAGGTCGGCTTTTCCAGGAGGTTCAAGCATCTTACAAATGTACTTTTTCCGGCCCCGGACAGTCCTATAACTCCGAAGATTTCGCCTTCCTCAATAGAAAGATTTATGTCATCAAGTGCTTTCAGCGTACCGCCGTTCACTTCAAATTCTTTTGTCAGATTATCTACTTCGATAAAGCTCATCTTCGTCTCCTAATTGCATATTTTTTGGTATCCTATATCCTGATCAGTCTTCGAACGGAATAACCGCTCCGTCATATGTGTCATTTATAAACTGCTTGATCTCATCTGACTTAAGTACATCTACGAGAGCCTTGATTCCCTCGTTATTCTCGTTTCCTTCCTTAACTGCGATGATATTAACGTATGTCTTGGCTGCATCTGAATCAGATGTCTCATATGCGATTGAATCCTTTGCTACAGAGAAACCTGCTTCAAGTGCATAGTTACCGTTAAGTACTACAAGTGCAACCTCATCCTTTACACGTGAAACCTGAGCTGCCTCAAGCTCCTGGATCTGGATGTTCTTAGGATTATCTACGATATCAAGTACTGTTGCTGTAAGACCTGCGCCTTCCTTAAGGGTAATCACTCCGTTGTCCTGAAGGAGAAGAAGTGCTCTTGCCTCATTTGTTGTATCATTAGGTACTGCGATCGTATCTCCGTCAGCAAGTTCATCAAGCGAAGCCTTTGTTCCCGGATAGATTCCGAATGGCTCATAGTGGATACCGCCTGCATTTACAAGTGAGGTTCCGTTCTCTTCGTTGAAATTATCAAGATAAGGTACATGCTGGAAGTAGTTTGCATCAAGCTCTCCGCTTTCTACTACAAGGTTTGGCTGTACATAATCTTCGAATTCGGTAACTTCAAGTGTCCATCCCTGATCTTTAAGTAACTCTCCTGCCTTCTCAAGAATCTCTGCATGAGGTGTTGGTGAAGCTGCTATCTTGATTGTTCCCTTAGCTTCTACAGGAGTATCATCTGTCTTTTCATCTGCTGCCTTGTCGTCTGAAGATTCTTTCTCACCTGATGAGGTAACTCCGCCTTCTACAACAAGTGTATCTTCATAATCCGCACCGTAAGTATCTATAAGTGTTGCTTCATAATCCGCATGGAAGAAGTTCTCGCTTCCGAGTGTCTTTATCTCATCATTGATCCAGTTAAGAAGTGTCTCATTACCCTTTGATACTGCAGGTGCTATCGTATCAAGACTTCCGAGAGTCTCAATTCCTACCGTATAGCCCTTATTCTCAATTGCAAATGCTATAACTTCCGTATTATCGTTTGCCCAGGCAACTCCTGTACCGTTCTCAAATGCGCTCTTTGCAGCTGCATATGTATCGAACTTCTGAAGCTTGATCTCCGGGTTATTCTCTGTAAGATATGTTTCAGCTGTTGTTCCTGATATAACGATCACCTGATCATCAGCTCCTACCTGGCTTAAATCTGTGATTACGTTATCATCATGTGATACAACGCCGAGTGCTACGTTCATATATGGAAGTGCAAAATCAACTTTCTCTGCTCTTTCATCTGTTACTGTGAAGTTTGCAAGGATTATATCAACCTTTCCAGTCTCCAGATACTCTACACGGCTTGCAGCCTCGGTTGATACATAGTTGATCTTTACTCCGAGATCCTTTCCTATTCTTTCCGCGAAGTAAACATCATATCCCTGATAATCGCCGTTCTCATCTACATATCCGAATGGGGACTTGTCGGAGAAGACACCGATATTGATCTCACCTGCTTCTTTAATCTCGTCTACTGTTCTGTAAACTGCCTTTGCTTCTGTCTTTGTTTCATCCTTTATGGTTGAAGCTTCAACCTTTCCGTCATTACCGCATCCTGTAAGAAGTCCGATACTTGCGGTAAGCGCAAGTGTAAGTGCTCCGATCTTTCTGAGAAGGCCACCCTTCTTCTTTTGCTTTTCTGAATTTATCTCATTATTTATAAACTTTCTCATTTTATTTTTCCTTCTTTCCGATAATTTTAAATCCCTCATGATTCTTTGACATCTCGCAATGCTCGATGATGCGAATTCGTCAAAATCCCATATCTGCATTCTGCAGATATTCTGTGATTACTCCATAATGCTCTTGCACATAAATGTGCGAGCATTTGTATTAATCACCGCATATGCTTCGCATATGGGATTTTTCCTCATTTAACGCACAAAAAATGGAAGCTCATTTCTGTGTAAGCTCCCGGACATATGGCATATGATCTATAAACGATCTCTAGAACTACATAAGGGTGCAACATCGACGTGAAGCAGACCCTACAGCCATATTACATGCCCGGGAGTTCAGCATTCGACAACACATCATTTCAAATTTTTCAGAAGTGAGTAACTTGTTCATTTTGAAACTCTCCTTTCTTTTTCCCTCTTGACAGGTAGGATAATAACACTATTTACCTACTATGTCAATAGGTTTTTAGGAAAAATTTTTAGGGACGTTGAAAACGCCCCTAAATATCCTGTTATCAGTGATCCGAGATTACCCTGTCGTAGTCGTAACCGCGATCCGGAGTAAAAGTTCTCTCAGATAATTCAAAATATACCACACCGTTCTTCTTAACGGATATCTTAATATCAGCATTTCCTGCCTTAGGCTCAACCACAGCACTCCTTATAAGTGGAAATGCCGAAGCCCTTATAAGCTCTGTCTCTGCCTTTACAGGCTGTGCAGGCTCTCCCATATCATGCCATACTTTAAGCGGATTGCAGCATTCCTCATCTACAGTCTTTGTAATAAGAGTAAAATCAGCGCTGTCATATTCCGATACCGGAAGTTCTATATCTCTTGTATATTCGTCCGAATCGATGTTCCAGAGTATTCCGGCATACCCCTTCGCAGTTTTTACTATTACCGAAGTCTTGTCACGGAATACACATTCGCTTCCTGCGTTCTTCAGCTGCTTATAGAATGAAAATGTCCAGAAGGTCGGCTTTGGAATATTTCCGGCAGCAACCATTCCGAATCCTCCGTGGAACAGTGAATACGGAACTCCCTGCTCTTCAAAAACATCACCGAATGTCCAGTACGAATAAGCTTCATTCATATCACCGATACGCGAAAGCTGTTCCGCAAGATATGCGGCATTTATATTTGTATCATGAATAACTCCCTTAGGAGTATATGATGTACTGAATTCCGTTATATGTATAGGCGTATTCTTAAACTCTTCGATAGAATCGGCAATATCACGGGATGACTGAAGATTATCGAATCTCATTTCCGCATCTTCGAGCTTGTGATAATCATAATGTCCGATATTCTTCGGGAATTCCACCGTATAATGGTGTCTTGTTATCATATCCGGCTGAAGACCGTTTTCTTTACAGAATTTAAGGAACTCTCTGATCCACTCGGCGTCATTTACACCGCATATGGCAGGACCGCCCACCTTGAATCTGCTGTCATATGCCTTGATTGCAAGATAGCTTTCCTTGAAAAGCTTAAAATACTCATCCATATCCGCATTGTACCAGAATCCCGGAAGATTCGGCTCATTCCAGACTTCGATAGGCCATTCCAAAACTTCTTCACCGTAACGGCTTCTGAGATGCTTCAGGAGTGCCACGACCATGTCTGTCCACATGCGGTAATCCTTCGGCGGAGTTGTATTTCCCTTCCAATAGAAAATTGTCTGAGTGCCTCGAGCCAGCTGATAAGGCATGAATCCAAGTTCCAGATACGGACGGATGTTCAGTTCTATAAATCTGTCGAATATCCTGTCCAGATAGGTATAGTTATATTCAACTTTAATCTCGCCCTCTTCTTCATACTCATGATAGATTGCGACATCATCCGTAAAAAGGCCATGGCCTCTGATATACTTGAATCCGATCTCGTTCTGAACGAACTCAAGCTGCTTTAAGTATTCCTCCGTAAGCGCGAGACCGAGACGTCCTGTTCCTACGCAGAAATCCACGTTATTATTAAATGCTATGCGGTTATCCGCATTAACTGTTATCTTTTCGTTCATAATAAACCTCTTATAAACTGAAATTTTTGACAAAGCCAAATCTTATTCTATCATCTAATAACCCTATTATCCAGCGTTAAACATAGATTTGCCACCGGAATGCATATAACACTCCGGTGGCAGGCTTTACTTTATAAGACATTTGTCATCCATATCCGAAACTTTCGCATATCCCGTACAGCTCATAATAAAACGAAGTTCCTTATTCACTCTTTCGATAAAGTTTACCACTCCGTCCGTACCCTCTTCCTCAAGAGAAGAAAGCATGGATCTTCCGACTGCCGCAGCATCCGCTCCCAGAGCCAGTGCCTTATATACATCAGCACCGCCTGAAATCCCGCAGTCTACTATTATCTTAACATCTCTTCCCTGAAGTGCTGCCCTTATCTCAGGAAGCACCATCATCGGCGGAGCAGCATAAGGCATTCTTCCGTGATGATGACTGACTATTATTGCCTTTGCACCGATCTCGGCACATCGTGCGGCATCCTCGGCACTGAGAACACCCTTAACAACAAAAGGAAGTTTACTTGCTTCTACATACGAGCGAAGCATGTCCGCAGTCTGCACTGCCATTTCCTCACCGCTCACCACATCCGTACCGTTCTCACCGAAAATATGGTCTATATCCATTCCAACGGCAAAAGCCCCCGCTTCTTCGGCATACTGCATCTGGTCACGGACCTTTCCGTTATCCGCATAAGGTTTTACGATACGTACGGTCTTTGCGCCGGTTGCAACGATCTTATCGAACATATCATTTTCCATCATTCCGACAAAATTAAGTATGTTCAGCTTTGCCGCAGCTTCCGAATACTCCACGAGTCCCGTCTTCTCACGATTGTTAAAACATCCCAGATGTGAAAATGCAGGTGTCATGATCGGCATGTCAAATTTCTCTCCGAAAAATTCCATCGAGGTGTCTGCCACAACCGAATCTATAAGTCTCTGTTTTATAAGTATAGAATCCATATAACGTGCTGTTATGATATTTGCATCCGATAATCTTGTATAATCCACGTCATCCTCCGTTTTGTCTTTTCCTGCATGCAATCATGCCGCAGGATCAGTATAAACCTTTCAGTTCCTTCTTAAGATAATCAAGATATGTTATATATTCCTCATCCGTATTCAGATGTTCCAATATGACCGGCATATCCGGATCTATCTCATTCATCTTTGCAACGTAATGTCTCAGAGGAAACTCTCCCTTACCCGGAGCACATTCCTCCAGCTGTATCGTATATTCCTCTTTCAGATGTATATCCTTGATATGACAGCTTCTGATCCTGTTTCCGAGCAATTCTGCACACTCATCAGTAAATTCCTCGGCATTAAAATATCTGTCCGCGGAATTGGTCATATTGATAATATCCATATGAACCGCAAACCTGTCTCTGTCCACCTCTTCGATAAGCTGCAGACAGTCCTTTGGTCCGGTCGGAACCATCCATGGCATAGGCTCCAATGTGAAATATGTATTCTTCACATCTGCGCGGTCAATTATCTCGCGTACCATGCCGATGATCTCCCTACGTGTTTCCTTACTGAAGTTTTCTCTGTAATGGCCGTCCCATCTCGGCCCCATTGCGCCCGCAACATTTACGGCACATCTGGCTCCCAGATAATCGGCCAGCCGGAGCTGCTCGACGCAGTAATCCCTGATCTTTACTCTCTCACCGGGTTCCTGCGCCAAAGCATTTCTCCATATCCCCACTTCGGCAATCATGAGGCCGTGAGCCTCTGCCGCATTCTTATATTCATCTATTTTATCTGCCGGTTCATTACTCTGAACCGGAAAAACCACCGCACGGCATCCGAGTTTCACCTGGTTTTCAGCCCATTCTTCGGCCGAATTATGAGCCAGCGGTGACGATGTTCCAAGTCTCATGTCAGCTCCTCTTTTATCACCGGGTATGCCCCTGATAAAACTTATACATCCAATATCTCCGAGGCTTCCTTAAGCAGGTCAATAATATGCAGATGCTGAGGGCATACGCCTTCACACTGACCACATGCTATACAGTCTGAAGCCTTGCCGCTTCTCTGTATAAGACCCTGATAGAAATTCTTGGATCTCCAGTCATCCGGATAACGGCGGAGCGTATTAATGGTTCTGAATACATCAGGAATGCTTATCTGCATCGGACATCCCGGTGTACAGTATTTACATGCAGTACATCCGATCTGCGGTATGCTTAAGATATCTTCCGTAACTTCATCTATTACAGCCATTTCCTCTTCGGTAACAGGCTCAAAGTCCGTAAATGTAGCGATGTTATCATCCATCTGCTCTTCCGTTGACATTCCAGAAAGAACCGTCATAACTCCCGGAAGAGATGCAACATATCTGAGAGCCCATGAAGCCACTGAGCTGTCAGGTCTCTTAGCCTTGAATCTCGCCTCATTTTCAGGCGACATATTGGCAAGCATTCCGCCTCTGATCGGCTCCATAACTATGATAGGAATATTTCTCTCATGTAAAATGTTATAAAGCTCTTCGGATCTTACTACAGGATTTGTCCTGTCCAGATAGTTAAGCTGAATCTGAACGAATTCAACTTCAGGATGTGCATCCAGTATCTCTTTCAGAAGCTCCGGACTTCCGTGATAAGAGAATCCGAAATGTTTGATCCTGCCTTCTTCCTTCTTCTTTACGCCCCACTTGAAGCAGTCATACTTAACATAGGTATTGTAATTGTTTCCATCCTCAATTGAATGAAGAAGATAAAAATCATAATAATCAACGCCCGCTCTCTCGAGCTGCTCGTTAAATATCCTCTCTATATCGCTTTCCTGCTTTATCTCCCATGCAGGAAGCTTGGTAGCGATCATAAAACTGTCTCTCGGATAACGCTTTACAAGCGCTTCTCTTGCAGCTACTTCCGACTTTCCGCCATGATAAACATAAGCCGTATCGAAGTAACGCTTATCCATTTTCATATACTTATCAACCATTTCCGATACTCGGTCTATATCAATCTGTCCGTCTTTCTCCGGAAGTCTCATAAGGCCAAAGCCCAGTTTGGGCATAACACTAAGATCTATACTCATACCTGCCTCCTTATAACCTGTTCATAGTTAACTGTTCCCACAAAAACATCTTATATGCTATTCTTGGAATTTTCAACAGCCTCTATTACACGGTCACACCACTTATCAAATTCTTCATCCTCAACCTGACATTCAGGATGTGAGAGCACATAATCAAGAGCTATCCTTACACCCTGATCGAATCTTATCGTAGTCTTCATATCGGGAACCGCTCTCTTTAATTTACTGTTATCAAATACTACCGAAGCCGCCTTATCTCCTATAAGACTTCCTTCAAAATCGAATCCGTACTTATCTCCTACCGCACTCAGATATTCCGAAGAGATGTGATATGCCTTAAGCTCAACTCCCAAAGCATCTGCTATAGTCTCATAGATCTGATTCCAGGTAAGCGTCTCATCTCCGGTTATCTGAAATGCTTCACCGATTGCATGCGGATTACCCATAAGTCCTGTATAACCTGTAGCAAAATCCTTATTAAATGTTACGGTCCAGAGAGAGGTTCCGTCTCCCTGAATAATAACAGGCTTTCCTTCCTGCATACGTTTTATAACCTGATAGAAACCTTTTTTACCGTGAACGCCGAGCGGTACATTTCTCTCATCATAAGTATGACTCGGTCTTATGATAGTTACCGGGAAACCTTCCTCACGATATTTCTTCATAAGGAACTCCTCGCAGGCAATCTTGTTTCTGGAATATTCCCAATGCGGATTTGCAAGCGTCGTCCCCTCTGTTATAACATAGCTTCTCGCCGGTTTGTTGTAGGCCGATGCAGAGCTTATATACATATACTGGTCGGTTCTGTCCTTAAACAGCCTGTAATCACTCTCAACCCTGTCAACCGTGAAACCTATAAACTCACTTACTACATCGAACTTAAGGTCGCCAAGCTTTGCCCTCACATCTTCTTCATCGTTTATATCTGCAACGATCTGATGAACTCCTTCCGGAACCACGTCCGAACGGTTTCCTCTGTTGATAAGCCAGACTTCCCAGCTTGGATCCTCTGCAAGTTTCTTAACAATCGCAGTACTGATAGTTCCCGTACCGCCTATAAAAAGAGCCTTCATAGTAACTCCTACCTCCTAATACATACTCTCTTCTCAGCATCATCCGGCTATCAGATCATGCCCTCATATATCGTTCCTGCCGCAATAGCTTTTGATGAATCGATAACACTTCCGCCGCCTACCGCAAGGATGAAATCTATTCCTTCACGTCTGCAGATATCAATTCCTTCATAGACAAGTCCGCTTCTCGGATTAGGCTTTACACCACCGAGTTCCGTATAGCTGATATTTTCCGGTTTCGTTCTCAGTATCCTTTCCGAATACAAAATATGTCGGTGAATAAAATGTAAAATTTTCCATATACTCACATCACTCCTTTTTAACAAATAAAACGTAATCATAACAACATTTTAATGTACCTCAGAATCAAAAAACAGCAGATATTTATTGAATTTTGCCCATTTTTTGCTATCATAGATTTATGAAAAAAGAACCACGTGAGATAATTAAATATCCCGACATACATGGTGTTTTACTGACCGACAGGACTTCGCCGGTAAGCTTTCCGGCGCACTGGCATAATGAAGCGGAATTTACTGTTGCATTAAAGGACGGATGCAAATACCGGGTAGGCGATAAACTTATAACTCTTCAGAAGCAGGATGTCCTTTTGGTCTGGCCCCGCGAACTCCACGAGATAGTTCATGTGCCCGAGAACGGCTCCTACTTTATCCAGTTTTCTTCGGATCTTCTGGAGAATAATCTGGATATTGTTTCTATGTTCAAGTTCATGACCGAGTATCACCATATCGAGTATTTAAAGGAACCGGATCTGGCTAAGAAGATTGCTGATAAGCTTGAAGAAGTTAAATGTATAGTGGTTACGGAACCGCATTTCGCAGAAACCCGCTGCAAGCTCATAATCTATGAGATCATCCTTCTCATCGGAGAATATGTGATGCATGAAAAGCAGCTGCAGCTCGGTGCTCCGCGACTCTCAGATGCATCCTGGAAACATATTCAGGAAGCCTGCAGTTACATTTCCGAACACTCTGCAGACAGCCTCACTCAGACTGAGGTTGCTTCTCATATCGGACTAAGCCCGTATTACTTCTCAAGACTGTTCAGGGAATACATGCAGATGACATTTCCGGCATATCTGTCGGGCATAAGAGTAAGGACTGCCATCAGACTTCTGGCCAACGAATCCATCTCCATAACGGATGCGGCCTTTCAGTCGGGCTTCCAGTCCACAACCGCATTTAATAAGGTATTTCACGACATTACAGGATGTTCTCCGCGGGATTACAGAAAAATGCTGCGAGTTCAATCATAAAATCAGGAGGTCATTAAAATGTTTTTTATTTTAAAAATTGCTATCGGCATTGTTATCGGTGGAATTTCGGGTGCGATTGCAGGAGCCATCATGAAAAGCTCCGGAGGAACTATAAAGAATATCATCCTCGGAATCGTAGGTGGTTTTGTGGGAAGTCTGGTATTCGGACTTATAGGTTTCAAATCCACTAATATAATCGGAACTATGATCACATCCATTGCAGGTGCATGTATAATCATTGCAATAGGAAGAAAGCTGATAAAATAACACTCAATTAAGGATACATTACGATGAAGAATATTATCGAAACCATATGGGAGAACGGCGAATACAGCTACCCGGCCGCTTACGGATTCGTTCCGAATATCCATGCTTACCTTCACGACGACTCTGAAGATCGTGACTGCATGCTTGTAATACCCGGCGGCGGATACTGCGTCTGTACCCCTCACGAAGGTGAGATCGTTGCGGAAGAGTTTTTTAACAGAGGTATGAACACCTTTGTGCTTACTTATACGACGGATATCACAATGTCTGTTCCTCTTAAGGATCAGCCGCTTAAGGATATCTCCAGAGCCGTGCGATTTATCAGAAAAAGAGCCGGAGAATATAATATATCCGGAAAGAAGTTCGTGATCTGCGGATTTTCCGCCGGTGCACACGTATGCGGAAGCCTTGCCGTGCATTTCGAAGATATTGAAGATCCGAATCCGGCCTATAAGGATATATCCAACAGACCCGACGGTGCGATACTTTCGTATCCTGTAATAACTTCAGGTGAATATACGCACATTTACTCTATCCAGGCACTTTTGGGAAAAAATCCTTCAGAGGAGGAACTGGAATATTATTCAATCGAAAAGCAGATCAAGGATTCGACCCCTCCATGCTTTATATGGCAGACGGAGGAAGACGACCTTGTTCCTGTAGAGAACAGCTATCTCATGGCGGAAGCTCTCAGAAAAAAGAAGATACCTTTTGCTCATTATGTTTTCCCGCGCGGATTCCATGGTCTTACCGTGGCAAATGACGAGTTCTTCAAGGGCTGGTCGGGCGGAATGTACACAATGGAGCAGACCTTCAAGGCTGTGGCAGCCGTTAAGGCCGGAGAAGGAGTCGACGTATCAGACGAAAGACGTGCGGAACTCGAAGCTCAGTTCCCTGAGGTAACTCCACCGGGTCCGCCGGAAGATTTTGTGATAGACAAAACTCTGGCTGAAGATACCGGATTCTGGCCTGCAATGGCTGAAGCCTGGATCAAACATGTAGTATAAAATAACCCGAAGCATTCATATCTTCACTCTGTGAATGCTTCGGGTCTTTTATTATTCTCTTATTATTCTTTTATTATATATCCTTTATTCAAGAACGAGTTCTTCACCCGGTGCGATTATTATGCGATCAGGTACATCAAACGTTTCGGCCACAGCCCTGTCGAAGCCGTTGGAATTCTGAGACGGTACCATATGATAAGGTATGCTGTGCTTTGCATTTACTGTCTTCGCACATTCAATCGCCTCTTTCATATCCATGTTGTAAACACCGTCACAGCAGAAAAACGCATAATCGAGATTTCTGTCTCTCAGTTCCTTCATCTGAGGAGTTGTTGATGTATCTCCCGAAAGATAAAGGGTCGCTCCGTTTGAAAATGTAAGTATATATCCTACACAGCTTTTAACGTCATGGTTCTTGTTATAACCTGCTTCAACCGCTTCAACCTTAACATATCCAAGATCAAAGTTTCTGTGCTCTCCGCCCTCAAGAGCTTCCTTCCATGTTATGGTTGTACAATCCGGATTCTTTGACTCTATAAGACTTACCTGTGTATGATCATAATGATCGTGTGTTTCGAGTATAAGGTCCGCAGGAACATCATATCCGTCTCCCATGAAAGGATCGACATAGATTGTCTTTCCTTCTGCCGTAGTAATCCTCATACTTGCATGTCCCTGATAATAAATCTTTGCTGCCCCCATAATTTCCTCTCCTTCCGTATTTTCATCACTATCTTCCCCGGTCTTATCTGCTTCGGTCTTATCCGTCTCAGTTGCTTCTTCTGTTACTTTTTCGGTTACTTCTTCTGCCTCTTCTTCTGTTACTTCCGCTTCGGTCACAGATAATTCTTCTATATCAG
The DNA here is from genome assembly GCA_002350525.1 of Lachnospiraceae bacterium UBA2864. Taxonomy (GTDB): domain Bacteria; phylum Bacillota; class Clostridia; order Lachnospirales; family Lachnospiraceae; genus Eubacterium_Q. Next base: position 63,137 of record DEFA01000013.1, on the reverse strand, counting down.
ACGTCTGCTCCTCAGCCGTTCCGGCAGCTGTCTTTGTTACTTCCTCTTCCTTTTTACCACAGGAAACCATACAGAATATCATAACCGATAATAACAAAACAGTCTTACATCTCTTCCCCATCAGCTGCTCCTTTTAACTCCCTATAATACACTTTTATAATATATCATTTTATGATATTGTTTTCTTGTCTAATATTCCGGTCATTTGCTTTATATATCGGACATTTGCACAATATACCGTGCTGATATTGATGCGAAGCAACCTTATAATTAAGTGGTAGTGTAGTTTTGATTTGTAAGGAATGTTTCACATGAAGAACACAGATTCATTCGACAATCGTGACCGACTTTTAAAGCTCGGTCTCAATATAGGTCTTCTCAGGCGAATGAAAGGTCTCACCCAGGAAGAGCTTGCTGAAAAAGCCGGCATAAGCCGTTCCTTTTTAAGTTCTATCGAAGCTCCGAATCTTGTTCAGTCTTTTTCACTTGAAATTCTGTATAACATTTCCGACGCACTTAACATCGATCCCAAAGATCTTATCAGCGGTCATATAGACGGAAGCAGTTCCGAGTGACAATCCTACCACCGGAACTCCCGTGATATATAATTAACAGATTCTCGGCAGAAGCTCTCCACTCGGACGAGCGAGAAATGTCTTCGCACCTACCGCTGTATTAAGAATAACCTTTCCCTGATTTTCTTCAGTTACTTCACCGATAACGGCTGCTCCCTCTGAATTCGGACATGCATGAAGCGCATCGAGGATCTTATCCGCTTCGGATGCCGGAGCAAAGATCACGAGTCTTCCTTCGCAGGCAAGATACAGAGGCTCAAGTCCGAGCATAGAGCAGACTCCCCTTACACCGTCCTGAACCGGGATTTTCTCGGAATCAAGAGAGATTCCAACATTACTTTCCGCAGCAATCTCATAAAGAACCGTACCTACGCCTCCTCTTGTGGCATCTCTGATAACATGTACGTCCTTGGTTGCTTCAAGTACCGCCTCCACATTCTTAGCGAGAGGTGCGCAGTCACTTGTTATATCCGCATCGATTTTAAAATCATTTCTCGCAAGAAGAATAGTACATCCGTGGCGTCCTATATCTCCGGTTACGATTATCTTGTCTCCCGGCTTCGCAAAAGCACCCGATGTAGCCGCTCCTTCTATGATATGTCCGATTCCGGTTGTTGTGATGAATATCTTATCCACCTGGCCCTTACCTGCTACCTTGGTATCTCCTGCAACGAGATTCACTCCTGCTTCTCTTGCGGTCTTCCCCATAGCAGCGGCTATCTCCTCCAGTTTATCAACCGGGAAGCCCTCTTCTATAACGAAAGAGCAGGTGAGATATTCCGGCTTTGCGCCCATGCAGGCCACATCATTTACGGTTCCGCATATGGAAAGCTTTCCGATATTTCCGCCCGGGAACTCGTAAGGTGATACTATAAATCCGTCTGTTGACATAGCTATCTTTCCCGGTGTCATATCGAGAACAGCCGCATCATCTGCCGTAAGATACGGATTTGCAAAATGCTTCTTAAATATACTTCCTATCAGTTCATTTGTCTGGACTCCTCCGGAGCCGTGTGCAAGTGTAATCTTATCTTCCATCTGTTTTTCCTTCTTTATGATTTTTAAATGCTCTGCTTACTTTAATCCTACGGACTGACCGTATGTATAATAAGCCGCACAGGCTCCCTCGTCGGATACCATGCATGCACCCACTGCATGAAGCGGTGTACAGACTTTGCCGAACATCGGACAGTCTGACGGCTTGCACATACCCTGGAGAACCTCTCCGCAGCGGCATGCCGGATTCGGCTTACCCTTAATCTCCGGAATGCTGTGCTTTATTCTTGCATCGAAGTCCGCATATTCCGCGCGGAGCTTCATGCCTGACATTTCTATTACACCGAGGCCTCTCCACTCTGTATCGCAGAGTTCCATAACCTCATTCATAATCTTCTGTGCCGCAGGATTACCTTCCGGCTTAACGACTCTCGGATAGCAATTCTCGAAGAAAGGCTCACCCTTCTCAAGATTATCTATTGTTACTGCAAGGGCCGTCATAAGCTCATTTGCGGTAAATCCCGCTACAACACCGGATACTCCCTCTTCCTTCAACTTCTCACAGGTTGCGTTGCCGGTAATGGCATTTACGTGTCCCGGATAGAGGAAGGCGTCAGCACTTCCCTTAAGCTTCTGGTATGCATTCGGCATAGTTTTGTTGGCTGTAAGGATCGAGAAATTCTTAAGTCCAAGACGCTCTGCCTTCTTCACGGCAAGACATGCTGAAGGAGTTGTGGTCTCAAAACCTACCGCAAGGAATACCACCTGAAGCTCCGGATTCTCCTTTGCCAACTCGACCGCATCGTCAGGTGAATATACAGGACGAACATCGGCTCCGTCCGCTCTTGCTCCCGCAAGATTCTGCTTTGTTCCCGGAACCTTGATGAGGTCTCCGAAGGTGCATATGGTACAGTTCTTCTCAAGTGCAAGGTATATCGCCTCATCTATAAAGCCTACGGGTGTTACGCAGACAGGACATCCCGGTCCCGATATAAGATCTATATCCGGCGGCAGGAGGCTCCTGATTCCGAGTCTGAAGATCTCATGAGTATGAGTTCCGCAGACCTCCATGATACGAAGCTTCTTCCCCTTATATCCGGAGATTATCTCTCTGGCATTATCTATTATCTCACTCATTACTGTTCCTCTCTTATTCACACACTTATCTTTATTCACGCACTTATCTCGCGTGTTTATTCATGATAGTTGATGTTTCTTCAGCATCGTCGCTTGTGATCTTCGCAATCGCAACACCTGCATGGACCATGACATAATCGCCCGGTTCAAGATCTTCGAGGAGCTCGGCACTGACATCTCTCTTTGCCCCGCTGGCATCGATCACTGCCGTACCATCCTTAACACTTACCACCTTAGCCGCAAGTCCTACACACATTTTTGTTTCCTCCGTATCTATACTTATATTATTCTACTTTATTATCCGGAAATGTCCGGCTCGTTATCTTCCTGATATAGCTGCCATTCCGGCAAGCGCCTGTCCCACACAGATTCCTCCGTCATTCGGCGGTATCAGACTGTGTCTGAGAACCTTAAATCCCTCTTTCTTCAGTCCTTCATCGACCAGACCGAGAAGCAGCTTATTCTGAAATACACCTCCGCTCAGAGCTACGGTTCTGATTCCCGATTCCTCGGAGTAAATCCTACAGCTTTCTATAATATATCCTGCAAGATCCGAATGGAATCTATAGGCCAGACTTCCTCTATCCTCACCGCTAAGAACTCTCGCCGCTATATCTCTTGCAAGACCGCTCGTAAAATCCTTCGATATATCAAGTCCTTCGGCCGCTCCGAAGCTTATCTTATCCATATTCTTCTTCAGATATCTCTCTGCCTCAAACATCAGCGCAGTCGAAGCTTCGCCTTCAAAGGTCGAGCTTCTTCTGATTCCGAGTATCGCACTTACAGCATCAAACAGTCTTCCCGCACTTGTAGAGGTTATACTGTTTATTCCCGTCCGTGCCATATTTTCGAGAAGCGAGAACTCCATAGGTGAACACAGTTTCAGCTCGTCACATATGACATCTTTACCGAGGCCATTTTCACCCCCGGCAAAATCTCCGAGCAGAGAAGCCGCAATCCTCCAGCCTTCCTTCGATGAAAGATCTCCTCCGCACTGGATAAACGGTGTGATAGAACCGAGTCTCTCAAATCCCGATACATCACATCTGAGAAATTCTCCTCCCCAGATCGTTCCGTCGGTTCCGTAACCCGTTCCGTCGAAGGATACTCCTATCACCTCATCCAGGTAGTCGTTCTCCGCCATACAGGAAAGTATGTGCGCATAATGATGCTGTATCTTCATAACAGTCAGACCGAGTGACTCGGCTGCCGCAGTAGTATTATACTTCGGATGCATGTCACATACAACCAGCGACGGCTCGGCTTCCAGAAGCGACTGCATTCTTTTGATCGATTCTTCAAGCGCATTTACGGTTCTTATATCCTCCATATCGCCCACATATGCAGACGGATATATGAGTGAATCCTTCGCTATCGCAAATGTATTCTTCAGCTCGCCTCCCACGGCAAGGACGCATCCTTTAAGTGCACCGACCTCATCCTGTCTGTCACTTATCATAACAGGAAGCGGTGCGAATCCTCTCGACCTTCTTATCATATAAGGGCGTCCTTTATAGAAGTCAGTAACCGAATCATCTGCTCTGGTCCTTATCATACGGTCGTTGGAAAGTATATAGTCCGTAAAGCCCGCTATCTCGTTCAGCGCATCCTCATCGGTCCTGCAGATAGGCGCTCCCGATGCATTTGCACTTGTCATAACGAGACAATCCGATACTTCATATTCATCATCATAGTTAAATAGCAGCATGTGAAGCGGTGTATAAGGAAGCATAACTCCGACATATGGGTTATCCGGTGCAACCGACTCTGCGAGTACCGTACCCGAATCACTTCCGGCTTCCGATTTTTTCTCAAGTAATACTATCGGCTTCTGATATCCGGTCAGAAGTTCGCGAATTCCTTCTTCCGACTGCCCGCTTTCTGCAGATTTCTTTTCTCCGGAAAGATTTTTTTCAAACAGCTCATCCCCCAGGCTGCACTCCCTGAGGACTGTGTCCATATCCTTCATCATAACTGCAAAAGGCTTCATCGGCCTATGCTTCAACTCTCTCAGTCTTGCAACGGCGTTTTCATTCTTTGCATCGCATGCGAGATGAAATCCGCCGATTCCCTTTACCGCAACAATCTTTCCGTCCGCGAGAGCTTTTCTCGCTGCACTTATCGCATCTCTTCCGCGAGCTGTGATATTTCCTGTGTTGCTGCCATTTACTTCATTTCCGATTCCCGTCTCTATCAGATATACGCTCGGGCCGCAGTTCGGACAGCACACGGGCTGAGCGTCATATCGACGCGTCTCGGGATGTGTATATTCATATTCGCATTCCGGACACATATCGAATTCCTTCATGCTGGTACGTTCTCTGTCATAAGGCATTGAGTCAAGGATCGTAAGTCTCGGTCCGCAGTTTGTACAATTGATAAAGGGATGCATATATCTTCGGTTGGTCGGATCGAAGAGTTCCTTCTTACAATCCTCGCAGATTGCAATATCCGGTGATACGAATATATCTCCGGAATCCTTCTCACTCTCAATTATTTCAAAGGAATCAAAGGCCGGCATATCACATTCATGAGTGATGGTATTAAGTATTACCGCTCTGTCCGGCGGAGTATGCTTTAATGCATCGAAGAGATTTCCGACACTGTCTCCCTGTGCGAATATTTCAACATAGGAGCCCTTATTGGCAACTGTTCCCGTTATTCTGTTATCCTTACATGTCCTGCTTACGAAAGGTCTGAAGCCAACGCCCTGAACAATTCCGTAAACTCTTATATTATATGTGAGCGTTGTCCTCACCTCCCCTTGATATATCCTCTGTCACTTTAATTATAAAGTGTCTTTCCGTCATCCAGCGGTCTTCCCGATATAGCGAAATGCGGGAAGGAGATAAATCTGCCTTCATATCCCACCGCATCCAGAAGACGCTTAATATCATCATCTGCGATAATGGTATTGTACTTTCCCTCTTCGACCAGTTCCGCGAGTTCATCTTCGCCCGAGAGTCTTATATCTCCCTCAGCTGCATAATTATTATCTGACATAAAGAAGGTAGCACAGTTTACTTTGCTTCCGTCTCCTATGAAATCTCTTAATTCATTTGATGCGAACTGCGAGCCGATGATAAGAGTTTTTCCGAGTGAGTCTGCTTCGACAGCCGCCTTAACTTCCGAGCTGACGCTTTCGGGAATAAACGGATAACCCACTTCATACGGTGTTCCGAACTTCTCCTTCAGATACTCAGCCGCTCTTATTCCTGCCGCACTTACCACCAGATTCTTCTTAACACTTCCTGCCGCTCTTACTGCATCAAGATCTGTTCCCACACCGTATATAACAGAATCCTCTACTCCATAACGGCGGAGTCCTTCCTTAAGCGGTGCAGCCGAGGAATATCCTGTTTCAAGAGGCGTGGCTCCTATAACACCGACAGTATCTGCCTCTGCAGACTCTGATGGAATTTCGTCCTCAGCATTTGTTCCGGCAAATTCTCGGAACAACTGTACCCAGGCCTCACTCTCGCCTTCATCGTAATATCTGGTTCCGATCGCATTTACGGTTATACAAGGAACTCCGGTTTTTTTCTCTGCCATACGTTTCAGAGCTTTCATGTCTGTTGCGATAACAGCAGGAACCGGCGTTGCGACAATAGCGGTAAAATTGCAGTTGAGGCTCTTCTGGGCATCAGCAAGCTTTGCGATAAGCTTATCGTCACGCCCCATTATGGCATCCATATCACGAAGTCCCGCACTGAATACCGCACTTCTTTTGGTGAACCATCTCGGTTCGTCAAAGCCGCATATATTTCCGGCGCAGCCGCCTGCATCGCAGATAACTATAAGTCCGCCGAGTTCATATAATACCCCACAGGCTCCCGACTGATCGGGTGCAAAGGGTGATAGATACTTAAGTAGTTTTTTCATAGAACACTCCGATATTATGATAGCTTATCCGCTAATCTCTCAAACAGTTTTATAACTCCGTCATAACCGAACGGCTGTGAATCATCACACCAGTCGATTCCCGGAGTCCCGGGATGATAATATTCGCAGTCTGCTCCGATATATACATCCACCTTTTCTTCCTTATAATGAAGCATGGTCGGTGAAAGATTCGAATATATCTTTGTCTCCGGACTCAGCTCCGCAAGTTTCTTCAGGAAGCGGAAATTCAGTTCACCGATGGTTGCGAAGATTTCTTTAACGGCAAATCCCTCTTCAATAAGCATAAGCGCCATCTCGATAGGATCTCCGTTCTGTATCTCGCCGACCGCAAACTCCAGTTTTCCGTATCTGTCTCTGAAATCATCCACTGTTTTTCTTGCAGTCTCATAAAACTCCGTGTCGTCAAGCTCTGCTCCGAGAGCCTGTCCCAGAAGTCTGTACTGATTTCTGATCTTATCTATTCTATAGAGTCTGAGCAGCTCTATAAATGGAATGCCCAGTCTCTGCTCCATATCCTGCGCCGCAGCTCTCGCTTCCGGATTCAGAACAAGACTGAAATTAGCCTTTGAGAGCTCATGATACTCTTCAATATTGTTACATCTTGAAAGCTCACGGATATTCTTAATACCTATCGACTTCATCAGAGTATATAGCTCCGAACTGTCAAAGAGAGGTGTGAAATATCCGAGTATATTCATATCGGCAGAATTACGTTTTTCCTGTTTTTCAAGAAGCGAATAAACAGAAGTTCTTACCGCCGCCATAGGCGGAAGTCTCTTCTCTCTTGTCAGAGCATACATGTAGCAGGCCACCGCCGGAATTCCCGTCTTCTCCGTTACACGTCTGCATACACGCTCCATATCCGTTCCGAGAAGCGCATCGACACAGGTGATACATATCATGATCGCAGAAGGCTTCTTCCTCAGAACCGAGAGCATTTCCTCAGCTGCCTGCGGAATCTTGGTTAGATGTCTTCCCGTTACGATATCGGTATCATCCAGAAGCTGGAAGAAGAAACGGTCTCTGTATTCAGGTGCTGAGCGGAAGAGTGATGTATTCCTGCCGCAGCATCCCGGTGAGACAAGCAGCATAACCGAATCCGGCACGGCAAGGCCCGCACGCTTTACACCGAACCCCTTCGCTCCCGGAGAATTAAAGGACAGTGTCGCCGGCGAGCTGTATATCAGATGCTCGGAACTCTTCAGTTCTGCCGGAAGTCCGGCAAGTCCCGTCTCCGCCAGTTCTTTTGCAGTTTTAAAAAAAGCTTCGCTCATTTACCTGTTATCCTTTTCATCTTCTTCTATAAGCAGTCTTGCCAGATCAAGGAATCTCTTACTTACTTCAAGTGTCGGATCACCTTCGATCACGGTCTTACCCATATCTTCATAGTGAATGATATCATTGGTTCTCGGAATATCCGCAACTATAGGAAGTCCGGTCCTCTCCGCAAAAGCACGTACCTTCTCTTCCTCGCCCTCTACCGCACGGCGATTCATAACGATGCCTCTTACCTTTGCATAGCTTCTGTCCTGAAAGTTGTTCACCGCACTGTTGATATTATCCGCCGCATAAAGAGCCATCTTCTCACCCGAGGTAACTATCAGAACCTTTTCCGCATATCCTTCTCTTATGGGAGCCGCAAAGCCGCCGCAGACAACATCTCCGAGTACGTCATACAGTACCGCATCCGGCTTATACTTCTTAAAAAGCTCCAGCTCTTCCAGAAGTGAAAATGTGGTTATGATCCCTCTTCCGGCGCAGCCCAGTCCCGGTGTCGGTCCTCCTGTCTCTATACAGAGAACTCCTCCGAAACCTTCTCTTGTTATCTGATCCAGAGATGTCGGTTCCTCGTCATGCTCACGCATATAGTTCATTACCGGCATCACGGGATTACCCGAGAGAAGATTCGCTGTCGAATCTGCCTTGGGATCACACCCGATCTGAATTACTCTCTTACCAAGTGAAGCAAGTGCCGCAGAAAGGTTCGACGTAACGGTCGATTTACCTATTCCGCCCTTACCGTATATGGCTACCTTTATCATTATCCAAACTCCTTCAATCTATTAAAGAACGGAACATCCGTATCTATCATATTTATCTCTTCCGACTTATAACATCTTCCCGAGAAAGCATCATGCGGAAGTCTGATGAATTCTCCGTCACCGCATATCGGGCGGAACAGAGGATCTGCTATCACTATCTCCGAAGCTTTAAGTTCCTCTTCCAGGCGCTCTTCATCATCACAGGAAATGTCCGACTCTGAAAGCTGGGACATATCTCCGTCTCCTACGGTTTCAAGAACTCTCGTTCCCTGCCCCGTACATACGGATATTGCAGCCGCAAGTGAAGTTGCAAGAACACTCTCTCCGAACACTGCGATCCTGCTGTCAAAGCTTCTGTATTTTCCCGCAACATTAGTAACGACTTCACCCGGCGTCCCCTTCTTACCTGCTGCAGTCCTCAGTTCTTCAGCCAGAAATGCAGCGAAGCATTTCCCGTACGGAACACCGACAATATAAGGAATCCCGTATCTCTGCTTCAGGCTCTCGGCCAGCGGCCGTCCCGCTGAAGATACAACTATACTTACATCCGCTCTGTTGAGTCTTCTAACTTCATCCAGAGAAGTTCCCATGCCGATGCATGAGTTCACCTCAAATCCGTTCTTCACAAGCCATTTCCGGATTTCCTTATCTGTTCCCAGAGGAAAGTCAAGCGGTGTCATTCCGAGGATGTTAACTCTGGTACCGGATGCCGCATTATCTATATCTGTCGCAGAATCCTTCAACTCATCTAAAGTTCCCGTAAATCTCTCGGACAGCTTAAGGAAAGCATTACCGGCTCCCGTTATATAACTCTGCATGCCGTTGGTCTTTACGTAAAAGGCAGGAATTCCCGTCTGATTCTCCACTTCATAAGCTATGGCATCCATATCGATACCGATCATGGCCGGCATAGGTGACGCACATATGGCGATATATTCGGGACGAAGCTCCTCTGCCGCAGTTACAAGGTCATCTATAAACTTATCGTCGTTACCCATTACAGCATCATTCTCCGTGAGACCGGATATATACATCATGCTGTCCATGTCATACCATCTCGGCTCATCATGCGTCGTATAAGTGGAATTACAGCCCGATGCATCATGTATGACTGTCATGCCACCGAACTCATACAGTGCCGAGCAGACGCCCGAAGTATCCGCTACATATATTGATATTATTCTTGCAGTCTGATTCATAGGCAGCTGTCGCACCCCCATCCCTTGTGACTGATGATCTTCTTTGTATCCTTTTTCTCCCGATAGGCTTCCGTCATAAGTCCGGCTATCTTCTTCACTGCATCATATCCAAACATTCCGCCGCCTTCGACTATATCAACGAAATGCTGTGTTCCCGTAAAATAAGCCGCTTTCTGCCCGATGGCAAGAATCCTGCTGTCGGAGGAATTCTCCGAAGCCGCAAATCTCATGGCCGGCTCGTTGGTCGGATAAAGCTTTATATATCCGGCATTTTCTTCGGAAGATACTTGTTCCCTCACTTCCGGATCCGTCTCTCGGGATATGATCCTCTCGTACGCATCTCTTTCATCTGCCGGGAAATTATCCGAATAAATCCTCTTTACATTGAAGCCGTGCTTCAGTAATAATTCCGCAAATTCGAGTATATAAGGAAATGCCGTATAATCTATAGCAATCTCGGTATCGCCTATAATACCTGAGGCTTCATCAAGTGCCGCATAAGCTTCTGCCTTACGCTCCGCGATCCACTTTTCTACCGTATCCCGGGTAAGTCCCAGAGCTTCTCCGAAAGAAATAAGACTCTCATCGAGCTTCGTCTCATCAAATCGAAGAGGCACCTTGCTCCACTCACACCCGAGTCTTTCCTTAAGCTGTTTTGCAGCAGCATCGGTAACATTAAGATATGATACTATCCGCCCTGCCGCTCCCAGACGGAGATACTCGTCATAGGACCTGCAATCCGTTATATCCCATACCTTATGGGATGACAATTCTATAAGGGATACCAGATCCGAATCTTTCGCATTCGGCAGATTAGATCCGATGATTCCGACCAGACTCTCGTCCTTCTCCAACTTTTCTACAGCTTCATAGAGACTTATCTTCATCATGGCATCCGGCGACATGGTCTTTCTCATAGTCGGAATCATGTAGCACTCCACAAAATCAATATCCGGATACATCTCATGCAGCTCATCCGTTATCATCATGAAGTCACAACCTTCAAACATATGCATACAGCTGAGATATATAAGGATACATCTCGGCTTTTTCTCCATCTTATCCACGATGTGAGCCGTGCCTTCTATAACACGTTTCTCCATCTCTCCGTTCCACATATCCTCTTCACGGAGAGCAACCCACGACATACGGGTGGTCTCATTCATCTCGGCAGCTGTAAGAATAACACCTCTCAGACACCCCTGAGCACAGACATAAACCTGATGTGTTTCCGGGATCAGCATGCCCGTATGAACGATATTCCATACACCTCTGGCCGGTGCATTATACTGCAGTCCTTCGTAAAAAGGCGCATTAAAATCTATATCCTTCAGCAGTACCGGTTCCGGTATTCTCTGTTCAGTTGTCTGAAGTGCTTTAATCATATCCGATCCTCAAACATTACTATGCTTTTATTATTCTGCTTCCATTATCTTATCTGCGGCAGCCAGAAGTATCTTTGTCACTTCACTGTCAGGGAAGAGTTCTACAACGGTTTTCCCCTCTGCTTCCGCCTTTTCAAATATACTGTCACGCGGTACTACCGTGATAACTTCCGTATTAAAATCCGAAGCCAGTTCGCGGGCTCTCTTCTCTTCATCTTCCACACCGCGACAATTAAGGATTATCCCTCCAAGCCTTGCATAGTCACGCTTCTTAAAATTCTCCACAGCCATGGCAATGTTTGCCGCAGCATATATGGACATCTTCTCTCCTGAAGTAACTATATATACTTTATCCGCATAGCCCTTACGCATAGGCATAGTGAAGCCTCCGCAGACAACGTCACCGAGAACATCATATATTACAACGTCCGGATTATACTTCTCGTAAGCTCCCTTTGCTTCAAGAGATTCCAAAGCATTTATGATACCTCTTCCTGCACATCCGAGTCCCGGTATCGGTCCACCGGCCTCAACGCAGTAAACCCCGGCAGAGCTTTCCTTAACCATATCTTCCAGTGTGAACGGCTTCTTGCTTCTTACAAGATCCAGCACTGTCGACATTTCTTCCTTAGGTCTCAGAAGTGTTGTGGAATCCGCTTTGGGGTCACAGCCTATCTGCATGACCGTAAGTCCTCTTGCCGCAAGAGCCGCAGAAAGATTTGAGGATAATGTCGATTTACCTATTCCGCCTTTTCCATATATTGCAAACTTTATCATATATAAACTCCTTTGCATTTTAGCCTAAGGCTAAAAAAAACACCCTTCGGCATACGAAGAGTGCGAGTAACAGCGTAGACTTAGAGCCCACGTCCATTCCCACATGCTTCTATCTCAAGCCGAAATCTTCTTTCGAGTTTCAATATCAGGTTGGTCTAATATTTTTCTTTGGAAGGTCATTGTAACACCATTTCAATATACTTGCAATCCCAAAACCCTCCAAAATATAGGGAAAAAAGCTGCTATGGAATCATATCCATAACAGCTTTTAAAATCACCTTACTCTATCGAGTTGTTTATTCCGAGATATTCCATACACTCAGCGCTTTTTGCCGGCCAGTTTTCCGGAAGCCACTTTCCGAATCTCTCATATACATCCTCTGATGTACCCTTCTTTATTATCTCTATCAGAATCGAAGGGTCCGTCTGATAAGCATCATACTTTGTCTTACTTGCCACTTCACCTATATTCTTTATGACATCGTCACCATATTCATCATATAAAAAGCAGACGAATCTGAAACCATACTGGTAATTAAGCTGCTCGATATCATAGTCTTCCTTGGATATATCCCAGTAAGCTCTCTCCGGTTTCTCCAGGATTCCCTTTTCAAGAAGCTTTTCGTTATTATAATCATCCACATACTGTATCATGGAGTAATCTTTGTAACCATGCTTCTTCATAAGTTCATATTCCGAGTATAATGCAACGCCTTCCTCCATAACAGACCCCAGATTCGGGCTCTGTCTCAGTCGCAGTACATGTGCCAGCTCGTGGTATACGGTTCCTTCCGATCCGCTGTCTCCTGTTTCCGTAAAGTCATCATCATAGAGCAGGCATTCATTTACCGTGGCGCACTCTATATTACCGTTCTCCGGATCGTTCAGCACAAAGATATTGATCTTATCGCAGTCCTCGTTGATTCCCTGAAACTGACCGTCAAAATGATAATCTCTCCAGAAGCTGTCTCCGTCATCTTCTCCGTCGGAATACTTCATATGTTCTACCTCTTCAAGCTCTGCCATGATTCCGTCCACAAAAAGTGCTGTATCTCCCGGAACTTCCGTATCCTTCTGGAAGAATATAAAGAAATCATCGCCTTCATAGTAAGTATGCTTGTCAAACTTCACAAGCTCCTCCGGATCACCGCTGAAAACAACTCTGCTATATGCTCCGCCTGCTTCGTCTGTAATATGAGTCTCCCCGTCTTCCGATACCTGTACGGCTTCTGTTGTTGCCTCCGTATCATCCGAAGTTTTTTCGGTTTCTTCCGTTACAGCCTCCGTCCTTACTGCCGATTTGTCAGCTGCTTCGGTGATTGAAGACGCTTCTTCACTTTTAACCTTTTCTTCCACATCTTCCGTAACATTATCAGCTTCTTTAACCATTTCCGTTACATCTTCTCTCGCCTTACCACTGCCGCAACCGGCAAAACCCAGGAGCATCATCCCCGTCATTACGGGTACAGATGCTTTTTTCAAAAATCCCTTTATATTCTTTACCATTTTATTACTCTCCTAATACGATTTTATCCAATATATCATGGATATCATTATCGTCCATCTCTTCAAAATATATAAAGCCTCTGTAATTACCGTAAGAAAGCATGACATAGGTTCTTGTGCCTTTTCTTGTCCAGTTATCCACATCTGCCTCGATGTCATCCACCAGTGTAAATACAATGCCCTGAGATGAAGTATAACTTCTGGTATTAGCAGTCTTATTCATACATACACTATAGCCGGAATCTGCCGAAGCGCCCGGCATTACATCCTGAGAAAGGTATACTCTATGTCCCTTATAGTCAAATATCGAATCCAGTGTTTTATCAATTGCCTCGCCGGCTACCTTTCCGTCTGACGTAACTTCTGTAACAACATAAGTTATACTCTGTGGTGTACCTATAGGTTCACTGAAGATATTAGGAAATCCCGAATCCTTTGTACCCTCCTCATATGTTCTGTAGCTATATAATGAATTCTGGTACGTTCCGTCTGTTAGGATCACTTCCTTGGAATACCAAAGATCTCCCCCTTTACCTTCTTCGGTTCCGAGGCTTTCTTCCGGTACATCTTCCCACGGTTCAGCAAGATCCTCATCATTTACGTTTCCCCCTACCGAAACTCCATGCTCGTATACTTCAGACTGCTTCAAGAGGTAATTCGCTGCCAGAACCCCACCGGTTCCCAGTGCGGAAAATACAAGGAAGAATATTGCCGCCTTTACTATCCAGGATATTGGCTTTCTTGCATTTCTTATCACCGAAACTATCTCGTTGGACCTTCCTTCGCTATCACTTTTACCTTTACCCTCGTCTAAGCTTCTGATTTTGTCCATCAATGATATGTTAACGTCATCGTTCGGTAAATATGAAGTTTGCAGAGATTTTTTTAACATTATATCTAACTCTTTATCTGTCATATGCCATTTTCTCCTTCAATATTTTTCTCGCTTTGTTCATCCTGCTCTTTACCGTTCCCGCAGGAATCCTAAGCGCCGAAGCGATATCATAGACTGACATTTCCTCCATATAGTACATTAGAATTACCGCTCTGTACTTATCGGGAAGCGCTGATACAAGCCGTCTCAGCTTATCCTTCTCATCCTTACTTATCACCTCATCCTCAACGGAGTCTCCTGTGTCCGCGAGTAATTCAACCTCTTCGTCATCAAGATAAGCTGTGCCTGCGTTAAGTTCCCGCCTTGCACGCTTCCTCTTAACATTGTTCCATATATTAGATGCGATAGTAATAAAATACGATTTCGGATTACCTCCCTCATCAATCTCATTCTTTTCAAATGCAACGAGAAAGGTCTGCTGGTACAGATCCTCTGCATCCTCCTTATTCCGCGTCATATATAAACAGAAGGAATACACGTCTCTGCCGTATAGCTCTATATACTTTTCAAATTTTACAGAATCCATGTCAATCTCCTAACAACGTTGTTCGCTTACATTTATATATTTTCACGTTTGAAGAAAAGGTTCAAAAAATATCAAATATGAAGCAAAAAAAGAACAGAAGCCTTGTCTCTCCTGTTCTTTTCAATGTTCTGAATAGAAACTGTTGTCACAATTCTACTTAGCCGATATGTGGTCACCTCTTGTAATCTCCACCTTATAACCGATTCTCTCCATTCTGGCTTCGATACAGCCTCTGCAAGCTGCCGAGGTATCACCTGTACAGATTTTATTATCATAAAGCATGTAGTTCTTTCTTACTTCGGTAGGCGAGAGATTCGGCATGATTACGTTTGCTCCCGCAAGAACACCTTCCTCTCTTCCTCTCGGATGAATGGTTCCCAGAGCTGTCGTTGCCGGAAGAAGCACCTCCGGAAGCATGAGTCTGGATAAACTCAGGAGAAACAGCGTCAGTTCATAAGAACCCTTAGGCATATCTTTAAAAGGTGTATCCTTATGCGGGAGAAATGGTCCGATACCGATCATTTCCGGCTTAAACTCTCCCATAAATACCATATCTTCGGCGATACACTGAATCGTCTGATAAGGGGAACCCACCATGATACCGCAGCCTGTCTGGTATCCCAGTTCTTTAAGATCCCGGAGGCATCTCATACGGTTCTTCCAGGACATATCTGCCGGATGAAGTTTTTCGTAATGCGCCTCGTCCGCTGTCTCATGGCGCAGAAGATATCTGTCCGCTCCCGCTTCCTTATATGCGGCATACTCTTCACGGGATTTTTCTCCGATTGAAAGAGTCACGGCACAATCCGGAAATTCGCTCTTAATCTCAGAGACTATATGGCATATATCTTCCGTTCTGTAGCTGAGATCTTCTCCGCTCTGGAGAACGAAGGTTCTGAAACCGTACTCATAACCTGCCCTGCAGCATTCAAGAATCTCTTCTTCCGTAAGTCTGTATCGTTCAAGACATTCGTTACCTGCTCTGATACCGCAGTAATAGCAGTTATTCTTACAGATATTCGAAAATTCCACTATTCCTCTTATAAATATACTCTTTCCGTATACCTTATCCGCTACGGTGCGGGCCTTCTCAGCGGCATAAACTCTGTCTTCTTCCGTATAGGTTCCCAGAAGTGTTATCCACTCCTGCATATCCAGCTTATGTTCCGCTTCCAGCTTATCTATCAATAATCTATTATTACTTACTTCATTCATCGCTGTATTACTTCTTTAACTCTCTATTATGACTTTTGACACTTATGTCATATTATACTGTAGGTTCTACTATCTTCTGCAGTTCGGGAAGTACTCCGAGACTTCGGTGGAGTATGCCCTTCATATAGGCTATTGCCACACCGTAATTGGTAAAGGGAACACCTGCATCCTCCGCGCATTTCATACGGTATACCATCTCACGGGATGTAAGCATGCATCCTCCGCAGTGGATAACAAGGCTGAACTCCGAAAGGTCTTCGGGGAATTCCGTACCTGAGCTTGTCACTATCTCCAGTTCCCGTCCTGTCTTCTGCTTCAGGAATCTCGGAATCTTTACCGTTCCGATATCACCGCACTGTCTGTGATGAGTGCAGCCTTCACTTATAAGAATCTTATCTCCGTCCTTCAGCTCATCGATTGCTGCAGCGCCTCTTACGGCAGTATCCAGGAATCCCTTATATCTTGCCATAAGTATCGAGAAGGATGTAAGGAGTATATCCTCCGGTACGATCTTATCCACTATCTCGAAAGCCTGGCTGTCCGTAATAACAAGATCCGGCTTCGGATCCATCTTCTTAAGAAGAGCCTCGAGTTCTGTCTCTCTTGTTGTTACGGCATAAGCTCCCGCCTCCAGGATATCGCGGATAGCCTGCTGCTGCGGAAGTATGAGCCTTCCCTTCGGTGCCGATTCGTCTATCGGAATTACAAGAACAATTGTCTGTTCGGGTTCTATCACATCTCCCACCAGACGAACGGATGGACCGTCGGTATTTACGCTCCGCCCTATAAGTTCCTTAAGTTCATAAATGTTCGTCTTCTCCGTAGCACTGACATAGATTTCTCCGGAAGCCGCTTTCTCATTCGAAGAAGCGGTCGATACATCCGCATCCTTTACGAGATCCATCTTGTTCTTAACTACAATGTACGGAATATTCTTATTCTTAAATATATCTATAAGCTCCTGTTCGGATGCATCGAGCTCTCTTGAAGCATCTGTGACAAGAACCGCTATATCCGTCTTATTGAGAATCTGCTTGGTCTTCCTGACTCTCAGTTCTCCCAGTTCTCCCGAGTCATCAAAACCCGGTGTATCAGTGATAACTACCGGTCCCAGCGGAAGAAGCTCCATTGCCTTTGACACGGGATCCGTTGTAGTTCCAAGTGTATCCGATACGACAGCAAGTTCCTGACCTGTGACCGCATTAACGAGACTGGACTTACCCGCATTTCTCTTTCCGAAAAAACTTATTCTCAGGCGTTCGCCCGAAGGTGTATCATTAAGACTCATCTATATTACCTCTGATCTTTCAAATACAAGTGCTATTTTTTACCTGTCAGATAGTATACAGCAAGAGCCGTTCGATGTGAAAGGTTTTCTTTTGCGAGAATCGAAGTTATATAATTCTTTACGGTACCTTCGGATATAAAAAGCTTTGCGGCTATTTCCTTGTTGGAAAGTCCTTCTGCCACAGCCTTAACTATATCAAGCTCTCTTTCGGAATAACCTTCGGTATTGAAGCCCGCGCCGACTGAATTGCCCGAAGTCCCCTGCGTGGATACGCCTTGTGTACCGGCCTTCCCTGCCAGTGTTTCAAGGATACTCTCCTCCATCACACCTGTTCCGTTATATACCGAGCGGATCATCTGCTTCAGATGTTCAGGTGTATGATTCTTTATGAGATAACCCTTGGCTCCGTTCCGGAGTGCCTGCTGAACCAGATCGTCATCATCGAAAGTCGTCAGTATCAGAACCTTCCCGAGACCCTGTTCAACTATATGCTTTGTCGCCTCTATTCCGTCCATCTCCGGCATCTGGATATCCATAAGGAAGACATCCGGCCTGTTCTTCTCTGCCAGCTCTATCGCTTCGCGGCCGTTTGCGGCTGTTCCCAACACCTCGAAATCATCATCCACATCGAGGATTATCTTCATTCCGTCTCTGACGAAATCACTGTCATCAGCTATGATCACTTTAATCTTATCCATACATTATCCTCTTCTATCCACACGGTCTGTTGACCCGTAACTCTACTAACTTCTTCACCGACGGTAACTCTTCGGGCTGCTACTCTAACGGAAGCAGCATACTCACCTTAAAACCTACCTCTGTTTCAAAATCTATCGAACCGCCCGACATTCTTACTCTCTGTCTCATTCCCGAGATTCCCATGCCGTCTTCAATCTTCGGACAGCCTACGCCATCATCCGTAACCGTGCATTTCACCAGCTTATTCATAACCGATATGCTGATATTTATATGTTTACATTTCGAATACTTCATGGAATTGGTTACGGCTTCAAAGGTATTGTCCAGGATCACTTCCCACATACTGTCCGGAATTTTCGAGATATCTCCTTCATTCAGAAGCTGTGCTTCTACGCCCTTACTGTCGCAGTCTTCGCAGAGTTCATAGAGCTGAAGCAACGCCATCTGCTTCTTCTCCGGTCTCTCCTTCCTGAGAATGGCCCGGATCTCATCCATTCCTGTTCGGAGCTGATCTATCACGGCCTGTGACATACTGCGGGCCTTCTCCGGATCCTTATCCATAAGAAGCTTCACCGCTTCAAGCTGATAGATGGACCCGTTAATATTGTGACCCAGCTTATCGTGGAGGGTCTGCGACAGAGCCGCTCTCTCCGCCAGAATCTTGTTCTCGGACATAAGCATATTCTTCTTCATCTGCTCTCTCGCAGTATTTTCCTGAATACGCATATCTCTTTTCAGCCCCTGCTGGGCTATGGTATCCTGCATCATCTGCTTCTCATAATCCGTGACGACAAACTCATGCTGCACATAGAATATAAGCATAAATGTGAGTATGATAAGCTCCGTTACTATAGCCATCGGAGCTTCTCCTGTGACTCTTACAAGAAGGTACCTCTCGATAAAGATATTAAGGTAGATCAGATAATACCAGAAACGTTTTGCCTTTAAACATAGCAGTAACTCATAATACAGATATATTCCCATCAGGCTGAAGCTGATACCGCCGAAATATAAAAGAGCTATATAGGCAGCCGCTGCCACGGCTATAAAGATAAGTTCTTTTTTTCCTTCCGTAAATTCCTTCAGGCAGATTACGGATATATATAACGCAACAAGCAGGAGTATCCCTGCGGATACTCCTGTCTTATCATCTGTTCCGTCCATCCCATACAGACCAAGCAGCAGCATGATCACTATACGGGATATAAGAAAGTATTTTTCTTTAAGAATATTGTCGTTTAAGAAACTCCCCACTCCGTGCTCCTTCTGACTTTAAGCCCGATACCGCCGAGACTTATGGTCAATATCAGATATGCTGCTGTAATACATATTAACATACCGAAAACCTTATTGTCTCCAACAAATATCATTTCCGTTCCGTCCAGGAACCACTTCTGCGGCATCAGTGAAGAGATGATCCTTATGCCTCTCGAGGTATCATCCAGAGGGAAGTAAAGACCGCTGAAGAGTGATGACATACACCAGAGTGTAAAGGATGATATACTTGCACTGAATATATCATTCAGCATAATTCCCACAAACATACTGAGGGAACTGAATATGAGTCCCATCATAAATATCAATACGAGAAATGCGCCCCTGCTCATTCCCATATCATTCATATCCAGCATGAAGCTGCATGCACCGACTACTCCGGTCATCAGCACCGATACCAAAAATACAGATACAAACTTCGAAGTAAAATATGTAAGTGTGCTGGTCCTCGAAAGATTTACTCTTGTGAACACTCCGTTCTTCTGTTCCTTAATAACTCCGCTTGCCACAAAGAATCCCACAAATACAAAGCCAAGTGTCAGGAACGAAAATGCATATCCCATCTGAGCTTTCTGATTAATCTGCTCTTCCGTAAGCTTTGTCGTCTTGTTGGTATCCACCGATATTACATCCTTCTTAGGATTCATATCATCTAAATATTTTAAACCTTCAACTAATTCTTTTTCACCCGCTGCACCGGCTCTGAATGTGGTCATTCTCGAAAGCTGCAGAGTAAGTTCACTTTCGAAAGCATCCGTTCTCGCATCATCCGAAAGTACATACATGGTAAGTGCTTCGGCAGTCCTGCCTTCAAGAATCTTATCACTGAAATCAGCCGTAATATAAAGGGCTGCTCCCATTCTGTCCTCATTTCCGTCAAACTCTATATGATCTCTTATAAACTCATCTGTGATCTCTTCCTCGGAAATGTCTGCCCTGCAGAGTATAAACATTCCGCTGTCAGCCAGTCTGTCTATAAGGTAATCCGAAAGTTCCGAACCGGAAGCATCATATACCTTAACCACATAATCCCCTTTGCTTCCGTTATATGCGACTTTTTCGTCCGCATTATTCAGTTCGACTACGCTGCTAAGCTCATCCTGATACACTGTATAATCGGTATTGCTTTTAAGTATCAAAGTCGATAATATCGGCGTAATTATGATGAAAAGCCAGATTATCTTTGTTCTGATCAAAAGTTTTATACTTGATTTTATTAAAACTATCATGCTCTTCCTCTCTTTCTGATCTGTCCGAACAGTATGGCTATGATCGAAGATACGACTACTATCAGCCCCGCGTAACCGACTGCACTTCCCGCATAATCGCTGCGTCCCATACAGGATATTTCCGTAAGGGCTCTGTTTATATGATATATCGGAGTCATGAGTTTTACATTCATCGGATGTGATGAGAAGATATAGGTCTCAAATGCCCCTCCGAAGAAACCGAGGATCCATACAACCGTAAATGTGACTATGATCGTTCCGACCATGCTGTCCGTAATGCTGTAGATCATTATTCCCATTGCGGTAGCTGCCGCTACGGATGCGACAAGTATAAGAATTGAAAGAAGAGGATTTCCCCAATGTACTCCCAGTAAAACCACCGTCAGCAGCGCTGCGATCAAAGTACCGATCGATGCTACTACAGCTATCGGAATAAATTTGCTCAGATATTCCTTGACGGGTGTCAGATTCGCAACCTGATATCTCTTTCTGATCTTATATTTCTTCTCATTTATTAAAATTCCGGCACCTGCAAATATTGCACACCATCCGAAGTATACGATCTCAACTATTCCGTAATAATCTTTGGAATCTATGCTTTTCTTATATTCCGGATGTTCCACCGTAAGTGTAGCAGCGTCCCGCTTCACACCCATAGCCGCTGCCGACGCATTTTCATAGAATGCATTTACAAAATAACCGAGCACCTTCCCCTTTGCCGAACTGTCTTCATATATGGTATAACTGTCACCCTCAAAAACTATAAAACCGGTAAGGGAATTATCATGCATCAGCTCCTCCGGATCACCTTCCGGATACTCACTGAGTGTTATATCATTTTCCTCAGCCGCTTTCGTCATGGCCTCTATCATCTCCGGCTTTATTCCGTCTCCTTCGATGCGATAACCTGCCGTCATATCAGTCTCTTCATACTTACTCATCAAAGTTTCGAAGGCACTTGACAGACAGAATATAAGTATGACCGGCATGATAACAAAAGTAAGGATGTTGCCCCAGCTTCTGTACATAAGCTTTATATTATTTTTGATCAAATATCTGTTCATTTCTTTACCTCTTTGCTCCTTTCTCCGTCTGACCGGATCCCTGTTCCTTAAAATGAAGGAACGCTATGATTCCGATAGGCAGGAAGTACAGACACCATATTTCAAGCGCTATCACGCCACCGCTTGAGCCGGATCCGTGACTTTCCGTAAAAACACCTGTCATCGGCATTATCAGACATCCCGGAAAGAAAAGCCCATGCACCATCAGTAAAATCTTCAAGGCCTTGTCTTCCTTATTCTTCACATTGACCGTCAATCCGATAAAAAACGTCGAAAGTGCCATGAGCCCGTATCCCAACAGATCCAGGTTAAACATAAATCCCATGTAACTATAGTTCAGTATCCTGCTTGCTTCCTCTCCCAGTTTCTCATTAAGGACCGTTGTGCATTGCGTGAAGTATACGATAAGAATCAGCGTTGCATACATTCCGGCAAACACAAGTGCCGTTCTGCCGGCCGCTTTCGTCTCATCGGTGCCCTCGGCATCCAGTGCCGAAACCATGCAGACAAAGCTAAATGCCAGAAAGATACATACAAAGAAATAACCAAAAGACCAGCCGGCCAGCAAAAATACCGCAAACATAAGCACGGTAAATGCATTTACCAAAGATCCTATCATACCTATTTTTCTGTTCATAGTAATCTCCTTGCCCTGTCACATGCATTTAATAGTCTCTGAGTTTCTTTCCTGTAAGTGTGAGGAATACTTCCTCAAGTGTAATGGTCGATGTATCTTCTACAACCATCTTCTTAAGCTCTTCACTCGTACCGGTTGCAATAACCTTACCGTTATCCATAATAGCTATCCTGCTGCAGATTGCTTCAACCTCTTCCATATAATGACTGGTGTAAATGATAGTCGCTCCGTTCTCGTTGGATTCCTTTATCTTATCCAGAATGAAGTTTCTTGACTGCGGATCGATACCGACTGTCGGCTCATCAAAGATAAGAAGCTTTGGATGATGGCCTATGGCACAGGCGATATTAAGTCGTCTCTTCATACCTCCGGAAAATGTCTTGGCAAAATCATTTCTCCTGTCGAGCAGGCCGACATATTCAAGACTTTCATCAATCCTCTTCTTCAGCTCAGCACCCTTGATTCCGTAAAGTGAAGTGAAGAGCTCGACATTTTCCCAGGCCTTCAGATTACCGTGTATAGCAAGGTCCTGTGGGATATATCCCAGCTTATCGACCAGTTCCTTACGATTCTTTTGGAAATCCTTTCCGAAAAACTCTACATTTCCGAGGGTAGGCTTTACCAGGTCACATACCATATTCATTGTGGTACTTTTACCCGCACCGTTCGGTCCGAGAAGTCCGAACACTTCTCCTTCCTCTATCTCTATATTGAGATTATCCACAACAACCTTGTTGCCGTATTTCTTTGTCAGCTCATTCAGCTTTAATATTGTTCCCATAGTCTCTCCATTCTTCAAAACATCTGTTTTATTCTTAACAAAAAACGAGTGTGTCGATAAAGTCTATCTCCATCTGACACACTCATTATATGAATTACGATTATTCTTTTGTAGTGAGAAAAGATACATTTCCGATGTGACTAAAGTCACATTGTTTATTTAGATCAGCTGATACACCGCTCTCTTAAATACATTATTATCTATTGTAAACTTCTTCGTATCAACATGCTGTGCAAGCTCGGTCGTTGTGATAAAGTCCTTTGACACCCTTACAAGATACTGTCTTCCGCCCTGCTCTACCAGATAATAACCATCTGAATTATTCATATAGTCGAGCGTCTGAACCACTCCCGGCAGTACTATGAAATCTAAAAGAGCTTCCTTCTTACTCATCTTCTTTTGTCTGATAAGAGGATAGACAGCATCCGCATTCGGGAACTTAGCCAGTACCGCTGCATCCTTCTTATCTCTGGCCTTACCCGTCTTCTCAAAGGCTTCAAGATCTATCGGTTCTTTGGTTTCCGACAGATTCAGCTTCTCCTCATCATCCAGAAGATAATCTATAGTTACACCCAGAAGCTGTGCCATAACCTTAAGATTATTTACATCCGGCAGTCCCTTGTCAGATTCCCACTTTGCAACTGCCGATCTTGATACACTCATTTTCTCCGCAAACTGCTCCTGAGAGAGCCCTGCTGCTTTTCTTGCTTCCCTAAGTTTTTCTCCAAACGTCATATTTCACTTCCTCCTTTTGTTATTGTTCTATAATCGCTTCGCGTATGTTCTGCACTTCACTCTGCTCGTGCAGGAATCCTTCGCTTTGCCCAGGAGCATCGATTTTTCAAAAACCGATACCTATTTTACCATGGCTTCGCCTAATGACTCAAGCCACTCCGCTGTTTCAGTATCCTTATCTTCCGTAAGGCTCCAGTTTCCTTCTTCAAACAGACATTCACCATCATCTGAATATATTCCATAATAGCAATCATCCGGATCACTGTTATTCATAATATTAATGGAATATACCGGATCGTCGTAGTACTCTTCGTCTTCTGAATCAGGTTTTAATGCAATACCATAGTTGATAAGTATCTGTTTATCTACGGAACTGAAATCCTTCTCATAATTCGTAAATAACACAAAGTCCATTTTCTCTGCCGTATTCTTTGCATCTTCAATATCGATGTAAAACCCAACATCTGACAGATCTGCTGATTCAAGGTTCTTAAGTATGCTGTTCCAGTCAATTTCAGAAGCTGTTTCCGAATCAATGCCCGGTGCAGTTACTTCATCTTCTTCAGTCATGTCCTCATCTTTCGGATCTATCATGGTAGTTGTAGCCTCTGTTGCCCTTATGGTTGGTGCTACTCCTACCCGGTCCGCTTGTTTTTCTTTCACTCCACACCCGGTTAACATAACTACCATTCCCGTGATTGTGATAAATAATTTTGATTTCTTTGTCATAATCATGACCTCCTTATATTTTCTGTGACATGTTGCTGTCATCTGATGGTCCAAGCTTATGTCAAAGTCCTCGTAACACACAAGAGACGGGCTGTAACAGGGCTGTTACTTTCCGTAACACTGCCTGTTTTAGGGGGTTTCAGGCATTTCACTTCGCCGGAAACACAGGTTCCTATAAAGAAAAAACCTGATCCGGGCGATACCGAATCAGGCAAAATATAAGTCATAATCATGTAATGTTGAATAATCTCAGCTGAGAATATCTATAATATCCGAAGGATTATCCGCAAAGCAGTATGCTCCCTGCTCTATGAGATAGTCCTTATCCCTGAAGCCCCACAAAACCGATATGCATGGCAGGCCGGAATTCTTCGCTGTAAGGAAGTCCACTTCCGAATCTCCGATATAAACCGATTCTTCTTTAGTGCTTCCCAATTCTTCAAGTGCTGCCTCCACCATATCCGGAGCAGGCTTTCTGTTAATTCCCGGCTTCTCACCGAGAGCCACATCCACCGAATCCGCAAAGAATCTCTGATGAAGCTCCTTTACCGCAGAATCTATCTTATTGGATACGATGGCCATCTTATAGCCTCTCTTCTTCAGTTCCTTCATTAAGTCAATGATCCCGTCATACGGACCTGTCTTATCGAGGCAGTGTGCATCGTAATGTTCCTTAAATACCGGCATCATATCGTCCAGTATAGCAGGTGATGTTCCCTCCGGAAGTGAAAGCCTCAGAGCTTCCTTCGCTCCGTTCCCGAAGAACAGACGATATTCTTCAAGCGTATGTCCGGGCATTCCAAACCTTTCCAAAACATAATTCATTGATGCGGTAAGATCTTCCAAGGTATTTAATACTGTTCCGTCCATGTCGAATACAATAGTAGTAATCGGCGCGGAAGTTTTTAATCTATTACTCATTATATGCTCTATCCTTTTCGTTTTGATATTATTTTCGGAATTATATTAACTATTCTGTCAATTATCCAGCATGCCGCATAGATTATTATGATGATCAGCAATATCCTAAGCAGATAATCTTTTCTCGTGTAGAACTGAACATTATTGATATCAAATATACGTTTCCAGATCACATCACGCATAAGAGGATGTTCGTGAAGCATGTAAATCCCCATATTCCCTGCGCTTATCATATTTATCACTCTGCCTGCACGACTGAACCTTGTCAGATCGGTTTTCTCGAAGAATCTGAATATGCACACGCATTGAAGTATGACCAGCGGATTATCATTATATACTATGACCTGTTTTATATTTTCATCCGGATAGAAGTATACCAACACTGTATTTATCAGTCCCAGCATGATATATGTTATCAGATACATCCATTTACTGCCCAGAAATCCTTTATCCTCTTCATGGAACTTAAGGAAATGATATTTCCTCATATAGGCTCCCAGCAGATACATGTATATAAATCCGTAAAGACTCTTACCGCCCACGGTTTCAACAACCTTTTTAAGGCTTACTATCTCTTGGAAGGGCTCCAGCATGGTCAGCGGCTGCCATACAGAAAACACAAAAAAGATTATCGCCAGCAGCCATAGGAATTCTTTCCGTGAAAGCTTCTCGATCATTTTATTCAGGAACGGTGATAGCATCAGTACCAAAATGTACAACGTCATAAAGTACCAGGTTCTGGATAAGAACGGGAAAAATCCCCTGATATAATCCGCCCCCGTAATACTCTTCGGATATACTATCCCATATATAACCGGTATGGCAACAGAATAAAAGAGCATCGGCAGATAACACTTAAGCAGCCTTTTCTTATTGAATCCTGATCTGGATTCACACATATAATATCCCATTATCACTATAAAAACGAAAACAGGACATCTGCACATCAGCCATATGAGCCAGAATGTCAGCTCCCTGTCTCCGCCAAGTTGGTTCGCTATTTTAGAGAAGCCGCCGTAGTCCGATACATGCAGAAATACTATCTGAAGCAACATGATTATCCTAAGCAGTTCGATACCGGGATCTCTCATCTTTTTATCACTTTGTGAATCTTTCATCCTATGCCCTTTTTTCGGTTTCTTCACACTCTGCAACCATTGAATCGCAATTATCTGCAACTCCGTTCTCATACTTTCTTTTTACAATTCAAATATTTTGATTCTATTAAAGGATGTTGTCAAGTGAAAACCGCAAAAAAGAAGATCGGGAACCCCGATCTCCTAAAAAACTTTATACGTCCTTTTCTACAACTGCCTTTCCTTCCGAGTCCAGAAGCGGTGTGATTCCTCCCGCATATCCTGACTTCCATGCAAGATAATGAACTCCCGTCACCTTATCAACCAGAATTCTTTTGATTCCTTCATCAGTTAAAGAACTTCCTTCTTCCAAAACCACTTCAAATCTCTTGTCTTTTTTCATTTTCAAATCCTCCGTTTCTTTTCCAATTGTAGATAAACTGTTCCAGAGCGGTTGCTCTTTTCATCGTATATATTACCATAGAAAATACAGATTACATAGAAAATGTCGTGAACAGTTGATGTTTTGTCGCGATAATAGAAAATAGAGTCCATGGTATTTCCCCATTGACTAACTCCGAATAAAAGACTACAATTAGAGCCGCAATTAAAGAGGGGAGCCGATAAATCGGCTGAGAGGAAGGTTCGACCTTCGACCCGTTAACCTGATTTGGATAATGCCAACGTAGGGATGAATCATATTTGAAACGTCATGGAAGCTGTCCGAATCAATCGGGCAGCTTTTTGTGCGTTAAGCGAGCAGGTGCCATCATATGCGATGCATATGTAATTCATACGTATTACGCTTTGGCATTTATGTAACAGAGCGTAATGCGAACAAAAAAATATTATGGAGGTGCGTATGGTAAAGATAAACGGTGAATTCGTAGATTTCTCCGGACGCAGTGTTCAGGAAGCTCTTGAACATGAGGGCTACTCGGAGAAACGTGTCGCTGTTGAGATAAACGGCGAGATAGTTCCAAAAGCCACTTATGAATCTACAATTCTAAACGATGGCGATGTTATGGAAGTTGTCAGTTTTGTGGGTGGTGGCTGATATGACAGATGCAGATAAAAAATCTCTCAATATACCGAGCCGTGAAGAATGGCTTCAGGCACTTACCGAGCGGCACGGTGCCGAACGGCAGAAAGCTTTTACAGACGCAGCTGTTGCTGTATGCGGACTCGGAGGACTTGGTTCCAATATTTCCATAGCTCTTACCAGAGCCGGCATCGGACGTCTCATCCTGATAGACTTTGATAAGGTAGATATAACCAATCTTCACCGCCAGCAGTATAAAGCAAGCCAGATCGGAATGTATAAGACTGAAGCTCTTGCAGGAAATCTGCGTGAGATAAGCCCTTATACAGAGCTTATAACCCACACCGTAAAGCTGGATGAAGATAACATGCACGAGATTCTTAAGGATGCCGATATTATCTGCGAAGCCTTCGATAAGGCTGATATGAAAGCCATGCTCGTAAACTATGTACTGGAAAACTTCCCGGATAAGTACATCTTATCAGGCTCCGGAATGGCCGGCTTCGGAAGTGCTAATACCATACAAACAAAGCATGTTACAAAAAGACTGTACATAAGCGGTGACGGTGTAAGCGACGTGAATGACGGAATCGGGCTCGTGTCCGCAAGAGTTATGGCCTGTGCCGCACATGAAGCTCATATGGTTCTCAGAATTCTCTTGGGAGAAACGGAACCGTAACAGTTCCGAAACCCGGAACTCTAAATAAATATAAACCAATCAGATACTGAAAGGAACAAAGATAATGGACGATAAATTAGTAATAGGTGGAAAAGAATTCACCTCACGTTTTATACTCGGATCAGGAAAATACTCAATGAAACTTATAGAGGCAGCTGTACGTGACGCAGGCGCAGAACTTATTACTTTGGCCGTACGCCGTACCAATACCAAGGATCAGGAGAATATTCTCGATTACATTCCGGAGGGAGTAACTCTTCTTCCTAACACAAGCGGTGCAAGAACCGCAGAGGAAGCTGTAAGGATAGCCCGTCTTGCCAGAGAGCTGGGCTGCGGTAACTTCGTAAAGATCGAGATCATGCGTGACTCAAAGTATCTTCTTCCTGATAATCAGGAAACCATAAAAGCTACAGAAACCCTTGCAAAGGAAGGTTTTGTGGTAATGCCTTATATGTATCCTGATCTTAATGCCGCAAGAGACCTTATGAATGCAGGTGCCGCTTCCATCATGCCGCTTGCATCACCTATCGGTTCAAACAAAGGTCTTGCAACCAAAGAATTCATACAGATACTCATCGATGAGATATCTCTTCCGATCATAGTAGATGCAGGTATCGGAAGACCTTCTCAGGCCTGTGAAGCCATGGAAATGGGCTGCGCCGCAGTTATGGCAAATACAGCTCTTGCAACAGCCGGAGACCTTCCTCTTATGGCATCCGCTTTCCGCGAAGCTATTTCCGCAGGACGTAAAGCATACCTTTCGGGACTCGGCCGAGTACTTACAAGAGGTGCTTCCGCATCCGATCCTCTTACAGGATTCCTTAGAGACTAAGGCTGCGGATTAAGGAGGATTAATTATAATGGAAAATATTTTTTTGGTAGACTCGGATGAATTATCACCGGCAGCCCTTGAGAAGAAGCATCGTCTTGAGAACGACCCTTCCTGCAGGACCGATCACATGCAGTACATGCCGGGAATGGATATCATAGAATCCGACATTCGTCAAAATGTAATCGATGAGATGAACAGCTACGACTACACAAAGTACACTGCTAAGGACGTTATGGCCGCCCTTAGTCACAATCACTGCACCATTGAGGACTTCAAAGCACTCCTCTCTCCCGCCGCAGAACCGCTGCTTGAAAAAATGGCCGAGCGTGCGCGTCTTGAGACAAGCAAGCATTTCGGAAATACGGTATATCTTTTCACACCTTTATATATAGCCAATTACTGTGAGAATTATTGTGTATACTGCGGTTTCAACTGCTATAACAAGATCAGGCGTATGAAGCTTTCATATGAGCAGATTGAACACGAGATGAAGGTTATCGCCGACAGCGGTATGGAGGAAATACTTCTTCTGACCGGCGAAAGCCGCGCCGCAAGCGATGTGGAATATATCGGTGAAGCCTGCAAACTTGCAAGAAAGTATTTCAGACTGGTCGGACTTGAGGTTTACCCTGTAAATGTAGATGAGTACAAGTATCTTCACGAATGCGGTGCCGACTATGTAACCGTATTTCAGGAAACCTATGATTCGGATAAGTATGAGACTCTTCACCTTATGGGACATAAGCGTGTATGGCCATACAGATTCGATGCCCAGGAGAGAGCTCTTATGGGCGGAATGAGGGGAGTTGCCTTCTCCGCACTTCTCGGTCTGTCCGACTTCAGACGGGATGCACTGGCAACCGCTCTTCATGCTTACTATCTGCAGCGGAAATATCCGCATGCTGAAATCTCTCTGTCATGTCCGAGACTCAGACCTATCATCAACAATGATAAGATTAACCCGCTTGACGTTCATGAGAAGCAGCTCTGCCAGGTAATATGCGCATACCGTATCTTCCTTCCTTTCGCGGGAATAACCGTATCTTCAAGGGAAACAGCGGAGTTCAGAAACGGTATAGTAAAGATTGCCGCCACGAAGGTTTCCGCCGGAGTATCTACCGGAATCGGCGATCATGAATCAAAATACACCGGACAGGATGACGGTTCGGAGCAGGGTGACGAGCAGTTTGAGATAAGCGACAGCCGCAGTCTCGATAAAATGTACAGCGATATAACAGATGAAGGACTTCAGCCTGTTCTGAATGATTATCTGTACGTATAAAAAATCTTAACGACTATACATGTCCCAAAGGAGCAAAATGGCACAATTACAGCAAGACAGAAACATCATATGTGTAACCAACAGATCCCTATGTGAGGATATATCCGTGTTTTTCGAGAAAATACGGAACATATCAGAAGCAGCGCCTTATGCTGTTATACTGCGTGAGAAGGATCTGTCTGAGGAAGAATATCTGAGTCTCGCACTCCGTGTAAGTACACTCTGCTGTACTACGGGGACTAAGTTTTTTGTCCACAACCATCCGAAGGCAGCCCTGATATGTTCAGCCGACGGACTTCATATGCCGCTGCACCGCCTAAAGGAATATATAGATAACTCACCCGAAGAAGCGGCACAGTTACTGTCAGGACTTCACCACCTCGGTGCTTCCTGTCACAGTGTGGAAGATGCCCTGCTCGCCGAGAGTCTCGGCTGCAATTATATAGTTGCAGGACATATCTTCGATACCGACTGCAAGAAGGGACTTCCCGGCCGCGGAGTTGACTTCCTGAAAGACGTGATAAATGCCGTATCCATACCGGTCTTCGCCATAGGCGGAATCACAGTAGAAAACTATCCCAAAATAAAAGAAGCAGGCGCGTCCGGCGCCTGCCTCATGAGTTCTCTTATGCTGGCTGATGATCCGAAGGAATTAATCAGCTCTTTTAAATAGCATCCAGCTTTCCCAGTGCTTCTCCATACATATTTTCATCTGTTATTCCTTCATCTGTACGCAGAGTTGTTACCATATCCACACGAAGTGTCACGCTGTTTCCATCTACTTCATTTAATCCTCTCAGATTCTCCCCGATCTCACGGGCGAGTTTCTCTAATTCATCTGCCGAATCAGCAAATGTGAGTATTGCAAATATAGACTCCCTGGCTCTCGCAACAGCACATGTCTGTCCCGTAACCTCAATTATCCTTTCTCCCATGGTCTTCAGGACTGTGTTCGCAAAATCTTCTCCATAGGTTTCCTCTATTCTGCCGTGCTTTTTGTTTTTAAGTAAGATCAGACCGTAATTATGTCCTTTGTTATTATACTGTATAGCATAATCGATCATGGAATCTACAATTGTACGAGCATTCATTAATCCCGTAACCGTATCTATCTTAGCAAATTCTATCTTTTTTCCGACACTATTCAACATCTCATCTACGTCTTCAAAATAACCTACCAGACCTGCTATCTCACCATTTTCATAATACGGCATCTTATTGCATATGATGGTATGAACAACGCCCTTGACTATACACTGCCCTATTGCATTTTCAACCTTAATGCCCTTGTTTAACACATCGAGCTCATCATTTTTATAAGGCTCATTATCCAGATGCCAGTGCATATCCTCATCATTCTTTCCGACAATCTCATTCATAGATTTAATACCGTAATAATCCAAGAAGGCACGACTGGCTCCTATAAATCTTCGGTTCTTATCTTTCCAGAAGGCCTTGATCTTTGAATACCAGATAAAATTATCCCAGAGATTCGCATATACAGGATCGTTACACATTGCATTTTCCTTAAAGCTCGATATCACGAATTCATAAGGCTTAATGCAAATGAGATATTCCTGCCCGTTGGTTCCGGGAATCATCATTATGTAATTTTCTTTCCATATATAATTACCGGTTGAATCCTTAATTCTGAATATTGTGGTTATATAACCCTTCTCACTGCTCTCTATTCTCTCCTTAAGTGTAGATGTATCAAGGAATACTCTGCACCAGTCCATATCCAGAGGAAATACCGATTCTCTGATAAACAGATCAAGTACCTCATCCAGGTTATCCGTTTCAAGCTTCGTCTTATCGATATACTTATATCCGCCGCCCACAAGCGGAACTATTCTGTTATTCTTCAGATCAAACACATGAACTCCGTCAAAAAGCTGATTAATCTCTTTAAGCTTTGCATTCATACGTTCTGTTTCATCAGATAATTTGTCGAGAGTAATATTAACCAATGAACATTTTAATATATGATGGCCATAGCTTTTCGATATTTCCTTCGCCGTAAGCTGAAGTATATTGCCATTCTCGGTATAATAGAAAGTTTCCGTTTTGCCCGACTTCTCTACAACATTCGCAAATTCTCGATATTTCCTTAGCAGCGGCGAGTTTGTCTTATATATGAGCCTGTCAACTTCTTCAAGGTCCGGCTTCACTTCACCGAATATCTGCTCCATATACGGCCTGTTCATGAAGAGTGTCTTGAAGTTCTCTCCGTCATCCTCTATAACTTCAAGCGGCACATCCGTGGCTCTTACATTAAATGATGCCACTTCATAGAAATGTCTCCATTTACGTCTCTCTATAGATACGTTTTTCTCTTCAAGATGACGAAACATATCCTCTATAGGTTCAGGCTTTCCGTAATAATATCCCTGAATCCTTTCACAGCCTATATCTTTCAGAAAATCCAGATGTTCCTGAGTCTCCACTCCTTCCGCAAGTGTCTTGATTCCGATATCCTTTGCCATCTGAACCGTGGCACGGACTATATTCTTAGACTTCTCCGTAAACGGGTTGAGAAATCTCATATCCAGCTTCAACATATCAAACTTATAATCCTTAAGCAGGGTAAGTGATGAATATCCGCTTCCGAAATCATCCATCCAGATCTCATATCCGGCCTCTCTGAAATTATGGATAACATCACGCATGAGTTCCTCATCCTTCGCGATCATGCTCTCCGTGATCTCGATATGAATGTAATCTCTCGGAACATCATACTTCTCAACTGCCGCTTCCACTACTTCCAGCATGTCGCACATGATAAAGTCAAGCCGCGAAAAGTTAACGGAAACCGGCACTATCGGTTCATTATTCTGCACTCTGTCATGCAGACACTGACAAACCTTATCCACAACATAACTGTCCAGTTTATGGATGCACTGTTCCTTCTCGAGGACTGTTATAAATCTGTCCGGCATAAGAAATCCGATATTCGGATCCTCCCATCTGACGAGGGATTCCATGCCACAGAGCTGTCCCGTCAGAGAACGTATAACCGGCTGATAATATATCTTGATCCAGTCCTTCTCTATAGCCTCATCTATCTTCCTGATAACATATTCGGTTGCATTTACTTCCTGAGCAAATTTTTCGCTATATACTACTACATCCTTCTTCGGATCATGTTTTATATAATCGCACGCAACCTTTGCAAGAGACATAGCTGTCTCGATATTAAGATTTTTTGCCAGCTTAAACTTATATATACCGAACTTACAATTTACGTTATAACGACTGCCATAGGTATCACGGAAGATTACATTTGCCTTATCAGTCTTTACCTTAATTCCGTCGAACTTCGCAAATACCGCAAAATGATCATCAGATATCCTGCTGATATAAGCATCTTCATAAGTTTGGTTCAAAATATCAGCCAACACCTTAAGACATCTGTCTCCTTCATTAACACCTCTGTTAATATTCAGCAGCTTGAAATGTACTATGTTGATATAAACAATTGCATATGAATCCTTATCTGTCGCATAATCCTTATTATTTATTCCGACAACATACTTATTGAAAAGAGTCCTTCCGTTAAGACCTGTTATCAGGTCTGTTTCCGATACGGTTGCATGAAGATGTCTCAGATATACATTGCAATAAAATATCCGGCCCTCCTGCTCATCATTAACTAAAGTCCAATGATTCACAACATGCCGGACATTTCCCTTTTTGGTTCTTATATTAAAAAAGTTGTATCCAAAGTTACTGTCAGTTTCGCTGAGACGTATATCTATCTCATTCTGAACATGCGAATACTGCGTCTCGTTAACGACACCCTTAAAGTTTCCGCCTGTATACTCCATAAAATCATCATAATCATCACACTCGAAAAGACGAACCATGTCTGTATTCGCATACAACAGCTCACAGTTCTCGGAAGCACGATATATAACAGCGCCTCCGCGCATGTTATCCGAAAATGAATTAACCAGACGATCACGCGAATTTTCCATAAACACTACCCCTAAAACACGCTTCGCTCAATATAGCTGAAAAACCAGTATATCGTTAACCCCATACACATTAAGTATAACATATGTTAACCGACTTGTCACAATCAGTTTTCTGTGTATTCTTTCACTTTTTTGAGCAGAAAGCCGCATTTCGCGCATTTTCGAGCAGGATTTCCTCTTCCTCTTTCGTAAGTCCCAGAATCTCCTCCATAAGGCGGTATTCGTCTGCCAAGGTAATCCCTTCTATTCCCGGATCATCGGTATTAAGAGTAACTTTTACTCCCGCTTCCATGAACCTTCTAAGAGGATAATCGGCCATATTCATAACCGCCCTTGTCATGCGATTACTTGTAGGACAGAGTTCAAGCGTAACCCCCTTATCACGCAGAAGTTCAACTACTTCCATATCTTCAAAGGCACGCACTCCGTGGCCTATTCTTCTTGCACCGTATTCCACTGCAAGTCTTATGCTCTCGGGTCCGTCCGCTTCACCCGCATGTATCGTGAAAGGAATATTATAATCAGCAGCTTTCTTAAAAAGCTCTCTGTAATCGGAAGTCGGAAAGAGCGCCTCCGCTCCCGCGAGATCTATAGCAACGACTCCGCCATCATCCGTCAGATACTTATGAGCCAGCTCCAGAGTTTCATAGTTTTCCGTTTCATTTCCATTTCCACGCATGCAGCACAGTATCAGATTTGCATGGAGGCCTGTTTTCTCAAGTCCGGTCAGTGCGGCGATTACCGCATCTTCCTGCGACATACCCTTATCCTTATGCAGCTGTGGCGCGAATCTTAACTCTGCATACTCTACTCCGTCAGATATAAGTTTATCACTGACAAGACGTACAGCCTCGGTGAGTCCCTCCCTGGTCTGAAGAAGTGAAAGCGGAAGTTCGAAGCATTTCAAAAAATCATTCAGACTTTCACAGCTTGCCGGTACCATAAGAAGCTTTCGCAGGTCTTCATCCTCTTCAGGAAGTTTTATCCCCTGAAGGACTGCGAGCTGCCTTGCAATATCAGGGGTAACGGCCCCATCAAGATGAAGATGTAAATCTATATATCCCATACGCATTTGCCCTCCTTATATAATTTTATCATTTCGTATATAATTCGCCACTTTTTTTTATATCATGCCGCTTGATGATACATAGTCTGTCATGTTATCATAGGAAATGGTAATGTATGCAATGGGATTGGGGAATATATGGGTAAATAACTATGAAGATACGGAATATTGCCGTTATCGTTTCCGGCATTGATGAAGAATATCCTTACCGAATCATTCTTGGTATAAATGACTTCGCAAGAAGCCATGACCTTAATGTGTCTTATTTTACTGCATTTGGCGGAGTCTCCGACAGCAAAGACTTTGATATCGGCGAATACAGTATCTATAAACTCCCCGATCTTTCAAAATTTGATGGCATTCTGCTTTTGGCCAATACATTTTCGGATCCCGATGTCCGCGAGATGATCATCAGCCGTGTCAAAAAATCCGGTGCCCCGACAGTTATATTTGAACGCAGCAGTGAAGAAACTCTTCATGATATCAGCACAAACAATTACACTGCCATGAAGAGTCTTGTGGAACATCTCATAAAGGTTCACGGTGCTAAAGTCTTTAATTATGTATCCGGTTCTCCGAATAATCCCGAAGCTATGGAAAGATACAGAGCTTTCAGAGATGCTCTGTCGGAAAATAATATAGAATTTGATGAAGAGAACCGTCTCTTCTACGGTGCTTTCAGGAGCTACGACGGAATCAGGGCAATAGAAGCCTTTAAAGCCTCCGGAATGAGTCTTCCCGACGCTTTCGTATGTGCAAATGACGGAATGGCTCTTACCGCAATGAATAAGCTTCAGCATATGGGCTATAGCATTCCTGAAGACGTCATGATAACCGGATTTGACTGTACATTTAATTCCATAAATTCATGTCCGGCTCTCACAACGATTAACCGTCCGCTTTACTATTCAGGAACTAAGGCCTGTGAGATTCTTCTCGGTCTTATGAATAAGGAAGAGCAGCCCATGAGAACCGAACTGACTGCCGAACCTGTCTTCTCGGAAAGCTGTGGCTGTACGAATGAACACTCCGAAAGTCTGGATGATTTTAAGAAAAACATATATATCCGCTACGAGCAGATATATACCAACATACATATGCTTAACCGTCTTATAGCGGGTCTTGCGGGTGCACAGAGAATCGATGACTGTATCGGTGTCATGGAACAGGTGCTTCGCGCGATCGACTGCAACGACTTTAATCTGTGTCTCGTAAACAACTGGGAGGATGCCTATAACGTGACCAATCTTGAAGACCAGGATGAATATCCTCCTATCATGACAGCTCCTTTCATATGGAAGGATGGCGAACGACACTCGCTGAAGCGTTTCCACAGTAACCGTCTGCGCCCGGAGCCGCTTACTACCGGTGGAAATATAAGCTATTACATACCACTGCATTTCAACCAGAGATGCCTCGGCTACTATATAATTACGAATAACGATTTTCCGATCAACAGCCTGCTGTGTCATACCATGACACTCAGCCTTGGAAATGCTATTGACAACATCTCAAAGCTGAATGTTCTGGATCCTCTGTGTCGAATATATAACCGAAACGGATTCAATCAAAATGCGGAATATCTGTTAAAGCAATGCGTATCGGAATCAAGTCCCGTAACCGTCTGCTTTGTGGATATGGATAAGCTTAAGAGTATCAACGATAACTTCGGTCATCAGGAAGGTGATATCGCCATTAAAAACATGGCCGATGCGATCAGTTCAGCCTGCGGAACCGTAAATGTCTGCGGACGATTCGGCGGAGATGAATTCGTCGTTCTCGGAACCGGAGACGACTTTGCCGAGAAATTCAAGAAGCGCCTTATGAGCAGACTTGAGAATATCAACAAAAAAGCCGATAAACCGTATAAACTGTCGGCAAGTCTGGGTTTTATAACCACAATACCCCAGAATAGCGATACACTCCTGGATCTGATACAACAGGCCGACGAGAAGATGTATGAAGCTAAAAAAGAACATCGGACGCATCGCATTTAATTATTCATAATATTGACTATTATTAAATCATTCAATCAAAAAGCAGCTCATATTATCTCAATGTGAGCTGCTTTCTCTTTATACTTCTTTTCTTATGCTATGGTGTCAAAAAATACTTTTGACACCCGCATCATTTGATAAAGTTCTGATAAACATTTTCTGTCTCTTCGGCGGTTCCACCGTTAATATAATAGGTCTTTCCGTTCGAGGTTAGTCGGATATAGATATCCACATCACAATTAAGGAAGACCTTGCATCCTCTCTTTCCTTCTACTGTAAAGTTACCTTTATATACCGGATCCATGCTGTAGCCGCTTACTCTGGCCATTTTCAGATCTCTTGTTCCACTGAGCATGATTATCTCTTCAACCGATTCATGCGGAATCACATAATCATCGCTCATCTGATGGCAGATTATCTTTCCGTCCTCATATTTAAGAGATATCGGAGTCTTACTGAGAACCGCGGCCCATATAATGACTACAAATGAGATCAGGACTGCCAGCACAGTGAACACACCGATTACCTTTCCTATCGGATGAGCAAAATTGATGGTACCTCCGACACCGGCACGTTTCTCTACATTTAGTCTCTTATCATTCGGATTATAATATATCGAACCTAATATCCAGTAGTCATCATCATCTATTTCAATGGATGTTTCCTTTCTGTATCGTTTCTCTATTGCAAGATTTCTCTTTACAAAAAGGCCGATGCCCAGTAAAAGGAGAACCATATATATTATTATCGTACTAAGATATGTCTTCTCACTATCAAAGAAAATCATTGCACCAAAGGTAAATGCGATAAAAGCCGTATTGATCCACACCAAGAAGGTATTGGTATCAGCCCAGTTCTTCTTCTTTGCTCTGTTAAAGTTGGCATTGATATCGCTGTCATCCGAGATAACTTCATTTCTGAATCTGTCGAACATTATACCGACAGGGATAAAAGCATATCCGATAATCAGAAACGATGCCATCATTCCCGATACGGCAAAATTTCCGTCTGTCGCTCTGCCGAAGATCTTGTATAAACTCAGGTCAAAAAGAAGCGCTGCAATCCAGATAACAGTGCCGACAATATTCGGAATAATAAGTGATGATAACTTAAGTGCATGTACCGATCCCGCGTTGGTGAACTCCGCATAGGATATACCCTGTGTGTTGATTCCTATCTCCTTCTTAAGATTCTTCATCTCAATGTTGCCCTTTGAAAAAGGAATAACAAGGATAACTATATCGACCATGACAAACAGAGTCCAGGCAACCATTCTGACCGTAAAATCGGGAATCAGACACAGAATTCCCATAATGATAAATGATATTATAAGAATGATTCCCGCCTGTCTGCGGCAGTTGCCCGTAATCTCATCTACCTTTTCTGCCGTACCGAGGTTTTTATATTCCTCGCGGTTCCTGACACCGTAGATCAGTTTTCTTTCCTTCCATTTCTTCGGATACTCATAAAAGAATAATATGAGTGCCGTCGGAACCATTACCGCAAGCATTATTAAATCAAACATATGATTATTCATAATTACTCCATTCTATTCGAAAATGTGACAGCCGATCTTACAGATCAAATGCCACATTTAATAATACTCATCAATAAGCTTCTGAAGCTCTTTTTTAGATACGCCTGAAAGACGGGCCTCCGACACAATACGTCGGAGTTCCGTCTTATTCTCTTCACTCAGCACGCCCGATTTACTGATATTATCTCTGACTCGGGCACCGTTCTTACGGTCTGTCAGAATATATCCCTCGGATTTAAGAAGCTGATAGACCTTACTTACGGTCA
This sequence comes from Lachnospiraceae bacterium UBA2864, assembly GCA_002350525.1. Taxonomy (GTDB): domain Bacteria; phylum Bacillota; class Clostridia; order Lachnospirales; family Lachnospiraceae; genus Eubacterium_Q. The sequence continues at coordinate 23,869 of DEFA01000013.1, read as the reverse complement.
TTGTATTTATTCCCATTTCAAGCGCCAGCGCCCTGACTGTAGGCAGCTGCTCCCCGGGCTTCAGTTCCCCTGAAGATATCCCCATTACTATCTGATTTCGTATCTGCATATAGATAGGTACATCAGAATAGTCATCTATCTTTATGATCATAATCTTTACCTTTCTCTATCTTTCTTAAGTGCATAAGCACCGAGTATTATCGCTGCAATGAGTACCGGAATTCCAGAGATAAGTCCGTTGGCATACGGACCTAAAACCTGATACTTAGCAAGCTTTTCCGGATTACCTGCACTGATGCAGCACATAGTTGTTGTCATAGCTGCGTTAACGCTTCCATGAAACAATGCCGGGAACCATATACTCTTTGTTCTGTCATATATTACTTCGTGAAGTATTCCTAAAGCTATGCAGCTGATGCAGAATGTTACCAGTCCCAGAACCGGTGCACCGATATAATCAAATCCGTACTCATATCCACCTGCCAGCATTGCTCCGAAGTGGAAAGCTCCCCAGATTATTCCACCTATTATCCAGGTCTTAACTCTTCCAAATCCTTTTCTCAGTTCAGGATAGAGGAAACCTCTCCAGCCAACCTCTTCACCGACAGCTATAAACATATTAAAGAATGGGATATAGGTCAGGCATCCAATAACATTTATCAGAACATAACCCTTGTAAGACATACCCTTTGACTCCAGTATGGCAACTACATCCATTCCCATCTGCCTGTTGTATTCCCTGAAATAAGAACCGTTTATATCGAAAAGATCAGGGAAGATGATAAAGAACAGTGCTGCCGCAAGTACTGTAAGAAGCATCGGAACCAGAAGACTGAAAACTATCCATTTTGCATTTCCCTTGAGTCTAGGTTTAATACCCATTCCTCTGAAATCAGCCTTTACAACAATAGCCATAATGAGTGGAATGAACATCATCACAGAAAGACTGGTCCTGAAAAATGAAGTACTCTTTAGTGGATCACTGATTCCTTTGGCTATCATAGCTGCTGCTACAGCAAAAGCATTTGATAATACCAGCGTAAGTACTGTAAATATAATTACCTTTTTCTTATTCATCTTTTCCATAACAACACCTCGTATTATATCTAAATAGAGACTGCCCCGCAATCACTTTGTATCATTTGTATCGTTTGTATTACTTGTTGTAATACAGATATAACATATCAAGTGTGTTCTTGTCAATAGTATTTTCACTTAAAGCTCCTGAATATGGGATTATAACGAAAAAATGCACCGAAACCGGTGCATTTTTACATATAGGATTAATGAGATTCTTCAGACTGAAGATAAAGTTCCAGCTTACGTCCGCCTGCAATATCACCCAAAATTATTTCCGTAATACGTCCTTCTTTATCTATTGTTATCTGTTGATACAGCTTATCTCTATCACTACTAATATTTTCCGCAATCTCAGATTCATACTTGCTTATCAATTCCTCATCAGAACCATTTTTCATTAGGGTTTCAACCTTAAGCTTTGCCATTATCTTTGGGTAATTATCCTGATTTAGTGTAAATACGTACGTTGTTCCATTCCCTGCTTCTATGGTATCGCAATTAAAAATGTTATATATCTCAGCATCCGTAAAAAGTACTTGTCTATATTGGGCAAGTATCGACTCCCTCTGTTCCCGGCGTTCTTCCGAATCGAATATATACTCATCAATATTTAACTGAGGCTCTGATACCAGTGAACATATAATTGAATTCTGAAGACCTACAACTTTATATTCACCATGATTCATATTATAGAGAAACTTATCAAATTCTCTCATTTCATTATTATTTACTTTTTTATCTTCGTATGAATAACGTCCCTCATCTCCATCATCTGTAATGACAGTAAACTCACATATGCCATTATCCAGATCAATCTTTCCTTCCCCTTGCGCTGTATGATTCAGTTTTCCCTGCTCATAAACCTTTGCATCATATGAGATTACAGAACCATCGAAAGTTTTATAAAATGCTTCAACACATGCATCTATTCCTTTCTCCGTTTTGTTTTCACCACATCCGGCAAGTAATAGGCAGAGGAAAACTGATAATACTGCTGCTCCTATATATTTTCTTTTCATCTCGGCCTCCATATTCGATTCATCAGCAAACGATCAATCCCAATTCATTTTTGTCCAGTAATATTTTTCAACCATGATATCTCCTCGACCATATCGCTCATAATCATAGTTTATATAGTAATAACTGATACCGCTTCCCGGATCCAGATATCCCCTGTCTTTAGTCTCATCAAATGTATCCCTATAACCATTTATTTCTGTCTTATCGCATAAGTTTTTCCACTGTTCCTCATCAAATCGGCCTCGATATTCATAATCCACCACTACAAGTTTATAATCCTGGAATATCAATCGAATGTTTTCTCCACCTATATTGATATCACAGCTTTGCAGCTCCATATTCCAATCCGGAAAATCCGTAGGTTCAGGAATAGACATATTCAGTTCCTGTCCAAGTTCGTCGTATGTCATCCCAAAGAATTTTTCATCTATGTGCAGCAATTTGTCACTATCAACATAGATTTTGCCACAATTAAAGAACGCTTCTTTTCCCTTTAACTGATCATCCTCAATAACCTGTTCAGGTTCATCTGCCTTCTGTGTCCATGCCACCCCTTTACTCCTCAATTCCGGATCCCTCCAGAAAAGAAGCAATGGATTGGCTCCTGTTCCTGAAGCCTGTTCAGAATATATAGCTCTTGGCTCACTGACTCCATTCATATTCTCTATAAGAAACACCTTATACTCATTGCCTCTTACTGCATCAAAAACTATCTTTCCTCCGGAATATGCAACATTCTGTATGCTCCAGTCAGTATTTGGAATCAGATCAGTATATTGGTCATGCTCATTAACATAATTGTATTTTTGTATACTGTTCCTTGAATAGTGCAGACTACCAGAACCCATGTTATTGTATCTGATAGTATCTTCACCATATACGACCTCTAAAAAATCTGTGTATGCTATGCTTATCGGTTCCGCAGGATCTTCAACTTTCCCGGTGCCAATATTATATTTTCTGTACGATTCCATATTATAATCATAAAACCACAGAGAATTATCCGGGCCAAAAAGAGGATATTGATTTTGAGGAAGCTTATCAAAATCAGAATTCTGATTATATATCATAGCTGTAACATCGGTAACATTTCCGTCAGCATCACACCAACCCACATGAGATGACAGATCCGGTTCCTGCCATTTTACAGCTACAGCTGTCATATCCTCATTAAAGAGCATATCCGAACGAATAATCGCATCATAAGTTTTCAGGTTTCCTGTAAAATCCCTGACCTTTATACGGTTTTCTATATCCTCATGAAAATGTACATCTTTACATTCAAAACTAAAAAATTTCTTCATCTGTTCCGTATCGAGGTCGAGATAATAAAAATCATATATTGTGCAGTTCTGACCAGCCGGGCTGAAACCTTTCACAAAAATAGGATTTTCAACAGCCTTTTCAGACAGATTAACATCTGTCTCTTCCGCTTTGATCATATCCTCATCTTCGACCGCTTCCGAATTGTCTAAAGCCTCTTCATTTTGATGTTCTGCAGCAGGTTCCGCTGTAGCTTCAGTCTTTCGAGGTCCAGCCATCTCCTCTATTTGTTCGTTCAAGACATCCGAACCTTTTTTACATCCTGTAATTGAAAAAGTTACTGCCAGCAGAAGCATAACTCTGAACGCTATTGATAAAAAATGTACCTTCTTCATACTAATTCTTCCTTCGTTAATCAAATATATAAGTTTTATGATTTACTTATATCTGTCTGCAAGATTTTCTGATTGATTCATCAGAGTCTGGTTCTTCTTTTGAGCCATGGCATTATGTATCGCATCACCTGCTTTATCAACAGTTCTGTTTACTACATATCTGACCAGATATTTAAAAGCCACGAGAATTAACGTCAATACAACAAGTATGATTATTCCAAGTGCCATTACTACATCCTCCTTATAAAAAATGTGTTTTTGTCTTAAGTTTCATTTCCGTTGTTGTAACCTTAGTAGTCGGGTCAACGCTGAGAATACATTTTTCTACTGCTGTAAGTAAAACATTCATGGAAGTTGTATTCTGAGGAAGCCCTCTATATGTTTCCCAATTTGTAAAATGAAACAGATACTTATGGTTTTCATCATCAGATTCAACTTCTGCCAATCTTGCGCTCCATCCAAGTGATGACTTAAAAATGATATCTCCAATCTTGCCGCTCCATGAAACACCTGTTCCTGACAGATCACTCGAATCGAGTTTTTCATATATCTGCTTATATGTTGCTATCCTGGATGTATAAAAGTAGTTCTTTTCCATAAAATCGATATCTCTCTTTATCATCCTACCTTCGGAAAGAAGCTGATTGTTTATATTTCTCTGCTTCATTCCGACAGCCACTCCGATGACTACCGCTACCACTATTACAACCACTACTATTCCCACAGTCATAATGCCTCCTTTCTTTTTCTTCCTCACGGATTTTCCACTTTGCACGTTGCGCTGTATGTTATTTTTATACATCACATGGCCTGAAATGTTTTCCCGAAAACTTCTTTTTTATTTCGAGAATTTTCACAGCCTCTGATTTTGCCCTATTTTAAGGGATTTTCGAGCAAAAAAGAAATCCGGACACGGCCGGATCAATTGCATTAAGAAAAGTATTCTATTATAATTATCAATGTTAATTATTCTTCTTGTTTTATCCATTTCAGAGGAATTATAAATTGAAATCAACAGCTAATGATAATGAAAAAAATATTAATCCTGAGAATAATAAACTCATATGGACCAGTGGTGATCTCAAAGGTCTTTCAATTGACTTTACATATCAGGAAATCGAATTCTTGGGATACAAAAGCAAGATTGAATATCGAAAGCTTCAGGTTCTCCGATATTTAATCGACCATAAGGGCGATTATATAACCGGAAACCAGCTTAATCAGATAGAAGAATATAATTCTATAGATATGTCCAAAAGCATTTCCTCTATCAAAGGTTCTTTTATAAAGCTTCTTATGAACAATTTTGATAAGGAAACATGCGAAAATCTTTATAAACAGATAATCGACAAGAGAAAAATCAGCGGTATAATGGGATATTGCTTTGTCGGCTCAGATATCGACTATATATCTGAAGAGATCAGTACCATTGAAACTGCAGAAGATATCCAAGCCATCACTCCTGTTTCAGAAGAGGGTGAAGAATCCAATGAAACTGAAGACCTTCGGATGAAGAATATCCAATTCTCATATTTTCAGAAAAACTGGTTTATGCTCTTCATCTTTCTCTATGGAATAGTTATGCTCCTCTTTGCTCTTCAGACAAAAGGAGTCACACTGACATCCATGGTAAAAAGAATTGCAGAACTCCCCCTCAGAACACATTTAATACTCTTTTTAGGACTGTCACTGCTTCCTATAGCAGCCGGACTCTGTCTTGACCTTCCCATAGCAATGATCATGCATAAAAAAAAGGCCGGAAAATGGCCTTCTTCTGATGAGCTTCTTAACGTTGCTATGTACTACGAAGGAAGATTTGATATTTCTTTCCTCAATGTTGTTTTTTCGACGATATGCAATCTGACCGGTGCCATGACAGTTGTATCACTCATTTTCTATGTGCAGAGACTGCCTGGTTTTGTATCCAGCCTTGACCAAAAAAGCAATGTCGTACCGCTTATTTGCATTATAACAGCCTCCACACTTGCTGTTTTGTATTTCAATTATACCCAGCAGACCAGATTCAGCCCGGCAAGATGTAAGACTAATTATATTCTTACAAGATTTCATGCCATGCTGAATGTAATATATCTGATCTTCAGCATATCCACTGCTGCAGTATTATCCTTCTCTATATTCGTTTACAGGAAGGATATATATAGTGGTGCCATCGGTAATCTGGATACTTCTTTTTGTATAATGATCATATCCGCATATTCCTTTCTGTGGTTTTCCTCCAATTCTCCAATGGCTGATAAGATAGATGCCATTGGAAACGGAAATTTCCTTGTGGGAGCCCCACTAGTTATGGCCTTCTCTATATGGTATGCCATAATATGCAAGGACTATGGGCTTAACTGCATCATGCTCTTTATCATAGATGCCATGATACTTGCAGTGTGGTTTATGCTCTTTATAAAAAAGAAGCTTACGGCTTTCTATAAGATTACGTCATCAACTTTTATGTATGTATCTCTATGCGTGATCATCATGCTGATCATATATTCTTAATCACTTTTTTGTCGGATCCTTATGAGTAAAAGCTCCGTTATGATTTCTCAAGAAAAACAGAAGTGAGATAAATGAAGATTTATACAGGACAAATTCCTTATTCTTAAGCATCTCGAGAATCTCTTCTTCGGTTGCCCATTTTACTTCGGCAACCTCCGATTCCTGAAGCCTAAGATTATCGATATCCACATCCATATTTATGGTATAAATATCATTAAAGCCTCCGTCGAAGTATATAGTCATGGCCGGACGTACGTCTGTAAGATCCACATCGATTCCGACTTCCTCACGCAGCTCACGGGAAGCCGCTTCGTTACTGGTATCACCTGACTGGGCACTGCCTCCTGCGGTTATATCCCACATTCCTGCCCATCCGCTTTTAAAGGGCTGGCGTCTCTGGATCAGCATCCTTCCGTCACTTCCGAATATGCAGCTGTGAACCACCAGTCTGTAATAGCCCTTCGGTACCTTCGTTCCTCTCTCTAAGGATTCTCCCGTCGGCCTTCTGTGAATATCATAAAGATCATACCTCTCCATACGTACCCCCTGCTTAAATATCAATTATACCGGCACACTCCCCTGTCTGCTATTCAAGAGTCACAGACATTATAGCCGGATTATGGTCAGTATACTCAAATTGCATGTCTATCGTGTTATATATATTTACGGAAATATTCTTCGACACGATAAAGCCATCGATCATATAATATTGGAAATTCTCTTTGTCAGCATCGGCGTAGCTCTGATCAAGGGAGCGACAGGTCGGAGCCGAATTATCCATAATGAATTGAAAATCATCCGAGAATTCACTTGTATCAAGAGAACCGCAGTGCCAGCGGTTCGGTTTTTCGGGATACATGCTGCTGTCAATCGATGTAAATGTCTGATTAAAATCTCCACCCGCTATAACATAATTGCCTTTGTCATATTCTTCCTGAAGGAAATCCTTCAGCATAGCAGTCTGTGCAGCCTTGCCTTCTCCGGAGTCATATGCCTCAAGATGAAGATTCACAAGAACCAGATCCTTCCCGGTAGGATTACCTTCCGTATCATAAACAGGTGTTCTGCTTACAAGAAGACATCTCTTCAGATTACCGAGTCTGTATGGCCATGAAAACGGACATGGCAGCTGACGTCTCTCAGATTCAGAAAGAGGATAATCCGACATAGTAAGTATTCCCCCGTTAACCTTCCCGATAGGAGGAACCGGATAAGGGACAAATTTTACCTTGTAATTATATGCGAAGGAGGTCTGATACTGCTTATCATTTCCCTCATTCTCAGCCCTTGTGAAATAATCGGCCTCATCTATCTCATAAGACCTCGCACTGTCCTTATCGACTTCCTGAAGAAATACGATATCCGGATCAAGAAGCCTTATTGAAGTTGCCATCCCCTTAAGGTTTGACATCACACGTTCCATGTCCGCGGTTTTTACGCCTTTACCACCATCCATGAAAAAGTCCGCATTATCACCGAGAGCTCCGTATCCGATATTCCATGACATGATAGTCACTCTGTCTCCGAGAGTAACTTCCTTTGCTCCCGACTCTCTTACGGGCTCCGCATTTCCTTCAACCGCTATGGTTTCGATATCGGCAGGTTTATACTCGGTAACAGTGAGCCATGTAAAAAGCCCCGCCACCAAAAGTATGAGGATTCCCAGTATCCACGCAGCTACTTTGACGATCCTTCTGACAATATTTTTTCTACGTGTTCCGTAGTTATTTACAGAACGTCTCTTTTTTCCGTTATCTGACATTTTTCTGTCTCCTGAGTATATATCTTATAAAACTGTAAACATTAACACCTTACCATAATTAAGGCTAATTGTGAAGTTGCAACTGCATCTGCTTTGAAGTATAATTTTTAGGCAAGTGTCCACGCTAAAATGTGGACTGTTTACGGAGGACATAGAGTGGCTTTTAGAGTATTAAAGGGCGAGGATATGAATCGCAGTTACCTTGATAAGGTAATCGCCCTCGATAAAAAAGTATACGGACCGATCGGTGAGAAAGCCGGTGAGGATTTTGTCGGTACCATAGAGAACATGGAAGCGCGCTTTAATCATAATAAGCGCACCTTTGTGTGCCTTATGGATGAACAGGATAACCTGGTAGGTTATATCAATTTCTTCCCAATTACCGATAAAGTCTATGATGATATAGTTGAAGGTCCGCGTAAAGATGATGATGGCAATCCCGTGATCGGTGAGGAAGGCCACGAGATTATATGGGATGATGATCTGGGTCCTAATGAAATTCTGCCGGAATATCTGAAGAATACCGAGGAAGATGGCGAAATCGTTAAGCACAATAACCTTTTCATCATATCCGTTGTTATAGATGAAGATTATAGAGGCCGTGATACTGTAACCCAGCTCACCACGGAATTTGTAAATTATCTGAATGTTCTTGAATCGGAAGGTTACGGTATTAACAGCATTTCCGCGTATGCGGTAACTGCTGATGGCGAAAAGTTCCTCCGTGACCGTATGCTCGGAATAAGAAGATTTGTTGTTCCGCACCCTTTCAGGATAACTCCCGACAGGCTTCAGCTTGAAAAGGAGGACAGCGTTGAGATTGTCTACGTGACTGACGGAATATATCTTGAATATCTCCTGAAGAATCCCGACAGACTTTATAGAAAGACCACCAAGGACGATGTATATCTCTTCCTTCCGTATGAAGATTCACCCGACAACCTTAAGATGGATGAACTCTTGTCAGATAAAGAGGCTACATCAGGTGAAAATGTACCGCACGAAATCGAGCCTCTCCTCGAATCTCTGGATGACTGTCTCAGATATGAATATAAGAGTAAGATTGTAAATGAATTAAAGCGTGTATACATCGGCAGCTTCCGCTTCCTTCATTCCATGGACGAATATCCGGAAGACGAGGAACTCCCTTATATAAGAGGTGAGGAGATAGCTCATGTATCACTCCTTGCACATCACGCGACCAACATGTATGTAGTTATGCTCTGCATACCTAACTGCCGCTACTCACCGTCCCAGATTGAGGATCAGCTTTTCCAGGGCTATCTGAAGATCAGACCTGAATCGGATGACAACTGGCAGGATATGGATGACCGAGGATATCCTAATTATATAAATCTAAATGATTATCTCCGTGAGCATTACGGCCTGTATCAGTGCGGAGACGGAAAAGCACTCCTCTGTTCATCAGGTATGCCTAAAGACTGTATGGCTGTTAACCGTCCGGAAGAACTGCCTGATAATGTTAGTCAGGAATTCCTGAATATACTTGCCTGTGAAACCTATCAGAGTGTCCATCAGGACTTCTTCATAAGGAATCAGGCACTTATAGACATGGCTACAAACAACCGCTCGGTATATGACTACTATGAGACCTACATGAGTGAGAAGATGGTTGCCTTCATTCTGAAAGATTTTAATGAAAACCTTTCGGAAAGGATGGAACTTGCCGCAACTTACGTCTTCATAGTGGAGCTTGTGCTCTTCCAGAACACGACTCTCAATAAACTGAATAACAATGTATCCACCGCGCTCTCTCATGAAGGCGATGTATCTTATGAATATATAGACGGGCTTTATCGTGATTATGCGAAAACCATAAAGTTCTGGAACAGCAATAACTTTAAATATTACGGAACCCAACTTGAAGCAGAGCAGATCAAAGACGCCTTCGATAACGAGGATCTTCGAGATCAGTATAATGAGCAGCAGGAATTCCTCGAGCACATGGTTGATGTAAAGAGTGCCAGAGCCGAAGAACGTAACGGCATGATCATCAATATCTTTGCTACGATCCTTGCCGTTATCCAGATTCAGGACTTTGCCGTCAGAATCCTCGGTATGCTGTATGAATATCTGGGAATGCCTATGGAAGAAGCTACCAGCACCTTTGATGTTACCATCATCGGCGGAGGCGGACTCTTCGTTATAGCTCTTGCCCTTCTTGCCAGAAAGAAGCGGCAGTCAGGACTTAAGTTCAGGCAGCCATGGAATAACGAAGCAGATAGTCATAAGCGGAAAGAAGGCTTTACACTCAGGAAACTTGAGGTCACCCTCATACTCTTCCTTATAGCATTGGGACTTTCTTATCTCCGTCCGCTGCACATGGTTGAAGGTGGTGAGGTAACATGCCTCAGTACGGTAATCCTGTTCCTCATAGCTTACTTCTTCGGAGGAAGAGTAGGAATTGCAGCCGCTATAGTATACAGCTTCTTCAAGTTCGGAATCGATTACCAGTTTAATATTCTGGATCATAACCATATAGTTGCCGAAATATACGATTATCTGCTTGGTTACGGAGTAGTCGGAATCGGAGGATTCTGGTCACATATGAAGAAGAAGCCCGGCGGTCATATCGACGGCTTCTGGATAGGTTATCTGGTTGCTGTAGGTCTCCGCTATATAGAAGGAGTTATCAACTGCTCTTACTTCTATAATGAAACCGTATGGTACAGTATCCAGTACTGCCTCGGTTATATCGGAATCGAAGCTATAATCACGATACTTATACTTCTCATACCGAAAGTACGGGAAGCTATAGAATATGCGAAGGAACTGGCAAACAGTTAGCTATAGAATATGTTTTATTAATTTGAATGTGTTATATAAATAGACGCCCGGATATGTCTGTGTCGCGCTGCAACCGCGTGAAAAGCCGCTCTGCAGCACGCGCCGACATATCCGGGCTGATTTTTTATTCTACTGAATTATTTTTTGTTCTGTTTGTATATTGTTTGTTCTGCTTATTTAGTGACTACGCCTTAAGGCCGGCGATATCCATAAGGATTGCACGGTCTACCTTATATGGGATACGAGCGAGACGTGCTTCGTCGGCCAGCATTTCTTCGACTGACTGAAGCTTTACTTCATCTACTCTATCCTTCGGAGCTTCGGTTATAGCACACTCCTTTGCTATAAACTCTTCAAACTCATCGAAATCTCTAAATCCCGCAGAGCCGAGAAGTATTCTCTGATCACCCTTATCCGCATATTTAAGATATCCTGCCTGAAAATGTCCGATTGCCTTTCCGTGCTGAACTCCGAATTCAAAGGTCTGGCGGTAACTGAGTGCATGCGGTGCACTGGTTCCGGCACCTTTAATCGCAAAGCCTGCATAGTTGGATGCGAGAAGCATGCTGTCCAATACTTCGTAGCTGAAACCCATATCCGCACCGGTCATTCCCTTAGCCTCGGTTCCGAATATCACATCCTTTGCTGCTGCCCATATCTTTAATCCGTCAACACCGACGGCTTTACTTTCCTCACTTGCCGCAGTATTGATATAACTCTCAAATATGTGACCCAATGCATCTATACTCGTAGATCTTATAATGCTTACCGGTGCCGCAAGAAGATACTTTGCATCAAGAAATGCGACTTCCGGGAATATCTTATGCGGCAGACTGCACTTGGTTCTTTTACCCGGAACCGATATGACCGAAACTCCGGTCACTTCCGATCCTGTTCCGCAGGTTGTAGGAATCTCTGCTACGGGAAGAGCCTCAAGCTTAAGACTCTTATCATAGAGCTTCGCCTCATCCATATCCGGATTCTTCATGATAAGAGCTGCCGCCTTGGCTGCATCCATCGGAGAACCTCCTCCGATTCCGATCACGAAGTCACATTCCTCATCCGTTCCTGTCTTTGCCGCTTTAAAGCAAGTCTCTACAGAAGGATTCTCCTCTATATCGTTATAAATGACATAACCGATTCCTTCTTTATCGAGCGCTGTTTTTACATCATCCAGTGAACCGTTCTTAGCAGCGGAATGCTTTCCCGTAACTATAAGCGCCCTGCTTCCCAATTTCTTAAATGCACTGCTGTTTTTAACTACAGCATCTCTGTCTCTGTATATCTTTGTACTCATTTATAATCCTCCCGTTTTGCTAAGGCGTGAATCCCTAAGCGTTTTACCACCCGGGATCCATCCTCTGATAATCTACTTGGCAGCGAAGCTGTCTACCATTTCCTGAAGTTCTATGTAGCGTTCCATCTTACGCTCTATCTCAGCATCAACTTCTTCTTTTTCCTTACTGAGTTCCATAAGTCTTGGAAAATCCGTTGCCGCTCCCACCATAAGTTCTTCAAGCTCGGCACTTCGTTCTTCAAGCTTCTCTATCTCGGACTCGATATTATCATATTCCTTCTGTTCGTTGAAGGATAGCTTTGTCTTCTCACGGGGAGCACGGTATTTACCCTTCTTCTTATCCGAGTCGTCGGATTTTTCGCCTGCATTTTTGTCGGAACTCTTACCGGATCCGGTATTTCTTCCCGATGCGCCGCTCGAATTATCCGCAGCAGCTTCCGCTATTATCCCCTTATGAATCAGGTAATCCGAATACCCACCTTCGCTCTGAAACAGGGTTCCGTCAGGTTCAAATGCAAATATTCTCGTTACTACTCTATCCAGGAAATATCTGTCATGCGATACGGTAATGATTATTCCCGCAAAGCTGTCCAGATAATCTTCCAGAATTCTAAGTGTCTGGATATCCAGGTCATTGGTCGGCTCATCGAGAATTATAACATTCGGCGCAGACATCAAAACTTTCAGCAGATACAGTCTTCTCTTCTCACCACCCGAAAGCTTTCCTATCGGTGCGTACTGCATTTCCGGTGTAAAGAGGAATCTCTCACACATTACGGACGCAGACATCAGGCCGTCCTTCGTCCTAATATACTCGGCGGTATCCTTTATATAATCTATGACTCGCGCAGATTCGTCCAGCGCTTCATTTTCCTGACTGAAATATCCTATCTGTATGGTCTGTCCTATCTCAACCGAACCCGTATCCGGCTCAAGCGCTCCGACTATTATCTTTATAAGAGTCGACTTGCCGCAGCCGTTCGGACCGATGATTCCTATTCTGTCCAGTTTATTAAAGGTGTATGTAAAATCATGAAAAAGTGTTTTCTCATCATACTTCTTGGAAATGTTGTCGAGTATAATGGTCTTGTTACCCATTCTTGACGGAAGAGATGCGAGCTCTACCTGTCTCTCCTCTTCCGGACGTTCTCTGTCACGGAGCGCTTCAAATCTCTGAATATGCGCTTTCTGCTTTGTGGATCTGGCTCTGGCACCTCTCAGTATCCATGCAAGGTCCTTCCTGTAAAGAGCCGCCGCTTTTCTCTCTGCTGCCATTTCATAATCCAGCCTCTGCTGCTTCAGCTCCAGAAATCCCGAATAATTGGATTCATATCTATAGGCTCTGCCCTTATCGATTTCCAGTATCTGATTCGTAACCTCATCCAGGAAGTATCTGTCATGCGTAACCATAAGAATAGCCCCGCGGAATCTCTTCAGATAGTCCTCGAGCCATTCTATCATTTCCGAATCAAGGTGATTCGTCGGCTCATCGAGAATCAGAAGATCCGACGGCGTCATAACAGCCGCAACAAGAGCCGCCCTCTTCTTCTGTCCTCCCGACAGAATGGACGGATTACATTCCGGATCATCTATACCGAACTTTGCAAGATTTGCCTTGATCTCGCCCATTTTATCCCAGTGATCTCCTCCGGAATAAATAGTATCGGTTATATTCTCCAGAAGCGTCTTATTTAAATCAAATTCCGGATTCTGCGGAAGATAAGATATCCGGAGTGTATTTCCCCTAACAACCTTACCGCTGTCGGGAGAAACAACTCCGGCTACAATTCCGAGAAGTGTGGACTTTCCCGTTCCGTTGGTTCCCACAACACCGATCTTATCGGTATCGCTTATACCTACGGATATATCATCAAGGACAGCCCTCTCCATATATGTTTTCGATACATTTTCAACATTTAATATATTCATGGGTTCGGTGAACTACTCCAATTCTTCGTTATATACGGCTCTTACACCGCCCACATACTTCGGCCTTCTTCGTGCTCCTATAATTACAGCCTTTCCGATGCTTCTGTGCTCCAGTCTGAGAGGAACAACAACCGGATGAATATGCATACCTATCATGACTCCGCCTATATCTATTCCCGCATCGGCTTTTGCTTCTATACTTTCAACCACTACAGGATCAGCAAAGTTTTTATATGCCTCTACCGCAAATGCACCGCCTGCATGAGGCTGAGGGATTACATTTACCTCTTCAAAGCCGTACTTCTGCATGGTCTCTCTTTCAACTACTACTGCTCTGTTGAGATGCTCACAGCACTGAACCGCAAGATTAACTCCTCTTTCTTTAAGCTCCTTCGCAATTGTTCTGTAGATAACCTCTGCCGCGTCCTTACTCGACGCAGTTCCCATATGCTCTCCTATGGTTTCACTGGAGGAACATCCGATTATAAAGAGCTGTCCCTCCCTCAGCTTCGCCTTCTCTGCAACCTCGGCAATAACCTCTGCCGTGTCCTTTTCTATCTGTTTGATGATATCCATTGTTTATCAAATCCTTATACTGTTATATGTTTTCCTGAAATAGTTGTTACGAGGCTCGTCATAATATACGGTATCCCTGCCTCCATAGCTGCCGACTTTATTACATAGTCCGTCATTGAATAAAGGGTCCAAAAACCAAATGCCGCCATCAGCAGTTCCAGTATGGCAATAAAAACAAATGCAAAGCCTCCCCAATCCATTTGAAATACGACAAATCCCTGTACCAGCCATATCAATAATACTACCACATGAACAATAATCTGAAATGTAAGATCTGTCAAGCCGTGAAAAGAGCATATCAAAATGACTGCGGATATTACAGTCTCCAATATCCCCAGTGCTGTAAAAATCTTCACAATGGTTTCTCTGATATTATTTTTCATGATATTCAGATTTCTCCATAAGAACAGCTTAAAGCATTCCAGTTTCTTTTAAATACTTAAGAAATCCTGTACAGCCTTCGACCACATCTCTATAGGTTGCATCAAAATCCCTTGTATACCACGGATCGGCAACCCCTCTCGGATTGTCCGTGAAATCCATAAGCAGATGAATCTTCTTATCCGGATCGCCACCCAGTATTTTCGGCATCCATCTTGCATTCAGGTCATCCATACCTATTATATAATCGAAGTCATCATAGTCCTGTCGAGTAAGCAGCTGGGCTCTCTTTCCTTCGCATGATATACCATGCTCCGCAAGCTTTGCTTTTGCAGGCGGATAAACCGGATTGCCTTTGCCATTCCATATTTCATCCGTATGAGTCGCTCTGGACTCGATATGGAACAGAGCATCAAGATGCTTCTCTTTAACCATTTTCTTTAAAACAAATTCTGCCATTGGGGAACGGCATATGTTGCCCCAGCAGACGAAGAGTACTTTTATCATTAGCTATTTTCCTCATAATTCCTTGATTTTATTATGTTTTCCAACCATTCTGAAAATCCGTATTTTTGCAAATATCGGCATATTATTGCATATTTTTGCCGGCAAAAGGTGCAAAATAAGGTGCAAATTCCACTTCCGTGCACCTCACGTTTTACATTGTAAAACAACATTTTCACTAGATGGCTTTTATTAAAGATAGTCTCTCCATCTCATCCTTTGCATCTTCAAAATTCACATGCGTATATGTATTAAGTGTAACGCTTATATCAGCATGTCCCATAATGTATTGTAGCGTCTTAGGATTCATTCCTGACTTTGCCATCTTACTGCAGAAAGTATGTCTGCAAACATGTGGAGTAACACAAGGCATCTGCACCTTATAAATACTATTGTACTTCTCTCTGATATGCTGCATATACTTCTCCCAATGAAGAGCAACCATAGGCATATCATTCTTATCCAAGCATAAAAATCCAACTATGCCATCTACCATTGGTTCGACTTTAGGATTTTCTCTCTGTTCAATAATACGCCTAAATGCATCAGCAACCTCAATGGTCATAGGAACAAATCTGGTTCCACTTTCAGTCTTAGGCTTTTCTATGATGTACTCCATATTACTTGATCTCTGAAGCTGTCTCTCAACATTGATTTTCATTTTCTTAAAATCAATATCATTTATTGTAAGTCCACAAAACTCAGAGATTCTAAGTCCAGTATTAAACAGTATATAGATAGCATCATAGTATCTACAAAAATGTGCATCCTCCTTAATAAACTTTAATAAGTCCCTCTCCTGTTTTCTTGTGATAGCCTCTCTGGTAACACTGTCATTAACCACCACAGAACTCAGTTCAAATGCAAATGGATTCTTTTTTATCAGATCATCATTAAGTGCCATTTCAAATGCCGGTCTCAGAACTCCTCGAATGGAATGAATAGAACTGTAACCTCTGCCATCTTTCTTTTGAAGCTTAATCAACCACGACTTAGCATCAGAAGTTTTTACCTTATCAATCCGCATTCTTCCAAAAGGCTCTTTCTTAAGGACATTTATTACAGTTTTATAACCTGCAACTGTACTTTGACGAACCCCGGTTTTTAAGCCAACATATTTTTCCACAAGAGTAATGACGGTAAAATTCCCACCATTAGGAACAACCTGATTAAACATATCCTGCTCAATCTGTTTTTCCTTTTCCCTTAACGACAAATCTCTTGTCTTACCTTTAGGTGTAGGATCATTCTTGTCCAGTCTCCAACTGTACACATAGTTGGTTTTTCCATTAATGTCCTGATACTTAAATCTGTATCTTCCATCTGCTTTCTGAATCTCTCCATTATGTAAGATTCGATTCTTGTTATCTCTTCTTTTTTCACTCATAATAGTCCTCTCTTTCTTAAACATAGAGAGTCCAGACCTTATGCAGATAATATTAACACAAGGCCTGGACTCTTTTCCACTCAAACTATTTAATTATTGCTGCTATTCAGATTGCGTAATCACAACCATGTTTTTATACATAGGATGCATCATCCAAAAATCTTTCAAACTGTTTCTTTTTCAGCAGAACTCTATTCCCATTCATTATAATAAAATCGGCTTTAGGATGTTCATCAACTAACCTGCGAAGCTTCTTCTCTCCGATATGATAATACTCCGCAGCTTCAACAATTATAAGTATATATCTGTTCCATACCGGAGTTATATTTTTACTGTATTTTTCCATCTGCATGAACCTTATTATACGCATCTACAACGCGTTCCTTTTCTTTGTCCGCAAGGCCTACTATATTTTCCTCAACCTTACTTAATCCAACTCTGATATCAAAATCTAATTCACTTACGTTCATTTAAAAATCCTCCCTATTTCCTAATTTTCTAATTTCATTATTCGTATTAATTAGACTCATATTTATACGATGCATATAAGCAAGAAGTGCATCTTTATCTGATCTAAGATATAGACCAGAATTATTATTCTTAACAATCTGATTAATGTTTCGTCCTATATAGTTTATTTCGTTCATTAAATCATGAAGCAAAATAATAACCTTTTTGTTATTGCTAGGGCCTCTGACTATGCATCTTCGTATATAGTCACTTTCTTTTATTCCGAGAGCATTTGCTGCTTTAGTTAGCTTAGATGCCTCTTCTTCGTTCATACGAAATCCTTTAATTTTTTCTTTTTTCATTTTTTAATCCTTTCCTTCATAAAAAAATGATTATCTATAAGTGGCAAGATACGCAAAATGTTTTACAATACCATTTTGCATCTTGTTAAGGGACACCCCTAAGACCCTGGACATTACCTTTTAAGCCAAAATCCTGATCCTCCAACAAATTGTTGGCGCTTTTAGGCACTTTGAGATAACAATTCTTGTCACAAATCTGCTATTTGGCAACAATTCTTGTCACAAGAAATATATGGATACTCAGGTGTTACACATTTTGTTGCCGATATTATTAACTTCGGCAACAATTCCTCCCACAATATCCAACCTTGCCAACATATCTTGTCACACGTTACTCTTAATTCCCATAGATAATTCTTTGCAATAAAAAAAGACATTGTACTAAATACAAAGCCTCTTATTTCTTACATTCGCTAATTGTTCAGATCACAATCGTGTCCATTACCAGCTATCTCCGTTTAGCTTACTCCATAATTCATTCCACCAATCATATATACTTGGTCTTCGTAAAAAAGTACACATCGCCTCTCTCAAGGCACCTCATCGCCCTGTGTACTGGGAATTACAGCAAGCCGATCCAGAAGTATTTACTTCCTTTCGTTCACGACGCCCCTGCTATATAGCAGGCACTATCTCCTCTACCGCCATTTCGAGGATTAGGACATTCTTCTATGTCCCTTGTGGGCTATTATCCTCCTACAATAATGATATTCCTTTTACCAGATGACCATCCCGCTCCTCACCCTTCATCTTTCAATCCTTCAGGCTACTAATATGGTAGCAGTGACAGTTTCCCCTCCAGGCATTACCCTAGGATTTCCACTTAAGCTGTAATTGCTATTCAGTTGTTGCATATATTATAATCCACAGATATATCTAATGGAATAAAGTGAGATAACCAACTTTATAAATTTTCTTGTACTCTCACTTCAAGTTTTTCTTTTCAAGCTTATTATACATGCTCGACATTTTAACGGAATGATGTGAAACTACCATTTTTTTACAGATTTATATCAGTGTGACACCCACTTTTATCTTTTTCGTATGTATTGTAATCCATATATTCTTTTAGTGGAATGGCTTTAAAAGTCCATATTTTCGCGTCTTTTCCCATAATTAGTGGACTTTAAATGTCTACCTTATTATTTTGCCAAGTTTATCTAATATTATACATTTCCCTTACTATTCTCGTACTATTTTCGTACTCTCTTTATATTCCACAAGTAAAAGATCGCCCCCTATCCGGAGTGATCCTCATCAATTATCAGCTCGGTCCAAAATGCCTTATAATGTTTTCTTTGTTGTTATAAGCAAAACAATCATAAAACATCTGAATCAATATATTTTTATGTGGCCAGATGTTCTAAAACAGAACCGATATGGTCGTCCCTACTCCCGGGGCGCTATCTAATTCAATTTTTGCATCATGAATTTCAACAATATGTTTTACAATTGCTAGTCCCAACCCGGTTCCTCCGGTAGCCTTCGAACGACTCTTATCCACCCTATAAAACCGCTCAAATATTCTTTGTTGCTCTGATGCAGGTATTCCAATACCATTATCCTTTACCGTAAGAACACTTCGTCCGTCTCTTTTGGTAACAGAAACCCAAACCTTTCCACCTGCGTTATTATATCTGATTGCGTTCTGAGCAAGGTTTTCAACAAGTTCCTTCAGCATATCTTTACTTCCATGGACATTACACGATTCACCATCAAGTGATATGTTCACATTTCTTTGTTTCGCATTTACTGTCAACTCATCCATGCATTCTTTTACTACTTCATATAAATCTATCACACCAAAAGAAGGTTCATGCCCTTTTCGATCAAGGTCAGATAACCTTATGATATCATTGATAAGGGCGAGTAACCGGTCAGCATTCTTTCTTATTTCCTGGTAAAAATGTTTTTGTTGCTCTTCACCTACCATCCCACCGTCCAAAAGCTCAGCATAACCGGATATAGCCGTAAGTGGTGTCTTTAACTCGTGGGACACATTAGCTGTAAAATCCTGTCTGACTTTAGCTGCTGCCAAAATATCTGCGTGCTGACTACGAAGCATTTCCGCCAATGGATCCAGTTCTTTATATGGGGATTCATAATCTGAATCCTCAAGATTCTCAGCCATCATCTCAATCGGTAATAAAAGCTGCTTTGTAAGCATATGTGAGAGAAAAATACAAATAGCAATGATAAGCAGAATGATCAAAGCTATAATAGGTGCTGCAGACATAAATACCGACCATATACTCTGTGCATTTGTAGCCACTCGAAGAACAGTTCCATTATCAAGTAATACTGCATAATAGAATGTGTTCTTTTTCATTGTGTCTGACTTTCTTATAGCTTCACCACTACCTTTATCGAAAGCTTCCTGAATTTCCGGCCTGTCATTATGATTTGATAACAGTTCTGCTGATGCATCGTTATCATATAAAACAGTTCCATCTTCATCAATCCAAGTAACACGAAGTTCACTCAAATCTGTTGACAGGTCTATCTCATCGATATCAATATTTACTGATTCGAAATAATGGGTATCTTTAAGAAGCTTAGCACTAACAGACAGCTCAGCTCTTACCTGTTTTTGAAACAGACTGTAATATATAATTGTTATTCCAATGACCGTTGCTATAACTGCAAGAATCGCAATACCAACAAGTCTTATGTTTATCTTACTTTTCATTCTATTACATAGCCTACATTTCTAACAGTTTTAATTCTCGACCCATAATCTCCAAGTTTTTGGCGAAGAGTTTTTACATGCATATCTATGGTTCTTGACTCTCCTTCATAATCTGTGCCCCATACCCGGTCCATAATAGTATCCCGATTAAGTACAATGCCCTTATTAAGAATAAATAATGATAAAAGCTCATATTCTTTGTATGTAAGTTCAATCAGATTTCCATTAACAGAAACCTCATGTTTCTCATTATTGATGGTTAAGCCGTCAAGTTTTAATTCTTTCACTTCTTCAGTTAACGTTCTTCGAAGCAAGGCTTTTACTCTTGAAATAAGCTCCATTACAGAAAATGGTTTCTTGATATAATCATCTGCCCCATCCTCAATCCCCTTTACCAGATCAAGCTCAGATGTTTTCGCTGTCGCCATTATTACAGGTAACTTCGCTGTCTCTGTGTTTTTTCTAAGTTTCCTTACAATCTCATTTCCATTTTCATCAGGAAGCATAATATCCACCAGACACAAATCCGGCACTACGTCTTCCAGCTTCTTATAAAAATCCTTTGCACAGGTGAATCCTAATACCTTATGTCCTGCATTCATCAGAGCATATTCCTCTATTTCTCTGATACTATCATCATCTTCTATTATATAAATCAGTGCCATTTTATCACCTCTGTCTTTTTATTCTTTAATCATACCATCATGTTTGCCAATGGGATAGCTTTTTAATAATTCTTCATATTCTTCATTAAATGAGGCTCTTTCCTCCGATGAAAAATTCTTGAAATACTCATGAGTATTGTAGTCATTGTCATATATTGTGATCATTTCCACGGCTATATTAGAACAATGATCCGAAACACGCTCTAACCCTGTTAGAATATCTTCCAATATAAAGCCCATCTCAATTGTACATTTACCTTTTTGAAGTCTTTTGATGTGATTCTCTTTCACTTTCTTTGACAGAGTATCAATAACTTCTTCCAACGGCTCGACATGGATTGCGGAAGTATCATCATCTTTACAAAAACTCTCTACAGTAAGATTACATATATCATTAACCGCCCTGCAAAGAGTTGCAATTTCCCGTCTCGCATTTTTTGTAAATGATAATCCTTTTGTATTTATTTCGTCCGCCGATTTTACAATGTCCATCGCATGATCTGAAATCCTTTCAAAATCACTTATGCTATGCAGAATAATCGACATACTCTGACTATCTGTAGTAGATAGATTTTTACTCGAAAGCTTTACTAAATATGAGCCAAGTACATCTTCATATTTATCAGCAACAGATTCCAGTCTTATTACTTCTTGCGCCTTTTCCTCATCATATTTAAGCAAGACTTCTAGTGCTAATTCCATTGATTTTCTTGTAAGCTCTGCCATCTCACGGACTTTGCCTCTGCAAAGTTCCATAGCAAAAGCAGGTCTTCCCAGAAATCTCTCATCAATCGATACAATTTCAACCTGAACATCCTCTTTATTCTTTCCACCTGGTATCGTAATTTCTGCAAGTCTGACAAGCATGTTGGAAAAAGGAAATAATACTATTGTTGCACCTATATTGAATAAACTGTGTATCACTGCTATTCCTGCTGCATTTGCCGATTCTCCAAGAAAAGCAAAATCTATAAATGAATTTAGAGCATAAAAGAATACCATGAAAAGAGTAGTTCCAATAAGGTTGAAATACAAATGAATCATTGCTGCACGTCTTGCATTCTTACTTGCACCAATAGAAGAAATGATACTTGTTACACAGGTTCCAATATTCTGTCCCATAATGATAGGTAATGCTACAGAATATTGAACTGCACCAGTTGCACAAAGTGCCTGAAGTATTCCCACAGATGCCGATGAACTCTGAATAATCGCTGTAAGAACAGCACCAACCACCATTCCAAGAATAGGATTGCTAAATGCCGTCATCATTTTTGTAAAAGATGGATTATCAGCAAGACCGGATACAGCTGAGCTCATTGTTTCCATTCCAAACATCAGAATTGCAAAACCAAGCAGAATACTTCCAATATCCTTTTTCTTTGATTCACCTTTACTCACCATAACAATAACAATACCAATAGCTGC
>DEFA01000013.1:0-1217 GCA_002350525.1 Lachnospiraceae bacterium UBA2864 | reverse complement strand
CATAACAGTGGTTGCTGATGAAGACTGTATAACTGCAGTGACTCCGGCACCTAAAAGAACCGCAAAGATTCTTTTAGTTGTTAACTTTTCCAGGATAGTTTCTAACTTACCTCCTGCCATTTTGGACAGACCATTGCCCATAATATTCATTCCATATAGAAACAGCGACAAACCGCCTATCATATTAAGCAAATTAAAAATGTCCATACAGATTCCTTCCTTATATTTCTGATATTCTTCCAGGTATCAGAATATAAAACGCAAGTAAAATGTATGAACATAGTTATGTAAAATCTGTGTAAATTTTCAAGATTGCACGCTATTACAATGCTTTATTTCCATTAACCATCAATCTGAATGTTACTCCCAATAGTTCTGATGCTTTTCTGCACATCATCATTCTACCTAGAAAAATATCAAAATATTCATACATGGTACAGATTCTCTCATCAATTTCGAGATTTAATGTAATTTGCTTCTTATCCTTATCAACAATAAGATCTGTTTTGGTAACAGCATAATTTACTCTATCATGAACATCAAAGCTAGCCTTTGGTTTCTGACGCACCCTGTTTCTTCTAACATCAGTTTTGTCCGCAATAATGAGTGCAGCTGATATAACATCTGTAGCTCCACCTGTTGACTCGTCATGATGAGCTATTGCAGAAACCACTGTAAGTCTATCCTGCATATCCATGCCTGTTTCCTTTAATATGTCATTTGCGAGTAGCGAACCATACTCTGCATGCCTGCTACGATTAATGGCATTCCCAATGTCATGCATATATGCAGCCACCTTAACAAGTTCAATCTGTTTCTTTTTGTATCCAAGAATCTCAAGAATACTGGCAGCGCGCTCGGCTACCAAAGCTGCATGTACTTCTGAATGATCTGTATACCCCAATATTCCAAGGTTTTCATTTCCCTTCGATATTAATGCCTGTACCTCTTCATTCTCTTTAATATCTTTATACTTCATCTTCATCCTCATTCTGCTTTAGTGAATAAATTACCCACTCTGCTATATTTGTTGCATGATCCCCTATTCGTTCAAAGTACTTTGCTATCATCAAAATATCCGTTGCCCCTTCCCCTTCACTTGGACTATTAAGGATTAGTTCTATAACATCCTTCTTAGCCTCAACAAATAAATCATCTACAATATCATCATGCTCTATAACTTCCTTTGCCTTAATTACATTCTTCTCAACATATGC
>DEFA01000018.1:46849-62411 GCA_002350525.1 Lachnospiraceae bacterium UBA2864 | reverse complement strand
ACTGTGCGTAAAATTCCGATTTGCTTAATACAAAGATTCTAACCGTTTCAACAATAAAAATAAAGCCCACTGATGTGAGCTTCATTCTTCACTTCCATTTATCTGTGAATAGTAACGAGCGAATTTATACCCCACTTCCTCCTATAAGGTCCTATTCCTGATACAATGTGCTAATACTCAACGATCTTAAATTCATTTTTATCATCTCGTATCCCAGTAAGAACAAAATGACTCTTATCAAGATATATAGGGTGAAATCCGTTTTGATATTCAAAATGAGATGCATCTATATCAAGTTTCATAATACAGTTCTTTCCGTTTGGGTGACCGGATTCGTCGGCATCTACAAAAACCACAGAATTATCTCTTACCGTAATATAGTTTATGTGCCCGTCTGTCTTAAACAAAACTTGTCTTTGAGAGACACAGCCATCTTTACTAAAAACAATAAGATCAATGCTATGATTAGTTGAGACTGCCGTTTTAATATAATCATCGTCCAAAGACGTTAGGAAAACATTGTTGATGTCATTGATAGTCTGACTTTCCCAGAAACCTATAATGTCACCATTTTCATTGATTTCAGAAATGCATACAACATGAGATTCATCAACTCGTTTCAAATGAGAAATATAACATCGATTGTTAATAACTACAGGATTTCCATAACGTATACCATTGATCTTAAACTTTTTTCTGCTCTTAAAGCGATGTTTTTTGTCAAACTGATATAAGTATAGATTGTCATCTTTGCGAGAATCAAACAAATCTACACTATAGGCATAGTACATGTCAAGAAACACGAAGGAACAATCCATACCTACAGATCTTTGAACTTTGGGTTCTTCAATCCGCTGACGATTGATTAGAGGAACCACTATACTCCCCTCTTTTTCAGTTATAATTGAATCAAGTTCAACCCATAATTCTTTATCAGGAGAAACAATAAAGTTCGGATTAACACCATATTTTTCTTGGATAACATGAACCAGATTATATGAACTGTCCATAAATAGATAATCAATATGGTATGGAGAATAAGAGGAATCAGAATCGTAAACTTTAATAGCAAAAACCCATAAACGGCTACAAAGATCATAGTACGAGTCTTCAACATGAATTCGGTAATTCGAACTAACTGTAGTTGTATTACCCTCGATGTTTACATAATACTTTGTCTTGGAGTTATATAATTCGTTCATTCAAGTTTCTCCCTGCCAGGCTTAGGATTGAAGCCTCCTAGCTTTTTTTACTGATAATTTTCATGACTAGGAATCCTTACTTAGCCGTATACCAATATTATATCAGTAGATGTCAATAATTCGTGCTTTTTATGCTTGTCCTCAAAAAGGAGTCTCTATGTCTTCTTTCTTTCCATATTATATCTATATTATATCGTCATCTCACTCTACAAATTAAGCGCCCTTACACAGAACGACTATGAAATGACACGAAACGACTATAAAGACAATAATCCACCAATACCGAAAATCTGGCATAGTGGATTACTACCAATCTTATCGTTCCGTTTCTTTTTTCTTTTGCTTTTCCGGATTTTTTCGAGCCGTATTCTTTGCTTCCGCCTGATACGATTTCAGTTTTGAGAGAACGCTTTCTTTTTCTGTCGGCAGTTCTTCACCCGGATGTTGTGCCTTGTATCCCTCAAGAAGCCTGCAGGACTTTTCAAAGGCTGTCATAAACTTACTTACGTCTTTATATCCGGCCTTCTTAACGATCCGGTCAAGTTCCTTCTGCTTTCCTTCCTTTAATAGTTGCAAATCCGCTATCTCTTTGATCAGCGTAACCTTAAACTTCTGATATCTGGGTCCCAGGCATTCGTTGATCTTATTATGCTTATGAGCGGTCTTTTTATCTATAGTCTCAATCTCCGCCGTGATCTTTCGAAGCGCATTATTTGTCTTCACCATCTCGTTATAGGCAGCAAAGTCAAAAACCGGAACAGGCTTCTCCGGAAGTTTGAATTTCCTTATCTTTTCAATAAGCGTACTTATGGCTTTCCGTATGATCTTGCCTAAACGTTCCGGGCGATATCCGTCATCCTTGATAGACTTCTTCACTTCCGAAGATACGAAATCCTTCTTCATGGCTACTATATCAGCTTCAGGAATGCCCACGACTCTTGCTTCATCAACTGTACGGTTCCACTCCATCCGGGCTTCGTTATCTGCTCTGATCACATCTGCCTTGGGGTTGTTCTTCCCGATCTTTTTCGTTGCAAGATATGGGCCGTTTCTGTCAAATACGGTCAGCCTTTCCGATTCATCCTTGACACAGGCGTTGATCAGATCCGTGTAGAGGTGCTTTACATCATCCAGGAACTCCTGCGTTTTGACATAATCTTCCTTTGGTCCGAAGAACCGGTTATCATATTCTTCCCCTTTGAGAAGTATCTTACAGCCGGGTCTGATATTTCCTGCCTCGTCCAGAATCTCTTTTTTGGTTTTTCTATGCTTACCGTTTTCATCATAAAACATATTGCGGGATGCGATCTTTATGATCGGTTTATCCAACGGCCGTCTTTCACTGTATATGAGATGAATGTGATAATTTGTCTTTGCTTTATTGTGATGGAGCGCAGAGCTACAGTCCAATCCGTATTCAGCTTTGAATTTATCCGTAAACAGTTTCAAAAGAATCTGTGGATCATATTCCGTCAAAGATGGTGGAAGCATGATCACAAATTCTCTGGCCTCTATGCATTTTCCATCCGCACCGGACTTCTCAAATGCTTTTTGATTCTCTCCGGCGAGATAATCCCAGAATCTTTCATCAATAGTCGTATCGTATGTGGCATACAGATGCTCCTGTCTCCCAGGATTACTGATATAATCGATCTTTCCTTTCACATCAGGAAGCTTGTATTGCCTTATAAATGAATGTTTACCCAATGATCTTTCCTCCTGCGGTAGCAGGATAAGCCCGGCGCAGCCGCGAAAGAAACCTATTGCATAAATGGTAATTTGTGTAATGGGTGTATTTCGCTCTCAAACGCCGAGGGCTTACCCGGACTTGTTTTTGCTCTACCATCTGAAATCTTTATGTATTCCGCGCCTGTCCAGATATTCCAGTCTTGCCTTCTCCCGTTCTTCCTCTGTCGGAGCAGTTTTATATTTCTCATAAAGCTCATGCGCCACCAGTGACTCAACCTTTGCGTTCAGGCCACGCTCAATTCTTTTCCGGATATCTGCATCATCACATTCCAAAAGATGAACATAGACAAGATCGATAAAGAGCTCATATGGTATCTGTACATTCTTTTTCATTTTGATGTTCCTTTCCTATTGCAGTGACGGTAATGACGGTAATGACGGTTATTTCTATACCGGCCCGCTATCAAAAATACCGTCATTATCGTCACTAATCGTCATAAATTGATTACGAAGCTTCTTCGTTAACCAGACGAAGAGCAAAAGGCTTACGGTCGCTCTTTCTCTGAAGCGGCTCATAGTAAATACCGTAATCCCTGAACAGCTTCCCGCGGTTGATATTCAGTCTGCGGACCAGCGTATTGGATTGAATGATATCCACAAGTCCCGGGATCATTTCAATCAGTTCCGAAGAGGTTCCTTCCCACTCCGGATTATCTTCAGTGATAAATTCTGAAATCTTTTCAAGCACCGGATCCGGTTTTGTTACAAACAATTCCGTTTCTGACTTCACTTTTTCCCATACACAGGTGTCCTGATTCCTGAAGAGCGTGAGCTCCTGTTCCTGCTGATCCCTGCCGATCACATCAAGCGTTGCTTCATTGGAAGTCCTTTTCTTTTTAAAAAGAATGAGAGCGCCGTCTGCGGCTCCCAGGAGTCCGTTAGTACCGGAAATCATCTCACATACATCATCCGCAGCCATCTTTCTGGTATGGTGAACTACAATGATCGTGACTCCGGTTCTGTCACTGAACTCTTTAAGCGGAGTCATATTGTCGTAGTCTGTACCGTAACTCATCTTGTCACCGTCCATTTCTCTGACGCGCTGAAGCGTATCAATAATGATCAGTCTCGCATCCGCATGTTCCTTCACAAAACAGGTCATCTGTTCAGCAAGTCCGTCTTTGATGGTTTTGGATTTGATTGCTAGATAAAGCTTATCCGTGCTTTCTTCTCCAAACATCATCGCAAGCCGTTGCTGAAGTCTGGCATAATCATCTTCAAGTGCCAGGTATAATACCGCGCCCTGTCTTACGGGATAATCCCACAAGGGAATCCCCATTGCCACATGATAAGCAAGCTGAGCCATGAAGAATGACTTTCCTACCTTGGGAGCTCCGGCAAAGATATAGGTGCCGGAGTTCAGAAGACCATCGACCACCGGAACTCTCGGTTCAAAGGAACTGTCATAGAGTTCCGTCATGGAAAGAATTTCCAGACCGCCCATCATTGCAGAAGTTTCCGAAGGTTTCATATTGTTTCCGCCGGGATCATCTGCTATAATCGAGTTAACGTTTTTAGAAATGTGCTGCTCATCAGTTGCGCCAACAACTGTGCTACGGGCAGCTTTTTCTTTTGCATCTGTATTCAATTTTCATTTTCCTCCTGTTATTCATTATTTTGGTTTATATCCCAATCCTGTGCGTGCCCGGGATGTGGTATCGATAAAACGGACTGGTGGAGCAATCTGTCCAGCTCCTGTTTTTTCAGTACAAGGTTGCTCTGATCAGAAGCTTTGCCGGATTCAAAAGCGATCAATATCTCCTGCATACTTCTGATAGGTGTAAGCAGCTCTTCATCCATTTCAGATGTTTCCCCTATACGGATCAGTTCCGACTCTATATGTGATAAGGTCTGCCTGAACTGGATCAACATCAGCGGATTTCCGATAGCCCGCACCTCGTTATGAAGCACAGCATCTATCATGTAGTCCTGCTTCGTCCTGTAGCCCATCAGCTTCACTCTTTGATTTAGTTCTGCCTCCTCCTCTGGAGACATACGAAATGCTATTGTCCTGCTACGCAAACGATTCTTATCATCACGATTCTTCTTTGACATCTGCTTCATCCTCCATATCTGTTGAAGAGCCATATGCATGGTTCATGATTGTGGTTCTCTCAATATTGAGCTTCTTCGCCATATCGGTCTGTACCGTAGGAAAGAGGTGCGCGTATTTATAAGTGATATCGATTGCTTCATGTCCTACGCGGTCTCCTATCGCCAGGGCTGAGAAACCCATGTTGATAAGAAGACTCACATGGCTATGTCTAAGATCATGGATCCTTATCCGTTTCACACCGCTGAGTGCCACTCCGCGGTCCATTTCGTGATGAAGGAAACTCTTGGATAATTGAAAGATCCTGTCGCGCTTCGATATCCCATATAACCGCTTGATATAATCTTCAATCTCTGTCGAAAGAAACTCCGGCATGATGATCCTTCGATTGCTCTTGGGTGTCTTGGGATCCGTGATCACATCTTTACCGGCTATACGCTGGAATGATTTATTTACAGATAATGTGTGGGTTTCAAAATTGAAGTCCGCAGGTGTAAGCGCTAAAAGTTCCCCAAGCCGGATCCCGCACCAATACAGTATTTCAAATGCAATATAGCTTTCTTCTTTATCTGCGATCGTCTCTACAAATCTCAGATACTCTTCCTGTGTCCAGAACAGCATTTCTTTCGACTGCTCTTTTCCCATATTCCCGGCTTTACGTGCTACGTTCACACGAAGGCCGTACATATTAACCGCGTGGTTAAGGATCGCACTGAGCTGGTTATGAATGGTCTTCAAATACGTCTGCGAATACTGTGTGCCATTTTCTTTATTCTGTTTCATGATCTCGTTCTGCCAGCTGAGGATATCGGAAGTGCGGATCTCCGACAGCTTCTTTTTCCCGAAGTAAGGAAGGATCTTCGTATCTATGATGTGCTGTTTCGTCATCCAGGTATTCAGCTTGATCCTGGGCTTTTTGTCATTCGTATAGATCTCGACAAAGTCTTCAAAGAACATATCCATATTCTGATCCTGCTGTAACTTGAATGCCCGCTCCCAATCCTGTGCTTCATGCTTTGTGGCAAAACCACGCTTTGTTTTCTGCTTGTTAGTACCGGTGAAGTCCTTATAGTACGTGCGCACTTCCCACTTGCCGGTTTTATCGTTTTTCAATACTGCCAATTACACCGCCTCCCTTGCTTTCTCTATTCCATAAAAACACTCTTCAAAATACTTCCTGCTGACGCGTCCGGATACGGTATGGTATCCCTTTGCTTCAAGCTCTTTGTTAAGCTGCCGGATGATACCATAAGCTTTCCCGTCGGATATCCCCAGGATCTCCATGATGTCACCGCATCTTAATACTGATGCATTGTCTGATTTTACTGATGTTTTCATTTCCATTGTTTTGTTCTCCTTTTCTTTGTTTTTATTTATCAGTTCATTTCTGAACTGCTTGTTATGATTTGTATTCTAACCGTTCATTTCTGAACTGTCAATATATTTTTTAAAAAACATTTCACTTTTGAACTGATTGTGATATAATCATTTCATAAATGAACGGAGGTGTATATTCATATGAGTGAAACAAACGCTAACACCGGTTCCCGAATCGGTGAAAAAATAAGGTCATTCCGCATCATGCGGCATCTTACCCAAAAGCAGCTCGCAGAAGAATGCGGTCTGAGCGAGAGTGCTATACGTAACTACGAGCTTGGCAACCGATATCCTGATGAATACACATTAATGGATATTGCAGATGCTCTTTTGATAGACCGTGCCGTTCTCCGTGATCCGGATCCTACAAACCCGGTAACCGTGGAACAGTTCCTGTATGCTCTTGAAAAGCTATATGGTTTTTCGCCAAAACTCGTTGATGGAGAACTATGCTTTACCTTCGGCAATACTCCTGAATCATTCTCTGACCAGCAAGTTATCGATAGATACCTCTTAGCCGATTTGTTATATACTTGGTGTGGCATCCGCGACCTTATGGTGGAGGGCAAGATCACTCAGGAGGAATACCACGAATGGCAGATTGCTCACTCTGATGTCAAAGGTACCGATATAGATAACCCCAAAAATCAGATGCCTATGGCCCAGCGAATGGAGATGGAAACTGCAAGGCGTAATCTCGGTCTTGTTCCCGCACCTGTATTCGATGAGAACCATGTCAACGTGATGCCCATTCCTCCCAGGAAGAAAGGCGATAATAAGCCTTTTCCTGAGGAGAAGAAAGCGGAGGAACTTGTAAAGCAAAAGCGCAAACGCAAGCCCAAAAACAAATAAACAAGCAACAAAAATAGCCGTAGCAAATG
Organism: Lachnospiraceae bacterium UBA2864; assembly: GCA_002350525.1. Taxonomy (GTDB): domain Bacteria; phylum Bacillota; class Clostridia; order Lachnospirales; family Lachnospiraceae; genus Eubacterium_Q. The sequence goes on along the minus strand of DEFA01000018.1, from coordinate 55,149 downwards.
TATTAGATACATTCACTACGGCTATTTTTTTTTACCGTATTAAACCTTATCTTTCTGACAAACTTGTTCACTCAGTGAACTGAGAACAAGTTTTATATCATCCCTCTGCAGAGCAGATTTTGGACTTTATATTGTCATTTTATTGTCACGAAAGATTCTGCCCCGCCTCAAACCCGCATAAATACTGGCTCTCTGCGAATCTGTACATTATTCCAGCTCTATTGTTCCAGGCGGCTTGGAAGTAAGATCGTACATTACTCTGTTTACTCCCTTAACCTCGTTGATGATTCTGTTCATCACCTTCTGAAGTATTTCGAATGGGATGTCTGTACAGTCTGCTGTCATGAAGTCGCTTGTGTTTACTGCACGGAGCACTACCGCATAATCGAAGGTTCTGAAGTCGCCCATTACTCCAACCGAACGCATGTTTGAAAGTGCTGCGAAGTACTGGTTCGGAAGATGCTTGATACGTCCCGAAGCAAGAGCTTTATCCATTTCCTCACGGAAGATAGCATCAGCGTCCTGAACGATATGTACCTTCTCTTCTGTAATCTCATCGATGATTCTTACACCGAGTCCCGGTCCCGGGAACGGCTGACGGAATACCAGATACTCAGGGATTCCGAGTTCAAGTCCGGCACGACGGACCTCATCCTTGAAGAGCATTCTGAGCGGCTCAACAATTTCCTTAAAATCAACATAGTCAGGAAGTCCGCCTACGTTGTGATGAGACTTGATCGTAGCTGACTTTCCGAGTCCCGATTCTATAACATCCGGATAGATAGTTCCCTGTGCCAGGAAGTCAACGGCACCGATCTTCTTTGCCTCTTCCTCAAATACACGGATGAACTCTTCTCCGATAATCTTTCTCTTTTCTTCAGGCTCTGTAACGCCGGCGAGCTTGTTGTAGAAACGTTCCTGTGCATTTACTCTGATAAAATTCAACTCATAATTTCCGTTAGGTCCGAATATAGCCTCGACCTCGTCGCCCTCATTCTTTCTGAGAAGACCGTGATCGACAAATACACATGTAAGCTGTTTTCCGACTGCCTTTGCGAGAAGAACCGCAGCAACAGATGAATCAACTCCTCCCGAAAGAGCACAGAGCACGCGGCCCGAACCTATTTTCTCACGAAGGGCCGCTATGGTGGACTCTACAAAGGAATCCATCTTCCAGTCGCCCTTACATTTGCAGACATTATAGATAAAATTATGGATAAGTTCCTTACCCTGCTCGGTATGCATGACCTCAGGATGGAACTGTGTTGCATAGAATCCCTTCTCAGGACATTCCATAGCAGCCGCAGGACAATCCTTTGTATGTGCGGAAATCTTAAAACCTTCCGGAACTTCGGCTATATAGTCCGTGTGGCTCATCCATGTAGTAATCTTCTTCTTAATACCCTTGAAAAGAAGCGATCCGCCTCTTTCATCGGATGCCTCGGATGCAGCGTCTATATAGGTTTCTGTTCTTCCGTACTCGCTTACCGGTGCTGTAGCCACGCGGCCTCCGAGCAGATGTGCCATGAGCTGTGAACCATAGCAGATACCCAGAATAGGTATCCCGAGTTCGAAGATTTCCTTACTGTATGAAGGCGAATCCTCAAGATATACGCTGTTCGGTCCACCGGTGAAAATGATTCCCTTAGGATTCATTTCCCTTATCTTATCAAGGCTCATTGTATATGGATGAACCTCAGCGTAAACATTACATTCACGCACTCTTCTTGCTATCAGCTGATTATACTGTCCGCCAAAATCAAGAACTATTACCAATTCCTTATCCATTAATGTTTCCTCCAAAACTCCCGGATTCATACTGCAATCCGCTTTCCCTGTTACAGGGAACAGGTAATGATTCTATCATTACTTAGTTAAAACTTCAAGTGCCTTCTTAAGCTGAGGATCCTCATCATGAGGAATATTTGCCATCCTCTTCTGCTCATCGGAAACATCAATTTCAATATCAGGTTCAATACCAAGTTTATGAATATCATTTCCCGAAGGGGTGAAATATTTGGCAATAGTTATCTTTATAGCCGATCCGTCAGAAAGCGGAATAACCGACTGAACGATTCCCTTACCGTATGTAGTCGTTCCTATGATCGTAGCGATTCCATAATCCTTCATATCTCCGGTAAAGATTTCGGCAGCACTTGCACTGTTTCCGTTTACAAGCACAACCATTGGAATGTCTATTGAATGTCCGTCCGAACAAGTATAGGACTCAATAACTTTTCCGTCTTTATCCTTTGTTTCAAGCTGAATACCCGGTTTTGAAGCTCCGGGTGCCTGAGCATCATCCGCGATGATGTAATCCGTCATCTCATTAACTGCAGTAAGAAGACCTCCCGGGTTGTTTCTCATATCGATTACGATACCTTCAGCACCCTGGCTGACAACATAGTCCATTCCTTCCTTGAACTGCTCAGGTGTATTCTCTATAAACTGATCAACCGAAATATAACCGATCTTGTTATCCAACATCTCGTAATCAACGGTTATATTCTGAATCTTCTGTCGATTTATATCTATCTCAAGGAAATCCGGTTCCCCTTCTCGATACATCTTAAGATGAGCTGTTGTACCTTCTTTGCCGCGAATGTAATTAACAACCTCATCCAGTTCCATATCTGATGTAACTTCTATATCATCTATCTGTATAAATACATCGCCCGTTGTAAGGCCTGCTGCTTCTGCAGGACTTCCCCTAAGCGGCTTTACTACATAGACTGTTCCCTTATCAACATCCTTGGATACGGTTGCTCCGATACCTACATACTCTCCGCCGTCATCTTCCATGAGTCTCTCATATTCTTCCGGTGTATAATACACGGAATACGGATCGTCAAGTCCTGCCATGATTCCGTCATAGTAGCTTTCTTCTCTCTTCTCCGAATCCTGCTCGAAATAAAAATACTTATCGATCAGTGATTCAATCTGCTTTACCTTTTTCTGTGTATCCTTTGAATTCTCATCAAATTCTCCGGAAGCGGAATTTTCTGTCGCAGCTGCTTCGGTACTTGCAGCCTCCCCTGAAGTTGGTGTACCGGATCCGCATCCGGCCAGTCCGACAGTCATACCCACAACAAGTGCGGCACTAACTGCCTTTTTAACCAATAACCTCATTTATTTTCATCTCCTAAATATTTATCCCTACCGATAGAAAGACATAGGATCTACATACTCACCGTTAACTCTTACACCAAGATGAAGGTGAGGTCCTGTAGAATTACCTGTGTTTCCTGAAAATGCAATTACCTGTCCGGTTGTTACAACATCTCCCGGCTGGCAATTATATGCAGAAAGATGGTAATAATTTGTTGTAAGACCATTACCGTGATCTATCAGAACCGCCATACCACCGGTACCCATATAACCTGTATATATTACAGTACCGGGAGCAACAGCCACAACCGGCGATCCCACAGGACATGCTATATCAGTACCTCTGTGTACCGATCCCCATCTTGGTCCAAAACCTGAAGTAACTTGTGTACTTGAAGGCATCGGCCAGGCAAGGCTTCCACCGGTGTAAACCACTCTCGGTGCCGTGGATAGTGCCAGTTTCTGTCTATATTCCATCTCAAGCTGAAGAAGCTTTGCATCCTGCTGTTTTTCAAGTTCTTCGATAGTTGCGATTGCTTCCTCTGCCTCGTCTATCTTTTTCTGATAGCTCTGAATCTGCTTTTCTTTTGCCTCAGATAGTAATTCTATGGCATCCTGCTGCTCGGAATAGGTTTCCTTCAGATACTCCATATCCTCATTGAGTGTTTCAAGCAGCATGCTCTTGTTGGCAATCGATCTTCTTTTCTCTGTCAGATCATCCAGAAGCTTCTGATCGTAAGCTTCGATTGCTCTGATATATTCAACATCACTTACAACCGTTGAAAAACTGATTGCATTAAAAAGCGCATCCAAATATGTATATCTGTTATTTTCATAATCAATACGAATATGTGACTTGAGCAGTTCATACTGCTCCTCTTCTTCGGCCTTTGCCTGTTCCAGCTGCTGACTTAAATCGATTATAGTGTTGGAGGCAATCTCCTGTCTCTCAGTCAATTCATCTATTCTTTCCTGATATTCTATAATCTTTTCATCAAACTCACGCAGAACCGAGATAAAATCATTCTGACTCTGCATAAGTTCATTTATGAGCTGCTGAACTTCTATCTTGTCCTGCTTTGCCATTTCCATCTGACGTTTCAGTTCAAGAATTGCACTGGTATCGAAAACAACCATTCCGTTTCCGTTAGTCACAGTCGTAAGCTCAACCTTTAAAGCATCCGTATTGGTTGCCGTATTGCTTGACTTACTTCCCCCACCGGATTTACCTGAGCCGCCTGAACCCGAACCACCTCCGCCTGAAGGCTGCTGTTCCGTCGAGGGCTGTGGAGTCTCCGTTGTAGGTTCTATAGGCACAATAGGATTTATTACTATAGGCTCCTCTTCTGTACCCGGATCAGGTGCAGGTGTCTCCGTATTATCTCCTGAATCAGCAGGAGCAGCCTCAGTGGGCTGCTCTGTCTCAGTCGCACCTTCTTCATCTCTCAATGTGGTCTGCAGTCCATAATCTGCGGCATATACCACACTTCCTGTGAAAAGAAAGAATGCCAGGAATATTGCAATTGTAAGCATTTTTTGCTTCAATACAATGTCCTCCGTTTATAAAAATACTTTCATCCAAATTTTATCCAAATATTTATTAAACCTTCAGATGTTTTCTCGTAGTAAGAAGACTTCCAAAGAAACCGATTCCCACACCTATGATAAGAATTGCAGGTGCAAGAGTCTTAAAGAGCGTATTGAGCGGAATGAACTCAAAGAGGCTCTTCAGAATAGTAAATCTACCGGCTATATAACCGAGAACTGCATCATAAAGATAGTATAAAAGAACTACCGGAATGCATGATCCGACAAGACCGATGATGACACCTTCAACGATGAAAGGTGATCTTACGAATGCATTCGTAGCACCGATAAGTTTCATGATCTTTATCTCTTCTCTTCGTACCGTGATACCGATTGTAATAGTATTGTTAATAAGGAATACCGATACAAGAAGAAGAATTACTATGATACCGAGAGATGCATATCCGACAAATACGTTTATCGCCGATATTGCATCTGATGTATATCCGGAACTCTTAACATCTCTTACGCCGTCAATTCCGTTGAGGAACTGAACAAAATCTGCCTGTTTGCTGACATCCTTAAGGGTAATGGAATAAGAAGCACTGTTTTCCAGCGGATTGTCTTTACCGAAAGATGCTCTGGCAGCTTCGGGATCATTATAAATTCTCTCCGAATAACCCATCCATGCATCGGTTGCACTGATAAAGTCAATGGTATTGACTTCCGGCCTCGTTCTAATCTGTTCACCTATAAGGTCAATATTCTGATCCGATATACCTTCGTCGAAGAATACCGTTATGGAAATGTTACTCTCAATCTTCTTTATCGCCGCTCTAAAGTTAACCAGAACCATATAAAAGAGTCCGAAAATGAAAAGACATGCGATAATAGTACCAATCGAAGCAAGAGAGAACAGGATATTTCTTCGGATATTTTTCAAACCTTGTCTAAAGCTGTACCACGCTGAACTAATCCTCATCTATATAACCACCCTTCTCTACATCGCTTACTATTACACCCTTCTTGATGGTGACAACTCGTTTTTTCATAACATTTACGATTTCTTTGTTATGAGTAACAACAACTACTGTCGTCCCCTTTGAATTAATCTCATCAAGAAGATTCATGATTTCCCATGAATTCTTAGGATCCAGGTTTCCTGTAGGCTCATCCGCCAGAATTATCTCAGGCTTGTTGACAAGCGCTCTTGCAAGAGCAACTCTCTGCTGCTCACCACCCGAAAGCTGTCTCGGAAATGACTTATACTTATCGGCAAGGCCAACAAGTGCAAGCATAGCCGGAACCTGACGTCTGATGTATCGTGACGGTGTCTCGATAACTCTCTGCGCAAAGGCTACATTTTCATAAACGGTTCTGTCTTTGAGCAGACGGAAATTTTGGAAAACAACTCCGAGTTTTCTTCTTGCCTTCGGAATCTGTCTTCTCTTAAGCTTTGTATAATCAAAGCCCGCCACCTCGATACGTCCTTTTGTCGGAACAAGCTCTCTGAGAAGAAGCTCTATAAGTGTTGTCTTACCCGAACCCGAACTACCGACTATGAAGACAAATTCGCCGTCATTGATCGTTAGATTGATGTCCTTAAGTGCAACCGTTCCGGTAGGATATTTCATAGTTACATTTTCAAGTTTAATCATTATCGGTTCAAACCCTTCTTATATTTTTTTACCCGGAAGCTAATCCGAATAATTACGATTCGTTTTAGAAGTCATGTGTCTCCATATACTTCATATATTTGACAACCATAAGAGCAATCTTAAACGTGATCGCATCTTCAAATACTCTGAGGTCAAGTCCGGTTGCCTTCTCAATCTTATCAAGTCTGTATACAAGAGTATTTCTATGGATATACAGCTGTCTTGATGTCTCTGAAACATTCAGGCTGTTCTCAAAGAATTTCTGAATAGTTGTAAGTGTTTCATCATCGAAATCGTCAGGTGACTTTCCGTCAAAGATCTCCTTGATGAACATACGGCAGAGAGGAATCGGAAGCTGATAGATAAGACGACCTATTCCGAGGTTGCTGTATGCGATAATATTCTTGTCACTGTAGAAGATCTTTCCTACATCGAGAGCCATCTTAGCTTCCTTGTAAGAACGTGATACTTCCTTAATCTCGTTAACGATTGTACCAAATGCGACATGAACTGAGATCATTGCTTCGGTACTGAGCATATCAACGATTATATTTGCAGTCTTTGAAAGCTCCTCGTAAGTATCTGTAGGCTTAACTTCCTTTACAAGGATAATATTCTTCTCGTCAACTGCCGTAATGAAATCTCTTGACTTAACAGAGAAGATATTACGAACTGTCTCAAGCGCATTGGTATCCTTCTCGGTCTTTGTCTCAATAATGAATACACATCTCTTAACGTCTGTCTCGATGTGAAGTTTCTTAGCTCTGTTGTAAATATCTACAAGCAGCAGATTATCAAGAAGGAGGTTCTTGATAAAGTTATCCTTATCCGACCTTTCCTTATAAGCTACGAGAAGATTCTGAATTTGGAATGTAGCAAGCTTTCCGACTGTATAGGTACTGTCCGTATCACCCTTAGCCATAAGGATATACTCAAGCTGCTTATCATCCATAATCTTGAAAAACTGATATCCGAGAAGCGACTGGCTTTCTGCAGCAGACTCAGCAAAAGCTATAACCGCATCTTCATACTCGATAGCAGCATCGTCCACAGTCTTAGCTAGTGTACGTCCTTCTACATCCATCACTATCAGATCAACCTGTGTAATAGATCTGATACCATCCAGTGTTTCCTGAAGAATCTGATTTGAAATCATATCTCACTCTCCTGTTCTTTTATAATCCCCACTCACCCTCATCAGGATGCTCAAAGTGCCTTTTCACGGCAGATCGGCCGCATCCTAAATAGCTACCTAATCTTACAAATTATACCAAAATTCCAAGGTAAAAAAAAGGGGAAATGCACTTCTTTAAGCGCATTTCCCCATATTTTTCATAATATCTTAATAGACTAGCTTACGATGATCTCTTCTGATTCCTTATCGAAGATATGAATCTTGCTAAGATCAAATGCAAACTGAACTGTGTCGCCAGGACGAGCAGTTGTACGTGCATTAACTCTAGCTGTGATATCGAACTGATCGATTGAGAAGTACAGATAAACTTCTGCACCGAGCATTTCGTAAATGTTGATTCTTGCATCGATAACTGACTCAGGTGAAGACTCGATGAACAGCTGCTCATCATGGATATCCTCAGGTCTGATACCGAGTACAACTTCCTTATCAATGAATCCGCCTGCGATAAGCTTGTTAGCCTTAGCTTCAGGAACCTTGATAGAATGTGAACCGAACATAAGGAGAACATCTGCTCCTGACTTAACAACCTTACAATCGATGAAGTTCATAGGTGGCATACCCATGAAACCTGCAACGAAGAGGTTTGTAGGATGATCGTAAAGATTCTGAGGTGTATCTACCTGCTGGATGATACCGTCCTTCATAACTACGATTCTTGTACCAAGTGTCATAGCTTCTGTCTGGTCATGTGTAACGTAGATGATTGTTGTCTGAAGTCTCTGATGAAGCTTTGAGATCTCAACACGCATCTGTACACGAAGCTTAGCATCAAGGTTTGAAAGAGGCTCGTCCATAAGGAATACCTTAGG
>DEFA01000018.1:327-46642 GCA_002350525.1 Lachnospiraceae bacterium UBA2864 | reverse complement strand
GCGTAGTTCTGGAATACCATCGCAATATCTCTGTCCTTAGGCTCGATGTCGTTAACCATCTTGTCGCCGATCCAAAGCTCACCTGAGCTGATATCCTCAAGTCCGGCGATCATTCTAAGTGTTGTTGACTTACCACATCCTGAAGGTCCAACGAAGATTATGAACTCCTTATCCTGAATATCAAGATTGAAGTCCTTAACAGCGTTGAATCCGTTAGGGTAAATCTTATAAATGTTCTTTAACTGTAAACTAGACATCTCGTAACCTCCTGTGATTAAGTTAATTCTCTAGTTAATTAAGGCGGCTCATAACCGCAATCTCCCTACCAACTTGTAATATAATATTACTTTTCATTTTCGATTACTATATGTTTCTTGCACGAAAATACACAAAAACTTTTAGTAAGATTGCACATTGAATAATTTAGGCTATAAATATTAAACAAAAAAATCGATTTTTTGGTTTGATTTAGCCTGCGTTTTTGTGCAATTTCTAAGAAAAAATTAAGAAATTCTTCATTCTTCCGGCTCTAAAATACTGTCATTTCCCAAGAAAATAAAGACATTTATGCCATCAACAGGCCCATTTACAACGCCATCCGGCACATTTCCCACCTCATAATCCGCATATGGAAATACATCGCGAAGTTCATCTGCCTGTTTTTCTTCACTTACAAGTATCTTTGTGGTCTCATACAACTCGTTACTGTCGCCCAGACTTACATTCGTATACCCAAGTCCGTTCAGTCTTTCTCTCCAGCTTCCGGCAAGTCCCGACGTCTCCGTCGCATTAAGAACCTTTATGCTTATCCCGTAGTCAACCTCCGCCGGGCCTTCAACATATAAAGACTCTGTAAAAGGTTCCGTAGGTGTTGCTGTAAGAAGTTCATCTATCTGACTCTCAGTAAACACTCCGGCATCCGGTTCCACAGCATTTCTTCTCTGGTCCCATCCGGTATAGATTTCCCGTCCCAGATATGCTCCGAGAAGCACTATGATTATTCCGAGTATTACAACCGTTCCCTTCAGAAAATTCATAAAGAACAGCTTAATAACTTCATTCTTGTTCTTATTGTTCTTAGCCACTTAAGGTTCCTCCCATGATGTTTTGGCCGAAAGAGCTTAAACACCCTGTATTCTGATCAAACTCTTCAGTAATTTATCGTCACTCATCTCGTAGACGTTGTCAAGAACCCAGATATGCATATCCTTTGCCCGCTGTTTAAAGAAAGACATGCCGCTCTGGGATTTGTCGCACGGAGTCGCCATAACCAGTACCTTCTTCGCATAATTTCCTCCGAATCTGCTGGTTACGGTCTCCAGTTCATGAAGTGCCAAGCTTCCGGCTTTACCGCTTTTACACGATATAAATGTTGGTATCGTGGATCTCATAAGTACAACATCTATCTCATTAATGGTGTCGTAATTTGCTCTTATATAATGCCTGTATTCCTTATCTTCTTCAGTCTCATCTTCACGCTTAGGATTCCAGTCGATAACCGCTCCTATTATCTGATCGGTGAAAATGTCAGGCCGTCTTGAAGCCACTTCATATACGTGCAGCTCCAGAAGATTTCCGGTTTTTGTTACTATATTTTTTATCTGATCATTCTTAAATCTGAATGATACGGTATTACGTTCTACCTTATAATCCCTCAGCATATTGGCTTCATTCAGACGTTCGAACATATATTCCGATGTACCGAGGCGGTTTCTCGAAAGGACAAAGAGTCCGGTTTCGTCCGCAGGGCTGTCTTTAAAAACATCTTCTATAACGGAACAATAATTATTCCATTTATGCTTCATCTGGCAGGCTATAGCCCATACGGTACGGATATCCCTCTTGAATTCATCCGTAAAATTCCATGTGGAAAAGCTTCCTGTCTGATCAGTCAGATGCCCACCGTGAAGAATTATATTTTCTGCCACGGATATCCTGATCGTATCATGCTGTTTCTTAAGCTTATGATTCTCCAGATGCACTTCTGTCGTGGTGTAAGGATCTATCCGGAGAGTATTCAATTCCTCTCCTCTTGCCTGCTGACGGGCTTTCACATAGCCGAATGCTATAAGAAGCATCTCACCACCGCCCGTAAGTTCATAATTGGCATCGGGATACTCATCCGCAACTTCCTGAAGGATGTCTATACATTCTTCCAGATTGTCACGTGCAACCTCTCTGAATTCTATGATCGACTTAGGGCTTTTCAGCTCCGCAAATGCCATAAGACTCTTCATCTTCTTGGTGATCATCGTATGCTTATGACCGAGATAGATGACCCTGTCAGGTTTATACTGGAGAAGGCACATAACATTTTCAAGTGCCTCATCCGAGAAAAACTCTACATATACTCCACCCATAAATTATACTCTCCTATATCCAGCCGCCGTCAAACTTCACTACTTCCCCCGTAAAGTATGCCGGCATTTCCGAAAGCTTTACGATCAGCTCGGCAGCTTCTTCGGGCGATGCCATTCTTCCGATCGGAATCTCTTCTTCCAGAACAGCTTTCTCTTCTTCCGAAAGATTCTTGTTCATGTCGGTATCTATCACGCCGAAAGCCGCCGCATTTACCGATACTCCGCTCGGTGCAAGTTCTTTCGCAAGCGCCTTTGTAAATGCATTTACAGCTCCCTTCGTAGCACTGTAAGCAACTTCGCAGGAAGCTCCGACCAGCCCCCATACCGAAGATATATTTATAATCCTGCCTTTTCCCGCTCTTACCATATCCGGCACAAAAGCATGACAGGTATTAAAAACCGATGTCAGATTCGTGCTGACCGTCTCATTCCAGTCATCACTAGTCATATCCGTAAGAAGACCTACATAAGACACTGCCGCATTATTGATCAGAAGTTCCACTTCAATTCCCGCATTGATAAGACGCTCATGCAGATTGTCTATATATGCTCCGTCTCCTGCATTTCCGTAGGATGTAATTATCCTGATACTGCTGTTAATCTTCTCAAGCTCACCCGCAAGCTCTTCGAGACTGCCGTTATCCGTTCTCGAATTAAGAACCAGCACATCGTAATCTTTCCAGGCAAACGCCAAAGCCGTGCTTCGTCCTATCCCCCTTGATGCCCCCGTTATAAGAACCGCTCTCATCACTTCTTGTCCTCTTTCTTACGCTGCAGATTGGCAAACTTGGTGTATCGTCCCAGCCATGCCAATTCGACCGGACCCGTGGATCCGTTTCTCTGCTTGGCCACGATAACCTCCGCCACACCGGGCTTCTCGGTATCCGGATTATAATAATCATCTCTGTAAATGAACATTACAACGTCCGCATCCTGCTCGATAGCTCCCGAATCACGAAGATCCGACAGAACCGGTCTGTGATCCGGTCTTGAGTCAACAGAACGGTTAAGCTGTGACAGTGCTATTACAGGAACATTCAATTCACGCGCGATACCCTTAAGAGCACGCGAAACATCGGATACAAACTGCTGCTGTGACTCCACACGTCCCGATTTATTAACGAGCTGAAGATAATCAAGTATTATAAGTCCTATATTCTCGGTATGCTTCAGTTTACGGCATTTCGATCTCAGTTCGGGCATGGTGATTCCGCCGTTATCATCTATTATAAGCGATGCACGGGATATATTGTCCGTACTCTCGATGATCTTAACCCAGTCATCATCCCTTATATTACCTGTACGAATGGACTGCGCCTCAACCATGGAATCAAGTGAAATGATACGGCTCACAAGAGACTCCTTAGACATCTCGAGCGAGAATATCGCTACCGGAATCTTCTCTCTTACAGCCACATGATGAGCTATATTAAGCACAAGCGCCGTCTTACCCATAGCAGGACGGGCCGCAATAAGTATAAGCTCACCGCCGTGAAGACCGGTAAGCTTGGTATCGAGATCCGTAAATCCCGTAGCGATACCGTTTACCCTGCCCTTATGACGTGAAGCTTCTTCTATCTCACCGATAACGTTGATAAGAATATTTCTTATCGGCGTATAATCGGATCTGTTATTCATATTCTGTACAAGCTTAAATATCTGATCTTCGGCAAGGCCGGCCATAACGTCCGCAGAACTGCTGCCTTCATAACAGCCTCTTGCCAGACCGTCAGCCATCTTGATAAGCTTTCTCAGATTTGACTTGTTCTTAACTATTTCCGCATGCTCTACGGCAAATGCAGATGTAGTAAGCTGCATGATAATGTCCGTAATATACCCTGTACTGCAGAGTTCCTCCGGAGCTCCTATCTGCTTCAATTTATCTACAAGTATCAGTTCATCTATCTGCTGTCCCGCAAGAGTCAGCTCAACAAGTGCCTGATACACTATTCCGTATGCGGTATTATAGAAATCCTCCTTATCCAGAATGGAGCTTATCTCAGAAGCCGCCTCACGGTCCACTATCATAGACGCTATCACGCTTCGTTCAGCCTCATCATCATGAGGAGGAATTCTTGTAATTGCATTTTCCTCAGCCATCTCAGTATCCTTCTAAACAGCGTCTCTGCGCTGTGTTATGTTAACCTATTTCTCTTCCTGAACATCAAGCATAATCTCAGCGGTCACCTCAGGATGGAGCTTGATACCTACCTGGTATCCGCCGATTCCCTTAGCGGCATCCTTCATGATGATCTTCTTCTTGTCAAATTCATATCCGAGCTGCTTCTTGATAAGTTCTGCAACTTCTTTGGAGGATACGGAACCGAAGGTATTACCGTTAGCACCGACCTTAAGTGATGCCGTAACCTTCTTATCCTTAAGCTCCTCTGCAAGAGCCTTTGCTTCTGCAAGTTTCTCTGCGGCAACCTTATCCTCATGAGCCTTCTTAAGCTTCCAGTCGTTTAAGTTCTTAGGAGTTGCTTCCATACCTACCTTCTTAGGAAGAACGTAGTTTCTTGCATATCCGTCATTTACTTCTACTATCTGGCCCTTCTTGCCAAGTTTTCTGTCATCTACCAGTAATATTACTTTCATCTTTTATATTTCTCCTGATTCATACATTTCTTTGAGTACGGCTTTCAGTTCTTCGAAGAATTCTTCTTTCTTCTTTCCTTCAAGCTGGGCGCCGGCAACATTTGCATGACCGCCTCCGTTGAAGCGTTCCATGACGATCTGTACATTTACATCTCCGATAGAACGGGCCGATACATAGAGTGTACCATTATCTGCTTCCGTGCATACGAACGACGCCTTTACATTTACTACATTAAGAAGTTCGTTGGCTACCTTGGCTACCGGAACCGTAGGTGCGTCTTCGCTTTCCGGATCCGGATCAACATAGCTCAGGGCGAAGTTGTTCATATATATTTCGGCATTACTTATACCCTGAGATCGTTCCTTCATTTCCATCATGGAGCTTCTGAACATCTTTCTTACACGGGTAACATCCGCACCCGACTTTCTGAGAAATGCCGCTGCTTCGAAGGTTCTTACACCGGTCTTAACCAGGAAGTTATCGGTATCGATAAGAATACCCGCATACATAGCATCAGCTTCCTGCTGACGGAGCTTCGGAGTAACTGACATGTACTCATACATTTCCGCGATCATCTCACACGCCGATGATGCGAAAGGCTCTATATAGGACAGAGTTGCCTTCTGGATAGCCTCACTGGTCTGTCTGTGGTGATCGAATACAACCACTGTGTTGACCAGATTTATAAGCTCCTCGCACTCTGTCATACTAGGTCTGTTAACATCGCATACAACCAGCATGGTTCCTGAATTCACCATAGCCATCGCCTGCTCGCTGTTAACGATCATATCACTGTAATTACTATTGTTAAATGTAGCCACGATCGGCTTTATCGCATCGGTAACTTCGTTAAGAACTATACAAGCTTCCTTTCCGAGAGCGCTTACCATGCGGTATATGCCGACAGCAGAACCGAAGGCATCCGAATCAGGTCTCTTATGAGCCATGATGATAACCTTCTCTTTTCCGACGAGAAGCTCCTCGAAGGCCTGTGCCTTAACTCTTGCCTTAACTCGGGTTGTTTTTTCCGTACCTGCGCTCTTACCGCCATAATAAGAGACCTTATCACCGGCCTTAACCGCAACCTGGTCGCCGCCTCGTCCGAGAGCAAGTCCGATGGCGACCTTTGCGTATTCATAGTCTTCTATGAAACTGTCGGATCCGAGTCCGATACCCATACTGAGAGTCATGGCAATCTCATTACCCACATTGATGCTCTTAACTTCATCAAGAAGAGCAAACTTATCATCTCTCAGCATCTGCATATACTTCTGCCTGAATACGCAGAAATACTTATCATTCTCAATATGTCTTACTATCGCATCCGCATTTGAAAGATACATATTGATCTTTCTGTCTACGAGTGCTGTAAGGATTGAATGCTTAACATCCTCAAGGGAATCCATAACTTCATCATAGTTATCGATATATACAAGACCCGCTACAAGCTTCTGATCCTCATTCTCCTGCATCAGTCGGCGAAGATCGGTAACATCGAAAAGATATACCGCTATAACTATCTCGTCATCCTTATGCTCTGCCTTATCCTCAAGGAATACGTTCGTAAGATCCACACGGCGGATATCGGCATTGAAGATTCTGTTGCCATACTCGATATCCATCGCTATATCTTCCGAACCGTTAAATACAGCCGGAGTAAGCTGTGGAAAATATGCTTCGATAGTCTTCTTGATGTGCTTCTTATCCGCAACACCGATGATCTCATAGAACTTCGAGTTTGCCCACATCACATGACCGTCCGTATCAAGGATCGTATACGGAACCGCCAGATCTCTGAGGAGCTCGTTCTGAATCTTTCCCTGCTCCAATGCATACTCTACCATGGTTGAATTAATAACCGGCATGAGTCTTACATAGGCCACTATCACAAGCACTATATATATGAGTAGTATAGATACCGCAACTATCGTCTGCGTCGAATACGGCCCGAAAAGATAGATGCATATGCCCATCAGAATCAGCGCCAGCAGTATCGGCACGATTATCAGATATTTGATTTTCCCCTTGAGTTTTCTCTCGTTACTCATACTTATATCTCCATATCGGGATACCTGTAAAATGCATCCCTCGTGACGCAGAGATATACCCGCGTCACCGAATTATGTTAACCAAGCTGATTTATTCTTTCAAGTACCTGTTCGTAAGTTTCCTTATACTTCTGAAGCTTAGCCTTCTCAGCTTCCACCTTTGCGGCAGGAGCCTTGTCTACGAAGTTAGGATTTCCGAGCATACCCTCACCACGCTTTATCTCACCTTCGAGACGAGCTTTCTCCTTGTTGAGACGCTCAAGCTCCTTGGCAACATCTACAAGCTCAGCGAAAGGAATGTATATAACCGCATTGTGGATAACAACCGATACCGCATCATCTGCGATTCCTGTCTTATCGCTCTGTGTCTTGATATCATTAGCGTAAGCAAGTGCTCCGAAGAAGCTGCTTGACTCTTCGAATACGTTGCGAACATTTTCCTTATCGGATACTACGATTACACTTGCCTTCTTTGATGGCGGAACATTCATCTCCGTACGGATATTTCTAATTGCACGAACTCCGTCCTTAATGATGTCAACCTTATCAGCGTCCTCTGTAAACTGATATTCCTCTGTGAACTTAGGCCACTCTGAGATCATGATGGACTCTTCGTCTGTGAGTGTGCAGTAGATTTCCTCTGTTACGAATGGCATATACGGATGAAGCAGCTTAAGTCCGATTCCGAGAACCTTCTTAAGTGTCCAGATTGCCGCTGCCTTCGTTGAGTCCTCTGCATTCCAGAGTCTCGGCTTAACCATCTCGATATACCAGTCACAGAACTCATCCCACAGGAAGTCATGGATCTTATCTGCTGCGATTCCCAGCTCATACTTCTCCATGTTATCCGTTACATCCTTTGCAAGCTGATTAGCTTTGCAGAGGATCCACTTATCAGCCATGGTAAGATCTGAAAGCTGAACACCCGCTATCTGCTCGTCTGTGATGCCTTCCTCATGCGCCTTATCAACGTTCATCATGATAAAACGTGAAGCGTTCCATATCTTATTTGCAAAGTTACGGCTTGCATCCAGTCTGTCCCAGATGAAACGCATATCATTACCCGGTGCATTTCCGGTAATAAGCATGAATCTGAGAGCGTCTGCTCCGTACTTATCTATAATCTCCAGCGGATCGATACCGTTACCCAGAGACTTACTCATCTTTCTACCCTGGTCATCTCTTACAAGACCATGGAAGAGAACCGTATGGAACGGAAGTTCTCCTGTCTGCTCGATTGAAGAGAATACCATTCTGATAACCCAGAAGAAGATGATGTCATAACCTGTTACAAGTACATCTGTAGGGAAGAAATACTTGAAGTCCTCACATTCCGTATCAGGCCAGCCAACCGTTGAAAATGGCCAGAGAGCTGATGAGAACCATGTATCAAGAGTATCCTCATCCTGCTTAAGATTTGTGCTTCCGCACTTTGAACACTTGCAAGGTGCTTCCATCTCAACCATAACTTCACCGCAGTCCTGGCAGTACCATGCAGGGATTCTGTGGCCCCACCAAAGCTGTCTGGAGATACACCAGTCACGGATGTTATCAAGCCAGTTATAGTAAATCTTATTCATTCTTTCAGGAACAAGATGAAGCTTTCCTTCCTCAACTGCTTTCTTAGCAGGAACAGCCATATCGCTCATCTTTACAAACCACTGTGGCTTTACGAGCGGTTCAACAGTAGTCTTGCAGCGGTCATGTGTTCCTACATTGTGAACATGAGGTACAACCTTTACGAGAAGGCCCTGTGCTTCAAGATCTTCAAGTACAGCCTTACGTGCCTCATAACGATCCATTCCGTGATATCTTGTACCCGGACAGTTGATGGTTGCATCATCGTTCATGATATTTATCTCTTCAAGGTTGTGTCTCTTTCCAACCTCAAAATCGTTAGGGTCGTGAGCAGGTGTAATCTTAACACATCCTGTTCCGAATTCCTTATCTACATAGCTGTCTGCTACCACAGGAATCTCACGGTTAACAAGCGGAAGAAGAAGTGTCTTTCCGACAATATCCTGATATCTCTCATCCTCAGGATTTACCGCAACTGCAGTATCTCCGAGAAGTGTCTCCGGACGGGTGGTTGCGATCTCAACAAAGCGTCCTTCCTCTCCGACCACAGGATAATTGATATGCCAGAAATGTCCTTCCTGCTCCTGATACTCAACCTCAGCATCTGAAATGGATGTCTCACAAACCGGGCACCAGTTAACGATTCTTGATCCCTTATAGATCCAGCCCTTATCATAGAGCTTCTTAAATACTGTATTTACCGCCTTGTTATTGCCTTCATCCATGGTGAAGCGCTCTCTGTCCCAGTCAGCGGATGATCCCAGCCTCTTCAGCTGGTTTACGATACGTCCACCGTACTCCTTGCGCCACTCCCACGCTCTCTCAAGAAAACCTTCTCTTCCGAGATCTTCCTTGCTTATTCCCTGCTCCTTAAGAGCTTCGATTATCTTTACCTCTGTCGCGATAGCCGCATGGTCTGTGCCCGGCTGCCACAGTGCATTATAGCCCTGCATTCTCTTCATACGAATCAGGATATCCTGCATAGTATTATCGAGGGCATGTCCCATATGAAGCTGTCCCGTAATATTTGGAGGCGGCATAACAATTGTGAAAGGCTTTCTGCTTCTGTCTACCTCCGCATGAAAATATCCCTTCTCGACCCATTTGTCATACAGTTTTTTTTCAATTCCCGCAGGGTCGTATGTCTTTGCCAATTCCTTACTCATCTTAATAATATCTCCTCTATTTACATATAAATTTTTATTCTATGTTATTTAAGAAAAAATGGATCTGTTGCTTTGTCAGCTTGAGGTTTCCCGGAAGGTGATTCCGGGACTTCTTTTGCGGATGGCATCCCGTGGTCTAAATGGCCTGCTCCCTAAATTCATCTTTCAGCTCAGCCAATATTATATCCATTCTCTTATCGTAATCCGTCATGTCCTTATTGAGTCTGTTATATACAGCTCTCTGGAGCATGGCAAAAATTGTCATCTCCTGGACGTCAGCCTTCGAATCACCGATTTCGGCCATTATATCATCGAAGTACTCCTCGTCCAGGCCATGGACTCGGATTTCTTCCCTCAGAGTCACCGAATCTTCGTAAGTTGCTATTATATAGAAATATCCCTTGAGTGACTCAGGATTATTATTATATTCATAGGCCTTAAGGAAATATTCCTTAGCATCCTCGATATCGAGATTATTGGCAGCGGCAACCGCTCTGTTGTGACATACATTTCCCACAAATACAGGATCCGTACTTTCATCTGTTCCGTCAAGGATCTCATCGTAAAGAGTAGCAGCTTTGATATATCTCCTGTAAGCCAGATAACCATCCGCCTTCAGCTTTGCTCTCTGCTGCGGACTAAGCTTGCGGTATTTCTGCCATGCAGCCGCATAGGTCTTGATTTCTTCCGGCGTATAATAATCTCCGGCATTCAAAATTTCTATAAGAAGATCCTGTGCATAAGTTGTCTTATTCATAAGACCTGTCAGCTTGTCGGCCAGTTCCTCCATTCCGAGTTCTTCACGAATGAAATTGAACAGTTTTTCGGAAAGTACTGACTTACTTATCAAAACCGTATTATTAAATATATAGAAGCAGAGCTCCTCATATGTATATATCTCAACCTTTGTATTCAGAAAGGTGAACGGAGTTTCTGCTGTTTTTGAAGAACAAAGTATTACTTTAGACATCAGATACTGAACTCCTTTCTGTATATTTTATTAGTAGTCGGAAATAGCTTTCCAAAACCGAGATCCTTGATAATGACCGCTCCTGAGTGCGGATCATCGAACTCAACCTCAAGACTCAGCTTTGTAGTCTTATTAGGTCTCTTCGGAAGTCCGTGAATCCTTACGGTCTCACGTTTCTCTTCCTCGGTATGATGGTTCTTGTAAACTATGGTTATCTTGTCCGTATCGTCCAGGATAACACATATCTTTCCATAAGTGTTATACCACTGTTTTCCTCCTCTAATGATAGGAACAAACTCGGTATCTCCCTCTTCAAGCGCTATGCCCACGTCAAAGAGTACATTTTCCTTGGTCTCAACGAAAAAGTCCTCATAGAATTCCGCATACTCGCCACCGACCGCTCTGTAGCAGGCACCTTTGGTATATATATTCTGGCCTACGAAAACTCTTCTTCCCTGACATAGAACATTGGTTGACTTCTTCATCCACTTGTTGGAGAAGCCGACTCCTGTCAGGAATACCGATGATATATATGCTTTCTTAAGTTCATATTCTGCTATCTTACTGAAATCGATATCCATCTGATAAGTGTCATTTCCGTATCTCGAAAGCGATATCTGAGAAGAATAATCTTCATGCTGAACCGTTACAAGTTCCGGTTTTCTGTTTCGGGACATATCTATTCTATAGTAATGCAGTCCGTCGGCACTGTAATCATAAAGTGCCACGGAGTTATTCCAGAGGTCATGAGGCTGATTGAAGATATAGTATAGACCACTGTCGAGATGACTCGTGATCTCTATACGATCCTTCTTTACCCCCATCTCTTTATATAATCCGGATAAAAGATGAAATATCTGCGGATCATATTCAGGCACGGATATAACCAGTTTTTTAATCTCCGCCGATTCATATCTGTACAGGAAGGAATCGATATGGAGCTTGACCATCATTATGAAAAGGTCCGGATAAGTATATTCTCTGTCTGCAACTTTAACCACGTCAGCATTTCCGAGGTTCTCGAATATACTGTCCACTACCACACCCTCTTCCGAAAATCTCGCTTCGGAAGCTTCTCCGCCTACATACCAGCGTTCGGATTCGGTACTGTAGAACAAAATGTTCGGCATAAGGTATGTTTCCTTGTTATTCAACTGGCTTACGGACTCCGGCTCACGCTTTATATCGTTATAGTATGACAGCTGCGTAAAATCCGAGCACAGGTCCATTCCAATGTAGTATAGCTCTGACATTTCCGGTTTCCTTTCTAAATATCCATTCACTCTTTACAGTATGTTCAGGTTTTCTTCAAACAAATGTACCGTATTGATATATACATCCAGATCCTCGAGAAGTGACTTATCATCACGCATTTCCTGTTTAACCAGCATACTGTTGATAAGCTCAAATCTGTTAACCTTCTTCTGATTGAAGGACTTCTTCTTAAGAACTTCACTCTCCATGATCTTCGCGTTTCCGTTAGGATCGTCCTCGATAGAGTATACCAGACGCTCTCCGTGGAATATGACAAATTCCATAACATATACGCCATCCACCACTTCTTCGAGACGACGTCTCTCCGTCTTGGTCTTGTTCCTCGTTCCCGTATCAAAACTGTACTTAACAAAGACATGTCGCTTATTCTCTGTCTTATAGATAAGATATGTCTTAAGATATACGTCCTGAGGAAGCTTTATGAAGCTGCCGAATTTCTTGAAGAACGGAAGTATCTTTCCGGCATCCACAAACTTCTCGATATTTTCGGTAATCCACTTTTTCTGGTTTTCGTTAAATCTCTGCAGTCTGCTGAAATAGAGGAGCAGCGCCATTGCAGACACTTCATCATCTATGTTTCCGCGCCACATTTCCTGATAGAGTGCATCCAGTATATGGTTCGGAACCTGCTCATCATTTACGAGATAATTATGTGCCGACAACCTGAGGAAGGCTTTTACGACAAGCCCTCTGCTTCTTCCCATATAATAAGTCGAGAAGATATCGTAGATGTATTCCAGGTATGAACCCGAGAACATCATCTGTGCCAGCGTATTCTCTGCAAGCGGCGTCATATCGGACACTCTGTCCTTTGCCAGCTTAAACAGAGATGAAAGTTCATCCAGACTTCCCTTAAAATTCGAAGTCATGTAACCCATGATATTATTATTTACGGTACCAGTTTTATACAGATTAAGACATATGGACATAAGGTCTTCGTTCAGGAATCCGTCGGAATCCGATACGCCGTAATCTGCCAGGCGGTAAAGCTCATTTACATCAAGTTCGTTGAAACCGTAAAGCTTAACAGCCTGAAATGCTTTGTCGAACATATTCATATCGATGAGATATGTTATGATGGTTCTCGCATTTGTATGAGTCAGGTACTCTATATCCAGTTTGTTGAGATACTTGACCAGAACATCCGTATCAAGATTCTCATGATAATACTCAATTATTCTGAGGCATGCTTCCTGCTTATAGTCATGAGATATCTCCTCACACTGTATGATATCTCTTGCTGCATTTACCTCTTTGGCATTCTTATACGTAAACTCGCCAAGACTCTCGTAATTAAAGAGCAGTACTCTGTAGTCACGCGGGCTGTACTCCCTGCATATAGGTATATATGCCTTCTCATCCACGATCCTTTCGAAATGATAAGGTATGGATCCGGCATATCTGTTGCCGTTATTATCCTCGAAGACGATGGATGCATTATCCGACAGAATCTCCACATAAGCTTCTCCGTTAACAAGAGGAACTCTCTGAATATCCTGAAGTTCTTCATGAGATATAACAACCGCTCTGACCTTCTTGTTGGCGCAGACTATCTTTCTTCTGAAGATTATATTGATAAGCTTTCCCGCATACATGGAGCTTACATTATCAGGCTCAAGGAACTCGTCGTAGATGACCGTAAGATCATCGTTGACTCTTCCCTTCATGATCATCTTCTCCATGAAATCTTCCATGGTCGGTGCATATTCATGATATATCTTCATATGCTCTGACTTGTTGAAGATAACGTTTGCATAGAGGTAAGCCAGTTCATCTTCGGTCAGCGTATTCTTATAGTTAAGATACATAAGAACAGATGACGGAATGATATCGTATCTCGTTCTGTTCATGCTTCTGATGTAACACTCATTGAGGCCGATAAACTTAAGTGACCTGTCGATTGCTGCCTTGTAGAAGCGGTGATACTTGTTGTCCAGCATATTTGCCGATATGAGCATGGAACATATAGAACTGAGAACTGTCAGATTCTCATTCTCCTTACGAGACAGCTTCTCTGCCTCATCAGCACGTACTGCCGCATCGAATCTGGCCTCTGAAGCAGTTACGGGCTCTTCCTTCTCAAACTCGATCTTCTCATCCACAGCATCCACAAGTGCCGTGTCATCGCTGTCCCCGGAATCCTTCTTCCAGTATTCGGCAGATCTGGCAAAAAGTATCTTATCTATTCCCGATGACTCGGAATCATAAAGATACTCATCTCCGTAGTCATCTTCGTCATCATCATCCTCTTCGGATCTTCCGCCCTCAAACTTAAAGCCTTCGATCTCGTCCTCTTCCTTCTTCTCAGCTTCCGTATCTGCATCCTTAAGCGGGAAGTCCAGAAGTTCCTCCTGATTCATCTTATGAGGATTGGATGCGGACCATACCTGTGCCTTAAGTCTCTCTCCTCGGAGTTCTTCTTCGTTCTTATCATAGATCTGACGAAGAACATCGAATATCTGCTTGTTGAAATCACGGTTCTTTCCCGCAAGCTTAACAAACTCTATAAGTACGTCATCGGAGATGAACTTATGTCTGAGTCCCCACTTGACAGCCGTTATCTCAAAAGAGCCCAGCTTCTTCAGGATAATTGGGTTCTCGTTCAATATGTTACAGAACTCGAAGTAGATGATAGGACTGTTCTCGCCTTCATAGTACATATCACTGAGTTCTCTGTATAACTGCGACTTATCTTCGCTATAAGTAGGATCCACAAACAGCAGAAGCCAGAAATAGAACATCTTCTCCTTCTCGGTTCTGAAATGCTTTCTGAGAAGATTTGCAACCTTTTCGGTCACTTCGTTGTCTCTTGCAATGAGCGCACGCAGATATTCATAGTAACACATCTGCTCACTGCTCATCTGGCTCTTATCAACGTCGGCTTCAATACGTAAGAATTCCTGTTCAACCTTACTGTAATCGCCGTTCAGGATATTCATGTGCATAACGCCGAGTCTGCAAAGATTATCCTCGGACTCAAGTTCATTCAGAGTATCAAGAGCTTCCATAGTCTTTCTCGTATACTCTGCCAGATTAATCCTGTCCATTCTGAAATCAAGATATGCTCTTGTAACAGCGACCTTGCTGTTCTTATAACGCTGTTCCCTGATACGGTTCTCCTGATTATCTCTCGGCTTCTGAGGCTTTGAGAGATGGACATCTATCTCTATCTTCTGATATATATTTTCAATTATAAGCTTTCCGCTGTTTTCTCCTTCAGGAACATGTTCCGGAGAAATGTATACACGCAGAGCACATTTATTCGCAGTAAAATCCTGTGAAGATATAGACTTCTTCGCAGGGATGATAAACTCGGAATCACTTCTGATATCCGAATAAGTATAGCCCCATGTATTCTTGGTAAGCTCTATGGAAATACTCTCTGTCTCGGAAGGCATCTCTATATCCACTTTAGCTTTTGCGGCTGAAAGGGTAACAGTTCTCTTCTTTGATACAAGTACGAGGAATTCCTCCATAGCCTGATCGATAGAACGGCTGTCCAGAAGGCTGCCGTAAACACGTCTCATCTGAGCATCCTTATCGATAAATGTACGTCTGAACTCATCACTTACAAACAGGCGCGCAGCATCTTTCCAGCTTCTTTCCGCAAGAGCAGCAAACTTGAAAAGATCATCAACCCTTTCATCATGATGCTTTACGCAAGGCTGAACTATATTTATATCGTAAGGAAGTTTGAACTCCCCTCCGTCCGTTATAACATTGATATGACCACGGAAATTCTGACCTGCTTCAAGACAGGTTGCGTCATAAGAATACTTTACCGCAAACTTTCTCGACACAAAGGAATGGTTCTCGAATCGAAGCAGATATCTGCTGTCGTATACGAGACCCTTGATAGGAAACTGGTTTTTCGATTCTACTGTAAACTCCCCCGAATATACAGTACCAGCCTCAATATTGATCTTGAAAAATCTCTCTGAGATTACAACCTCGGGTCTGTCTATGATAAACTGACCCTTTGCATACTGTTCAACAATGGCCTTCATGCTTTCCCTCTGTAAAATTCTGCTGCTAAGTGCGTCTTTGCTTTGACACTTGTTACTTTATCGTGTAGAATATATCCGATGGTTATCCCATCTTAAACATAATTAATCAACTTATTATATCAGATATAACTTTTTTTTAAAAGGTTTCTTTTGGAGGTGCCAATTCGTGAATTCAACTAACCTTCGCCTGGAGCAGTATCCAACAGTTTTATATAATGCAAACCTTAACCCTCTCGGTATCCCTGAATCTGTCAGGAGAGCTATAGCCGAGAATCTCAGTTCGATAACAAAGTATCCGGATATTTATTACAACAAACTCAAAAAAGCCGCAGCCGAATATACAGATATGACTCTTGATCGTATCGTTATGGGCAACGGTTCTTCGGACCTTTATAAGCTGTATGCCACAATTCTTAAGCCTAAGAAGGCACTGCTCATATCTCCGGGACCTATGGAGTATGAAAGAGTCCTTCGTACTTACAACTGCGAAGTAAAGTACTATGACCTCTCGGAAAACAAGGAATTTGAGCTTGATATGGATGATCTGGTAAAGTCTCTCGATGACTCTTATGACGTTCTTATGCTCAGCAATCCAAACAACCCGACTTCAAAGATTGTAAGTTTTGAAGATATCAAGAAACTTGCAGAGGCCTGCAGAGATCACAAGATATTCCTTATCGTGGATGAGATGTATATCGAGTTCGTAGATAACTATAAAACCTATACGGCAATTCCTCTTACGGAAGAGTTTTCAAACCTTGCCGTTATCAGAAGCGTATCAAAATTCTTTGCGGTTCCCGGACTCAGATTCGGATATGCGGTTATGAAGAATCCGTCTCTTATGAAACTGGTCGATATTACCGTAACAAAGAATAACATAGCTTCACTTTCGGCTATCGCCGCATCCGCAATGTTTAAAGACGATGATTATATCGAGCAGGGACAGTCGGTTATACATACCGAGCGAAGCCTCGTATATCTGGCAATGTCCACTTCGAAGAATATAAAGCTTTATAAACCGGCAGCAAACTTTATGCTGGTACGTCTCCTCGGAGATAATGTTGATTCAACACTTGTTGCCGAACATTGTAACCAAAGAGGAATCATAATCCGCCGGTGCGATGATATCCGCGGTCTGGATAACAAGTTCATCCGCTTCTGTTTTATGAATCCTAAGCAGAACGATCTGATGGTCAATACCATTCTTGAAATAGTTTAAAAATACCCGGCTTGATAATTTCAAGCCGGGTATTTTTATCGTCCCATGGACGCTTTTAATACTCCTATATACCAATCGATAAGCTGTGTACCGAACATTGTAGATATCATAATTCCGAGACAAAGCATCGGTCCGAACGGCATATGCGACTTCCAATCCTTCTTCTTCGTCACGAGGAAAAAAACCGCTATCGTCGCCTGTATTATCGCACCTATGAAGAATCCGGCAACCGTTATCTTCCATCCCAGAAGCAGACCCGAGCCATATAGCATACGTCTGTCTCCGCCACCGAAAGCTCCCGGAATTATAAATTCCAGAAGAATCATCGGAACAGTAAGACAAAGCATTCCGATAATCCTCTCTTTAATCGTTACATGCTGCCAAAGCGGAATCGATATCAGACCAAGCACAAAGATTCCGATATTAAGCTGCGGCGGTATTTCCATGGTATCCAGATCTATCAGAGCTTCCAGGGTATAAATTGCAAAAAGAATAAGTATAAATACTATTCCGACCGGTATACCCGCCTGTCCCTCATGAATCATTTCACCGGAACCCGGAAATGCCGGATTTTCGATCAGCTTGCTGATATGTGCTCCGTGATTCCAAAAATACCATACCGTAAATGCCGTCAGGATAATTCCCCATACGATGACGGCTATAAACCTTTTCGGGCGTTCCTTATAAACATCTCCGAAAGGCATCCTTGTAAGCTTTGCTTCCTCTGCTTTACGTGCCTCAAATGCCGCCTTCTCGGCCTTGGTCTGCTTTCCGTCAACATCCTCATCGTAATCCTCGCGGGCACGTATCACCGCATCCCAGCGCCGGTTCACGAGATTGATAAAAGCATATACACCGGCCGCTATTAAAGCAGCAATTATGATATAAAGTACCATAAGTCAATCCTCTGATCACTAAAACTCTTTATCTGTGAAGAATTCAACGAAATCTGTGTAACCTTCCTGCTGCATTTTTTCTTTCTGGAACTTCTTATTCTTCTTCATAATAGAGATATTAACTATCTTACCTTCACGTCTCTCAGCACCTGCCAGCTCTAAGATCTTCTTCATTTTCTCGGCAGGCATGCCCTTCTCGATAAGATATGCTTTCTTCTCTCCGGAACCCGGAACCTGGAAATCATTTTCCAAAAGAAGCATAACGATTCTCTCAAATCCGATAGAGAAGCCGACTGCAGGTGTAGGCTGACCTGTAAACTTACCGATCATCTCATCATAACGACCGCCGCCACCTACGGATCCGCCATACTCATCCATTGAAATCTCAAAGATAGGTCCTGTATAGTAAGACATTCCCCTGACAAGCGTCGGGTCAAACTTAAGAGCGAACTCTGCCGCCTTAGCACCTTCTACACTTGTAATAATAGTCTCAAGATTATCAGCCACTTCCTTATCAAGGTAATTGCTGATCTTTTCACTTATTTTCCTGAGTGCGGCAACAGAAGTTTCTGCATCGACCACATCACCCTCGGATATTCCCGAGAAAAGATCTATATACTGTTCAACACTCGTCTCACTGTAACCCGATGAGAGAAGCTCTTCCTTAACGCCCTCAAGTCCTATCTTATCCATCTTATCAAGGGTAATAAATACTGAATCATATGAATCTTCCGAGAATCCACAGCTTGCAGCCATTGCCTTAAGTATACGTCTGTCATTGATCCTTATGGAGAAGTTTCTGAAGTCAAGCTTTCCAAGCAGAGTTGTTGTAGCAAGGATAAGCTCAGTCTCGGCAATAATATCCGCCTCACCCAGAATATCGATATCGCACTGCATGAACTGACGATAACGTCCTCTCTGCGGACGATCGGCACGCCACACAGGTCCCATCTGAAGAGCCTTGAACGGACTCGGCAGATCATTTGCATTATTGGAATAATATCTTGAAAGCGGAAGCGTAAGGTCATATCTGAGACCGCTGTCCGAAAGGTCTCCAACGAGTCCTCCCTCCAGATCATCGGCAGAACCGCTTTCTACCAGCTTTGAAGCTGCTGCTGCAAGTTTATCGCCGCGCTTCATGATCTTAAAGATGAGCTTCTCGTTCTCTCCGCCCTGATTACTGCTGAGATTCTCTATATGTTCAACCGCCGGAGTTTCAACTGAAGTAAATCCAAACGTCTTATAAGTTTCCTTGATAAGGCCGATCGCATAATCTCTTATCTCCATCTCTCTCGGAAGTATATCCTTCATACCGGTAACCGGTTTCTTCTTCATTGCCACTTTAATGTTTCCTCCTAAATGCTTCATTTGCCGCTTTGTACGGGCATCACATATTCCTTGCTGCGATCCCCTCAACCTTACGGCTTATCATTTCTTCAATGCGGTTTATATATTCATCCACATTTTTAACATTTTCAACACGGTCCACGCGGGTAACTTTCCCTTCATCATCGAGTGAAAGAAGTCGGGTTACCGCTCCCGCTCCCGCTGCAAATGTATCAAGCTTTTCTTCCATAATGAGCACATTGTATCTGCACTCTGTACTCGGAATGGCAAATCCCGTATTTTCAAGATTGCCTGCTATATTCTTCTGACGATACAGATAATATGGCATAAGTCCCGCCGCTTTCGCCTTGGCTGTCGCAAGCGCTATCATCCTGTCAACATCCTGGTTGATACTCGCCTTATAATCCTCATATTTCTCGTTCAGGCCTGCTTTTTTCTTGATGGCAAGGCTGTGAACCGTAATAGATTCAGGCTCAAGTTTCAGCACTTCATCAAGAGTATGAGCCATATCGCCCAGTTTCTCATCCGGAAGACCTGCGATAAGATCCATGTTTACATTATCGAAGCCTGCTTTACGGGCTTCCTTCATGGCATGGACTATCATTTCCGGTGAATGGGCTCGACCGATCTTACGAAGCGTATCCGCATTCATGGACTGCGGATTGATACTTATCCTTGTAACGCCGTGTCTCTTCATGACCGCCAGTTTTTCCGGAGTTATGCTGTCCGGACGTCCGGCTTCAACAGTGTACTCCTCCACACCTTCCATGTCAAAGGAGTAATCAATCTCTGTAAGAAGTCTGTCTAACTGCTCGGCACTGACAGAGGTCGGAGTACCGCCTCCCACATAGATTGCAGCAAGTCTTCTTCCGTTATTCATAAGAGAAATATTCTGCAATTCCTGCCTTACGGCATCGATATAAGCATCGATCTTACCTGCATATTCGATTATAGGATATGCCGCAAAAGAACAATATACGCATCTTGAAGGACAGAATGGGATGCCCACATAAAGACAATAGTCTCTTCTCGGATTCACTCCGCTGATTATCCTTCTCTCCCGCCGAGCAACCTCAACTGCAAGAGATGCCTTCTCTTCAGACGTTTCATACGTCCTCATATAATAATCGATTATATCGCTGTCATCAAGACCATTTTCAAGTGCACGGGTTGCAACCTTTGTAGGTCTCATACCTGTAAGGCTTCCCCATGGCAGGCTCCTTCCGGTATACTCCTTCAGAACCTTATATACCGCCAGCTTCATCTTATTTCTGAACCTTTTCCTGTCGGTATAATCACCGAAGGTATAGGCGGAAAAAATCACGTGTCCCTGCTCCTCTATATGGAGTTTTGTCTCCTCCTTATCAAAAAGTGCTGTGAACACGAAGTCCCAGTCTTCGAAATTGTTTCCGCGATAATTCAAAATATCCTTAGGATGAATCACCGTCAATTTCTCGACCGGAAAAAACGCCATGATCATAGCACGAAGGTCAATCTCATATTCATTTGTATTCTGAACAAGTAAGATCATGTTCTCACGCTCCGATGAACCCGTTCTAATTCAGATAATAATTACTTACTTTCTCTTCACCTATGGTCGTGGACATTCCATGTCCCGGATAAACTTTCGTTGCCTCCGGAAGGACCATAAGCTTTTCTATTATATTGGTTATGAGCTGTTTCTCATCTCCCGTCGGAAGATCCGACCTGCCGATGCTGCCCTGGAACAGGGTATCACCGCAGAACAGAATCTCACTATCCTGAAAATAAAAACATATACCGCCGGCTGTGTGTCCCGGAACCTCGATAACCTTTACGGATTCTCCGAGAACATCCAGCTCCTCGCCGTCTTTTAACGCGATAACCTTATCTCTGCTTACAGTGCCCGGATATTCCGCAAGCCATGCCGAGCAGTTGGCAGAAGGGTTCTCCATTAGAGGAATGTCGTCCTCACCGATATATACCGATAGTGACGGTAACTTATCTATAATGTCATTAACCGCTCCGATGTGATCCCAATGGGCATGAGTAAGAAGGAGCTTCGTTAACTTCGCCCCCTTCTTCTCTACTGCCGAAAGCAGTCTGTCCGCGTTGTCAGCAGCATCGATTATTGCTGCTTCGCCGGACTCTTCATTTATAAGGATGTAGCAGTTGGTGCCTACCGGCCCGAGAACCGCAACATATACTTTAATCATAATTTCCCCCAGGTGTATGTTCGAGCAATCCCGTGATCTTTCTTGATGTCATTCCGCGCTGCTTCGCAACCGCTATATCGTGGTCTAGCCTTGTGGTCTTACAATATCTATAATGCCCTGTATGTTTCTTATCTTCGATACAAGTCTGTTCATATCTTCTTTAGACTTGACGTTAAACGAGATATCTATTGTCGACTTGCCGGCTTTGCTTGTTCTGGCATTCATTCCCTTTATGGAAATATTCTCCTCATTGAATACCTTCGACAGATCAAAGATAAGTCCGTTTCTCTCCATCGCAAATACATTTATCTCAGTTGTAAATTCAAAGTTTGACGTTCCGTCAGCTTCAACCCACTCTGCATCAATAAGTCTGACTCTGTCAGTCTCACTCATGTTAACAACGTTTATGCAGTCCGTTCTGTGAATTGATATGCCTCTTCCTCTGGTAACGAATCCGACAATATCATCGCCCGGTACAGGTGAACAGCATTTTGAGAATCTTACCGCAACGTCATGAATACCGCGGACCTTGATAGTTCCCTTAGGGCTCTCATACTCTTCGTCGCCCTTTTTATCTCTTATCTCTTCAAGAACAGCACTATCCGAACGATTCTTCTCCTCAACACGTCTCTTCTCCTCAAGAAGCCTGTTAACGATCTGTCCCTCACGAAGGCCGCCGTGTCCGACAGCAGCCATCAGAGTATCCCATTCGGTATAGTTATATCTCTTAAGAGTTTTCTCCATATATTCCGGTACAAGAAGTTCCGAAAGGTTAAGTCCTTTCGCCCGGCAGTAATCCTCCATCGCGGATTTACCCTTCTGGAGATTATCGGCCTTATACTCATTCTTATACCACTGATTGATCTTGTTACGTGCCTGTGTACTCTTAACCATGGACAGCCAGTCACGGCTAGGTCCCTTGGAATTCTGAGATGTGATGATGTCAACTCTGTCGCCGTTTCTGATCTCTGTTTCAATAGGAACAACACGACCGTTGATCCTTGCACCGATCATCTTATTACCGACAGCGGTATGAACCGCATAAGCAAAATCAATCGTATTCGAACCTCTCGGCAGAGTCTTGACATCGCCCGCAGGTGTAAAGCAGTATACGTGATCCTGAAACAGATCCAGACTCGACTTGACCGCATTCATAAACTCGTGATTATCATCACTGTCGTTCTGCCACTCAAGAATCTCTCGAAGCCAGTTCAACTTCTCCTCTTCTGTAGAAACTTCCTTGCTTCCCGACTCCTTATATTTCCAGTGCGCCGCAATACCGAATTCAGCAGTACGATGCATCTCATACGTTCTTATCTGAATCTCGAAAGGACGTCCTCCATGACCGATAAGGGTTGTATGGAGCGACTGGTACAGATTTGCCTTTGGCATGGCAATATAATCCTTGAAACGTCCCGGAATAGGCTTATACTTCTCATGGATTATACCCAGAGCCGCATAACAGTCACGTACCGTCTCAACCTTGATTCTAAGCGCAACAATGTCATAAATCTGATCCAGAGTCTTACCCTGAGTCTTCATTTTCTTATATATACTGAAGATGTGCTTTACTCTTCCATCAATCTCGGCTTTTATATCCGCCTCAGAAATGTACTGCTTCACTTCAGCCACTATCTCATTTATGAAATCTCCGCGTTCGGAAAGCATTTCATCCAACTTGTCACGAATGTCTCTGTAGATATCCGGATAGAGATACTGCATGCAGAGGTCATCCATTTCAACCTGAATCTTGGAAATACCGAGCCTGTTAGCAAGCGGAGCATAAATATCCATGGTCTCACGAGCCTTCTCAACCTGCTTTTCCGCAGTCTGATACTGAAGCGTTCTGAGATTATGGAGACGGTCGGCCAGCTTGATTATGATTACTCTGATATCCTTAGCCATAGCCAGGAACATCTTACGAAGATTTTCAGCCTGAATCTCTATCTTATCCTGAGACAGAGACAACTGAGTCAGCTTTGTAACTCCGTCAACAAGAAGTGCAACTTCCGGAGAGAATTCTCTCTCTATATCTTCCCTTGTCTTCTCTGTATCCTCGATAACATCATGCAGAAGCCCTGCTATGATGGTTTCCTTATCCATCTCAAGGCCGGCAAGAATTATAGCCACGCAGAGCGGATGGATGATGTAAGGTTCACCGGACTTTCTCTTCTGTCCCTCATGAGCCGCATCTGCCATTCGATAAGCTTTTTCAACAAGTGAAAAATCATCAGAAGGATGATACGACTTCATCTTGTCGATGAGAACCTGATAAATCTCATCCGGCGTGGTAAAATCGTCCGGTGTTGCCAGATCAATACTTCTGGCTGTATTACTGATTATCTCTCTGATAGGATCTGCCATATCTTCCTCCTTTCTATATATTAGGCAATCCCGTAGTCTTTGATGTCGTTCCGTGCTTCTTCGAAGCACGTTCCGGATTTCTCGCTTTCAGCGAGTAATCGCGCTGCTTCGCAGTCGCACACCTCTTCGCTCGTTTTACTCGCTCGAGGCTACGGGGTCCTCCTTCGCTTCGCTCAGGCAATCCCGTAGTCTTTACTTCCCGGGATACTTAAGGACTGACTCCACATTATACTTAGCCAGTTTCTTACGTCCTTCAAGCCCTTCAAGTTCCATAAGGAATATGATCTTAACTACTTCGCCGCCGCACTTCTCTATAAGCTTTGCAGCTGCTTCGATTGTTCCTCCCGTAGCGATAAGATCATCTACGAGTACAACCTTCTGTCCCGGTTTGATGGAATCCTTATGAATCTCTATAGTTGCCGTACCATATTCCAGATCATAGGTCTGCTCGTAAGTTTCTCTCGGCAGTTTACCTTTTTTTCTTACCGGAATGAACGGCTTACATGCCTTATATGCAAGCGGCATACCGAAGATGAATCCTCTGGCCTCGGCTCCCGCTATAACATCAAAATCAACATCAGCGATAAGTTTATACAGTTCATCGATTGAAAGCTGAAGTCCCTCTCCGCTATCAAGAATACCCGTAATATCTCTGAACATAATCCCCGGTTCAGGGAAATCCGGAATAGTTATAATATAATCCTCAACACTAGCCATTGCCTAACCTCCTTATTGTGTACCGCTCCGACTCAGGTTCTATAACCTAACCCCTCTGACTCGGGCGCATATTTCTCAGCATAAACTGAATACTGCTCATACCGTTATATGTGTTGATCTGCGGCTGATATGCTGCATCAATCATCACTCCGGTATCAACACCTCTCAATATTTTATCACAAACTTCGTCTGTAAACCACTTCTTTATATCAGATACCACACCTTCGGGATCAAAACTCATAAGAATAAATGTACCACCCCTTGAATCTTTCACCCTCATTTTAAGAGCATTGCTTCTTTTTCCGAAAATTTCCATACCGAGAATCTTAAGTCCCGCCTCTGCAAAAAGCGGCCTTGGATTTCCTGTTCCGAAAGGCTCCAGGCTGTCAAGCTGTCTGATAAGTTCCATACTTACGTATCTGAGCGGCATCGGAACATCTATCATAAGCTTCGGAGTCAGATCCTGCTCTGTCATATGAGCTGCTTCGTTAAGTCTTGCTCTAAGCTCATCCAGATTCTTTTTCTCAACCGTAACTCCGGCCGCAAGCTTATGTCCTCCGAACTTAAAGAGGATATCCTGCACCTCGGTAAGTTCGCGGAAAAGATTATATGCATCTATCGATCTGCCCGAACCCTTATACAACTCTTCGTCTGCGGAATCGGTAAATACTATGGTAGGTCTGTAGAAATGCTCCTTCAGTTTTCCGGCTATAATTCCTGCCAGACTCTCATGTACGCCTTCCAGGTATGTAACTATAACCTGATCGTCGTCTCTTCCCGCTTTTACGGTCTCTTCTATGGCAAGCGCGGTACCTTCCTCAGTGATCCTCTTTCTTTCATCATTATTCTGTTTGATCTCCGCCGCACGCTTCCTGCACCATTCCGGATCCTCGTTAAGGAAGAGTTCCAACGCTTCAATTGCCGAACCTATCCTTCCGCAGGTATTTATGCACGGACCGAGCATGAATCCGAGATGATAAGCTGAAATGATTGTACCACTTAACCCACACTCATTGACAAGTGCCCGAAGGCCTATACAATCGGTATTTGCAATCTGCTTCATTCCCTCACGAACTATAACTCTGTTCTCATCAAGAAGTGGCATAACGTCACAGACTGTCGCAAGGGCAGCAAAATCCAGGTACTTTCTGTCGGATATTTCCACATTCCGGGCACCATACAGACATCTGATAAATTTAAGCGCAACTACTGCACCACATATATCTTTATACGGATATTCGTCATTCTCCTGATGCTGGTCGATCACGGCGTCTGCTATAGGCAGCTTTTCCTGAATCTCATGATGGTCCGTTACGACAACCGTAAGTCCAAGCTCTTTTGCACGTTCCAGAGCCTCGAAAGCCGCTATACCGTTATCACAAGTAATTACGGTATCGACTCCGTCTGCATGAGCTTTCTCGATCATCCTGACATTTATACCGTAACCATCTGTTATCCTGTGAGGAATGTCATAAGACACATCTGCCCCGAGATTCTTCAGGGCATCATACAGAATATATGTCGCGGTCACTCCATCCACATCGTAGTCGCCCACAACCCTGATAGGCTTACC
The DNA here is from genome assembly GCA_002350525.1 of Lachnospiraceae bacterium UBA2864. Lineage (GTDB taxonomy): Bacteria > Bacillota > Clostridia > Lachnospirales > Lachnospiraceae > Eubacterium_Q. Next base: position 20,331 of record DEFA01000018.1, on the reverse strand, counting down.
TTCGTCAATCTTCCCGGATATGATCGTGATACCCTTATCCATATCCTTCATGAGATTTCCCGGATACAGGGAATCTAGTGTTCCGTACAGGAATCTCTCGACCTCGTCTTCGGTAACAACATCTCTGTTTCTTATGACACGAGCCACCACCGGATCTATATTGAATCTGTTTCCGATTGCATCGAAATCAGCTCTTTTTGAATATATTCTCCAATCTGCGTCCATACACTCTCCAAACAACTATATAAAATCACAAAAGGGTGCAGGATAAACCCGCACCCTCTTAAATTCATACGATTACTCTGCCTGCTCGGCAGTCTCTTCACCCTTTCCGATATGCTTACGAAGATTGAGCCAAAGCGGTCCTGTAATGCATATAGAAGAATATGTACCCGCTACGATGCCGACCATGAGTGCTAACGTAAACTCCTTAAGAGAAGCAACACCCAGGATGTAAAGCATAAGAACCATTACAAATGTTGTAAGGTTTGTATACACATTTCTCCAAAGAGTCTGTGATATACTTCTGTCCACAATCTTATCATAACCATCACGATTAATATTCATAACGTGCAGATTTTCTCTGATACGGTCGAAGATAATGATCGTAGAGTTGATCGAGTAACCTACTATAGTCAGCATACATGCGATAAATGTACCACCTACCGAAAGGTATGCTACCGAATAAGCAAAGAATACGAACATTACGTCGTGGATAAGAGCGATAACCGCACTTACACCGAAACGTACATCAGAGAATCTGAATGCGATGTAGATAAGCATCAAAATAGATGCAATGATAACCGCAAGAACGGCATCTCTCTGTGTCTCGTTACTGATAGTATTGCTGATAGTATCTGTTTCAATTGCACCGTCTGCAATATTGAAATTTTCTTTGAGTGCATTTGCGAGGGCTTCACGCTTCGAATTATCCAGTGTAGCTGTCTTAAATACAATCTGATTTGAATTATCTATAACCTGAATCTGTGCCGAACCCGGAGCAATCTCTGTAGCTGCTTCAAGTACAGGGATGATTTCGCTCTCGGCTCTTGCAAGATCATACTGCTCATTAAATGTTACTGTGGTAGATGTACCGCCACTGAACTCAAGAGAAAAGTTAAGGGCATTTCCACGTCCTGTGATTCCCTTGTTTACAAAGAGGAATACAATACCGGCGATTATTACAACAGCTGAGAAAACAGCAGCGCCCTTGAATGTCTTGGAGAAGCTCTTATCCTTAACTTCTTTAGCTGCTCCGTAGAGTTTCTTGTTTGTAACACCAAGATTAACAAATATATTTAAAAGAAGCTTTGTAATGAAAAGTGCCGATACCATTGAAAGTATGATACCAAGGATAAGAGTTCTTGCGAAGCCCTTAACAGTACCTGTACCCATAAGAAGAAGTACGATGCCTGCAATAATTGTTGTTACATTACCGTCGATGATAGCTGAAAGAGCTTTATCAAAACCATCCTTAACTGCTGATTTAACAGTCTTTCCGGCGCCGATTTCTTCCTTAATACGTGTAAATATGATTACATTCGCATCAACCGCCATACCGATTGACAGGATGATACCTGCAATACCCGGTAATGTAAGTGTAATATGAAGAGTATTCAGGAAGAAAAGCTCGAGAACTGTATAACAGCACAGAGCAAGTGATGCTATAAATCCAGGGAATCTGAATACGATCATCATTATAAGGAAGATGAATCCGAGACCGATAGCACCTGCTATAAGTGATGTACGAAGTGCGTCAGAACCAAGCTTTGCACCTACAACCTGTGATGACAGCTCTGTAAGTGTAAGCGGAAGTGCACCGATCTTGATTGTGCTTGCAAGTTCATCAGCTTCTTCATATGTGAAGTCACCTTCAATCTGAGCCGAACCGCCCGAAATCTGAGAATTTACTCTAGGAGCGCTTACAATCTGATCATCATACACGATATAAACAACATTTCCAACATTAGCACCTGTAACATCGCCGAACTTTACAGCACCTTCTTCGTTAAACTGAAGTGATACGATGTACTGATCTATACCTGTTGTATTATTTGTATATCTGCCTGCTGCGGCTTCTTTAACATCTGAACCGGTAAGAGCTGCCACATATTCCTGTCCCTGCTGCTTGAGTGCCATATTTGTAGAATCAAGGAACTCAAGTTTTCCCGGACGTCCGAGAGAATCAAGGATAGCATTCGGATCATACTTGCTTGTATCAAGAGGAATCTCTACAGTAATTCTGTTAGAGCCGGCCTTATAAACCTCTCCGTCAGGGCTGTAGGTATCAACTCTCTTCTGCAGTTTTTCGATAGTTGTAGCTATCTCTGCATCTGTTGCATCCTTTTCTTCAATCTGATAAGTTACGCTGACACCACCCTGGAGATCAAGTCCAAGTGGAATATCAGCAGCGCGTCCCGTTCTTTCCGCACCTAATCCATACAGTATTGCATACACTGCACCTGCTGCTACAAGCAGGAAAAGAATAAGGTAGAAAACAGCATTTCTCTTTGCCTTTTTCATAATGTTAAACCTCTTTTGTTTATAGTTCTGTAAGGTCAAAATGCACCTCTGAAGGCACTTCTAACCATAACTCACACATTGTATCACATCAATATGAGAATTTAAAGTATTTATTGTACAAACTCCTCTTCCATATCGTCATATAAACGTCCAAGGGTCTCGTCATCGAGGTTTGTCTCATTAAGGATCGTATATCTGTCGGCTCTGGTTGCCGATGCCTGCTGCCAGGCCTGAATGAAGATTTCCTTTGTAATCTTCCAGTCCGACGGTCTGACCGGAAGATTATATTCATGAAGTATCTTCGTGATCTTGCCGATGTTTCTACCCTGGAAGATACATGCCCCGTAGCTTCCCATAGCAACAGCGATACCGTGAGGAACGTTAACTTTATCCGAAAAGTTTTCTTCAAGTGCATGACAGAACAGATGTTCCGAACCTGATGATGGTCTGGATGAACCGGCTATCTCCATAGCAAGTCCACCCATTACAAGTGCCTGAGTAAGACGCTTGATGAAGTCCTTGGATTTCAGTTCTTTCATATCGTTATAACATATGGAGTTGAAGGCCATCTTCGAGATCATATAAGCAAAATCATCCACATATTCTCTGCCTGCAAGGTACGCGATCTTCCAGTCATTGAGAGCCGTATACTTGCTGATAGTATCGCCTATTCCCGACAGAAGCTGTCTCTCAGGTGCCGACATGATAATATTCGCATCGACTAAGATGGCATCGGGAATTGTACATTTAAAGGTCTTTCTGGCAAGTCCTTCCGTTCCGAGAACAGCAACCGGTGAAGCCAGGCTGTCGTTACTGAGAGTAGTCGGAAGTGATATAAGCGTAGACTTACTTACAAATGCGGCGAACTTTGCCAGATCAAGTACCGTACCTCCGCCGAATCCGATAACCAGCTTAATATCATTCATGGTTATATACTTTGCAAGTGCGACTGCATTGTCGTAGCTTGCAGCCTGTATTAGATAAAGCTCTGACTTAGGAAAATCAGCCTCTATACCGTCTAAAATCTCACCAAATATTCCCTTAAGATTTTCTTCCGTTACGATTATTGCTTTAAGATTCTCTATGCCCGGAATAACATCTGCCATTACCTCCGGAATTCTTGTAAAAATCCCCTCATCTACGATTAAGTGATATGGTATTCTGAAACTGTTCATGTACTTCTCTCCTCCAAAAAACAACTTGTACTTAATTAATCTTCGCAACAGGCTTTTTAAGTCTTCGCGATAGGCTTTATATTAAATGTGCGCCATAACGGCGCACATTTTAGTTTCATATTAATCTCTTACGGAGCTATGTATGTTCCGCATGATGGGCACTTGATACCCTGTCCCGGTCTTACCTGTACCTGTGTTCCACAGGCTATACACTGAATAAGTTTAAATTCATTCGTGGCAGCTTCATTAACATCGGTAAGAATTATCCTTGATTGATTTCTGTCATCAAATCTGCAGTTGATAACATAGTTATTGTTGATCAGCCACAGAAGATTCTGCTCAAGTACCGGTGTAGCAAGATGAACCGCATTGGCAATCTCATTTGTCATCATGGTACCATCCGAATCATTTTCAAATACGTTGCTGAGTCTGTATGCAAGATTGATTTTTTTCTTTTTCTGAAGATTCAAAAATATGAATAGGCCACAAATAGAACCTATTATGACCCACGTAATCTGGCCCTTCCAACCATATTTCTCCATCATTTCCTCAGTTAAACCTCCAAGGAATGCCAAAACCATGAGTCCCAGTCCCACTCCCCAGACGACTGTCTTAACCTTGATAGACCCAAGTGCTATCGCAGTTTTCGCTTTATTAACATACATAGAAATACCCCCACCGATATAATACTTCTCCCTGTAAACTTATTGTGTCGCCGGATTACTCCGGCGACACAGTCCATGTAATTAAATTATACCGAATTACGCAGCCTTCTTATTCCTGCGTCTTCTAACCAAAAGCAGCAGAAGGAGCATAAGCAGCAGTCCGCTTCCTCCAACTATGAATATCCAAAGCGGGAACTTTTCACCGAAGTTGAAGCTCAGCTGCTTTGTAGATACATTTCCGGCCTCATCTATAGCTTCAACCAGTAAGTGGTATGATCCTCTCTGGTTTACTGTGAAGGTTGCCACTCCGTCAACTATATCGATTTCTCTTCCATCCAGAGTAACTCTTGTAAGAGTATCTTCATCGATCTGAACCGATACAGATATCTGTGTTGCTTCCTTCAGATACTGACCTTCCTCAACACCCGATATAAGGATGTTAGGAGCTATAGTATCAAGTATAAACGATACTTCTTTATCTGTGGTATGTCCGAGTTCATCTGTAGCAACAACTCTGAGCACATGTGAACCATCCGCAAGATCCGAAAGTCCGTTATACTCAACACCGTCCATGTAAACCTTAATGTTACATACGGTAAGGTCTCTTACCATATCTTCCGCATTATTGCTCCATGTGAAGCTATTAGTCTTTGTTCCGTCGTACTTCTCAATATTCTTTATCTCAGGATCTGTCGTATCCTTTGTAAAGTGAATCTTCTGAGTTGTTGAATTTCCGGCCTTATCTGTTGATGTAACCGTAATATCGTAGATACCATCTTCCTTGAACATCTGCTCAAACTTGGAAACCTTGCTTGAATTTGTAACAAAGTCCGCAAATGTAACATCGTTCTTAACTCCATCAATATCCACTCTCGTTCCCTTAAGTGATACCTTATTGGATGTGAAGAATGTTTCATCAACCGTAATTCCAAGTGTTACGTCATCAGAAGTCTTATCATAGTTCTTTACTCCGGCAAGTGTAATGATAGGTGCCTGTCCGTCAAGTATAAATGTATAGCTTGCCGTAGCAGGATTTCCACACTTATCTTCAGCAGCCATCTCAAATCTGTACTCTCCGTCATCACTAAAGAGTTCCGACATCGAATAATTCGAGCTGTTAGGTCTGATATCAACGGTTCTCAGAAGCACTTCATTTGCTCCGTCAACCTTCTTGTAGATTCTGAGTGTGCAGCTGTTCATGTCATTATAGAATGCCTCACGAACTATATAGTTCATGTTTACACTCTTTGTAGATGTTCCGTGATCAGCCGCTCCGGTAAAGCTAAGCTCCGGTTTTGTCCTATCTACGCGGAAGGTAACCGTTCTCTCAGCGCCCTTGTTTCCTGCTCTATCTGTAGCTGCAAACCTAACCGAATAATCTGCCTCATCCGCAAATGACTGCTGTCCTTCATTTACTCTTGATGAGGATACGCTCTGTCCGCCGCCTGCAGGTGCAGTCCTTGTGACAGTCATTATAAGATCTTCCGTATCCTTATTGGTCTCGCTGTAACTTATACCTACATTACCAGAGGTATTAAGATATCTTGTAGCTCCTCCCTCTGGGAAAGAAACATCGTTCAGCGTTGTCGAAAGAACCGGAACGGTCTTATCAATTGTAAATGATACTGATTCGGTTTCTGCTCTGAGTCCTGAATTATCTACCGTACTGATGGATACCACGTGAGTTCCTTCAGATGAGATAACATGATTTGTATTCAGTGTTGTACCGCTGTAAATAACCGAACCATTATCCGTTATCGTAATATTATTTACATTATTATCTGTTACTATCGCATTTACAGATACGTCTGTGTTGTAGTACTGTCCATACTGATATGAAAGACCTGTATAATCATTTCTGTAAGTGCTGTTGAACTTATCAAACTTCGGAGGTCTTCCTGTTGTTATCTGCAGATCATTCTTTGGTACTGTATTATCGAGTACAAATGTAGTAGTAACCGGATTTGTTGCCGGTGTTCTTCCTGCCATATCTCGTACATTAAACTTAATTGTATACTGACCATCCTTAGGAACGCTGCCGTTACAATTAGCTGCTCCGATAAGTTCTGCAAGAGTTGTACTTACATTTACATTATTGGTATTCTTTCCGCTTGCAACAGTGATCGTATTTCCTGCAGGAAGTGTAATATCCATTGTGTAATCCTTAATCTGGATATTATCCTGTGTATTATATGCAACTGTAGGATTAAGTGCCGTGGTACCCATGAAAGTACCGTTAGCATCTGCTGCTGCTCGTCCGTTAACGCTGAATCCCGATGTAGGATTTGTCTCATCAACATGGAAAGTATACCTATATGTCTGTGAGTTACCAACAAAGTCCTTTACCGTAATAGCTATCGGTGTTCCATTAATATCCTTGGACTCTTTTACCTCAACCGGTATCTCGAATCCGTCAATGCTATCGGATGAATCCTTTTCAATATCATTTTTGGTATAACCATTACCATAAAGATCCTGCTTTACACCTGTAACAGTTACAGACTGAACACCTGAGTAGAATGGTCTTGCCTTATAAATACCGTAACTTTCTTCATCATCATCACGTTTAATTAAATCGTCAAATGTAAGAACAAGTACAAGTGAATCTCTCCAGCTCGTCTGATCCATGTTACTGAGTGTAACCTTCGGATTACGAAGGTCGATATACAGATAATTGATTATATCTGTTTCACTCGATGCCCCATTTACATTCGTAGCCGTACACTGAATCTGATCAATCTTTACGGAATCCTTTGCATCTATAGATAATACGTATGAATATACATAATTATCAATTTCTGCTTCGAGTTCCGTAAGTTTTCCGGATGGTGTGGTCTTTTCATCCTTCGGTGAAAGTATCAGTTTTATATCGATTCCTTCTTCTTCAACAGGTGCATCGGACTTAATGATAAATTCAATTTCATGATGTCCCTTATTCCACTCTGTCTTATCGGCAAATGCATGGGTTACTTCAACCTTATCCTCTACGTATGATACATAGAAGAATTTAGTCTCCGTATTTCCGGTTCTATCTTTGGTTGTAATCGTGTAAGTAACCGACTTACCTGTCTTTTCTGCATTCCCCGGAATTGTAACCGTAGTAGTTACTTTGTCAGTAACATTTTCATATGTCTTTGTAGCATCTTCAACTATTGTAGGCTCTTTTCCCGAAATTTGCTCGGTAACTTCAATGCTTGCAAGTCCCGATTCCGAACCTGACTTGTTGTCATTCGGATCATCAGTTTCAAAACTGATGATAAGCTCATGCTCAGCAGAAGCACCTGCCCATCTTTCACCTTCAATAGCAGTCCTGTATTCCTGAACAGACGGCTGTTCAGCCTTGATTTTATCTGTTACAGGTGCAGTATTATCGAGTGTGAATGAGCCTTCGAGTACCTGGCTCGGGTTACCGGCATTATCCTTAGCTGTAAGTCTAAACTTATAGATACCGTCTTCTGCAGTACCTGCTATCTCACTATCACTAAGCTTCTTATCAAGTACAGATATACTCGGCTTCGATGCATCGTTTGTTGCCTCACCGCTTAGTGTTGTCTTCTTCGGTGTTGTTTCACCCGGTGTGATCACCTCAAGTACTGATTCCTTAGCCTGAAGGTTATCGTAAATCTCATACTTAACCGCAGGATCACCACTGTTAAGGAATATACTGTCAGAATTCATTCCGTTGATATCCTTGTCAGCTGAACCGTCATAAACGGTAAGTGTTGCCTTCGCAGGATCAGTCTCATCCACAAGGTACTTATGTGTCTCGCTTGTAGAGTTGCCAACTCCATCAGTTACGGTAATCTTAACCGTTGTTCCGTCAGCGACTGCCTTTGTTTCATCAACACTCGCTGTCAGGCTCTTAACAAATCCATTTTCATCCTTATCATATGTAATGCTGTTCAGACCCTCTGTAACAATATCTTTCTCAACAATATTTGAAATGTAAGGATCTGTACCTTCATCAAATACTACTGTAATAGGAAGTTCGTCATACCATGGATCTGTAGCATCCATTTCCTTAGGATTTGTGGTTGTTCCGCTTTCGTAAATAACGAATGTCGGATCATACTGATCGATATTGATAGCGTCAATGCTTACCTTCTCAGTATCTGAATCCTGCTTAACACCGTTGATATTTTCAACTTCAAGTGAAAGCTTTCCGATAACAGCTGACTCCGGCTTAGCAATATCAACCTTAACTGTGTAGTAGTAAACATACTTATCTGCACTTGCATTAGATTCTTCTGTGCTCAGTACAAGTCCGTCAGGTGCTGTTGCTAATGCACCGTCTGCGCCGTCTGCTGTATGTCCACCCTTTGTTGTATCAAGGAGATCGTCTGATATAATCTTGTATACTACATCAAACTTTCCGTACTTTGAAACAATCTTTCCTGAATCATCTACAGCAACATTTCCGTCACCATAATTTGTTATGCTTCTCTCAATAGTAATCTTCTCTGTAAGGAACTTAACAATAAGTGTCTTAGCTATTGTTGTACCGGCCTTATCTGTCAGAGTAATTACATATTCAAAAGTCTTTCCATTTCTGGAAGTATCCTTATCTCTGTTAACAGTATAGATACTTGTTCCCGCTGTATGGTCGTAAGCAACTTCTGTACCGTTTTCCGAAATCTTTACTTCTTTAACGTTTGCATCACTGATCGTGAACTGAACCTTATATGCATCTTCTGAAGAAATCTTCTTCGGAGCATTGTATACGTCCTTGCCCTCTTCATTCATGGCAACCTTGTTATTAGGTTTCTTTGTCTGAATGACTTCACCGGACAGAATCTCCGGATCGGTATTATCAATGTTGAACGTAATTGACTTCTCACCGTAAATGTTATCCGCAAGATCGTGGCCTACAAACTTAACGGTATACTGTCCATCGGTACGAGGTTTTCCGTCAGATTCAAGATATTCGGAAAGCTTCTTTGTAACGCCATCCTTTATTCCTTCAATCGGCTTTACGGATTCGGTAAATTCCGATGTTCCCTCAGGTCCGATGATAGTAAGTTTATAATCATATACCTTTATATCATCGGCAATCTTAACTGTAACATCAGGATCACCTGTATAGAACTGATCTGCTACAGCTTCAGCTCCGCCGAATTTAACCGAGAAATCACCTGTAGGATCAACTCCATCCACATGGAAGTTTGCTTTGAAATCCTTTACATTTCCAACTTTATCTTTAACTGTAAATACAATGTCTGTTCCGTTTTCATCCGGTGACTGCTCTACAGTTACAGTCTCATTTACAAAACCTATCGATTTCGCTGTGCCGCCGTTCTGCTTTACGGTAACACTCTCAACACCTGCAGGAAATGCCTGAGTTGCATCTGATTCATGGTCGTCGGCATTTACAATAAGTACAAGACTCTTATACCATGTAACACCGCCACGTACCGCACCGATATTTGCATTCGTTGTATCATCGATACCGAGGTTCGGCTTATTAAAGTCAACCTTGATCATAGATACAGGTGTATTCTGGGCTGCAATGCCGTTAACACTCTCGACTCCGAGAATCAGGTTATCGATAACAACCGACTTTCCTTCATCTGTCTTTACAACATAATCATAGGTATAGATATAGTCATCAACCTTATCCTGTGTAAGCTTAAAGTTGGATTCACTATAGTTTGCATCCGGTGTATGTGAAGATGTCTGTGTAAGTGTGCTCTTTGTAAGATCAAGCTTAGCATCACTCTTAATTGTAAATCTGATCAGGAAATCATTATCGTTTGTAAGGTTTTCAACACCTTCCGTATAATCTGCATTTCCTGTATAATTCATAACTTTATATGTTACCTCTACAGTATCCGAAAGGAACTTAACAGAATATGTTCTTTTTGTCTCATTTCCTGCCTTATCTGTTGCAACAATATTATAGTTTACTGTTTCTCCACACCATGAGGCATCCGGAGTTTCTTCGAAAGTAAGCTTTCCTTCTGTTGCATCGTAATTAGATGCAGCAGGCTTAATGCTCGCATCTGTCTTGGAATTTGTAATAGTTGTTTTATCCCAATCAAGATTTGTATCCTTGAGATCAACTACAAACTTAATCTTCTGTCCCTTGGTTGCTGTAGGATGACCTGCAAATGTCTTATTCTCAGTCGATATATCCTGTGTCTCTGTCACAAGAGAAGAATTTTCCTGTGACATTACTACATTACCAATAGTAGGAACTGTATTATCGAGTGTGAAACCACCCTTTAATGTTGGTGCTGAATGATTTGCATTATCTACACCATTAAGTTCGAAAGTATATTCACCATCTGCTCCTGTTGTAGCAATCTTGCTAAGAACATCACTTACATCAACACTTGGTGTTGCCGCACCGTTTGTAGGCACACCACTTGTTTCTGTAGTAAAATCAGCAACTCCAGGAGCTGTAACCTTCAGTGTTGTCTTATTGATCTGCAGATTATCATATGCCTTATATGATATTTTAGGATCTCCGCTGTTAAGGAACTTGCTTGTTACGACCATTCCGTTAATGTCTTCTGATCCAACCTTGAGTTCCATTGCCCCCGGTGCTGTCTTATCAATCTTATAATAATGCGGTCCGGAAGATGTAGTATTTCCAACATCATCCGTTACTGCGATTGAAAGGCTGCTTCCCGTAACACTTGCGGATTCTTTCATGACAACTGTTGTGCCGACAATCTTGCCGCCTACAACATCATTTGTTATTGATTCACAATCTCCTGAAATAATTACATTTGCAGCGTTTGTAATATTTGATACATATTCATCTGATCCCTCATCATATTCGATGTAGAGAGTCAGGCCGTCATACCAATCGGATTCGCTAGGATCAACCGCTCCGGTCTTACTATCTTTGTGGATAATAATTGCCGGCTTTATCTGGTCGATATTGATTGTTCCGATTGTTGTCGCTGATTTACTTGCACCATTCTCATTCTGTGCTGTAAACGCAAGATTCTGAATAAGTGCAGAATCATCTGCAGGTACTGCAATAGGAACAGTATAAGTATACTTATATGTATATGCAGCTTCTTCAGCATCTGTTGATGTCTTAACTAGTGTTCCTGTTCCAACCTTATCGGTATCTGCTCCGGCTGCAACAGAATACTTAGTATATGTCTCATCAAGAGGAGCATCTGCCGTGATTGTATAAACAATGTCAAATGTTCCTATCTTAGTAGTAATGTTATGTGAGGAATCAATGATAATTCCGTTTGTTGCCTCAAATTTCTCAATAGTAATTTCATCACTTATAAATGATATTACTAATGATTTAGAAGTTGTATTACCTGCTTTATCTTTTGCCTCAACAGCAAGTGTACATATTGCCCCCTTATAACTTGATGCATCTGATATATTAACTACATAATATCCTTCAGAATCCGGAGTAATTGCACTACCACCGTTAACTGTCACTGTATCAATATTTGCATCTGTTACCTTAAATTTTACAGAAAAAGCAGCTCTTGATGTAAGTTTCTTGCTTGCTGTAAAGCTTGTACCCGAAGACATATCTATTGTTTCATCACTCTTCTGACTTACAACAGCTTCAGTAATCTCAGGTGCAAAAACATCCTTTGTAAATTCAACCTCTTTCTTAGGTCTGTCAGCTGCATCAGCTTCCATTCCATAATCGGCAACATATGCTGTCAGCTTATATTTTCCATCATCTACAGTCGCACCGACAATATCACTCATATTGACTTTAAACTGTCTTTCCGTTGTCGGAGGTGTTGCTGTAGAATCAGCCGGATTCTTATACTCCGATGTTAATTTTTCGTATGCTGATCCATTCCACTTTTCAGCCACAATAGTTACATCTTTATATAAATTATCCTCATCAGTTGCAAGATCTAATACTACTTCCGGATTTGCTTCGGAAATATAACCGACAGCGTTAACATTTGTCACTGCCAGACTTGATATATCCTTAGGAGCAGTACCATCAACATGGAATACTGCTGTCGGAACTACTGTTGTATTTCCTGCATTATCCGTTACAGAAAAATCAACTTTTGTTCCTGAAAGATCAGTTGATGGTGTTACATAATATACCGATGTGCCTGAAACTGCAGTTGAAAAATCAAATGCAGGTGTAACACCGGTTAATGTAGCGTTCTTAACTTTAGATACAAAGCCTTCTCCTGAGTCATCAAATGTTGTAATAACCGCTACTTTTCTGTACCACTGGTTATTATCTTTATCAACTCGTCCAACTATAGTCTCTGTATTATTTATCGTCAGAGATGCTGTTGGATCATTCAAATCAATATTTATAACAGCAATTGTATCTGTACTTGTTTTACCGTTATCATTTTGTGCGGTAAATTTAATATCACTTAATATCACACTCTTCTTTACAACAACATCATATACTATTACAGATGTTAACGAATCTGTTCCATTATTGTATGATGTTTCCGAAGTGTTAATAGATGCATATACATCCGCGCTAGGATCTGTTGATACAGCAGTTCCGTTAATAAGGAGATTAGCAGCTGTAGCTTCTGCAATAGGAACATATGATGTAACTGTATATTTCAACTTAAATGCAATTGTTCCTGTCGTAGTATCCTTTCCCGTTGCCGGAAGAATATTAGATGAATCCACTACAGGATCTATTTCTGAAACTATAGTAATAGTCTCATTATAGTATTTAACATCAAAATTCTTTGTGCTTTTATTTCCTAAATTATCTTCTGCTGTAATAGTATAAGTTACAGTACTACCGTCTTCATAATTTACATTTGCCGGTACAGTGAATGTATACTTAGCATTATCATAAACAGGAGTCAGATCAACAGGGGTTTTTGAACCACATGTAGCCTGTGCAGTTACAGAAGCAACTCCCGATACATCACTTACGCCGGTTACATCAAATGTAAATCCGTTTAATGCTGATACCTTACCTGTTGCTACCGGAACTGTTGTTCCCTTTGACGTCACCTGAGTTACGTCATTCATTGAAGGACCGGTTTTATCAACTATAATCGATACTGTTCCTGTTTTTGTTCCTTCATAAGAATTCTTTACTGTATAAGTAAACTCATTCTCGCCTTCAGCTAATGCAGATACAGGAATTGTATACTTACCGCTTGTAGCTGTAAAAGGAGAACCTACGATTGCTGACCCTCCAAGCGTTACATCGCAATCTCCCAGAACTGCTTTAGTTCCTGTTACACCCGGCGCTGCTTCTATCAGAATAGTTGCCTTATCCCCTTGGGTCGTATACTTATCATTAAACTTATTTAAATCTATTGACGATCCATCTACACATGAAACACTTGTAATTGAAGGTATAGCTTCATCATATGTAAATGTAAATGTCTTTGAAACGCCTTCTCTTCCTTTACCTGTGTTATCTGAAAGTTTTACTGTAAGTTTTACTGTTTTACCCTTCAAATCAGTACTTTTAGGCAATTCAGAAGTTGTAATCGCTGTTGTATCACCTACAGTACCGGTAATTGTAGTAAAATCACTTCCGTAAGTTCCATCAACATCTGTTATTTCATAAGAAACCCCGTCTGTTGTGGAATCTTTCATATCTTCACTGTCCAACTTAAATGAAACAGTGATAGGGTCATCTTTCGGGCTTATAACCACCGTTGAATCCGGTGAAGCACTATATGACTGTGAATCTATATTGAGTAAAATACTATCATCCGATGCATTTATATAGTTATCACGAGTAAAGTAACCACCCGAATACCTAGTTAAGTACGATGTGCTGTCAGTTCCTGAATCATAATCCGGAAGAGTTGTAACCTTATATACACTGTATATTCCGTCGTTTTTATCTCCTACGCTATTTAATGTTGTAAGAACTGCACTTTTATCTACTAAAGTTCCAAAAGAACTCTTATCTGTTATCAATGCCGGAGTTGTTGCTTCATGACTAATATAATAGTTTGTATAATGAGCTATATATGCCGTCTGAGAGTCTGTGAAAGAATACTCCTTACTTTCTTCACCCACCTGTAAGCCAAGTAAGCTAATATTTTCATAGTTATAATTAAGTTCGCCTACTTTTTCGACATTTAAAGACCACTCGCCCTCGTCGCTCTTTTCATATACAAGTCTAACAAGCTGTACCTTATTGGAATCCGTAGCCAGTTTGTCTTTTACTAAAGATGTATTTATCAACACAGAGCCTTCTACATTATCCGAATCTATTCCTGATTCAGGGTTCACAGTTTCTGCGTTTTGAAAATTAGTCGTTGAGATAGTCTCATATCCGGTAAGCCACATTGCATAATATGTCTTTCCCTCGACTGTACTACTGCTTATTTTAGGAAGTGATAATTTGATATTATTACTTGGTACAAGTATTTCTGAAACAGAGAAATCTCCAGAAGCAATTGTACTTGCATCCTTCGACTTGGTGATAACATCTTTAATGTATACATTATCAATGATATCTCCTGCAGAATCTAAATCATCTCCCTGAACATCGTTATATTTTTCATCCCAGTTAACCTGCTCCAGTGTATCCGCTTTTGCTTCTCTCCTCTTTCCATCCACGTAAATGAGGCCCAGAACCATTGCTAGTGCCAGGGCAAATGCGATTATCCTCTTCGATTTTGAATACGAGTGTCTGAATTTGGACACTCCGCTTGCCATGCCTTCATGCACGGAAGCCGCCATTCTCTTATTTGGATTATTTTTGTTTGATCTGCTTGATTTCATAGCAGTCCTCCTCTTATCGTGGATGTTTATTTTGGAGTCCTGTTAAGCAAATTTGGTGATTTTAAGTCGAAATGTTATGCTTATCGCTTAACGGATGATATCCTCCGCCCCCATTTTGAAAAAAATGGGAACGAAGGATGATTTATTAAAGTGATTCGTCTGTATGTACAATCGTAGCGTCGTAAAGTACTTTGATACGTACATCTGCGATCGTTGGTTTCTTTTCTTCTGCATCCGGCATCATATCTGCCTTCAGTACTGAAGTAAGATTCTCGTCCAATGTTCCGTGAACATCCGACTGTGACAGTTTTCCGGACTCGATTCCGTTTCCTGTGAGAACGCTAGTTACTTCATCTTCGTCCTCATCGTAATCGTCCTCATCTTCTTCTATGTCAGGGATATTCTTACCCTCTTCCATAGCATGTCTGAGCATATCCGTAATACTGAAGGATGGCTTAGGTCTTGCCTTATCGGCTGCATCCTGAACTGTCTCGGTTTCCGCAACTTCAACATCGGACAGATCCTCTCCCTGAAGAACATCTGTTTCATCTTCAGAAGCAGGTTTCTTCTCAGCGAAGAAATACGAATCCGGTTCTTCCTGAGGTATATGATTGGATATAAGAACATCCGTATCTTCCTCAGGCATATCAACCTTCTCCTGCTCGAGTGGTTGAACTTCCTCATCGAGATCCGTCTTAAGGCCCGATGTAAGGATATCCGTTGATTCTTCCGAATCAAGAAGATCTTTATCGTAAAGATCCTGGGAATCGATATCGGCTCTGAGAACATCTGTTTCCTCATCTTCACCCGGAATCTTTGCTCCGAGAAGTGATGTAGGATCTTCCTCTTTGCCTGTCATTTCATTATAAGTAAGAACCTCGGTCTCCTCCGCATCAAGCTCATATCTCTTACCTGTCTTAGGATTGATACGGATCCTTGTATTCTTCTTTTCTTCTTCTGCACTCTGTTCGGTTGCTGTTGCAGATTCTTCTGCTACAGCTGCTGCAGATGTTTCAACCTCAGGTGTAGGAATATCCTGTTCTGTTAAATGTTCAGGAGTAAATTCATTTTCATCAACCTTTACTTCAACTCCTGCGGCTCTTGCTGCTGCAAGTTCAGCTTCTCTGATAAGTTCACTTGAAGCATCTCTGTCAGCCTTAGCTGTAGAAGCTTTGATAGTGGTTGTTGCAGCTTCAGAACGACTAAATGAAGCAGTATCCGTTCTTGACATAGCGCCTGATCCGGACTTCATCTTCATAGATTCGCTGTCTCTTCCCTCAGCCTTCTTCTGAATATCAGTGAAACCTGTCATAAGTGAACCTGTAGATGAAGATGCCTTGACATCTCTCGCTCTGATAAGTCCTGACTGGCTCTTTCTTTTCTTTTGCTGCTTAGTTTCTTTTGTTTTACCTGATCTTATCTCTTCAAGAGCTTTCCTCTGTGTTGATCCCGTAACCGATCCGAATGCCGTAGGAATATCAAGCACGAAGAACAGAACTACCGATAAAGCCAGGAATAATATGGCGAGAATGAGACCGCCAAAAAACATTATACTGTAAATGCCCATGCGCTATCACTCTCCTTCCTTCGAAACTTCGGAACCCATACTCTTAAGAAGTTCCATTGTTGATGTTCTCTTGATCCAGTTAGTATTGTTTGTAATTCCCGGAACATCGCTTCCTTCAACAAATACATCAACTATAGCTTTTCTACGGGTAACCGACCATTTTTCAGGATCCTGCTGATCAGCTTCGTATGCTGCGTAAAGCGAATTAAGATGCTCAACATATACTTTGGCTACATTCGGATTATCTTTTCCGAGTTTTTCCTCTGTATCTACATAAGTCTTGATAGCATTTTCCTCATCACCCAGGATTGAGTAGATTTCTGCAATTCTGCAGCTCTTATTTACATATGATTTAATATATGCAACTACATTTTCATTTGTGCTGGACTTGGATACATCAACTTCACCTGTTATAAGATTTATAACTTCCTTGCAATAATTGATTGCAAGCTTGTAGTAGTCAGGTGACTCTGTATTCTTTGCCAGACGATAGTATATCTCAGACAGATCATCACTGTATGCATAGTCAAACTTCGAAGAATCCTCTCCCTGATATTCGCTCAGATCTTCGATAGCCTGGCTCATGATTTTCTCCGCCTGTTCCGGAACACCCTCTTCACGAAGAAGATATGTGGTATATATAGTTCCGACTGTATCGTAATTGATAAATTTCTGACGGTTTGTGTTGTTCAGTCGATTCATGTTGTACTGAGCAAAACCGTTAACATTTTCCAGGAGGTCCGAAACGTTTACGTTCGTGTTGGACAGAATCTGTGAGATACTTCCGTAGTATTCCGCAAGTTCTCCGTAATCCTCATCCTTTTCATCTACCATACGGAAATACTTTGCTGCCGATGCGTAATCGTTTTCTTCGGTAAAGTATGCAAGTCCGAGTCTGTAGAGAACTTCGTTGTTCTTATCAACATTTGAATATCCGTTCTTTACTCTGTTGACTACAACATCAAGTCCGTCTTTCAGCTCAAGCGGTGCTTCACCGTTCTCATCGGTGTTGTTGGACGCATCGATATAAAGGTCGATGTACTTGACATAAGCATCCGATTCTCTTCCGTCAAGTTCAAATGCCTTTCTGTACTCGGCCGCAGCCTTCTGATAATTTCCATCTGTTTTATAATCGTTTCCTGCTTCAATGTATGCCGAGTAGTTCTCCATCTGGATCTTACGCATACCTACACGGCCGCCTATGGCAACTCCTGCAAAAAGCAGTGTAAGTGCAGCGGTTGCAGCAAACAGTGAAACTTTCTTTTTATTGCTCTTTACGTATGTGTCATCAAGTTCTGTGTAATGCTCAAGAGCATATATCAGCTCCTTACAGGACTGATATCTGTCCTCAGGATTCGGCTGAGTACATTTCTGAATGATAGCCTCAAGTCCTGATGAAAGCATAGGATTGACTTCTCTGATAGGAAGAATCTTATATGGCGGCTCCTGAGGATTCTTACCTGTAACCATGTGGTACATAGTTGCACCAAGATTATAGATATCCGTACGGGCATCGGTTTTATAGATACCACGTCCTTGAGCATCACCAAACTGCTCCGGTGCAGCATATCCTCTGGTACCAAGAGCCGTTGTATCAGCATTATTCTCTATCTCGTAAGTCTTTGCCGTACCGAAGTCGATAAGCTTAACTCCACCTTCCGGACGAAGCATGACATTCGACGGTTTCATATCACGATATATGATCGGCGGCTTCATAGAATGCAGATAATCAAGAGCCGACGCAAGCTCGAGAGACCATTCGATAACGTCCTCCTGTGCAAGTGCTCCTTCTGCTCTGAGCTTATCAGCCAGGTTAACACCTTCTATGAAGTCCATGATAACGCAGACTGTTCCGCCGTATTTTACTATATCGATAATTCGCGGAATAACCGGATGATCGACATCCTTAAGTATATTCGCTTCTCTTTCAAGTCCCTTAAGAAGAATCGCTGTAGACTTCGATCCGTCGTTCTTAATCTCCTTAACCGCAAGCTGCATGTTAAGACGGTTATTACGGCCAAGGTAAACGATGGACATACCACCTTCGCCTATCTTTTTAAGGACCTCATACTTTCCGTCAAGGACGGTTCCTTCTTTAAGCATCTTTTATCCCTCTACATTACATAGTTCTAATAACTGCTACGGTTATATTATCTGCTTCTTTACGGTTCTTAACCATTTCCGTAAGGTATACGCATCCGTACTTCATATCTTCATCAGATTTGATTGCACTCGGGCCGAGTTTATCAAGAATCTCTTCCTCAGAAATCTGATGTCTGAAACCATCAGAGCAGATCATATAAATCGCATTCTGCTGGATTTTGCCCTTCAGGAAGTCCGGTTTTACTTCTGCTGATGCTCCAACACACTGCAGAAGCACGCTTCTTCTCGGATCGGTCTTCGCTTCCTCAGGAGTCATACGGCCTGCGGCAATCTCTCTGGCCACAAAGGTCTGATCCCTTGTCAGTATTCTGACCGAATCTCTAAGTTCATATACCCGGCTGTCGCCGACATGTACGATATAGAACTCACCCTCATACATAAGTAACGCCGAAACTGTGGTTCCGAGCATGATATTATTATCTGCTCCGTACATGCCCAGTAATCTGTTCTCGTTCTGGATAATACCGTTCCATTCCTTCCGCAGACTTTCGGCCGAAAATGTATCATTAAGGACTTCTTCTACAAAAGTTTCATCAAACCATCTTGTAAAGGAATCTATTACTTCTTTACTGGCAAGCTCGCCCTTGGCAAGTCCTCCCATTCCATCACATACTATACCGAATGCGACCTGTCCCTTAGGAGTGTCGATAATTCGGATAGCCAGCGAATCCTGGTTGGTAAACTTCTTAATACCAATGTCGGTATTGTAGGTTGCGGAAAATTCCATCTTCGTCTCCTTCTTACCTGAGGAAGAACTCAAATTCTTCATCTCCTAACTTAACCACTGAGCCAACCTTAAGGAACTGTTCCTTATGTGGCTCGAGTTTCTGTCCGTCTACAAAGGTGCCGTTGGTTGAGTTGTTGTCTTCTATAAATGTTACGCCATTCTTCCTTCGTACTATACAGTGCACTCGACTTATAACCTGATTCTCGGAAATAGTATAGTCAGCATTGATCTGTGACTTTCCTATTGTAAGATCTTCATCGGTTATATAAATCTTTTCTCCCGTCTTTTTACGGAGGAGATACGGCTTTGGAGCTCCCATAAATCCACCGACAAGCGGTGCCTGTGTTTTATCAAAAATTTCTTTATCTTTTACCATTGTGTCAAAGTCAACTGGCGGAACATTTTCATTCAGCAACTGCTGTGTAGACTGAATAGCATTCTTCTGTTCCTCTTCCGACTTTGGAGCTTCAGGTACCGACTGTGGCTCTGCAGGCTTTGGTG
>DEFA01000018.1:0-174 GCA_002350525.1 Lachnospiraceae bacterium UBA2864 | reverse complement strand
CTGTGGCTCTGCAGGCTTTGGTGTTCCCGGAACCGGCTGCGGTATCGGCTTTGGTGTATCTACTGCCTGTGGTACAGGCTGTGGTATCGGTTGATCAACCGGCTTTGGCTGAACCGGCTGTGGTGCAGGCTGTCCCTGCGGTGCTCCGAACGGTGGCTGCTGTGGACCTCCCTG
>DEFA01000007.1:44387-44627 GCA_002350525.1 Lachnospiraceae bacterium UBA2864 | reverse complement strand
CTTTCATGATGCAAAAAACATAAGTTAAATGTGACTAATAAAGTATAACTTAATATATTAAAGAAATCAAAAATCATTTTAAATATAATTTATTTACTGTTGAAATTTTGCCTAAAAAAGGTTATTATAGCCATAAGTCTGCACGGGGGGATAAATCCTAAGCAGATAAATTAATCTACATTTTATAGGAGGATTTAACAAAATGGCAGTTAAGGTAGCTATTAACGGTTTCGGACGTAT
>DEFA01000007.1:42519-44296 GCA_002350525.1 Lachnospiraceae bacterium UBA2864 | reverse complement strand
GTATGATACAGCACAGGGTGGATACTGTGGTAAGATTGGTGAGGCTGCTCACACAGTTACAGCTGATGATGAGGCTAACACAATCACAGTTGACGGTAAGACACTTCAGATCTATGCTAAGGCTAACGCAGCAGAACTTCCTTGGGGAGAAATCGGTGTTGACGTAGTTCTTGAGTGTACAGGTTTCTACTGCTCAAAGGAGAAGTCACAGGCACACATCGATGCCGGTGCTAAGAAGGTTGTAATCTCAGCTCCTGCTGGAAATGACCTTAAGACAATCGTATTCTCAGTTAACCAGGATACACTTACAAAAGATGATACTATCATCTCAGCTGCTTCTTGTACAACAAACTGCCTTGCACCTATGGCTAAGGCTCTTAATGATTACGCTCCAATCCAGAGTGGTATCATGAGCACAATCCATGCTTATACAGGTGATCAGATGATCCTTGACGGACCACACAGAAAGGGTGATCTTAGACGTGCACGTGCCGGTGCTGCTAACATCGTTCCTAACTCAACTGGTGCTGCTAAGGCAATCGGTCTTGTTATCCCAGAGCTCAACGGAAAGCTCATCGGATCAGCTCAGAGAGTTCCTGTTCCAACAGGTTCTACAACAATCCTTACAGCTGTAGTTAAGGGTGCTGACGTTACTAAGGAAGGCATCAACGCTGCTATGAAGGCTGCTGCAAGCGAGTCATTTGGTTACAATGAGGATCCTATCGTATCTTCAGATGTTATCGGTATGAGATTTGGTTCACTTTTCGATGCTACACAGACAATGGTAAGCAAGATTGGTGATGATCTTTTCCAGGTACAGGTTGTATCATGGTATGACAATGAGAATTCTTACACATCACAGATGGTAAGAACAATCAAGTATTTCGCAGAGCTTGGCTAATATTTTTTCCGGGCGTCGCGAAGAACCGAGTCGTTAGTTACAAACACTCGTGGGTTTCAAAGACCTTACAGAGGTCCGGTCTTAATGTACCGGGCCTCTTTTTATCAAATTGAAGATAATGTAACTATTCACAGTTTGAAGTTGACTGTGAATAGTAAGAGATAAATATAATATATAGGAGGACATCACAATGTCATTAAACAAGAAATCAGTTGATGATATCAACGTAAAAGGACAGCGCGTTCTTGTAAGATGTGACTTCAACGTACCTTTAAAGGACGGAAAGATCACAGATGAGAACAGACTTGTAGCTGCACTTCCTACAATCAAGAAGCTTATCGCTGACGGCGGTAAGATCATTCTCTGCTCACACCTCGGAAAGGTTAAGACAGAGGAAGACAAGCTTACAAAGACTCTTGCACCTGTTGCAGTACGTCTTTCAGAGCTCCTCGGACAGGAAGTTAAGTTCGTAGCTAACCCTAACGTAGTTGGTGAGAACGTAGTTGAAGCTGTAAACGCTATGAAGGACGGAGAAGTTATCCTTCTTGAGAATACACGTTTCAGAGCTGAAGAGACAAAGAACGGCGAAGCATTCTCTAAGGATCTTGCAAGCATTGCTGACGTATTCGTAAATGATGCTTTCGGTACAGCTCACAGAGCTCACTGCTCAAACGTTGGTGTTACACAGTTCGTAGATACAGCTGTTGTCGGATACCTTATGCAGAAGGAAATCGACTTCCTCGGAAATGCAGTTGAGAATCCTGTACGTCCTTTCGTAGCTATCCTCGGTGGTGCTAAGGTTGCTGATAAGCTCAACGTTATCTCTAACCTCCTTGAGAAGTGTGATACACTTATCATCGGTGGTGGTATGGCTTA
>DEFA01000007.1:42206-42508 GCA_002350525.1 Lachnospiraceae bacterium UBA2864 | reverse complement strand
TTCCTTAAGGCTCAGGGCAAGGAAGTTGGTAAGTCACTCGTTGACGATACAAAGATTGATTACTGCAAGGAAATGATCGAGAAGGCAGAGAAGCTTGGCAAGAAGCTCCTTCTTCCTGTAGATACAGTAGTTGCTGACAGCTTCCCTGATCCAATCGACGGACCTATCGAGGTTGAGACGGTTTCATCTGATGCTATTCCTGCTGATAAGGAAGGTCTTGATATCGGTGAGAAGACAAGAGCCCTCTTCGCAGAAGCAGCTAAGACAGCTAAGACAGTTGTTTGGAACGGACCTATGGGTGT
>DEFA01000007.1:40945-42140 GCA_002350525.1 Lachnospiraceae bacterium UBA2864 | reverse complement strand
GAGACAGATGCAACAACAATCATCGGTGGTGGTGACTCTGCTGCAGCTTGTAACCAGCTTGGATTCGGTGACAAGATGAGCCACATTTCCACAGGTGGCGGTGCTTCGTTAGAGTTCCTTGAAGGTAAGGAGCTTCCTGGTGTAGCAGCTGCTAACGATAAGTAATTCTGATTCGATAAGAATAGGAGAATATAAAAATGGCTAGACGTAAGATTATAGCAGGTAACTGGAAGATGAACATGACACCTTCACAGGCAGTAGCTCTTTGCGCAGAGCTTAAGGACCTTGTAAAGAATGATGCTGTCGATGTTGTATACTGTGTTCCTGCAATTGATATAGTTCCTGTTGTAGAAGCTGTTAAGGGTACTAACGTAGAAGTCGGTGCCGAGAACATGTACTTCGAAGATAAGGGTGCTTACACAGGTGAGATTTCAGCTGAAATGCTTGTTGATGCAGGCGTTAAGTATGTTATCATCGGACATTCAGAGAGAAGAGATTACTTCAAGGAATGTGACTGCACACTTAACAAGAAGGTTAAGAAGGCTATCGAAGCAGGTCTTACACCTATCCTTTGCTGCGGTGAGTCACTTGAGCAGAGAGAGATGGGCGTTACTATGGACTGGATCAGACTTCAGATCAAGAGCGACCTTCAGGGTGTAGCAGCTGATGATGTTAAGAACCTTGTTATCGCTTATGAGCCGATCTGGGCTATCGGAACAGGTAAGACAGCTACAACAGAGCAGGCTGAAGAAGTATGTAAGGGTATCAGAGAGTGCATCGCTGAGATCTACGATGATGCAACAGCTGAAGCTGTTCGTATTCAGTACGGCGGATCTGTTAATGCAGGTAATGCATCAGAGCTTTTCGCCCAGCCTGATATCGACGGAGGTCTCGTAGGAGGCGCTTCTCTTAAGGCAGACTTCGGAAAGATCGTAAACTATTAATATATAGTTTTTGAATCTATGTATAATCGAGTCATTTATGATGTGATGTCGTAAATGACTCGTTTTTTTATGCATTTTTTCTTGTAATAACAAAATAAAAATATTATAATAATTATTGGTTTTTTACTATAAACTACTAAATCCTACACGGGGAAGGGAGACGACAAAATGAAGAAGTTTATTCAGGAGTTTAAGGAATTTGCCCTTAAAGGAAATGTAATGGACATGGCAATCGGTGTTATCATCGGTGG
>DEFA01000007.1:36202-40918 GCA_002350525.1 Lachnospiraceae bacterium UBA2864 | reverse complement strand
CACTTACGGAGCATATCATTAATCCTATCATTGGCTGCTTCACAACAGGAGGTCTTGAGGGCTGGACTATTAAGATCGGTGAGGCTGAGCTGGGTATCGGTGCATTCATTATGGCCATCATCAACTTCATTATCCTTGCTTTCGTTCTTTTCTTAATGCTTAAGGGCATGAACAAGCTTATATCACTCAGAAAGAAAGAAGAAGAGAAGGAAGAGGAAGCTGCAGAGCCGTCAGCAGAGGAGAAGCTCCTTACAGAGATCAGAGACCTTATGAAAGAAAAGAAATAAGAGATACTGATTCAGATAGACATTATGGCACTATCCGCATTTTAATGATAAAATGTGGATGGTGCTTTTTTTGAGGCAAAATTATTGCGACATAAGCAGGAGGAATACATCATGACCGAATTACTGGATAAGATAGACAGTGTTCTGTACTACCCGATACTGATAATAGTTATGTCACTGGCGGGAATATACTTTACGGTACTTACCAAAGGTGTTCAGATAAGGTTGTTTCCGGAATCGTTAAGATTACTGAAAGAGCCGCCTGAAGATAAGAAGAATGTTTCATCTCTTCAGGCAATGCTTGTATCTACAGCGTCACGAGTCGGAACGGGAAATATCGTAGGTGTATCCACTGCTATATGTCTCGGCGGACCGGGTGCGTGTTTCTGGATGTGGGTGATGTGTATCATAGGAGCATCTTCTGCATTTATCGAGAGTACCCTTGCACAGATCTATAAGCGAAAGAATACAGACGGCGAGTGTTACGGCGGTCCGGCATATTATATTGAGAGAGCGCTTCATGCACCGCGTCTTGCGGCTGTATTCTGCATATTTCTGATAGCAACCTATGCCGTGGGATTTAATCTCTTATGTTCTTATAACCTGCAGTCTACTTTTGCGACTTATTCGTTCTATGATAAGAATACAACACCTATCATAATCGGTTTGATCCTTGCGGCACTCACGGGTTATTGCCTGCTGGGCGGCGGGAAAAGAATAGTTAAGCTTACAAGTCTTATCGTTCCGGTCATGGGTGTGGCATATGTCTTAATCTCACTTATAGTTATCCTCGTAAATATAAAGAATGTTCCGAATATGTTTGTGATCATATTTGAGGACGCATTTGACTTCAGGGCGATCTTTTCGGGTGTTGCGGGATCCTGTATGATCTACGGAGTTAAGAGAGGTCTTTATTCAAATGAGGCGGGTGTCGGATCGGCACCGAATGCGTCTGCATCGGCGAAGGTTTCTCATCCCGCCAAGCAGGGACTGGTGCAGACCTTATCGGTTTATATCGATACACTGCTGTTATGTACTGCGACTGCGCTTATGTGCCTGTCAAGCGGTGTGGAAAGAAGTGAAACGGTTTCGGGAGCACCTTATGTTCAGAATGCAATATCTACGGTTTTCGGAAAGATAGGCCCGACATTTATTACGGTTGCAATGGTGCTCTTTGCATTTACGACACTTTTGGGAAATCTGTATTATGTTGATAATGCACTGATATTTCTGAATAAAAAGAGACAGCCGTCAAAAACATTTAAAATGTGTTTTCATATAGCCTGTGCGGTTATCGTTATGCTCGGTGCAGTTATACCGATGAATGCGGCCTGGGCTGCTGCAGATATTACTATGGGAGGTATGACGATCATTAATCTTCCCGCATGCATGCTTCTCGGAAAAGTAGCAATAGATGCTCTGAAAGATTACGAGAAACAGAAAAAGGAAGGTGAAAATCCTGTATTTAAGGCGACGGATATAGGACTTAATGTAGAGGAATTGGATTTTTGGAAATGAGAAAACTTACGATAGGAATCATAGCGCATGTTGATGCGGGTAAGACCACGCTCACGGAAGCACTTTTATATAAGAGCGGCATGATCAGAAAAGCCGGGAGAGTTGACAGCAGGGACAGCTTTCTGGATACGGAATCTCTTGAAAGAAAGAGAGGCGTTACGATAGTATCCAAGCAGGCGGTTCTTGAGTACCCGGACGAAAATCTCAGAGTAACTATTATAGATACGCCGGGACACACGGATTTTCGGGCAGATGCCGAAAGAGCGTTCTCAATACTTGATGCTGCAGTCTTTATCATAAATGCATCGGACGGGATTGACGATGATACAAAGAATCTCTTTAAGCTTCTGGATGCTGCCGCAGTTCCGGTATTTATCTATATCAATAAGGTGGATCAGATAAAATTTCCCGAGGAAGCCGAAGAGGATTTCCGTAACAGGATTATTGATCCGCTTTTAAAAGATATAGAAAGCAAAATGCTTCTTCACGGAGAAACGGTCTTCCTTGAGGGACCGGAAAATCCCGACTATGAAACAATGGCTTCCTGTGATGAGGAGGCTATGGATGAATATTTCGAAACAGGAAAGCTTTCCGGGGATACGGTTTCAAAGCTTATAAGGGACAGAAGGCTTATCCCGGTTTACTACGGAAGCGCGCTCAAGATGACCGGTATAGACGAACTTATATCAGGGATAAAAAGTCTGGGACTTGCGTCAGACGAAGATATACGTGATCACGGGGATGAGTTTGGTGCTATATGCTATAAGGTTTCAAAGGATGATAAGGGCGTAAGGCTCTGTTTTGTAAAGGTAACTTCCGGAAGCATCAGGGTAAGAGATGAGATAGATGATGAAAAGATAAATCAGATAAGGCTCTACAGCGGCGGAACCTATAAGCTTCTTGATAAAGCGGAGGCGGGAGACGTGGTCGCTTTTACGGGTCTGTCGAAAATCTTTGTCGGTAACGGCCTTGGAATTGATCCGGGTATCATAGAGAGTAACGTGAAGGCGGTACTTACATATGGTATCATTCTTCCGGACGGATTGTCGGAAAGCGAATTTCTTCCGAAACTAAGAGAGATTGAGGATGAAGAACCGCTTATCAATATATCTTCAAGTCCAAAATCCGAAAGGATTCAGATTTCATGCATGGGTGAGTTCCAGCTTGAAATAATCAAAAATATGATAGCCGAAAGATTCGGAATAGACGTTCTTTTCGATGAAGGCGATGTTGTATATAAAGAGACCATAGCATATCCGAGTTACGGAATCGGACATTTCGAACCACTCAGACATTATGCGGAGGTACATCTTCTTCTTGAACCGCTTCCCGAGGGTATGGGACTGCGAGTCGGAACGGATCTTAGCTTTGACAGGCTCGGTGCTGCATTTCAGAGAATTGTCCTTGATGAGCTCGGACGCGACAGACTCAGCGGAGTGCTTACGGGTTCACGTCTTACGGATGTGAAGATCACGCTGGTTGCGGGAAAATCTCATGTTAAACACTCGGAGAGCTATGATTTCAGGCATGCGGCAAGACGAGCAGTGAGACAGGCACTTATGAAGACAGAGAGTGTTCTGCTTGAACCGTATTTCAGTTTCGTGATCTCGCTTCCTACTGAATATGTGGGAAGAGTCATGAATGATATAGATAAAATGTCCGGTACAGCAATCCTTTCCGAGAGTGATGAGGAAAGTGCAGTTCTTACGGGATTTGCGCCAGCTATATATATGAGAAATTATCAGTCGGAACTCACAAAGCTTACGGCGGGTCGCGGAAAAGTAACCGTATCGATGGGCGGATATAAGAAATGTCATAATCAGGAGGAAGTAACGGAACTCTACGGATATGATCCGGAGGCTGACAGAAATAATCCGTCGGGATCGGTATTCACGGAGCACGGAGCGGGAAGATATATACCTTGGGATGAAGTGGATGCGAGAGCTCATGTGGAAAGCAGACTTACCGAGCTGCTTGGGATAGAAGAAGATTCAGGTATGGATGAAGAAGATAACGAAGAAGGTTCATCCGGCAGGACGAAAGAAGAAAGAAGTCTTACGGAAAGGCTCGATGCAATCGGTTATGAGGAAGTGGAAGAAATCTTAAGCCGGGCTCACGGTGCCAATAAACACAGTGATCCGTTGGAGAAGAGAAGACATATTTATAAGAGAAGCAGTTCTTCTTCGCAGACTTCCGTGAAGGGAACAGCGTCCCATTCTGCAGTGAAATTAAGGTCAGGGATCATCCGTGATAAATATCTTCTTATCGACGGATACAATATGATTTATGCCATGGATGAATTAAAGGATTTTACTTCCGACAACATGATGGCGGCACGGGATAAGCTTCTCGATATAATTTCCGATTATCAGGCTGTAAGAGGAATGAATGTCATAGTTGTGTTTGATGCGTATAAGGTACCGGGACATGGTACGGAACTTTTTGATTATCATAATGTTCATGTAGTCTATACCAGACAGGCAGAGACAGCTGACCAATATATAGCAAAGTTTGCCATAGAGAAAAATAAGCAATACGATATCTCGGTTGCCAGTAACGATGGTATGATACAGCTTATCATAACAGGAGCCGGAGCAAGGCGAATGTCGGTAAACGATCTAAAAGCGGATATGGAAGCCGCAAGGGAATCCATAAGCGGTTTCATAAGCGAGTGATAAGTGCGGATTATAACGATGTCACGTCAAAAAAAACTACTATGTTATGCATGTTTTTAGTATAATCAGAATGTAAATGATCTGTGCTAAGGATCAACTTATACAGGGGCGATGAAAGGAAGGAAAAAGTAATGGGTATTTGTAACATATGTAAGAGTCAGATTCCTGATAATATTCCTGCATGTCCGGTGTGCGGAGCTATTCAGGCGGGGGCACAGCAGATGCCTGGGTCACAG
>DEFA01000007.1:35840-36169 GCA_002350525.1 Lachnospiraceae bacterium UBA2864 | reverse complement strand
CCACAGCAGATGCCGGGCTCACAGCCGCAGTTCGGCCAGCCACAACAGGCGCGTCCGCAGGGAATGCCGGGCTCACAGCCGCAGTTCGGTCAGCCACAACAGATGCCGGGCTCACAGCCACAATTTGGCCAGCCACAACAGGCGCGTCCGCAGGGAATGCCGGGCTCACAACCACAGTTCGGTCAGCCACAGCAGATGCCTGGGTCACAGCCACAGTTCGGTCAGCCACAACAGATGCCGGGCTCACAGCCACAGTTCGGCCGGCCACAGCAGATGCCTGGGTCACAGCCGCAATTTGGGCAGGCACCACAGCAGATGCCTGGGTCACA
>DEFA01000007.1:18648-35782 GCA_002350525.1 Lachnospiraceae bacterium UBA2864 | reverse complement strand
CCACAGCAGATGCCGGGCTCACAACCACAGTTCGGCCAGCCACAGCAGGAACCTGCCATGCAGTATCAGCAGAGTCAGACGCAGAGCCCTGTCTCGTCACAGTACAGTAGTCAACCTGTAAGCAGTGGCCCTTCACAGCCGGACGAACCGAAGAAAGGCCTTGGAAAGGGAGCCGTAATTGGAATAATCTCAGCAGCTGTTCTTATCATAGCAGCTGTTGTTCTGATATTTGTTTTTGATGTATTCGGACTTAAAGGAGGAAAACCTGAAGCAGTTGTTGAGAAATTCATGAAGTCATTCTCTGAACTTGATGCCAATGGCATTATGGAGTGTATGGCACCTGAATTAAAGGATCATATGGAAGATATCGGACTTGGTGAAATGAGCGGATCGGCAGATGATATACAGTCCACATTTGAGCAGTTAAAGGTCTTCGGAATTCAGTTTAATGATATGAAGATTGAAGATCCGGTAAAAATGGACGTCGATGATGCCAAGAAAAAGGTTAACGATGAAATCGGTGTTAAGATTGAAGCTAAGGAAGCTGCAGAAGTTAAAGCAAGCATGACTATGCATATGGAATTCATGGGTGAATCCATGGATGAAACCATGAATATGGATTTCATAGTCGTAAAACAGGGAAGTAAGTGGTATATAGCTTACATAGATGAAGAAGAATCAGATGAACCTGATATAACTACAACCGAGGATGAAACGGAAGCAACAACAGAAGCTACAACCGAGGCAACAACAGAAGCTACAACCGAGGCTACAACGGAAGCAACAACTGAGGCAACAACAGAAGCTACAACCGAGGCAATTACAGGTAAGATAACGAGTGGTGAAACACTTGATGATTATGATATTAAGATAGATAATAATGTGAATGAATGGTATGACTTTGTTACAGGTACATATGTTGATCCGCATGCAGAAGGTGATGCTAATGGTGTACTTTTAAATTATAAAACCGAGCAGCTCTCACCTGAAATTCTTGATTTTGCAGAAGAAAATGACATGGATCTGGACGGTTATGTAAAAAAGACAGCCGAGTTCCAGATAGATTTTTATGATACGGATGTATTTACGCATGACGCAGGTGTCGGTTACTATGTATGGGTAGAAGACTATTATGATGACAGGCTCTTTAACGATACCTGTGAAGATAAAGTGGATTCATACGGTGAAAATTACAGAAGATATAAGATCAAGTATAATGATGAAGAGAAATATGTATATCAGTGGATAACGTTTGAAACAAGTGAAGATGCCGGATACACGATCGCAAGACCTACGGTGACACTGCTTTTACCTGAAGGGTATGACGGACTTGTAGCAGGCTTTTCATCAAGTGATGTTGATTCAAGCGGTTTATATATTTGGGAAAGCTATGAAAAAGATAAGTTTTTCCTTTATAGACTTGACTGATTTTACCTGATTTTTCGGGAAAGGTTTTATGGCTAAAGCTGGTAGTGACGGAGAGGTCTTTCAGACCTCTCCATTAATGGTATTGTTGAGTTATACATTACTCTGCTGTGGTATCATAGCAGAGACTATTTTGATGTCATGGGAGCTGTGGGTTATACCCGTTATGCTTGTCGGAATGCTGGTATGCTGGGGACTTCATATAACACAGTTCATGTCATTAAGAGCGCGTATATGGATATACACTCTTATGATGATGGCATCTTTTTTCTTTTACGGAATACATATAACCAGTACATTTGACATGGGATTTCTTATGGTCCTGATCATAATGATCTTTACTACGACAGGTGAGATAGCAATCATTTATATATGTCAGATCACATACTATACGACACTTCTCTATGACATAATCATAATGTTCCTCACGGACACAAAGTGGACAAGCCTTATCATATCAAGAATTATTCTTCATGTAGGACTTATGTTTCTTGCGGGATGGCTTGCCCGTACCATAATCAGACGCTGGTCGCTTATATTCGGAAAGACCGGAAACAGGATAGCAGAGCTTAACGAAAGTACGAATCGTATGAATTCTTTCATGGCAAATCTTTCCCATGAATTAAGAACACCTATCAATGCCATTATAGGTATCACAAATGTAATGCTTGATAAGGAAGATGACCGGGAACTGAAATCCAATATGAACGAAATCTTAAAGGCCGGTAACCGTATGGCGGATCAGGTCGGAGATATTCTCGACTATTCCGAGATAGAGATGGACAGCCTTGTAGTTAACAGCGGAAATTATATGATCGCATCGGTACTTAACGATCTTGTTGCGGAACTGAGACCTATCATTCCCGAAAATCTCGAGCTTGTAATAGATGTTGATCCGGAAATCCCTTCGGTTCTTAAAGGTGACGCCGTTAAGCTCAGAAAGATAATGTATCATCTCATCAACAACGGATTAAAGTATACCAAGGACGGAGGCGTATATGTAAAGCTTTCGTGCAACAGGCAGAGTTACGGAATCAATCTCGGACTTGAGATAACGGATACCGGAGTAGGTATGACTAAGGACGAACTTGACAGGATATATAACAGATTCTATCAGGCTGAGTCCGGAAGAGAAGTACGTTCCGGTGGACTCGGAATCTCTATGGTCATCGTATCCGGTTTTGTAAAAGCTCTCGGCGGATTTATGACAATTTACAGTGAAAAAGATGAAGGAACGACCGTAAGGGTCAGCATTCCTCAGAATGTTGTTGATGAAGGCCACTGCATGATGGTTTCGGATGAATCTAAGATTTCTCTCGGAGCATATCTTGATATGGGCAAATATAAGAATCCGAATGTCCGTGAATTCTATAATAAAATGATCAGAAGTATCGTAAAAGGTCTAAAGACAACCATGCATCGTGTGGATAATGTCGAGGACCTTCAGAAGCTTTTGAAAAGAGTAAGCCTTACACATCTCTTTGTGGCGGATGTTGAATATAACAGAAACCGGGAATATATCGAATCTCTGGCGGATAAGATGAAGGTTGTTGTGGTGGCAAAGGATTCTTTCGAGCTTCCGGAAGGTTCGAAAGCTCAGATCATGCAGAAGCCTTTCTACTGTATACCTGTCGTTGCGGTTCTTAATTCCGACAAAGATAAAGCACAAGAGCCGGAGAGACGTATGCGCTGTGACGGAGTAAAGGCACTTGTTGTCGATGATGAACCGATGAATCTGAACGTTGCCAAGGGAATATTTAAGAGATACGGAATGGAGGTAAGTACTGCAAATTCCGGTGAAGAAGCGATAGAAATGTGCAGAGCCGAAGATTATGAGCTTATCTTCATGGATCACATGATGCCCGGAATGGATGGTGTGGAAGCTATGAAGCGCATAAGATACGATGCCGGAAAGAGCAGACGGGAGTTTTCCATTATAGCTCTTACTGCCAATGCACTCAGTACAGCAAGAGAAATGTTTATAGCGGAAGGCTTTGACGGTTTTGTAAGTAAACCTATTGAACTCATCGAACTGGAGAGGGTTCTTAAGAAGGTGCTTCCAAAGTCCGTTATATCGTATGAAGATATTAATAAGGAGCATAAGGCTCCGGAACCGGTTTCGTATGATATAAGCTCCGCAATAGAAAATGAGCCGGGTTCTGATAAAGCTGTATCGTCCGATCCGGATGCAATCCTTGCGGGAGCGGGTATAGATATTAAAAGCGGTATCGGTTACTGTGCGGGAGACCGTGAGTTCTATAATTCGGTTCTTATGGAATATGCAGGGAATGCACAGGATAAGAAGCAAAAACTGAGTACATATTTAAAAGACAGAGATATGAAGAATTACTCCATATCGGTTCATGCTCTTAAGAGTACGTCTCAAATGATAGGAGCAGCTTCTCTTTCGATGAAGGCAAAAGCTCTTGAGAAAGCATCTAAGGAAGAGAATATAGAGTTTGTAGAAAAGAATCATGATGATATGATTGAAAACTATTCATTGGTGACAGAAGCTATCTGTCAGGCCCTGGGTCTAGAGTCCGGAGAGGATGAAGATTCGGAAGTAATGGAGTTTTATCCGGAGTAATAGGCGGAGGAGTATATGAAACGATTTAAAAGATGGGTATCCGGTCTGTTTGATCAGAAGAAGGATGCACAGGAAAGAATGCTGATACTGCTTACGCTTGTTGCTATGTCGGCGCTGTTTATCATTTTGATAGTCGGTATCGTGATCGGTGAGAGTGCCGAAGACATCGTAACGATGGTGATAGCATTTATGGTATTCGGACTTCTTGCTTTCTTTGCATTTCATTATGACAAGGTCCAGTTATGTGCAACCGCGGTTGCAATAATTCTGGTTTTTCTTGTCATGCCGATTACTTTTGTGACAGGCGGCGGTATCAATGGTGGATCTCCGATATGGTTTATATTTTGTAATGTATTTATATGCATGATAATCTCGGGTAAGAGGCGCTGGTTCCTCTCGGGTGCGAACATATTTATGGTTTTAGTGTGTTATTTTATTCAGTACTACCATCCCGAGATCATTAGTAAGCATGATGAAGAGATGATATTCCAGGATTCACTCATATCAGTAATACTTGTGTGCGTTCTGGTCTGCTTCCTGATCGAGTTCGAAGTCAGGATCCTTCGAGAAGCTTACAGGCGTTCACAGGTGCAGAGAGATGAAATCGATGAACTGAACAAAGCACAGAACAAGTTCTTCTCCAGTATGAGTCATGAGATAAGAACACCTATCAATACGATAATAGGATTAAATGAGATGATCCTCCGTGAGGATATTTCGGAAGAAGTTGCTGAAGACGCCAATAATGTCCGTTCGGCAAGTAAGATACTTCTGCATCTTATAAATGACATTCTCGACATGTCCAAGTTTGAATCGGGCAGGATGGAGCTTTCGAATATCCCATATAACATAGGCGACATGATATCCGAGATAGTCGGTATGTTCTGGATGAGAACAAAGGAGAAGGGACTCAGTTTTCACATAGATGTGGATCCGAAGCTGCCTGTTGAACTGGTCGGCGATGAGGTCCGTATAAAGCAGATCCTTATAAATCTTTTAAATAATGCGATTAAGTATACTATGGAAGGCTCCATAACGCTTTCCATTCAATATAACGAAATAGATCGGACACACGGAAATGTAACTTTTACCGTTACTGATACGGGTATCGGTATCAAGAAAGAGAGTATTCCATATCTTTTCAACGCTTTTAAGAGAGTTGATGAGACAGAAAACAGATATATCGAGGGAACGGGACTCGGACTTGCGATAGTTAAGCAGCTTACAGATCTTATGGGGGGAACTGTAAACGTAAACAGTGTATATACCAAGGGATCTTCTTTTGTAGTTGATATACCTCAGGAGATAATCAGTGATGCTGTTGCGGGAGAGAGAATATTCAGTCCGGATAAGAGAACGGCATCGGATAGGAATCAGGAATATAAGAAGCGCTTTGATGCTCCTGACGCAAGAATTCTTGTTGTGGATGATAATGCCGCAAACCTTATGGTTGTGAAAAAGCTTCTCCGTGATACGGGAATGCAGATAGATACTGCCATGAGCGGAGAGGAAGCGCTTTCACTTACCCTTGAAAAGGAATACAACCTGATCTTCATGGATCATCTTATGCCGGAAATGGACGGAATAGAATGTTTCAGGAGTATCAAGAATCAGGTGGGCGGACTTAGCCGTTCATCAAGGTTTGTCGTTCTTACGGCAAATGCCGACAGTGAGAACAAACAAATGTACAGTGCGGAAGGCTTTGACGGATATCTTGTAAAGCCTACAAGCGGTGAAGCACTTGAAAGGGAATGTCTGAGACTTCTCCCTAAGTCCATAGTCCATACCGTTTATTCGGATGATAAGATTGTCGAAGAGAGTATGTCATGGCTTAAGGAACATGAGAGAAAGGAAGAAGTGATCATTGCTACCGACAGTGTGGCTGATATTTCACCTGATCTGATCGAAAAGTATAATATAGCTATTATCCCTCATAAGATTGAAACAAATGAAGGAATCTTTGCTGACGGAAAAGAGATAGAAGCTCAGGGACTGATCTCCTATATCGAAGAAGACGGAAATATAGCTAAAAATGTTTCACCTTCGGTGGAAGAGTATGAGTCTTTCTTTGCGGGACTTCTAACAAAGGCAAAAAACGTAATCCATATATCCATATCGAGTCTTGTGACCGATAGCGGATGCCCTGCAGCACAGGAGGCATCGGATGCATTCGATAATGTTACCGTTGTGGATTCGGGACATCTTTCAAGCGGACAGGGACTTATGGTCCTCGAAGCCTGCCGTATGGTGAGAGAAGGAAGGAATGCAAAGGATATAAAGAACAGGCTTGAGAGTAAACGTAAGAGTTTTTCCACAAGCTTTGTAGTCAGCAGCCTTAAATTCCTTGCTATGGCAGGACAGGTGGATAATAAGATATATGTAATGTCAAACGCTATTATGATGAGACCGGTTCTCAGAATGAAGAACGGTAAGATTTCGGTAGGAAAAGTATTTTTCGGAACACAGGAAGATTCGTGGAAGAAGTACATCGAATCTGAACTCAGATTCACACAGAATATAGATAAGAGCCTTCTTTTCGTAACTTATGTCGGAATGAGACAGAAGGATCTCGATATCATCAGAGAAGAAATAATGAAGAGGGCTCAATTTGAAAGGATCATATTCCAGCAGGCTTCCCCTGTAATAGCACTTAACTGTGGTCCGGGAACCTTCGGACTGTTATATAAGAAACTGTAGAGAATGCTATAGCCGGGATAAGAATGCAGGACGATAAA
Organism: Lachnospiraceae bacterium UBA2864; assembly: GCA_002350525.1. GTDB lineage: Bacteria > Bacillota > Clostridia > Lachnospirales > Lachnospiraceae > Eubacterium_Q. Next base: position 29,035 of record DEFA01000007.1, on the reverse strand, counting down.
AATTTCACTTGCATATGTATCTTTGATATGCTAATATAACCAAGTATGATTTTTTGAAGCTGCATTCGGCAGTATAGTTTGGAGGATGAAAAGTTGAAGATCGCGCTTACAATTATATTTGTTTTGGTAGCAATAGCACTTACAATTATTGTTCTTTCCCAGGAAGGTAAAGATCAGGGATTCGGTTCAGCTCTTTCGGGAACTGTAGATACATATTGGAGCAAGAACAAGAAGCATTCCAAGGAAGCTGTTATTAAGAGAGTGACAGCTGTTTTGGGTGTTCTTTTCATAGTACTTGCAGCTGTTCTCGGATCAAAGTGGTTCAGATAAGTATATTTAAAGGGTGCTTTGCATATGCAGAGCACCTTTATTTTTTTGCCTTTTGCAGCGGTTTGGTATTATAATTATAAGTAGCGGACACAAGATAACCGGTTTTGTTTTTTGGGGGTATTTATTATGGAATTTAATGAGGTTGAATATACAGAGGAAGAAACAGCATTTCGAGAGGAAATGCATGAAAAGATATTGGATCATATGGCGGAGAAGGACTACAGACCTGCCCGCTTTAAAGAGCTCAAAAACTTTTTTGATATTGATGATGAGGATGAAGATAAGTTTCTCGGCCTTCTAAATGAGATGGAAGACGAAGTCAGCATCGTAAAGACAAAGAATAACAGATATATGCTCCCTCCGGATAATGTTCTGGTCGGAACTTATCTTAGTACGAGAAGAGGTTTCGGTTTTGTCAGCGTTGAGGGATATACGGATGATTTCTTTATACCGACAAAGGACTCGCTCAATGCCTTTCATGATGACAGAGTTCTTATCCAGGTTACGAAGCGAAGCTATGCAAGAGATATGAAGAGCGAAGCAAGAGTGGTCAGAATCCTTAACAGAGGTATTACCACACTTATCGGTGTATATCAGGCATCCGACGGATATGGTTTCGTAATTCCGAATAACAAGAAGATAGCGGATGATATCTTTATTCCGGAGAAGGCAAGCAAGGGGGCTGTTTCGGGAAGTCTTGTAATAGTTGAGCTTCAGGATTACGGTACCGGCAAGAAATCACCTACAGGTGTTGTTACCGAGGTGATAGGCCATGTGGATGATCCTACTACCGATATACTTTCTGTTATTAAGAGCTATAACATCCCCGTTGAATTTCCGGATGCCGTAGAAGAACAGCTTCTTACCATCCCTGAAGAAGTGGACCCTTCTCAGCTTGAAGGAAGACACGATTTCAGAGATCTTGATACGGTAACTATAGACGGAGAGGATGCCAAGGATCTGGATGATGCCATATCGCTTTCCTATGAGAATGGTATCTATCATCTGGGCGTTCATATAGCCGATGTATCGGAGTATGTTAAAGAAAACTCCGCACTTGATAAGGAGGCACTTAACAGAGGAACCAGTAATTATCTGGTAGACAGTGTTATCCCTATGCTTCCGCATAAGCTTTCCAATGGTATATGTTCTCTGAATCATGATGTGGACAGACTGACACTTTCATGTGTAATGGATATAGACGAGAGAGGCCGTGTTGTATCTCACGAGATATGCGAAGGTGTTATAAATGTCAACGAAAGAATGAATTATACGGATGTGGCTGCTATCCTTGAGGGACGTGAAAATGCTCCAGTAGAAAGATATAAGCCGCTTATTCCGATGTTCCGCCTCATGCTCGAACTTTCGGAAAAGATAAGAGAAAACAGAGCCGCGAGAGGCTCGATAGATTTTGATGTTGCGGAGACTAAGATCATAGTTGATGAAGACAGCAAACCTGTTGAGATAAAACCGTATGAGAGAAACTGTGCAACCAAGATTATTGAGGATTTTATGCTTATTGCCAACGAGACTGTGGCTGAAGAATATTTCTGGGCAGACCTTCCTTTTGAGTACAGAGTTCATGAAGTACCGAATGAGGAAAAAGTAGACAGCCTTCGTGCGGTTATAAGAAATTTCGGGTTGTATTTCAAGGTAAGCAGAGACAAAATGCATCCGAAGGAATTCCAGAAGCTCTTAAAGAGTATAGAGGGTAAGCCTTATGAGGCTCTTGTTACGCGACTCACCTTAAGAAGCATGCAGCAGGCAAGATACGGTACCGAATGTCTCGGACATTTTGGACTTGCATGTAAATACTACTGCCACTTTACATCACCTATCAGAAGATATCCGGATCTGCAGATTCACAGGATCATCAAGGAAAATCTTCACGGTAAGCTTGATGAGAGACGTATAAAGCATTATGCAAAACTTCTTCCAAAGGTGGCAGAAGATAACTCCTTTAAGGAAAGAAGAGCCGAAACAGCGGAACGTGATGTTGAGAAACTTAAAGAGATAGAATATATGTCGGAACATATCGGAGAGACTTTTGCCGGTATGGTTTCGGGCTTTACATCGCAGTACATTTTCATAGAACTGGAAAATACGATTGAGGGAGCTGTTAGTGTTGCTTCTCTTGATGATGACTTCTACGTATATAACGAGGAGAAGATGGAAATGACAGGCAATTCCACAGGACGCAGATTCAGACTCGGCGATAAGGCAGTTGTAAAAGTTGTAAAATGTGATAAAATCGACAGGGTGATAGATTTTGAATTTGCTGAGTAAACTCGGCAGATCGGTAAGGATAATAACGATGGCAAAAGAAAAAGGCACAAGATTAATAGCAAACAACAAGAAAGCCTATCATGACTACTTCATAGAAGAAACCTATGAAGCGGGTATCGAACTTTTCGGAACGGAAGTTAAGTCTCTGAGGCTCGGCAACTGCTCCATCAAGGAATCCTATATAGGTGTTGAGAATGGAGAGGTTTTCATATACAAGATGAATATAAATCCTTATGAAAAGGGAAATATATTCAACAAAGATCCGCTTCGAAAAAGAAAACTCCTTCTGCATAAGTACGAGATCAGGAAGCTTTCCGAAAAGATCAAGGAAAAGGGGCTTACCCTTATGCCGCTCAAGGTATATTGGAATAACAGCAATGTTAAGATAGAAGTCGGGCTCGCCAGAGGTAAAAAGCTATACGATAAGAGAGCTGATATAGCTAAAAAGGATCAGAAGAGAGAAGCCGAAAGAGATTTCAAGATAAAGAATCTTAAGTAAGAATCCTATTGATTTTCATTGCGGTTAAAGGTAAAATATCAAGATGTGGTTATCCGGAAGGATAATAAATCTTAGAACTGTGAAGGTGGTAAACATGAGTCAGGCAAAGGTTGACAGATATAAGAAGGAAAAGAAGAACAGAGCAAAGGAGATAAAGCTTAATAAACTTAAGAAAGCTTTTACGGTATTCATCATAGCTCTTCTGCTTGGTGCAGTTATAGGTATTCCTCTCGGAAAGGCAATCTATAGGTACGAGAAGAAAAAAGCCGAAGAGCATGCTACTATATCATCGCTTCACTACGGCGAATGGTTTGACCAGTACTGGGTAGATAACTATTCGGATTACTTTGTCGGTAATACATATACCAGCGAAGAGGCTACAGAAGGTGATGCTGTAACCGAAGAAGATACTGCTGCAGAGGCTGATACAACTTCCGATGAAAATGCAGACGGAGCAGAGGCTATCGAAGCCGATCCGATTACAGATCCTTCGGTTGAATAGTAATATCGTCATATCGGGGTAGTACTGGTTTCGACAGGGATTCTGAAATTAGGGCAGCCATCCGAGGTGAGGGACCTCGTTAAAACCTTTAAAAAAAATAAACGCTAACGATAGAGTAGCACTCGCTGCCTAATGGCAGCTGTCCGCCACGTGTCATCCGATGCATGTGATACGGGCATCGAAGAGTCGGAGAACTTTCGCCCAAAGCTTTGAGGGACGGGAAGAATCATGAAGCTACTGAAATCATAAGCCTGTCAGACGGCGTATGACGTAGGGAATGTTAGTAGACTGACTGTGATGGGAGACACCGTGATGGACGGGTTTTTGGACCGGGGTTCGATTCCCCGCTACTCCATAAAATAAGGGACAGATTTACTGTCCCTTATTTTTTTAAGGGGAATCGAACGGCAAGGCCGAGGCACGAAGTGCCGACAAATATATACAATCATTTTTATGCACGTTGCAGATATTATTTTCAACGTGCATTTTGTATAATGAAACCTGTAGCAAAATCGGGCATTAATGTCGGTCGGAGAACTATAGAAGGAAAACTTGACCGGTGAAGATATTTAAGGCAGGAGTAGAATACACATGAACATAATTAATATCGACAAAGAATGGGTGTTTAGAAGAGGTTTTTTGGATTCGCTCGGTATGATGGAATCAGATCCGGGAGTTACGGTCAATCTTCCTCATGATGGGATGATCGGTACAGAAGTTTCACCGGATGCACCGGCAACGGTAGATTCCGGATATTTTAACGGAGGAATGACCAATTATACGAAGTTTTTATTTATTCCCGAGGAATGGGAGAAGGAATGTGTCGGACTTAAGTTTGATGGTATTATGCAGTGCGCAACGGTTGAAGTGAACGGTAGTAAGATCAAGCATCAGCATAACGGTTACATTCCGATATATGTTGATATCACGAATTACGTTACATTCGGTAAGAAGAACAGGATAACTATAAATGTAAATACAAGTATGCAGCCTAATTCCCGCTGGTATACTGGTTCGGGGCTATACCGAGGGGCAGAGCTCTTGTATGGTCCGAAGGTACACGTAGTGCCTGACGGTATATTTGTTCATACAAAGGAAGTGTCGGATGGCTATGCCTTTCTTGACGCTGAAGTTGAAGTTGAAAATATGACTGCCGATAACAGAATTGCCGAAGCTGCACTTTACCTCTATCCGGAAGGAAGTGATACATGTGTGGCTGAGACAAAGCAGAGAGTTCATATCGGTGCACTCTGCAGAGCAAAGGCAAGACTTAATCTGAATGTAAAAGACCCTATGCTCTGGGACGCTGCGAATCCTGTACTTTACAGGGTAAAGGCTGTAGTAAAGGATCTCGGAGTTTACCGTACCCATCTTATAAGACAGGAAGATGTTACGTGTGATGAGGCGGAAACACTGTTCGGTATCAGAACAATAACGGTTGATGCCATAAGAGGACTTCGGATTAACGGAAAGAGCGTGAAACTTAAAGGCGGCTGTATACATCATGATAACGGTCTGCTTGGTTCGGTTACCTTGTATGAGACTGAAGCAAGAAAGATCAGGAAGCTTAAGGAGTCCGGCTTCAATGCTGTACGTACGGCCCACAATCCTCCGTCTGCAGCTCTTATAGAAGCCTGTGACAGAGTCGGGATGTATGTATTTGATGAAGCCTTCGATGCGTGGTCGATGGGTAAGAGAGGCGGCGATTACAGCCAGTTCTTTGAGACAGACTGGGAGAAAGATTTAAGTGCGTTTATAAGAAGAGACAGAAACCATCCGTCTGTAATACTGTGGTCCACCGGAAATGAGATCCCCGAAAGAGGCGGCATGAGTAACGGATATACGGTTGCCGACAGACTGGCGGAGAAGATACGTGAACTTGACGGATCAAGACCGGTAAGTAACGGCATATGCTCTATGTGGAGTGGACTTGATGATGAACTTATGACGGGTCAGAGCGACGAGCAGAACTCTGACGCGAGACTTGTCTCAACTCAGTGGGAAGAGTGTACGGAACCTTTTGCCAACGGACTTGATGTCGTCGGATATAACTATATGGAAGATATCTATGAGAGAGACCATGAGATGTTTCCGGAAAGAGTTATTCTGGGTTCCGAGAATTTCCCTAAAGAGATAGGCTTCAGGTGGCCTTTTATAGAAAGGCTTCCGTATGTCATCGGTGAATTTACCTGGACGGCCTGGGATTATATAGGCGAAGCGGGAATCGGCAAAGATGCTTACTATGATAAGGATGATCCGGATATGCCTGAAAGTTTCTGGGACCTTATGCCTCAGACAGGTTCTCCGTTCCCTTGGAGAACGGCAAATGATGCCGATTTTGATATAACGGGATACAGACTTCCTCAGGGAGCATACAGAAGTGTGGTTTGGGGAAATGAGGAAACTTTTCTTTATTCCATGCATCCCGATACATATGGTAAGGTTGAGCTTATAAGTCTGTGGGGATTCCTTGATGCACAGGAAAGCTGGAATTATAAGGGCTATGAAGGACGTAAGACTGAACTTATTGTATTCTCCCGTGCTGAAGAGGTTGAAGTCTTTATAGACGGAACAAGCCTGGGCAGGAAGAAGGTCTGTATGGAAAGACCGCTTCCGTACAGCATAAGATTTGAGACGGAATATAAACCGGGTAAGGTTGAGGCGGTCAGCTTCAGAGACGGTAAAGAGGTGAGCCGCGCCGAACTGGTTACTACAGATGCACCTGACGGAATAGTTCTTACTTCTGAAAAAGCATCAATGAAAGCGGACGGGCATGATCTTATTTACGTGAATATTGATATAATCGATAAGAACGGAAGAAGAGTTCCGGATGCTGAGATAATACTTAAGGCAGAGATTGCCGGAGAAGCAGTGCTTGCCGGCTTTGGTTCTGCAAATCCTGTTACGGATGAAAATTATACTGATACGGAAACCGTAACATATAAAGGACGTGCCCTGGCAGTTCTTCGTTCGGGATATGAGAAGGGTGAGGTTCGTCTCACCATATCCGCTGAAAATCTCGGAACTGCCGAGGTAACGCTTGAAGCTTTATAGAGAGTATTACTTAAACTTATTATGAAGGATAAGCCGGCAGATTCTGCCGGCATATTCTTTTATATTCTCCGGACTGCCGAGAAAATTGTTGTTTAGTTCTATATAACCGGTCTTTGACTTTAAATCTGTCTTATAAGTCGGAAGAGTAGGAATTTCTTCATTCAGACAGGTTACGAAATAGCCCAAATGCTCTTCGAAACCGGTTTTTGACTTTTCATAGAAATATCTGAAGGTGCCTTCTTCTATTGGAACGCATATATGGGCGGCGGATTTTTCGGCATCGACTGATATTCCGCTTCCGGAAGCAAAGATACGTCTCGGCATGGTTAGATATAAGTTCAGACTGATATCAAGATAAAGTCTCTCGCCTTTTAACTCCGTACTCAGCCCGGACGGTTCAAATCGTCCGTCAGAAAGGGAAGTTACGGCAAAGATATCCGAAAGATACATCATTCCGACCATATCATCCCTGTTATGCTGTACCACAAGGTGCTTCGCTGTTTCATCCTTTGAAGAAAGGTAATCAAGATATACATCTATCAGCTGACCGCCGTTAAACTGATCTTCGCGGTTTATGCCGAGATAGCGCTCTATGGTTTTCTGCTTGATATTCGGAAGTCCGAGTGCGAATTTATACGGACGTATAAGTTTCATCAGATCTACCGAACGGATTTTATCGAAGTTATCGGTTATAGTCTGCCCTGTAAGTCTTTTGATGTGAGCCATACGCCGCTTCACAAAGTTTATATCAAACTGATCTCCGTTAAATTCTATAAGGATATCGTGGGATGCGAGTTCTTCCTGGAAAGTTTTTATGATCTCAGGCTCCGAACGGCCGTCATCGTTGAAGAGAAGTTTTACCTCCCAGCCGTTATCTGTCCTTATATTCATGCCTATCATATATATAAATGAACGGTCAGGAGAAAGGCCTGTGGTCTCTATATCAAACATCATGACACGCTCCGTAGGAAAGACTGTATCAAGTTTTTCTAATGCGGAAATAGTGGATTTACTTATGGATTCTGTGATTATTTGCATAGTAATATCTCCAATGATGTGTAAAATATTAGTAATTATAGCACAATATTAAGGCTTGAAAGTAATATTTTTTATGCTATAATTAATTCAGATTAATTAGTACTGGAGGGTGAAACCATTATGATGCAACCAGTTGATGTAAGATCGACACACTTCGGAAAAGGACTTTTTGGTTATAAGAAGGTCGATGTAGATACTTATGTTGAAACTGTATACAGAGCTTACGATGAAGCATATAACGAAGTTGAGAAACTTCGTGAAGAGAACGGAAAGCTTCAGAATGCTCTTGAAGAGTACAGAACTAAGATACATGATCTTGAGGCACAGCTTCGTAATGCTGATTCAAACTCAGGCAAAAAAAAAGCTGATGACAAGAAGGCTGTAAAGAAGCCTGCAGAGTCAGCTGACAAGAAAACTTCCGAAAAGACATCAGAGTCTGAAACTTCAAAGTTTTTCAATAAGCAGGCAGAAGAAGAAACACCTGTATTTGGTGGCGATGATGATGAGGTTTTCGTTGGAGAGATTGAAGATAACAGAAAGCCTAATAAGGTCATGATCGGAGACGGCGAAGAAGAAGGAGCAGACGATTTCGAGTTCCTTTAAAATCAGAATTAAGTGCCACTTTAATGTGGCACTTTTTTCGTTGTAGAGATAAGGGTTTTATCAGATGATTTCATATATCAAAGGAATAATAGAAGATAAAGAAGACGGACTTGTGGTCGTTGAAACTTCTTCGGGTATCGGATTTGAGATTAGAGTGAATAACGATACTTTGTTAAAGCTTCCGCCTGTAGGAGAGGAGATTAAACTTCTCACACATCTTCAGATTACGGAGAATGACAGAGTTCTCTATGGATTTCTGTCCAAGCTTGAGAGAGAGACCTTCAGACATCTTATAGGTGTTAACGGAGTAGGACCTAAGGGCGCACTTGCGGTCATGAATACACTTAATCTCACGGAACTTACAGATGCTGTTATGGCGAACGATGTAAAGTCCATCAGTAAGTCTCCGGGAATCGGAAGCAAGACGGCTCAGAAGATTATAATCGAGCTTAAAGATAAACTCACCTATACAGGTGAAATGCTGTTCGGAGAAACTGTATTTGACGAACAGGTCGTCGATACCGTGGCAGAAGCTGCGGAAGCACTGGAAGCACTGGGCTTCTCGCGTTCGGAAGCTCTTAAGGCAGTCAGAAAAGTAAACGGCGCACAGCAGATGGAAAGCGGAGAACTGCTTAAGGCCGCACTTAAGGTTATGAGAGGCTGATATTAATGGCAAAAAGAATTATTCAGACAGAAGCTACAATTGAAGATGAGCTTATGGAGAAGAACCTCCGACCTACCAGCCTGAATGAGTATATCGGTCAGGAAAAGGTTAAGAAGAACCTTAAGGTATTTATAGAGGCGGCAAAGAAGAGACATGAACCGCTTGATCATGTTCTCCTTTACGGGCCTCCGGGACTCGGAAAAACAACCCTTGCGGGAATAGTTGCCGAGGAAATGGGAGTAAATATAAAGGTTACATCGGGACCTGCTATTGAGAAGCCTGGAGAGATAGCGGCTATTCTTAATAACCTGTCCGAAAATGATGTGCTCTTTATCGATGAAATCCACAGACTCAACCGACAGGTTGAAGAGGTTCTCTATCCTGCGATGGAAGATTATGCGATAGATGTGGTTATCGGTAAGGCAGAGAGTGCAAGATCCATAAGACTGGATCTTCCGAAATTTACACTTATCGGAGCAACCACGAGAGCCGGTATGCTTTCTGCACCGCTCAGAGACAGGTTCGGTGTTGTGAGCAGACTCGAGTTCTATAACGTCAGCGAACTTATGATGATAGTTATGAGATCGGCTCAGGTTCTCGGGATAGAGATAGACGATGAAGGAGCTCTCGAGATAGCAAAAAGATCACGAGGTACACCACGTCTTTCTAACAGACTTCTGAAGAGAGTCAGGGATTTCGCAGAGGTTGAACATAAAGGAAAAATTGATTATAATGTAGCAGTAAGTGCACTGAATAAGCTTGATGTGGATTCCTTCGGACTTGATGATACGGATAGAAATCTTCTTATGACCATCATTAAGAATTATAACGGAGGCCCTGTAGGACTTGAAGTTCTGGCGGCATCCATCGGAGAAGATACAGGAACGATAGAGGATGTTTATGAGCCTTACCTTATAAAGAACGGATTCATAAACAGAACACCGAAGGGAAGAACGGTCACATCACAAACATATAGACATTTCGGCATTTCCGAGCCGAAAACATGATGATAGAGGTGGAAAATAATTATGGCACAGTCAAAGATTGATATACCTGTAGTTATTAACGGAAAGGTTTATACACTCAGCGGATATGAAGGTGAGGACTATCTTCAGAACGTTGCGACATATATTAACAACAAGATCGCAGAGTGTAAGACATCTGAAGAATACAGAAGAATGAATACAGAGTATCAGGGAGTTCTTCTCGCACTTAATATCGCAGATGATTATTTCAAAGCTAAGTCAAGAGCTGATGAAGCGGGAAATGATAATACTGATAAGGAACAGCAGCTGTACGAACTGCGCCATGAGGTTATAGAGTCGCAGATAAAGCATGAAGCAGCACTTAAACTTGTTGAAGAATATAAGGAACAGGTTGCGGCGCTTCAGCGAAAGGTTGTTCAGCTTGA
>DEFA01000007.1:1344-18636 GCA_002350525.1 Lachnospiraceae bacterium UBA2864 | reverse complement strand
GCTGAGAGGGAAAGGAATAATGCATAGACCGGAAATACTTGCGCCATGCGGTAACAGGGAAGCTTTTGAAGCAGCTCTCAGGGCCGGAGCTGATGCTGTATATCTGGCAGGTAACAGCTTCGGAGCAAGAGCGTATGCAGGGAACTTTGATAAAGATGTGCTTCTTTCCACATTGGAGAGAGCACATCTTTTTGGTGTGAAGGTTTATCTTACCGTAAATACACTTTTTAAGAACGAGGAGCTCGGAGCACTGGAGGGATTCCTCGCGCCTTTATACGAAGCGGGACTTGATGCGGTACTCGTACAGGATTTCGGAGTGGCTGATTATATAAAGACGCATTTCCCGGAACTTCCTATCCACATGAGTACACAGATGAATATAACAGCCGAAGCGGGGGCTCGTATGGCTTATGAGTACGGAGCCGAAAGAGTTGTTATGGATAGAGAGATTACTCTGGCTGAACTTAAGGCCATAAAGCAGAACATACCGATTGAGGTTGAAGCCTTCGTGCATGGCGCGATGTGCTTTTCCTACAGCGGAAGATGCCTCATCAGTTCACTTGCGGGAGGACGAAGCGGTAACAGAGGAAGATGCGCACAGCCCTGCAGAAAGCTCTATACTCATGAGAAGAGCTCGGGCTACATCATGTCCATGAAGGATATGTGTACCATTACGGATATTCCTGCCCTTATAGAGGCTGGAGTTGATTCCCTTAAGATAGAGGGAAGAATGAAGAATGAATATTATGTGGCGCAGGTTGTGGCTGCATATAAAGAAGCTGTAGATGACTATATGGAAGGACGATTCTCTTATGAGAAGGCAGAAGCCCTTCGAGACAGATTAAAAGAAGTATTCAGCAGAGGTGAATTTACGGAAGGGTATCTTAAGCTTTCTTCCAGAGATTCTTCGGAGATCGCTAAAGCGGGACTTATCTCTGCCGGAAAGCAGGGACATGCGGGAGTTAAACTCGGAACCGTAACCCGTGTCGGAAAAGGGAACATCGTTATAGCTTTAGATAGAGAGCTTTATGTCGGAGACGAGCTTCTGATACTTAATAAAGGTACGGAGATAAAACTTACGTCAAATGTATCAGCCCGTAAGGGTACGGTCACACTCAATTGTCCGAAGACCAGAGAACTTACAGCGGGAATAGAGGTGCGCCGACTGCAGAATGCAGCTATTACAAGAGATGCGGAAGAACTTCTTAGTACCCGCCCGAGGCTTGAGGTAGAAGCAGAGGTGCGCCTTATAACAGGAGAACCGGTTGCTCTTAGATATAATGAAGTTACGGTTATAGGGCCGGTAGCTGAGGAGGCTTCAAAGAACCCCGTAACGGATGAGACTCTTAAGAAGGCTGCGGGACGTCTCGGAGATACGGATTTTATGCTCGGGCATTTTACGGCTGTAAATGACGGGCGGAGTTTTATACCGGTTTCTGTTCTGAATGAAATGAGAAGAGAAGCCGTTGAAAAGCTTATCGGAAGTATCATAGGTAAATTTAGAAGGACTTACGTCCCAATCCGGAAGGAAGACAGTATTGAAGATCCTTCCGGGATGGAGACTGTATCTGCGGCTGAGACTGCAATTAAGATAGAAAATAAGAATAGATTTAGGTTAGAAGATAAGACTGAATGTAAGACAAAAGCGGCCGGGCTTTTTATAGCTGTAAGTACTTTGGAACAGCTGGGTGCGGTACGTGACACGGGTATATCTTCCGAAGCTGTCATTATGCCGGATTTCGGACTCGGGCTCGGCTCCGAAGAGGCAGGATGTATTCTTGAAGAGACCCGTGAAAGTAAGGAAAGTGTGGGAATCATGCTCCCCTATAATCACAGCCTTATGGAAGGTTCACCTTATCTTGGGCTTCTTGATAAAGCGGATTATATCTATGTAAGAAATATAGATGATTATGCGGTCCTTAAAGAATTGAAGGAATCAGCACGTTTAGGAGCAACGGTTATTCTCGGTGCTTCAATATATGCCTACAATGATGGGGCAGTCATGCATTTCACGAAGGAGATGGGAAAAGTCCTCTTTGAATCTCCATATGAACTTAATAAGCAGGAAATAGCAGGAATAGATTATTCCGGAAGTGAAGGATATATAAAGCATATTTACGGAAGACTTCCCGTGATGGTGACGGCGGCTCTCGCAACAAAGAATAGGGACCTTCGGATAAGAGACGATAAGTTTAATTACTTTTTCATAATTCCAAATGGGAAATTATATTATAATGTAGTTCTGAACGGGCTTCCCGAATGTCTATTCGCTGAGAAAAATCAGTTTGAAAGATGCCTTATAGCCTTTACCAACGAGACGGAGTCGGAGGTTAAAAAGGTTATGGAGGAATTTTCGGCAGGAAAGGAAAAGCCGGACTTCAAATATACACACGGAAATTTTTACAGGGGAATTGAGTGATGGTTAATATCATAAGGATCATTTCCAAATATCTGATACTTGTCTTTATGGCACTGTATGTCTGGAAATGCTTTTCTTACTTTACAACATCAGACAGGCATAAGCGGAAAAAAAACCTGAACAGACAGGTATTCCTTATATTTGCGATACACGGACTGTGTCATGTGTGCATGTATCTTAACACGAAGGAAGCAAAGCTTTTTATATACTACGGTATAGAGATTCTGATCGCGTCGCTTTATATAATTATATTTCATCTGGCATATAAACACGCATCGAGACTGCTTACGAACAACATCGCATTTCTTATGCTTATAGGTTATACGATGATCTACAGGCTGTCTCCGAAGCTTGCCGAGAGGCAGTTTGTCCTTGCGACCGCAGGACTCTTTATAACGAGCTTCATACCTTTTATCATGATGAAACTTCCGGATATGAAAAAATGGTACAAGGTCTATGCCATTATCGGTATAGCATTGCTCCTGCTCGTATTTGTGCCTCATGTGGGAAAAGAGGTATACGGTTCGAGAAACTGGATCAGTATAGGCGGTCTCAGCCTTCAGCCGATGGAATTTGTTAAGATCATATATATCTTATATGTGGCGAGTGCGCTGGTTAAGCTCGAAACCTTTAAGGAGCTTTTCGTAAATGCATGTACCGCGGCCCTGTTCTGCGGAATCCTGGTAATAGAGAAGGACTTCGGTGCAATGCTCATATTCTATATATGCTATATTCTGATGGTTTATCTTGCGACATCGCGTCCGATATTCCTGATAGGAGGAGTGGCACTTATAGTCGGTGGTGTTGCGGGAATGTATATTCTTTTTAAAGATACATCGTTCTTCTCGCATATACTTGTCAGGGTTAAAGCCTGGAGAGATCCTTTCTCGTTCCAGAGCTCAGGCGGTTACCAGGTATGCGAATCCCTGTTTGCCATCGGCACCGGAGGAATGACGGGAACAGGTCTGGGAAAAGGAATGCCGTATCTTATACCGGTTGCGGAGAGTGACTTCATCTTCTCGGCAATATGCGAAGAGATGGGCGTTATCTTCGGTCTGGCGCTGATACTTATATATCTCAGCAGTTTCATATCGATCATAAACATTGCCATGAAGTGCAGGGCGCCTTTCTATAAGTACTCGACCTTTGGGTTCGCAATGTGCTATATATTCCAGATTCTCCTCAATATAGGAGGAGCCGTGAAGTTTATTCCGTCCACAGGTGTGACGCTGCCGCTTGTGAGTTACGGAGTGAGTAGTATCTTCAGTACACTTATCATGTTCTCCATGATTCAATACACATATATACTTGTAAGTAAAGAGGCTTTAGATGTCGAAAATGAAAAGGAAAGCATCCTCGACTACTACGAACGAAAAGCTGCCGAAAAGGCTGGCCGAGTTTCTGGAGCGGGAGCGCAGTAAGGAAGAATATAACAGGAAAATAAACAGACCGATAGTTTTCGTGACTTATATAATGGTTCTCGTCTTTATGGCAATGTTCGGATTTATAGTCTACTATGTGGTACATGATTCGGAAACTATCATATCCAATACGTCAAACCGTCGTCAGGACAGTATGTCTGAGTTTGTCGTAAGAGGCGATATAGTTACCGAAGACGGAGAGGTTATAGCCACTACGGAAGTGGATGAAGAGGGTAATGAGACAAGGGTTTATCCATACGGATCCATGTTCGCGCATGTAGTGGGATATAATTCTTACGGCAGAGCGGGACTCGAACTTGAGCAGAACTTCAATCTTCTCAGATCTCATGTAAATATCATGAGTAAGCTCAGTAACGAGATATCGGGTAAGAAGAATCCGGGAGACACGGTGGTGACAAGCCTCAGATACGATCTTCAGGAAGCTGCGATCAATTCTCTTGGAGGTGCCAGGGGAGCGGTTGTAGTTATGGAACCATCTACGGGAAGGATACTTGCAATGGTATCTGCTCCGGCATATGATCCGAATGATATAGATAATGTATGGGAGCATGTTCATTCCGAAGAAGGCGAAGAGAGTACACTGCTTCTTAACAGGGCAACTCAGGGACTTTATGCTCCGGGCTCTACATTTAAGATTATAACCGCTATCGAATATATGAGAGAAAATCCGGATTATGAAGATTATTCTTATGACTGTGAAGGAAAAGATATCTTCAATTCAGTCGGAATCAGATGCAGCGGCGGCAACGCCCATGGAACAGTAAATCTTGAACAGTCGGTGGCTTATTCCTGTAATACGAGCTTCGCAAATTTGGGAATAGGTCTTGATATGGATAAATTCCGCAATCTGACAGGGGAACTTCTCTTTAATAAGAAGCTTCCTTATCAGGGTGACCACTCCATGTCGAAGTTTATGCTGAGCAAAGACAGTGATCCGGGTGAAATACCGCAGACTGTATTCGGACAGGGAGATACACTTATATCACCACTTCATAACTGCCTTATAATGAGTGCTATCGCCAACGGCGGAGTTCTTATGAAGCCTTATATGGTTGATGAGATAGATAATGCGGATGGTGCAGTATTAAAGAGTTATTCTCCGAAGACATACGGAACTCTTCTTCCGTCAGCCGACGTAAAGAGAGTTATACCTCTTCTCGAGGCAGTATGTGATTACGGTACGGCATCCCCTTGGCTTTCGGGACTTCCATACAGCTGTGCGGGTAAAACGGGTACAGCCGAAGTGGATGATGAAGGCAGAATGAATTCATGGTTTGTGGGTTATGCCGGAAAAGATATAGATAAGCCGGAGATCGTTATCAGCGTTGTGGTTGAAGACTACAGTGAGAACAGTATAACAGGTACTTCCGTTGCAAGAAATGTATTCGATGAGTTCTTTAACTAAAAAGTTATGTATTTTTAATGTATAGTTTGATTTATCCGTATCGGGATTGTATAATTGTATATGATTTGTAACTGAAGTGAAGTTACAATAATTACATATCTCCGCCAGAGATAAAGGAGGGATTGCGATGACAGAAGCAACCAGCTGTGGTGGTGTAGTTATATACAGGGGAAAGATACTTCTGCTATACAAGAATTATAAGAATCGGTATGAGGGATGGGTTCTTCCTAAGGGCACTGTCGAAAAGGGCGAGGAGTTTAATGAGACAGCTCTCAGAGAGGTGCGTGAAGAGACAGGAGTAAAGGCTACTATCATAAAGTATGTAGGAAAAAGTAATTATACATTTTCAACATACAATGATGTTATCAATAAAGATGTTCATTGGTATCTTATGATGGCCGACAGCTTTTTCAGTAAGCCGCAGAGAGAAGAATATTTTTGTGATTCGGGATATTATAAGTATCATGAGGCATATCATTTATTGAAATTCCCTAATGAAAAACAGATACTCGAACAGGCATATGAAGAGTATCTTAATATCAAGAAAGCGAATCTTTGGGGGAGCGGAAAGTATTTCTGATCCCCCGATTTCTATGTGAAGGTGTATTATGAAAAAGAAGAAAACCGTAAAAGATCATATACTTAATATAATGCTTGTGTTTTTCATAGCGGTGTTCCTTATATCGGGAGGATATCTGGGATATTATTACTGGTCTATACATAAGAGTGAATCCAGGGCGGAAGAACTCGAGCAGAAGATTGAAGACGATGATGAGTTTGCCGATGAGGAATTCTACTATGCGACCGCAGGCGATGCCGAGCTGGGTAAGGAAGCCCTTTCAATGTATGTGGAAGTGGACGGAAAGATGATACTCAGAAAGTATTCGCAGCTTTATGCGGATAATACGGATTTTATAGGCTGGCTCTATATTCCGGGAACCAAGATAGGTTATCCTGTAATGTTTACTCCGCAGGATGAAGAATTCTATCTGAGAAGAAACTATGACAAAGAGTACAGTACATCGGGAACGCTTTTTATAAGCAAATACAGCGACGTCGTAAAACCTACAGATAATGTGGTCATATACGGACATAATATGAAAGCCGGAACAATGTTCCACGATCTTCTGAATTATAAGGATGAATCATATTATCAGGAACATAAGACGGTGGTGTTTAATACGATTTACGGAAATGCGGAGTATGAGGTTATCGCTGCATTTCAGACCAATATAAAAGAAGTTGAAGATACAAGCTTTAAGTATTATCAGTTCTTTGATGCGGCAGATCCGTCGGAATTTGATAAGTACGTGGAAAACTGTAAAGCACTTACACCGTATAGTATTCCTGTAACGGCTTCGTACGGAGATAAGCTTATAACACTTTCTACCTGTTCATATCATACCGACGAAGGAAGATATGTGGTCGTTGCAAAAAGAGTGAAGTAAAAGCAAGAAGACAAAGTGAAAAGTGGACGATAAGAAAAAGAAAAAGATATAATAAAAAGATTAAGCGGAAAGAAAGAAGAGTAAAGTTAGAAGAACAAAGAAAAAAGAAGCCGAAAGGCTTCTTTTTTGAAACAATTAATTAACAAAACAAAATGAGAAACTAAGCTCTCTCAACCTTGCCTGATCTAAGGCATGATGTACATACATAGATAGTCTTTGGTGTACCATTAACCTTTGCCTTAACTCTCTTAATGTTTGAGTTCCAGATTCTGTTGGATCTTCTATGAGAATGGCTCACCTGATTTCCGAAGTGAACTGACTTATCACAAAAATAACACTTTGCCACGGCTTAACACCTCCTTCAACCATATAAAGTTAGCCCATAGGGCTCGACAACAGTTGGTATTGTAACAGAAAATATTTTGTATTGCAAGACCTTTTTAAAACATTTGTCATTTTGTTAGTTTATGTATATAATGACATAGGTGTAATAATAACCCGATGGTTAAATAATATAGGAGGGGCCGGTATGACAGGAAATGTTGAGAATGCAAGCGGCATCATATCCGTTGATACAGAAGTAATATCTCAGTTTGCAGGACATGCTGCACTTGATTGTTTTGGGATAGTCGGAATGGCTACGCTCAGTATGAGAGACGGACTCGCCAAGCTTCTTAAAGGCGACAGTGTAAGTAAGGGTGTAAATGTAAGAATAGACGAAGAGAATAATCTCACAGTAGATTTTCATATTATAATAGCCTATGGCGTAAATATAATGACAGTAGTAAATAATCTGAAAAGTACAGTTAAGTACCAGATAGAGGATTATACCTCTATGAAGGTTGAGGCCATTAACGTATACGTTGAGGGCGTCAGAGTCATTGACTGATGACGGGAGGAAAATTACAAATGTCTTTAACCAGTGTAAATGCTGAGCTTATAAGAGACGCATTTATTGCGGGAGCTCATAATCTCAGCAATCATAAAGAGTATATTAACGAATTGAATGTTTTTCCGGTACCTGACGGTGACACGGGAACAAATATGACACTTACTATAATGTCGGCGGCTTCGGAGATAGAAGCAATCACGACGCCGTCTGTAGATCTTCTTTCAAAAGCTATATCCGGCGGTTCTCTAAGAGGAGCCAGAGGTAACTCGGGTGTTATCCTGTCTCAGCTTTTCAGAGGCTTCTGCAGAGATATCAAAGGAAAAGATACACTTGATGTAAATGATATTACAGCCGCATTTGCAAGGGCTGTCGAAACAGCATATAAAGCGGTAATGAAGCCGAAGGAAGGAACAATCCTTACGGTAGCAAAAGGAATATACGATAAGGCTGCGGAGCTTTGTGACTACGAAGATGATGTCATAAGCTTTATGGAGCAGATCATAGAACACGGAGATAAAGTTCTCGCAAGTACACCGGAACTGCTTCCTGTCCTCAAAGAAGCCGGAGTTGTGGATTCGGGCGGACAGGGACTTATGGAGTTTCTCAGAGGTGCTTTGTCGGGACTTAAGGGTGAAAAGATTGAACTTATCTCCGGGGCACCGTCTCAGCCTGCGCGTGGTGCAGGACTTCTTGAAGAGATTCCCAGCCGACCGGCCGGAAGCGGAAGTGACAGTATATCGACAGCGGATATTAAGTTCGGTTATTGTACCGAATTTATCATATTACTTGATAAAGAGCTTACAGATAAGCAGGTGGATGAGTTTAAGGCTTATCTTACATCTATAGGTGATTCTATAGTATGTGTTGCTGATGAAGAACTTGTTAAGGTACATGTACACACCAATCATCCGGGACTTGCATTTGAAAAGGCTCTTACCTACGGTGGACTTACTCGAATGAAGATCGACAATATGCGCGAGGAGCATTCGGAAAGAGTCTCTATGGAAGAAGAAAAGAGAAGGGCCGAGGAGCAGGAAGCTGCATTTCAGGAGATGAAAGCAAGAAAGAATCCTGAAGCGGCTGAGACACAGGTTGCACCTCAGGAACTTAAGAAGTATGGCTTTATCTCGGTTTCTGTAGGAGACGGAATAAGTAAGCTTCAGACAGGACTCGGTATCGACTACGTCCTTTCAGGCGGGCAGACCATGAATCCGAGTACAGAGGATATCCTCTCTGCGGTAGAAAAAGTATATGCGGAGAATATCTTTGTATTCCCGAATAATAAGAATATTATTCTTGCCGCGAATCAGGCAGCAACAATTTCTGAATCGAAGAATATAATTGTTATTCCGACAACTTCGGTTCCTCAGGGAATCGCTGCTATTCTTAGCTTTTCAGAAGATATGTCGCCTGAAGAAAATACTGATGCCATGAAAGAAGCCATATCGGCAGTTAAATCCGGTGAGGTAACTTATGCCGTAAGAGACACTTCTGTTGACGGCAAAGAGATCCGAAACGGCGATATCATGGGTATAAGTGATAAGGGAATAGATGTTGTAGGTACTTCCGTGGAAGAAGTCACAACATCTCTTATCGAAGGACTTGTAGATGAAGACAGCGGACTCATCACTCTTTACTATGGTTCGGACGTATCGAAGGAAGATGCTGAAAAGCTTTGCGATGCCCTGACAGAGAAGTTTGATGACCTTGAAGTTGAATTACATGAAGGCGGACAGCCTATATATTATTATATAGTTTCGGTTGAGTGATTATGAACCTTTCGGACAGTGTTACAGAGATAAAGGGAATAGGAGATAAAACTGCGGCGATCTTTTCAAAGGTTGGCGTGGTTACTGTTGACGACCTTATCCACTATTATCCGAGAAACTATAAGCTGTATGAGCAGCCTGTTCCCGTCAGTAGTCTGACTGAGGGGGACAGAGCTGCTGTATTTTGCAGAATAGTCAGCGGAGTAGCTGTATCGAGAGGTAGAAGATATACAATAGTAACTTTGTCTGCTGCAGATGACAGCGGTTCCGTAAAAATGCTCTGGTATAATATGCCTTTCCTCAGAAATGTACTGCATAAGGGTGAAAGCTTCGTCTTTGTCGGTACGATAAGAGTTAAAGGTGCTTCTCGTGTAATGGAGATGCCTGAATATTATACGCAGTTCAATTATCAGAAAATGCTTTCCACCATGCAGCCCGTATATCCTCTGGTAAGCGGACTTACAAATAACATGGTGACGAAATCCATGAGAACGGTTGCGCCTCTTATAAACCGTTCCGAAGACTGGGTAAGACCGGAGCTGATCGAAAGATTCGGACTCATTCCTCTTTCGAAGGCTATGTATACGGTGCATTTTCCCGAGAATAAGGAAGAACTGGGTAAAGCGCTCGAAAGACTCGCATTTGATGAATTTCTTCACTTTATACTTGATGTAAGAAAGATGAAGGAGACTAACGTTAAGCTTGTGAACAGTCATGTTCTGACAAGCGAAGCTTTGTCCAGGATAGACGGATTCGTCGCAGGACTCGGATTTAAGCTTACGGATGGTCAGAAGAATGCGGTCGATGACATCATGAACGATATGAGATTGGAACATGTCATGAGCCGTCTTATTCAGGGAGATGTCGGATCGGGTAAGACGGTGGTGGCTGCTGCTGCACTTTATATGAATGCGGTATCCGGATATCAGGGAGCGCTTATGGTTCCTACGGAAGTACTGGCACAGCAGCATTTCAAAGAGCTGACAAGGATTTTTACACCATATAAGATAAAGGTCGGACTTCTTACGGGTTCTCTCAGTGCAAAAGAGAGGCGCCTCGTATATGAACGTCTGAGAAACGGAGAGATAGATATAGTTGTCGGTACACATGCACTTATCACCGACAGCGTGGAATATAAGGATCTGGGCCTTGTCATAACCGACGAGCAGCACAGATTCGGAGTAAAGCAGCGTGAGAAGCTGGGACTTAAGGGAAATGCACCTCATGTACTTATAATGAGTGCGACTCCGATCCCGAGAACGCTTGCCATAATACTTTATGCTGATCTTGACATTTCCGTTATAAAGGAACTTCCGGCAGGAAGAAAAAAGATCAAGAACTGCGTTGTGGGTACCGATTACAGACCGTCAGCATACAGATTCATTCAGTCTGAGGTGAGAGCCGGTCATCAGGCCTATGTAATATGCCCTATGGTTGAGGAAAGCGAGACCGTAGATGCCGAAAATGTCGTAAACTATACCGATGAACTGAGCCGTGAACTCGGCTACGGTATCAGAGTCGAATATCTTCATGGAAGAATGAAGGAGCAGGAGAAAGCTGATATCATGAACCGCTTTATAGCACATGAGATCGATGTGCTGGTTTCGACAA
Organism: Lachnospiraceae bacterium UBA2864; assembly: GCA_002350525.1. Lineage (GTDB taxonomy): Bacteria > Bacillota > Clostridia > Lachnospirales > Lachnospiraceae > Eubacterium_Q. The sequence continues at coordinate 7,650 of DEFA01000007.1, read as the reverse complement.
CGGTTATAGAGGTAGGTATCAATAATCCGAATGCAACAGTAATGATGATAGAAAATGCAGAGCGCTTCGGACTAGCTCAGCTGCATCAGCTGAGAGGCCGTGTGGGCAGAGGCGATGCCCAGAGTTACTGTATATTTATAAATGTTAAAAAAACCGACGACTCCATGGCAAGACTTAAGGTTCTTGAAGAATCCAACGACGGCTTCTATATAGCTTCGGAAGATCTGAAGTTGAGAGGTCCGGGAGAATTCTTCGGGATAAGACAGAGCGGTGATATGGATTTCCGTGTTGCGGATATATACAGACATGTGGATATACTGAGAATGGCTCAGGAAGCAGCACTGGAAATGTAAAATGACAACTGTTTAACAGCTTGTTAAAGAAAAGGGTGGAGAACGTTATGAACGAGAATAATCCGAAGAAGATGCAAATGGTACTGTGGTTTGTACTGGCTGCTGTGGTAATCGGAATAGGAGGCTATGTTATCGGCCTCAGGATGGGAAAAGAGAAAAAGGATAATACCGAGGCTGTTACGGAAGCGGCCGTAACCGAAGAAGTTAAGAAGGAAGAAACCACTGAGGAAGTTACGGAAGAAAAAACCGAAGAGGTTACTGAAGAAGCAAAAGAGGATAAGAAAGAGGATAAGGCTTCTTCCGGTGATGCGGAGCTTCTCTATGCAACTGTATCGAGCGGGGCTTCGTGGCCGGTGGAAAAGGGATATGAATATCAGTATGATATCAAGATACAGAATAATTCCGATGAAGAATATAAAAACTGGAAGGTTGAAGTTGAAGGCTTTAAGGATGCCAAGATCGATAACAGCTGGAATGCTAAATATGAGATTAAGGGCGATAAACTTATCATAACTCCGGAAGCTCATAACGGTACGGTAGCGGCCCATTCGGCAGTCGGAGATCTCGGAGTTCAGGTTATATTCGGTTCCGAAGAAGACGGAAAGAAGGTATCGAAAGGTGCCGAACTCTATATAGACGGTAAACTGGCGGCGGATGCCGGAGCTGCTGAGAGAGCTGCAGAGGAAGGGGCAAAGAAGGTTGTGAATTCAGAAACCAACTCAAAATCTACAGTTAAAACTGAATCAGGAACTCCGTATTCGAATCATGGAAAGATATCGGTAAAAGGAACGGATATAGTAGATAAGAACGGAGAAAAATATCAGCTCAGAGGTGTCAGCACACACGGACTTGCATGGTTCCCTGAATATGTGAACAAAGAAGCTTTTCAGACTCTCAGGGATGACTGGGGAGCAAACCTTATCAGACTTGCCATGTATACTGATGAAAGCGGTGGATACTGTTCGGACGGTGATAAGACCAAGCTGAAGAAACTTGTATCAGACGGTGTTGATTATGCTACGGAACTCGGAATGTATGTTATAATCGACTGGCATGTGCTTCACGATCTTAACCCGCTTAAGCATATGGATGATGCAAAAGAGTTTTTCGATGAAATGTCATCCAGATACAGAGATAACGATAATATCATTTATGAGATATGCAATGAGCCAAACGGCGGTACAGAGTGGGAAGATATAAAGGAGTATGCGGAAGTTATCATTCCTATAATCAGAAAGAATGATAAGGATGCCATTATAGTAGTCGGAACCCCGACCTGGTCACAGGATGTGGATATGGCGGTCAAAGATCCGATCGATGCCGAAAATGTTATGTATGCGGTGCATTTCTATGCAGCTACACATAAGGATAATATAAGAAGTAAGGTCATGGCAGCACTCGATGCGGGATATCCGGTATTTATATCGGAGTTCAGTATATGTGATGCTTCGGGAAACGGTGGAATAGATTACGACTCCGCTGCTGAGTGGATGGATCTTATAAACGGACATAATATGTCCTATGCAAGCTGGAGCCTCTGTAATAAGAATGAGACATCGGCTCTTATAAGCTCGGACTGCAGCAAGACTTCCGGATGGGATGTTTCGGAACTGTCCGAGGCCGGAAAATGGCTTAGAATGACAATATCAGGTGAGGAATAATATGAGAGTAATTGCAGGTACAAGAAGAAGTCTGCCTCTTAAGTCCATCGAAGGAATGGAGACGAGGCCGACGGCAGACAGATATAAAGAAACGGTTTTCAACTGCCTTCAGAATGATATTCCGGGATCCAGATTCCTTGATCTTTTTGCCGGAAGCGGCGGTATCGGAATAGAAGCTCTGTCACGTGGGGCTAAACATGCAACATTTGTCGAGAACGGAAGAGAAGCTCTTCAGTGTATAAAGGCGAATATTCATTTTACAAAGTTTGAGGATGAATCCGATATACTGAGAATAGATGCGGTCAGCTTTGTAAGGGGGCTGAAGAAGGTCGATTATGATGTGATATTTATCGATCCTCCGTACAGTAAGGGCCTTGAAAAGGAAGTTCTGCTTGCTCTTGATACCAAGGAATTTAAGAATATCGATACGATAATCGTGGTTGAAGCTATCCTTGATGAGGATTTTGAATATCTTGAAGATACAAAATTCTATATGTATAAAGAAAAGAGATATAAGACAAATAAGCATATCTTCTTGAAATTAAAGGAAAGTTTGGAGGATTAGTCATGGCAAAGGCTATATATCCGGGTAGTTTTGACCCGATTACATTAGGCCATCTTGACCTTATAAAGAGGTCTTCAAGGGTGTTTGATGAGGTTATTGTATGTATTCTGAATAATGCTTCTAAAAAATGTCCATTGTTTTCTATCGAAGAACGTGTTAAGATGTTAGGTGATGTTACTGCGGAATACTCTAACGTAAAGGTAGCAAGTTCAGAGGGTTTGCTTGTGGATTTCGCCAGAGAAAACGGAGTAAACTTTATAGTACGTGGCCTAAGAGGAACCACGGATTTTGATTTTGAGCTTCAGATGGCTCAGGCAAACAAAACTATGTCCTCGGAGATTGAGACGGTTTTTTTGGCAACTGATCCGAGGTATTCTTTTATCAGTTCAAGTATGGTTAAGGAATTTGCCAGTTATGGTAAATCGGTCGCCGGTTTTGTTCCTGAACAAGTGCTTCAGCAGATAGAGAGAAAGTATAATATTATGTGATACGAATGACAGGAGGATTTTCAAAATGGGTAAAAAGGGCGTAGAAGATATGATCGATGAGATCGAGGTTTTTATCGGCAATTGCAAATATCAGCCTTTGTCTTCTAATAAGATAATCGTTCCTAAGGATGAACTTGAGAGAATGCTCAGTGAGCTTAAGCTTAAGCTCCCTAGCGAGATCGAAAGATGCAAGAAGATCATGAGGAACAAAGAAGCAATCCTTGCTTCCGCAAGAACCCGTTCAGACGCTATAATTTCAGAATCGGTAAATGAGGCAAATCGTCTTGTTGATTCAAACCATATTACAGAGCTTGCTAACATCCGTGCGGATGAAATAGTTACGGCAGCACGTGATCAGGCACAGCAGATACTCGATGATGCTACAGCAGAAGCAAAAGAGGTTCGTCTCGGTGCTATGTCTTATACAAAGCAGAAGCTTTCAGAGATGAAAAACTTCCTTGCAGCTACTCTTGAAGCAGAGAATGAGAATTATAAGAACCTTTGTGATAGTCTTGAGAGCAATCTCTATACACTTGATAATAATCTCGGAGAGATTGATACAAGCATCGATCTCATCAACGGAAATGATATGCCGATGAGTCAGCCGGCTATGGCACCTCAGCCTGAATACGCACCTTCTCCTGCAGCTGCTTATGAAGACGAGGATGAAGACGATTACGATGGTTACGATGATGAAGACGAAGACGATGATGACTTCGACGATGATGATTACGATGATGAGGATGATGACGACGATTTCCTCGATGAGTAAGTAAGATAAACGCCGGTGGGATGACCACCGGCGCTTTTGTTACTTTATAGTTTGTACGGCATATTACAATATCTGTATATTACTTGTAAGCTCTGTCGGAAGTTTGATTCCGGTACAGGTATAAAACATCTGATTATATATATCGGTAGTTCTTACATCGGTCTGCCATGACAGTTCTGAAAGAGGATCCTCGGGTTTATACGAGGATTTTTTATTTATGACGATTATCGGACTCGTATCCTGAATAAGCTTTATAACAGATGAACTGTCACGTCTCATGGCGAGAAGATTTATATATCCCGGAGAGGAAATCCTGCCGGGCTGTATAAGATCCGACTTTCCTATTCCGAGAGCAAGGCTGAGAAGGAGTCTTCTGATCCTTGTCATGGTAACATTACGTGTCTTCATATAATCGGAAAGTTCGGCGTAGGAACAGGGAACAGGAGCCTTAAGAAGCCTTCCCAGAAGGTCTTCGTTAATCCCGACTGTGTTGAGAAGTTCCGCCGTGCTTTTTGTCCTGAGGGCTGAGACAATATAAGGAACCAGATACTCATCCGTAAGTACGGGATAATTAAGATATTTCTCAATTACGGATAGAGATTCTGCCGGTATATATCCGTCTACGGAGATCTTATTATATAGAGCGCCTCTTATAGCGGTAGCTGAAGAATATTTCTCCGATAACTCGGTATCATTATAACCGGAACCCGTTCGCGTTATGAAGAGTGGGCGGAGACGGCTGCCGGTCTTTTTGATAGCTGTCAGGTACTCTAAAGCAAGGATATTGTTAGGAGTTGACAGAGTATCGTGATCTATATCGGTTACTTGGAGCAGTACTTTCATCCTTGCCGCCGGATAAGACAGACCTTTCGATAAGCCGTCTTTCAGAAGCTCCGTAAATTCTGCGGGTTCATCGGCAAGAATCTCGGAAGCCTTTATAAGCCCCGAAATTACCGAATCTTTTGTATCGGGGACTGCCTCAATTCCGAAAGCAAGGTAATCGATACAGTTAAGACGGTTCATAAGTTCAACACCGCATCCTGCGAAATGTCCGGCGTCAGATGAGGCCCAGAGTGTCGGAAGTTCAAATATAATATCCGCATCGGTAAGAGCCGAAAGGGCCCGGGTATATTTATCATATACGGCCGCTGAGCCGCGCTGGACAAAGTTTCCGCTCATCAATACGATAACGCGGGCATCATCTCCGTCTGACTGCATTACAAGGCGTTTTGCCTCACTTATCAGATAGGCGTGTCCGTTATGATATGGATTAAATTCTGCTATAATTCCTATATTCGTCATATTCAAAACCTCACTTTAAAAGAATAGCATTTTTTGGGGGCTTATGCTATACTATTTTCTGTCTTGCAGAGATATAAGAATTACAGATGCGGATCATATTTCCGCGATATTATCTAATAATGCTAGTAAGAGGAGAAGGAAATGGCTAACGAAGAAAAGATTAAAGCATTGGATGCCGCTCTTGCCCAGATTGAGAAACAGTATGGCAAGGGTTCGGTTATGAAGCTTGGTGACAATACCAAGAATATGAATATAGAGGTTGTTCCTACAGGTTCTCTCAGCCTGGACATTGCACTGGGTGTTGGTGGTATGCCGAGAGGAAGAATCATAGAGATATACGGACCTGAATCAAGTGGTAAGACAACTGTTGCACTTCATGTTGTTGCAGAGGTTCAGAAGCTGGGCGGTATCGCCGGATTCATCGATGCAGAGCATGCACTTGATCCTGTATATGCAAAGAATATCGGCGTTGATATTGATAATCTTTATATATCTCAGCCTGATAACGGTGAGCAGGCACTTGAGATCACAGAGACCATGGTACGTTCGGGTGCTGTGGATGTAATAATCGTTGACTCGGTTGCGGCACTTGTTCCTAAGGCGGAGATTGACGGTGAGATGGGAGACAGTCATGTAGGTCTTCATGCAAGACTTATGTCACAGGCTCTTCGTAAGCTCACAGCCGTAATCAGCAAGACTAACTGTGTGGTTATCTTCATCAACCAGCTTCGTGAGAAGGTTGGTGTTATGTTCGGTAATCCTGAGACAACAACAGGTGGACGTGCGCTTAAGTTCTACGCTTCTGTAAGACTTGATGTCAGAAGAGTTGAGACCATTAAGCAGGGTGGCGAGGTTATCGGTAACCATACAAGAGTTAAGGTTGTTAAGAATAAGATCGCACCTCCGTTCAGAGAGGCTGAATTTGATATCATGTTCGGCAAGGGNNAAGGTTGTTAAAAATAAGGTTGCGCCTCCGTTTAAGGAAGCTGAATTCGATATAATGTTCGGTAAAGGAATATCCAAGGTCGGAGATATAGTTGATCTGGCTGCGGCAAGCGATATTATAGTTAAATCAGGTGCATGGTATTCATATAACGGAAACAAGATCGGTCAGGGACGTGAGAATACCAAAGCTTATCTTCAGGAAAACCCTGAGATAATGGAA
>DEFA01000007.1:0-1273 GCA_002350525.1 Lachnospiraceae bacterium UBA2864 | reverse complement strand
TATTCAGGGCCTATATAGACGAGGTTTATATAGGCCCTGTCTATACAGTGGATCTTAAGAAGGCAGAGATAGATATCGAAGGACTTACTCCAATGGAGGACGGAGCGGATATCGTATATGAGCTGGATGTAGAGGATGCTGATTCGGACAGACTCTATAATATTATATACGAGAAAGCATTTTCAAAGTATGCGGCACTTCTTGCGGGANNTACTCCTACAGAGGAGGGCTCGGAGATCCGCTATGAAACAGAGATAGAAGATGTGGTAGGGGAGAGACTCTACAGTGTGATCTATGAGAAAGCATTTTCTAAGTATGCATCGCTTCTTGCGGGAGCCGAATACTGCTCGATGGGGATAAGACGCAAGATGAAGGAGAAGGATTATCCGGAGGATATGATCGATTCGGTGATCGAGGCTCTTTACAGGGAACGTTATCTGGATGATAAGAGATTTGCCGAGTCTTATATAAGATCTTATGCAAGAACCAAGAGCAGAGATCTGATAATCAGGGAATTGGAATATCGGGATATCGGAGGAGACTGGCTTTATGATATTCTCGAAGAAGTTTATGAAGACGAATCTTTAAATAAGGAAGATGTGATAAAAAGTCTTCTTGATAAAAAATTCCGTAATCAGGACCTTTCCGATCCGAAAGTGAAAATGAGAGCCGCGAATTTTCTGATCAGAAAAGGCTTTAATTTCGGCGATATTAATTCCTACTTGACATAATATGGCTAAAAATGTAATATATTAGTGTTGTGCATTTGGTAAAAGTGTACAAAACGTACAATAATTTAATATAAAGGAGGTGCTCCTGTGGGTGATCCGATTGCTATTATCATCTGTGCTGTCATAGTTATTATAGCTGCGGTTGTTGCCTGGTTTGCCGGCATTGCTTATAGAAAGAACATTGCCGAAGCAAAGATTGGTAAAGCCGAGGACAAAGCTAGAGATATTATAGATGAAGCTCTCAAGGATGCCGAGTCAAAGAAGCGCGATATACTCCTCACTGCCAAGGAAGAGGCCTTAAAGACCAAGAATGACATTGAGAAGGAAGTTAAAGATCGCCGTTCCGAGATTCAGCATATGGAGAAAAGGGTCCTTCAGCGTGAGGAGAATCTTGACAAGAAGAGTGACAGTCTCGAGAAGAAGGAACAGTCACTTGCTTCCAAGGAAGCAAATCTTGCTAAGAAGACCGCTGCTGTGGATGAGCTTATGGCAAAAAGAGAACAGGAACTGGAGAGAATATCCGGACTCACCTCTGAACAGGC
>DEFA01000011.1:11224-11564 GCA_002350525.1 Lachnospiraceae bacterium UBA2864 | reverse complement strand
AGAGAACCTGAAGAAATCACAATTACAGAGGAAAAAGAGAAGCAGTTTATCCAGGCTAAGATAGATGCGGAGCGTGAACTTATGCTTGTTGCGTTTTTTGATGGTAAGCATATTGGTAACTGCTCTCTTATGAGCATTGCCCCGTATAAGAGATACAGCCACAGGTGTGATGTTGCAATTGCTCTTTACAAAGAATACTGCGGATGCGGTATAGGAAAAGCTATGCTTCAGATTGTACTTGATGTTGCGAAGAGTGTAGGTTACGAGCAGGCAGAGCTTGAGGTTATGGCGGAGAACAAGGATGCCATTGCTATGTATGAGAAGCTGGGATTTGAAAAGT
>DEFA01000011.1:0-11130 GCA_002350525.1 Lachnospiraceae bacterium UBA2864 | reverse complement strand
GGATGATGAAGAAACTCTGAGAATAGATAGCCAAATTCAAGTTTGTCTGGATGAACGTTGGAACATAAAGAGCTCCTGTAGGTTTATATATTTAATAATGTAAAAGCTCGCAGATGCCATGATTTAAGGCGTCAAGCGAGCTTTTTTGCATAAGCCATTAATCGCATAAGCTGCATTTCATCCCATTTTCATAATTTCCTATGTTATAATATGAGTGTTTTTCTGAAGTAAAAATATAAAGATTTTCAAGAAAGCTTGAGATGATTTATTCCAGCATAACACACCAATTGCTAAGGCGGATACAGAAACATGATAAGAAATGCAGAACCAAAAGACCTATCCAGGATTGCCGAGATTCTGGTGTTTACAAAAAGAATAAAGTACCGATCAATCTTTCATAACGATGAATACTCTTTTAATGAGTTGCAGGTAGTTAAGGTCGCCGATGAATTCAAGGATCCGGAACTCCTCGATAAAGTCTGGATATACGATGATGGTATAGTTAAGGGAATGATCCATCTAGAGGAAAAAGAGATCGCGGAATTATATGTAGATTACTTCTTCTGGAAAGAGGGCATCGGATCTAAACTGGTAGAATTTGCAAAAGAAAAGTTTGATTCTAAGTTCGTATGGACCCTGGAGAAGAACGAAGACGCCATTCGTTTTTACGAGGCGCATGGCTTTAAGCTTAACGGGAAAAGGCAATTAGAAGAAGGTACACCTGAATATATCGTGATGTTGGAGAGAGACTGAAATTATAATAGAGAGTGAAACATTATCTTGGAATTAAACGTGCTAAGGCAAAAATCGGAGTTTGTCTGAGCGTGTATGAAATATGGACATCTACGAATTAAGGAATTGATATGAGTAATGTTGTAGAAAAATGGTATGAAGATAAAAATAATGTTGACGAAATGTTTAATTGGAATTCTGAACTTAAAGATTGGGAAAAGTCTGTAATTAAGAATTTTCCTTCAGGTGCCAGAATACTAGACATTGGTTGTGGTTTAGGACGGGAAGCATTTGCATTGTCTGATCTTGGATTTAATGTGATTGGGATAGATATTTCAAAAGAAGTAATACTACAAGTAAAGAAGTTGTCTGTTGACAAAGGATACAAGATTCCGTTTTATGAATATGATTGTGAACATCTGGATTTTTCTGCAGATTCTTTTGATGTCGTATTGATTTGGTCTCAGACACTTGGTTTGATTTATGGAAATGAACGTAAGCAGATGTTTTTGGGAGAATGCAAGAGAGTTCTGAAAAAGGATGGATTACTCAGCTTCTCAACGCATGACTATAATTATTTAAAAGAGAATTATCCGAATTGTTTGGTTGATCAGAAGTTTTATCCTTATGCTAATGCCGAAATATATTGGGAAGCATTTGAAGAAGATGATTTGAAGATGTTTGCAGATCAGGCCGGAATGGATGTTCTTGTTTTTGAAAAGGGAAGCATTTATAAACCGGAAGACGGAACGATCCTTCATTGCTTATGCAGGAAGTAAATTCAAGTTTGGTGAGGCATATATGGAAAAAGCAACAAGAGAAAAACTGGCCAAGGTTGCAAAGGATATGGCGCAGTCTCCGTTTCACGGAGAAGTTGATGGGATGGCGTCCAATCTTGAGCCGATTGTGCGATTGTTTCCGACATGGAATCTCGAGGAAGCTGACGGGTTATGGTGTGCGGCGTTTGTCTACTATTGCTGCACAGCAGCGGGATTCGGGATCCCGTACAGACCCGAAGAATGTAAAACCTGTCATCTGGCAGCATGCCTTGGCTGGGAGGAGTTTGCCGTAGGCGATCGGCGGATTGAATACCATAAAGGGTCGGAAGGTTTTGTTCCGGAAGCGGGAGACATCGTACTCTATGATAGGGTATTCGAGAATCAAAAGCACGACCATATAGGGATCGTCCTTGAGAAACGGGAGCGTACGATCCTTGCTGCAGAAGGAAATGTGAACAATATATCCGGAATTATCGAGCGATCTATCGACGAACATATTCGTGCGTATATTCGAATTCCGGATGGGTATTGGTATAGAGAAGAGAAATAATTCCAATTTGTAGAGCTTCAGCCCAAGTAGGACTGAAGCTCATATTTTTATTCTGTAAAATCTTTGATGAATTCTTGATCACTTTCGGATGTTATTTATGATAATGTCATTGTAAATTATATTATTCTATTATTATCCAATGGCCGTTTTTCTTTGCACCCGCTCTGTCAATGATGTTACGTTCTTTCAATGAACTGATAGCTCGTGTAATAGTAGGTCTGCTGAATCCGGATTTATTTATCAGATCTGTGATAGTTATATGATTATCAGCCTTTATCAGATTCAGTATCAGAGTTTCTTTTTCTGATAGATTTAAAGTATCATTTAAAGTATCATTTTCAAGATTTAAAGTATCATTTTCAATAGAGTGGTTATATTCGGTGATTGTTTTTTCAAGATTAGCTATATGATGTTTCAGCATAAATTCTATAAATGAGTCAGGATTACCTTCTTCTTGAGAAGCAGCAAGAGATTTGATATATTCCTCACGGTTCTCTTTTTTAACAATCGATGGAATAACTCCGAATTCAGCTTGTATCATATTCATTACTAACCGGGACATTCTTCCATTTCCGTCAGCCCAGGGATGAATATAAACCAGATTATAATGTGCCATAAAACTTATTTTATATATCTTATCTATATCGTCCGGGGAAAGAGTTTTTCTCTGTGCGTTTATCCAGTTACAAAAATCTTCCAGCCGTTGTGGAACTTTTTGGTATGACATATAACTTTTTCCACCGCGTCCGGCAGTTACATTCAGGAGCCTAAGATCTCCATCAGCACTATTAAAAGTTCCGAGCATAGTTTTATACTCGGTTCCGGTATTCTTCATAACCATTCCGGAGAGATGGCAGAGCAGTCGGGTGGTATATTCTGTGTGCTGACCGGCAAGTGCAAGAGCTTCAATATATGCATTTTTAAGATCAAGATTCATTAATTGTTCTGCAAGAGGTTTATTAGGGCTGATACCATCATCAAACATTAATCTGTTTTCAATCTCTGTTACCGTAGAACCTTCTACGGCAGTGGAATGGGTGATGATGGAGTATAGATAGAGCTTATCATAATCTATCTGATCTGGTATTCCAAGAAGCTTATATTCTTTTATAATATCAGTCAGTTTGCTCATCTTTGTTTCCTCCGTCTTGTATTCCTTGTATGTGTATTAGTCATCTGAATCTTTTTGCTACACTTGGGAATAAGCTTTCTTTATTCTTCATATAAAGCTTTTCACACGCTCAGATAATTGTACTAAGACAGTAGCGCACACACTGTGGCCGGGAATATCCCACTCGTGAGTTAATCTATCCACATAGAAACATTATATACCGTAAAGTATATGATTATATCCTCATCGGTATCATTGGATGCATATACTCCAATTTTATAATCCTTTTTCTTTGTTACATTAAATATCAGATTACCATTCTTCTCAACCGGTTCAATTGCCTCTAAATTACCTATAACCATTCCATCCGTAGTAAAGAATGCTTCTGCATCATAAAGCTTATATTGCAGATTTGGATAATTCTCATCAGGTTTTAGCTTGAATGTAGAACCATAACAATTAATACCTCCATCCAGATAGTATATACCTTCCTCTGAACCAGCAGGTATTCTGATATTTATAACGAATGTACGATTCTTTCGATTTATAAAGAATCCTATTATGATTCCTGCAATTATAATAATTGCCAGACAAACAATCAGAATTATCTTCTTTTTATTCTTCATAGCTATTTCTTCTTACAATTTGTCTATTATTTTTGTTTTGGGAGAATTATCATATAGATGATAAGTAGTCGTTAATAAGCAGTATATATCATTATATACCAGTAAACAAGTTTGGAACTAATTAAATTCGAGTTCAGATTTGGATTCACCGCAAAGAGAATTATCAAGATGAAAAAAACAACTGTCGGTCGTTGTGACTGCCAGTTGTTTTATATTTTAAGTGACAGTGAATTTTTCCATGGGAAGGATTGGGATTCGCTGAAATCAAAGCTCGAGAAAGGCAGTAATCCAGGATACTGGGTTAAGAAAATAGAACGTAATATTGTACGAGATAAATATAATGACAAGAAGTTGGAGTTTGCAGGGCAGCCGCTTCCTTGACACTGATTTGAATAATCTGCTATAAACTATAATAAAGAAGGGGAATGCCTATGGACAAGAAAAAAGCAATGGACAGGTCTAAAAAACAGTCAGTGTCTTTTTTAAGATAAGGCGTGGCTTTAAGATATATATTGCATTTATCACGGGCTGCTCAGTGGTATCGAGATATACAAGCAGTTTTATCCCCTGACCGAGAGCCGTGTGATAGCTGTTATCTTTGGGATATTGTTCGGGGCATTTATCACGGCGGTCATGCTGCTGATACTTGAAGTGATACGAAAATGTGTGGGTATTGCAAAAGCAAAGGGCATGAAGCTGTTTGAGAAATTCAAAGAAAGGAAAGGTGCGAATGAAGCTGATAAAAAGGAAAACTGAACAGACTGCACCAAACCGCAAGATCAAAGCGGTCGTTGATATGATGTTTGATGACATTCCCTATTCCGAGGAGGTCACGCAGGCACAGGAGAAAATAGAAACTGCTCTGAATACAGAATTTGACAAGATAAAGGCTGACCGCCATGAGGACGAGGCTTTGGAAGAACTGCTGGGCAAATACGGCAGACTCTCGCAAATGGCGGAGCTTGCAGGCTACCCTGCGGACAGTGCGGAAAAGTGGCGCGGCGAAACGCAGGCTGTTGATATCCGTCCTCTGAAAAAGGAGATACGGAAACAGCGCCTGAGGATATATCTCACCTCGGCATTTGCGGTGTTTGCGCTGCTGCAGGTGTTCTGGCTTATCTACAATATCACCGCAAAGCCTGTTGCTGTTATCGGAAATGTGTTTGTTATAGCGGTTGATTTAGTTTTAGCATCATTTCCGTTCCGCAAATATCTGTTAATTAATAAGTGGGGGGTATATGACGCTGTTTTTTAAGGATTCTGGTTTTAAACTGATATTATTAGTGCTTCTTGTAGTTTTTCTTGTAAGTATTAGCGCGTCGGATGTGCATGCGGATATGGGTGCAAAGCCTTCGATTGAAATACATTTGGTTAATGAACCCAATCAGCATTTTTATCTTGCGCTTCTTACCAGGGAGAGAGGAGACACTGGGACAAACTGTGAGCTTAAGCTGGATAACGTAAATGAAGAGACGGTTCGGAAATATCTTGAGGATTTTTTCTATAATGACTGGCAGTTTTTTCAATCGCCTGTCGGACAGAATATTTATAATAAACAGGAAGACGGATTATACTATTTTGGCTACATGGTTCCGGATGATTTCAAGGTCATAATTATTTGCGATGATGGAACAGTTTATCTGAGCGATAATATCAATCCGAAGGAGTTTGATGCGGTTGTAGTATATGATGTTGATGCTGGAACTCTTATAGAGCAGATTGAAAATAAAACCGGAAGACATATTCTTTATGTTGCAATATGCTATCTGCTTACACTTGCTTTTGAACTTATGATATTAAAGCTGTTTGGTTATCCATTTACGAAGAGAAACATTTTCTGTTTTGTTCTTATCAATACAATAACGAATATTTCGTTTAATGTTTTTCTGATCAATCAGCATTCAAGCATTGGGATGGTTCTTTTATGGCTAGTTGCTGAGTTTCTTATAATGCTGATCGAGAGTATATTCTATCTGATAACTCTCAGGGATTCGGAAGGAAAACCACGTCGTGGCAAGAGTTTTGCTTATGGAGTAGCTGCAAACTTTGTCAGTGCGTTTCTTGGAGTTGTAATACTATATGTTTATGCACTCGTATTCCATATGTAGGAGTTTGGTCATTTAGTGTTAAATGAAAAACTTAGAACGGTTAATCCGCATGCATATATCCTGTCCTCTGCAAATGAGTGAGGTGACTATAAAGTTCAAGATGACAAAAGATGTTGACAGGATATTATTAATGTGATATTATCAGGCAGATATAATCAACAAGATAACATCAAAAGGAGACAAAGAAAATGGAAAATGTAGCTATTGAAGGAATAAGTAATCTGCAGGTGGTGACAAATATGTTTACACAGTTGGGATGCGTAGAAGCGGACAATTGTATTCTTGTGACAACAAACAGGGATTTTGTCGGAGGTTCAGTTCCAAATGCAGGTGGTATTATGACTACAAATGCAGCTGTCGTAGGTGCAAAAAAAGGCGGGCTTGTAGGAGGCCTGGTTGCCGGTGCGGTTGCGGGAGCAGTTAATTCTGCAGTACAGGAACAGGTTAATGAGTTTAACAGTAAGCTGGATAACAGACAGCAGATTGCATTTGACAGAAGTACTTATGCAGGCTTTCTGATCAATGTCATTTCGACAGGAATCGGCGTTATTCCTTGCAGAAACAGCGGCCAGATAGTTCCTAAAGTCAAAGATCTTATCACTGATATAGAGCATTATTTCTTTATCGGTTATAATGAACTTGAGGATAAGCAGCTTAAAAAACTGCCGCTGAATTTTTCATCAATGCAGTTTGCAATGTGTTTTAAGAATACCGGAGATTTGAAAGTATATACTCCGTGGCAGCTGCCGAAGAAGCATAAGCTGATCCCATATCAGGAGGCAAACTTTAATAAGCTCACTTCAAGATTTTAAAGAGGCTTTTACATCATGATATATAGGAATAAGAATATCAGATCAAGCTACAGCGTTATGTTTGTAGTGTACATAGTGGGAGCTGTTATTACGGGCCTTAGTTTACTGGCGATAATTTGTGGATTGATAACCGCAAAGAAAACTTTGGATAATGTACAGCATATCGACACGGCTTTGCAGGATTCGGGTAATCTTGCAGGGAAGGCGGTGTATTTTGATATAACGGAAGCACCTGTCTATCTGGGCGAGGCATCCAATAAGTCGAATTACTATCTGCTGACGGACGGAAAAGAATATCGTGTTGGGGATATGGAAAAAGATGAATATGAAGATATAAAGTCTGCTGTAGAAGCGTCAGGCTCTTATCATATTCAGGGAATGACTCATTATATAGCTTCTGAGAAGTCAAGAAGCAAGGTTGCATCCGAGGCGGGGAAGCTTTCAGGTCGGAGCCTTACTTCCGAAAATATGGATGATGTGCTCGGTGAAGTATGTATCGAGTATATGAAGATTAACTTCTGGAATATGTTTAGAAATGGATTTGGTCTCGTCGGTATTATTCTTGGAGTGATCGGTTTTCCTATCTTCAAGGGTGGTTCTTATGAAATGAAGCTGTCACGCAAGGTTACATCGCTCAGTAATATTACCGCCAGGGATATTGACGAAGAAGCGTGTAAAGAGGGGGCTGTTTGGCTTGATGGCCTGAGAATATATCTTACAGAGAATATGGTGATCAGTATTCACGGTGAAGGTGACAACGATTACGAGGGACATGTGGCTCTTAGATATGATGAAGTGAAGAGAATATACGGCTACTATAAAGTGAAAGGCGGCGTTAATTCGGATAATTCTGCGATACCTGAAAGATATATAGTAGAGGCGGTAGCTACGGACGGAAAGAAGTATATATTCCCTTCTTCGAAGTACGCATATTATTCGGATGGGCTGGTTTTTGAAACAGAAAAGCTCTTTAAACTCATCAAGGAGAAAAATCCGGCTGTTATCTGTGAGCCTGAAGGGGTCAAGTATCAGACTTACAGGTTCTCTTATATCTTGGAGGATGAAGATGGAAATTATGATGCAACCGTGAAGCTTGATGAAAGCAGAAAAGAAGATATTATAATGTATTTCGATCATACTAATCTTAAATTTCAGTTCAGACCGGTAGATGCGATAGTTTCTATGACGATGGACTTCCCTGCCGAAGGCATAGCTGAGATAACCACAGGCTACTTCGGAGATAGAGCGAGTGAGGTTGAGACGGCACTGTATGACTTCCTGAAGAAAGAGCTTATAGGTGACAGTTACGTTGAGGATGAAGATGACGAAGACGAAGAATATGATACATATAATGAGTATAGTGAATATGGTATCTCATTTAAGGAGATGGGTTAAATTGCATCGAATAGTTCCAGCAGTCGGTAATATAGTGTCAATTGAATAAACGCATGTTATACTTTAAGCTGAATTTAAGAGGAATACATGAATGGAACTTTGGGATGCATATGATAAAGAATTCAATATAATAAAAGATATGACGCTTGTCCGTGGGGAAGAGAGTAAGATCCCCACGGGCATTTATCACATGGTAGTCTTGATTCTTGTGCGCCATACGGATGGACAGTATCTGTTAATGAGACGTTCACCCGGTAAGGCTTATCCACTATATTGGGAAGCTACTGCGGGCGGCTCGGTATTACAAGGGGAAACGGCTATGGAAGGAGCCCTGCGTGAATTGAGAGAAGAAACCGGAATAAACGTTGGTACTCTCGAGGAAATGGAACGTTTTGTCAAAGATGAAACACATAGCGCATATTTCGTGTTTGTATGTGTTACCGACTGTGACAAAGAAAGTATTATCCTTCAGGAAGGAGAGACTTGCGATTATAAGTGGGTTGATAAGGAAGAATTACTATCAATGGGAGACGGAGAGCTTTTGGCACAGACCACACGAAAGTATGTGATATAGCCCGTAATCCGAGTGTGTGACAGTTTTTGATTTTACATGAACATAAAAAGGAGCATTAAATGTTTTCATACATTACATTTCCCGGCGGAAGGTCAAAAGCACTTACCCTGAGCTATGATGACGGAAGACGCCAGGATAGACGGCTTGTAGAGATTTTTAACAGATATAGTATTAAGGGTACATTTCATCTTAATTCAGGCTGGATGGATGAGGAGCTGATAGAGATGAGAGCTGCCGCGTCGGAATTATATGCAGGCCATGAAGTGGCAACTCATTCGCTGACGCATCCTACGCTTACCAGGCTCGCTGATACGGATATCGTTATGCAGATCATGGAGGATAGAAAGAATCTCGAACATTTGACTGGAAGGATAGTGCGCGGACATTCGTATCCGAACGGGGCATATAATGAGAATGTTAAGAGTTTACTGAAGAACCTTGGAATCGCCTATGCCAGGACTACGAAAGAAACCGGTGATTTTGAGCTGCCTGAGGATTTTCTGGAGTGGCATCCTACCTGTCACCACAGTGCTCCGGACCTGTTGGAGAAGGCGAAGAAATTTGCGGAGTTTAAGAAGCCTCAGTATCTGAAGCTCTTCTATGTATGGGGGCACAGCTATGAATTTGATAGAGATGATAACTGGAACGTGATCGAAGGCTTCTGCGAATATTTGTCAGATCGTGATGATATATGGTATGCAACAAATATTGAGATAGCTGATTATATGAAAGCTGCAAGAGGGCTTATCTATTCTGCTGATGGAAATCATATTTATAATCCTTATGCTGCGGATGTATGGATTGCGAAGCTCCCCGACAACGGTCCGGAAATGGGGAGCGTCGTTAAAATTCCGGGTGGAGAGAATGTCGACATTACATAGAATTCTCATTATATATAATGTTTCGAGAGTATATATAATGGCAAACGGAAATGCATTTAGGAATTTGCGGCGCTTAAGTAGGAGAAGGTGATATATGGATAGTAACACAAAAAACGAAAATAACGCTAAGAACGAAAGCGGCGTAAAGCAGGACCGGATTATGATGAGTATGTAGAGATTTTTTATAACTTGAAGTAGTGTTTATGGGATTGTGAGAATTGTGTTAGCAATGAAACAATCCGTATGTCATAATATGATACATGAATACACATAAAAATATAAAGGATAAGGTTGATAATGAATACGATAGATATTATTAACGGAGCGGTAATTATTAACGGACACACGTTTGAATTCCCGATTTCATATGATGAGCTGAAAGGTGCCTTGGGAGAAGCAAGAATCGAATATTCGGGGAAGAAGAACGATTACGTGAGCTACATATATGATGATCTCGGACTTCGCTTCGATGGATCGTTATTTTACCTGAAGGACCTCATCAATAAAATGGCCTATAAAGATGATGATCATGATATTGTCGGTATGGTTGTGTATGTTACGGGAAACCGGATATATGAAGGCTCAAAGCCTGAAAAGACTTATGTGGGGAATGTAACGGTGCTCGGTGAACAGATCGTCGGGGAGAATACATGGAGAGCCGGCACAGGATTCGGTTATGCGCCGCTCATTAAGGATGAAGGAAAAGAAAAGGTCTGGATAAATGTTCAAGCCACGATCATTAAAGATTATGGTAATGCTCAGCATTATGAAGGGAAGCTTTACGAAGGAGACCGTATCTTAGAGGATATAAGCATTTATTTTCATCCGGTCAAACCAAAGACGAAGAAAGCGCCGGCTAAGAAGACGTCTAAGACTACGGAGGCTTCAAACGCTTCAAAAGCGAAAACCGCGGGCAAAACGGTTCAAGGGGCAGATAAAGAGAGAGAAGAATTACTGGAGAGCATAAAGGCGAAAGTTGATAGAAAGAACGTTCAGAGCCTTTGCAATAAGATAATCAAGCACTGCAGTTTTAAGAGCGAAACGGATCTCGGTAATATTGCTGATCTTGCTCTGTGGCTGTATATCTACGAGAGTTATGATGAGATGTTCGCTGTGTGCGATCTTGTTAAAAATCTGGAGTTTGTTAACTATGCTCTCTGGAACGGCCCTGATACTTGTATGTGTCTTAAGGCAAGAGTATACCGTGAAAGAGGCGAGCTTGAAAAAGCGCAGGAGCTTGTTGAAAAGATAAATGAGCACAGAGCTCCGGAACTCTACTGTAATATCGCTGATTCTTTTGACAGAATGGATGAAGACAGAGAAGCGTTTATTGAAGAGTTTCCTAAGAAGAAGTCTGTGATCGCATGGAAATACTTCTATAAACTTTCATTTGATATTGTTTACAGAGAACCGGGTAAATTCCCTATACCGAATGAAAAGTTTGAGGAAGATATCAAGAGACTGCTCGAAATATTACGTGAAACAGCATAAACCAAAGAATACTAAAAAGGCCTGCCGGCATCCGGAATATTCCGATGTTGATATGCTCCCTTTTGGGTAGA
>DEFA01000009.1:1992-16322 GCA_002350525.1 Lachnospiraceae bacterium UBA2864 | reverse complement strand
TTGGAGATAAACACTCTGAAACTAATCAGGTGACAGTGGGTGATCTTTCTTATTACGAAAAAAAGCAGCAGATTGATAAATGAATAATGCACATCAGGAGATGATTTACGATGTTTATTAATAAAGTTACAGTAAGTTATAAGTTTACTAAGGATGAAAAATATATAGAACATGAAATTGTCAATGCAGGTCCAAGAACATTTATGTTTGCACTTGTGCCTGAATATATGACCGGGAAAAAAGTGAAAGAAGCTTAGATAGGATTATTCCAGTTTTACGTTTTATGAAAACTTAAAAAATGTATATTGACTCTCACATTATGTGAGGGATTATCGTTGTAGTGAGCTCAAGAAAATACATCCATGGAGGTAGAAACAAATGCTTAAAATAGGCGAATTTTCAAAACTATCCAGAGTAAGCATCAGGATGTTACGCCACTATGATGATATCGGACTTTTGAAACCGGCAGAAATAGATGATTTCACCGGGTACCGTTATTATCGTGAGGAACAGCTTTTTACCATCGGGAGGATAACGTCACTCAAGGATATGGGCTTTGCCCTTGCAGATATCATCAAAATCCTTGAGAACTACGATGATAAAGAAAAGATGGATGCATTTCTGTCAGAGAGGCAGAAGGAACTATCAAAGCTTTCCCAAGAAACTGAGTACAAACTGATGCTTCTGGAAACAGCCAGAAAGAGGCTGAGGAAGGAGCAAAATATGAGTTTTGATGTAACAGTAAAAACAATACCGGAGAGATATGCGGCTACGGTTCAGATGGTGGTTCCTCACTATGAGGATGAAGGAATGCTTTGGAATACGATGATGAGCGAGTGCAAGAATCTTGTGCCGGCTGACCCGTGCCTTGCGGCGGCAGAGTTCATCGATCCCGAGTACAAGGAAGAAAATGTCGAGATCATTGCGTGGATGACTGTGAATGGTTCTTATAACGATACGGAACATGTAAAGTTTAAAAATCTTCCTGCAGTAAAGGTTGCAAGTTGTATCATTAAAGGCAGCTACGACCAGATGGGTGAGGCATATGCGACTGTGGCGTCATGGATCAAGGAAAACGGTTACAAAATGAACGGACCAATGTTCAACATTTATCATGTGAGTCCGGCACAGACACAGAATCCTGATGAGTATGTGACGGAAGCCTGCTTTCCTTTTGAGTAAATACGATTTGTGCCAAGGGGCTTAAGTGCTCCTTGGCATATTATACGAGGAGCGATCATGGAATATATCCGGGTAACAAAAGATAATATCGAAAAAGAGCATATTTGCTGTGCAATATCAAATAATAAGGATGTTCAGGTTTCTTCCAAAAAGGCATGGCTTTTGGACAGATTTGATGAAGGGCTGATTTTTTTAAAAAGCGTGGAACGCGGCAAATGTTTTATTGAATATATTCCGGCCGAAAATGCGTGGATTCCGATTGAGGCAGATGGATATATGTATATTGACTGTCTGTGGGTGTCGGGTTCTTTCAAAGGGCATGGATATTCCACGGATTTGCTGGCATCCTGTATTGAGGACAGCAAAGAAAAGGGCAGGAAGGGGCTGTGCATTTTGTGCGCTGCAAAGAAAATGCCTTTCCTGGCCGATCCGAAGTTCCTGAAATACAAAGGATTTATTGTAGGTGATGTGGCAGATAACGGCATCCAGCTTTGGTATCTGCCATTTGATGAAGAGGTGATGATTCCAAAGTTTAAGGAATGTGCAAAGCATCCCTATATAGGCGAGAAGGGATATGTTCTGTACTACACGAATCAGTGCCCGTTCAATGCAAAATATGTTCCGGTTTTGGAGCAGACAGCAAAAGAAAATGGTATTGCATTCAAGGCAATACATATTGAAAACAAAGTAGAAGCACAGAATGCGCCGACACCGATCACTAATTATGCGTTATTCCATGATGGGAAGTATGTTACAAACGAGCAGATGAACGAAAAGAAATTCTTAAAACTTGCAGGAAAGTGATCGTATATATTTCAGTTTTATTGTCCATGACAAATCGGTATTTATGGAGGAAGCATAATGACCTCAAAAAATGTTTTTGTTGGAAAATGGTCTTATATAATGCCTGATACGAAAGCAAACTCAAATGGGCGTATTGTTCTGATTAAGAAGCTATCATTCGGACCTTGTGAAGTGTATGAATGGGGCATAGATAACAATGGCTTACCGTATGAGGAATATAAATGGTGCGAGGATGAGTTTTTTAAGGATGAAAGCTATTTTAAGCGCTTAACGAAAAAAGAACTAACGGAGCAAATTGAAAATATAATCCGTCTATTCACGGAGAATGAATTATCAGAATGGGTAAACGTCTATTATAAAATTCTTAATTGGTTAACTTCTCGTTTGTCGAGATGAGCGTTAGAACATAATATCGGAATAAACTTTACGATAGTATTTTTTTGTGGAGTTTATATAGAAAATGATATTTTCAAGTTTTCATAAAAACCAATTTTATAAAATTCACTGAAAGGATAATAATGACCATGAAACAGGGATATGAAGATGTTTTTTCTGAACTACAGTCGGATTATATATCACTTTGCTTAGAATATGCAGAAAATAAAGCAGAAGAGGTGTTTGCTTATTTATATAGGACAGAAACTATGAGGATGTTTAACGCATTTTTCAGAGTGGATGGAAGAATTCTTGCCGCTAGCCAAGTAGATACATCATGTAGTGAAGATGAGTTCATGGAGGTGGGCAGAGATGATATTTCTAAGCTTGAAGAAATATGTAGGGAATACGATACCGCCACTCCGAATGAGTTAAAGATACATTATGATGCGAAGACAAGAAAGTATGATGCATTGGTCTCTTATGAAGATTATAGTGTCAAGGATAAAGTAACACCGTTTCAGGTTTTTATGAAATGGCTGAAGGAAGAGAAAGAAAAATAATGACTTCAGAATGGATTGAAATAGTAAATGATGGAGATATCATGTATCTGAACAAGACGTGTTATATGGTTTGAGATACTTATGATAGTCGGCCGGCCCTTCGGGGCCGGCTTTTTTGTGGATTTTTGTGGTGCTTTATACTATGGGTAACTGTACAAGAGCCGGTCGGAATATGGTATAATGACATTTGTGTTCTTGGGGATGGGGGGCGCTTTGATTTTACTTGGAATTGGAGGTAGTTACTTATGATCAGTATTCGAATCGGAAGACCTGAGGATGCAGCACGTTTGGAGGAGCTTTACACTGAGCTTGAAGAGGATGCAGTTGTGTATCAGCCACAGCATTTCGTGATGAGTCCGAAGGGAACAAGAATATCGCAAATGGAAGAATTCTGGGACAGTGATCGCCAAAGAATGTTTGTTGCTGAGGATGATGGAGAGGTTATCGGATTTGCTCATGCGGTGCTTATTAAATCCAAGGAGGTTCCTTGTCTGAAGCCGGAGCTTGCAGTCTATCTGCAGGATCTCGTGGTTACCGCATCTTACAGAAGCAAGGGAATCGGCACTCAGTTGATGGATGTTGTGAAGCAGTACGGAAGAGATAATAATGCGGATTTCTTCAGAACGCAGGTATTTCCACTGAATAAGGATGGATTAAGGTTCTACTATAGAAACGGATTTGAGGATGCTATGATCACAATTGAGTGTCCGCTGTAATTCTGTGATATGGATATGATGATATGATGTAATAGAAGGCTGCGGCCATTATGTACATAACGATGCCCCGAAGGAATTCGCAGCGATAGTTAAGTCAGATCTGGCATCGATACACTAAATATAGTTTACATAAAGTGATTTGGAGAAAAAGATGATAGAGGAAATTATATCGATTGCGAAGCAGGCAGGCGATATTATGGTGAATGCCAAGAGGCCTACAATTATGGAGAAGTCGGGGCATGCGAATTTCTGTACGGAGTATGACGAGAAGATTCAGGCATTCCTGATCGAGAAGTTGAGTGAGGTTGTGCCGGAGGCGATGTTTCTCGGTGAAGAGGACGGGCAGGATGTATTTGATGAGAAGATGAGCCACGGGCTTTGTTTTGTGCTTGATCCAATAGACGGAACATCGAACTTCATTTACGGATATCGTCCGTCGGTTGTGTCCATTGCACTTCTGAAGGAGGGCAAGGCATATATAGGAGTCATCTATAATCCTTATGATGATATGCTTTTCTCAGCTGTTAAGTGCGAGGGTGCATTTATGAATGGTGAGAGGATAATGTCTTCGGAAGCTCCGCTGGCTGAGTCCCTGGCGGTTTTTGGAACGGCTCCTTACTATACGGAGCTTCATCAGAAAACATTTGATATAGCAAGAGAACTGCTCCCTCAGTGTGTGGATCTCAGACGTTCGGGCACAGCAGCGTGGGATTATTGCTGTGTTGCTATGGGCCGCGTAAATCTCTTCTTCGAGGCAAAGATTCAGCTGTGGGATTATGCCGCAGGTGCACTCATCGCTGAGGAGGCAGGATGTACAGTGTCTGATTTCGAGGGTAATCCGCTTTCATACAGAGGACCATCAGAAACAATCTGTCGAGCAAGAGGTGTTAAGAAAATACCTGAGTGCTTTAAACGGTGATATTTAGGAGATAGATATGAATCTGTTTGAATTATTTGGAAAGATAACACATCCCTCAACGAGGCGTGGATGGGTTGAGACAACCGCATATTTTACAGGCAAAACGAATCATGTATATAACAGCAGAATCAGCTCGAGGGCACATTATCCCAAGCTGACAAATGTACCGCCATCGTCCGAAATAAACGAATATGCTATAAAATATTTCGCTGAAGATAAGGAGAGGATCGGCTGGTATCTGTTCTATCCCGGACCGGAACCGGATCCTGAGGAAATCAAGGGAACGTCCATAAAAATCAGGTATATGAAGAAGCGTCCGTGGATTTTTGAATGTATAGATTCCGGATAAAAGAATATGAAAAGAACAAAGGAAAGATTTTACATTTTTAATATTAAAGAAGGAGATCGAGGTAACGATACCGAAGCCTTCATCAAATCTGCCTTAGATCACGAACAGATCATAAAATGGGCGTATGTCCTCCACGACAAAGAGACTTACAACCAGCATGACATGAATTGCCGTTACTATGGTGCTCAGTACTGCTGGGCAGACGGATTTCCGGGGATGGAAAAATATTCATCCCAACAGGAGTATCTTGATGAGCAGATGAAAGAACCACCCTTTATAGGTGATAAGAAGGAAGCATATTGGCACATCTTCATAATCGCAGATAAAAGTGTTTACGATGAAGATATTTCGGACTGGTTCGGGATGCCGAGTGTGCATTATCTGCGAGTCTTGACTCATCCCTCTTCAATCAAAGACGCGCTTGAGAGCCTTACGAATGAAGATCATACATCTATTGCTATGGAAAGATACCGTTATCCTGATGATGCTGTTAAGGCGGACTTTGATTTTCGTGAATATATGGAGAGGATCAAGGTCAACCGTAAGCTTGAGCATTGGAAGGATATCTTGAAAACCGCACCATTCAAGATAAGGCGCAGACCGGAAAAATGAAGAAAAAGTATGAGCGAAGTAACTTAACATTTAACTAAGTACAGCACCTAAAAGAATAATAACTATCCCAAAGCTTGAACGACCGATTGAGAGTAGCCCCTCAATTGGTCGTTTTCAGCAGTAGCCACCAATTGGCAGTTTCAGCAGTAGATACCAATTGGCAGTTTCAGCTTGACAAAAGACAGCAGTGATATTATTATATGAACAAATGAACATATAAAAAAACGAAAGAAGTTAAATCAGCATGATAATTACAATAGTTACAACACTAATGATGATGGCAGCGTATTTTCTTTTATTGTATGCAGGAGTTGCATATATTCAGGATAAGAAGTTTTTCTCGTCAGCACCCAAAGAGATTGTAGATGCTATCCCGGATAGAAAAGAACGGTTTAAAGGTGCGCATACAATCGGATGGGTGCTTATAGCAGTTGCTTTTCTCACATTTGCCGGAGCCTTTGTTCTCGGCGGATGGGATGGTATAAAGAACGATTTTAGTTTCCTCGGTTTCTTTATCAGATTTATTATTATGCTATATGGTTTGGAGATTTTTGACATTGGATTTTTCGACTGGAAACTGCTATGTCATTCAAACTTTTTCCCTCGATATTATCCGGAAGTAACAGACATAGTGGGACCGCATCTTTTTGGATTTAACTGGAAGATTCATTTAATGCATTTTATTGTATATATTCCGGTCGGTGCAGTTATAGCATGGATATGTACAATTTTCTGATATAAAAGCTTAGTGCTGAATGGTAAGGAGAACTTAAGATATGAATCGTGGAAATGTAAAAAAGTGTTTGTATTTTGGCACAGTTGCGTTGCTCTTGTGTGGAGTCGGCGACTGGCTGTTGGGATATGTTCCACTTGGCGGAGAGCCAATTGTGTTTGGGTTTCTTAATTCCAATATCGTGAAAGTTCCGTCATGGTTCTATTTGACCTCTATGGCTTTGGGAATTCTCTCCGGCTTTGGCTGCATGGCTTATGCCCCGGTTATGGTCAATATACTTGGCGACATTGGAGCAAATCGTCACCCTAAAATGTACAAAGTGTTTCGTTTTGGATGCGTCTCCGCACCGATGATGTTTGTATCGTTTCATACGGCTTGCTGTCTGGCTGCGCTGTTTATGCAAACCGCGATAAAAGCGGGAATAGACGCTGAATCAGTGGACAGGGCATTCCTCATACCGGGGACTGCTGTGCTCGTTCCTTTCCTTATATGGTGCTTTATCGTCGATATCCCCATTACGATAGCTTTTATGTATTTTGTTTGGAAGGGAACAATGAAGCTTCCGAAGGTGGCAGTTTTCATGAGTCCCTTAGGATTCAGTTTTCTGACAAAAATCATCTATGCGGTCCTTATAGCCATTGGCCTGGAACAGTATGCCTTTTTGGCAGGCTGCGGAGAATCCTGGGGGCATGCGTTGATGTGCTTGGCCTTCTGGAAATCATATAGAACTTACAGAGATGAAAAATGATAAGTCAGAAGATAATTCTGCTTCGGAATTTATACCGGAAGATAATCTGGCTATGGGGTTAGTGGAACGATGTTTTGATCTGAGCAAGGAATTTTTCAGCTATAGGTGTAAAGGATGGAAATTTGTGCCAGATCAAGTATAGCTCAGATGTCTGCTTCGGAGATAATGGAAGAAATACCAGACCATTCTCCTCTGAGCATTCGACCAAATGCTTAAAAGTCAGGAGGATTCCGAGACCTTCCTGTGCAAAAAGAGATCCGTTATAAGACAGGCGGAATGAACCTTCAAGATGCAGTCTTTCAAAATCATCACCGGCCCAGGCAGGTATTTCATTGTTCCAGCTCTGCTCGGAACAGAAGAGAGGCTGCCCGATGAGATCTTTTACATTAATGGATTTCTTCATGGCAAGAGGATGGTCTGTTGGCATGACGGCACCCCATATATCAGATTCCGGAAATTTGACATAATCGTATTTTGCCGTATTGGGCTTTTCGCATAAAACTGCAAAATCAAGAAGCCCTTTATCCAGTTTTTCCGTAACCTGTTCTGTATCGCCGCTGGTGATGTGATAGGTAAATCCGGGATATCTGCTTTTTAATATGCGGATTTCCCGTGCAAGGTATTTTATCTGATAGCTTTCGGCTAGTCCGAAGTAGATATCCCCGCCGGTGATATCGTCAAGGGTGATGAATTCCTGTTCTATACGGTCGGCCATGGTGATGAGATCTTCCGCACGGTCGCGAAGAAGCATCCCCTCATCAGTCAGGGATATGCTAAAGCTGTGACGTGTAAATAACTTTTTTCCCAGTTCATCTTCGAGTGATTTTAGCGTTTTTGAAAGCGTAGGCTGTGTGACATGAAGCATGTCCGCAGCTTTTGTCATATTCTCTTCCCTTGCGACGGCAAGGAAGTATCGCAGGCTTTTGATCTCCATAGAATCCTCCAGTTCGCAGTGCACTCAAAAATGCTTCGCATTTTTTCGTTCTTCGGCATTCGCCGAATATATGGATTTATAATTTAGTGCTTATGCGAGCAAACTCCCAACGCACTAATTATAAATCCATATGCACTGCTCATTGCTACATGACATTCCATTTTGGAATATCACGATATTCATTTTATTCATTAGCGAAGAATTCGTCAAGTAAATATAATGAGGATACGAGGTAGGACAGATGGAAGTAAAAACCCTGATAGAAAATCTTACAGACAGTGGATTCTCTGCGGAAGGAACAAGAAGAGCAAAAGCACTTTACGAAGCAGGGGATATGGATGGGCTCGTAAAGTATCTTCGAAAATGTCGATGTGATCTGGTGGAGGAAATGCACAACAGTCAGAGGAAGGTTGATAGGATGGACTATCTGATCAGGCAGACACAAAAAGAAGCGGATAAACAGTGATAAGAGAACGGAGGATGAAATCATGATCAAAAAGGAAGAACTGAAACTGGTAACTGAATGGGACAAAACATTCCCTAAGAGCGATAAGGTAGACCACAGCAAGGTGACCTTTGTGAACCGATATGGGATAACACTTGCAGCAGATATGTATGTACCCAAGGATAAAGAGGGCAGACTTCCCGCAATCGCAGTATGCGGTCCCTTTGGTGCAGTTAAGGAGCAGTGCTCAGGACTCTATGCACAGACCATGGCAGAGAGAGGCTTTTTGACAATAGCATTTGATCCTTCTTTTACCGGAGAAAGTGGCGGGAACGTTAGATATATGGCTTCCCCGGATATCAATACTGAGGATTTCATGGCAGCGGTTGACTTTCTTTCCCTGAATGACAGAGTTGATCCTGACAGGATAGGGATCATAGGTATCTGCGGCTGGGGCGGAATGGCAATCAATACGGCGGCACTTGATACGAGAATAAAGGCAACCGTGGCATCCACCATGTATGATATGACCAGGGTGAACGCAAAAGGTTACTTTGACAGTGAGGACAGTGAAGAGGCACGTTATGAGAAGAAGAAAGCTATGTGTGCTCAGAGACTGGAGGATCTGAAATCGGGTGATTATAAGCTTGGCGGTGGAGTTATCGATCCGTTGCCTTCGGATGCACCTTTCTTTGTTAAGGATTACCATAGCTATTACAAGACCGATCGTGGATATCATGCAAGAAGCCTTAACTCTAACGGAGGTTGGAATGTGACCGGATGTGAGTCTTTCATTAACCAGCCTATTCTGAAATATTCAAATGAGATCAGAAGTGCAGTGCTTCTTATCCACGGAGAAAAGGCTCATTCGTGCTATTTCTCAAAGGATGCTTATGCTGATATGACAAAGGACAGCAAGTATTCGGATAACAAGGAACTAATGATCATTCCTGATGCTGTACACACAGATCTGTATGACGGCGGAGACAAGGATTATATTCCGTTTGATAAATTAGAGAAGTTCTTTACTGAGAACATGTAATTGCTTTTTGTATGGCGGATACCATCGTATACGGGGTATCTGCCATTATATTATTTATTTTCAAAAAAGAAAAATATTGTAAGTTTTGAAAGTGAGACCTATATGAAGATTATTGAAAGAATGTTCATCGACCGGTGGTGGTAGGACCATAACCGATCGAATGGGTAAATACCTGTAATGCTTTATTGTAAGCGGCTGTTAATATACTCAGGCATGGTCACGCCGGCCTGCAGGCATTCCTGTATCAGCTTTTTTCTGACGCCGGAATCTTTCCTGAAGGCACCCGAGAAGAAACGCCATATCAGGAAGAGGAAGACTCCCATGATCAGTGCATAGAAGAGTAGGTCGAAAGTTCCCTGTTCGGGGTCGGTCATTCTCTCTATGATCATGAAGATATAAACCACTGCATAGAAAATATCAAGGCCCCTGTCGACAATATCGTTTATACGTTCGTCCTTCTTTAGTATTTCTACAAATCCCTCAGCAGTTATTTTTCCTTTGGAAGATTCTCTTTCATAGCGCTTTCCCCAGCCTTTGAGAACCGCTTCTTCAAGCTGTGTGCTACTAAGCTCCTTGTAGTAGTTGTCCTTCAGCATCTGCTTATGCACATTCCGTATGGTCCCGAAGTTTTTGTATCTGTAGATGCTTCTTGCAGTAAAGAATACCGCTATATACACACCGCTTCCGATGATCAGCGGCAGAGCAGGAACGTTCAGTTGAACGCTTATATAATGCTGTGAAAAAAGCATACCGATGAAGATAGCCACAAAAATGAGCAGTGCCATGTTGTTCCAGGCAGCCGGGCTTATCTTCCTGCTTTTGAACATCACCTTTGCTATGACAAGGCGGCAGATCAGTTCAAAGATCACTCCGATCCCTATACCGAAAAGGCAGGGAAGAATGTTGCTCCTGCCGCTGTTATCTGCAGTGAATGTCATCAGCTCAATAACGAAGATGCACCAGGCATAGGTGTACATAATGCGGGGAATGAACTTAATTCTGTCAGTGAGAGTATAATCTCCGTAAAGATCCTTACAGAAACGTTCGGTGTTGGTGCCGGCAATGCGCCTGACATCCCTGCCCTCGGTCTGTGCCGTCAGCAGTATGTCGTAAATTTCTGTCAGCCTGTCGATCAGCATCTCATTTGACACGTTCTTCATTACTCCGTATATCCATGCAGCCTCAAATATTTTTCTGTATTCTCCCTTCAGCTGCTCCTTCATAAGCTCAAACTCCATGGTCATTCTCCCTTCCCCTTTTTTACAGGTAAGCTCTTTTTCGTATCGAACAATACAGACATTGCACTTGCGGATATCCTGGTGTAGCGTTCCTTGAAATCGTCAAGTGCCTTCGTTCCCTCGGCGGTTATGCTGTAGTACTTCCTGACCGGCCCGAGGGGGGATTTGGCTCTGCGGCATCGTATCAGCCGGTTTTTGTCAAGGCGCGTGAGAACAGGATAAAGAGTCCCTTCTCCGATGTCCTCAAAGCCTGCCTTTTCAAGCTTGCCGATTATCTCGTAGCCATAGGTCTCACCATCCGCGATTATCGCAAGAATGCAGCCCTCAAGTATGCCCTTTAACAGTTGTGAGTTGTCCATTGTGGTATTCCTTCGCTCGAATTTCCTACTTTGCATTACTTAGTAGTCTGATATAGTTTTTACCATAACTACTTTGCTTTGTCAAGTAGCTGCCGGAGATCATTCATTTCCTGAAAGAGAGGGACTGTATAATCAATTCAATGCCCAGGATCAGATGGCAACACTTTATACCCGTGATCCTTCCGTTATGAGAAAAGTTTATGCGTTAGTTACTGAGTATCCCGATATCTTTAAGTGCATAGGCGAAACCGATATCGATAAGACATATTCAATGCCTAAGTCACGCATTAGTTACCGTAAGCCTAGAAAAATATCTGAAGCTAAGAGAGAGTAGGCAAGGATTAATATGATGGAGATTAATCACAACCGCAAGTAGAATTTATCCCCCACATTTTTGTCGATTTATCCCCCACATTTGATATAATAAAGTGGGGGATAAAGAAAAGAAACTGAATCCTACACGAACCCGTATTTTAGAAGAAATGCGCAACAATCCCAATGTTACGCAAATTTGTTGCAAATTTTATCTTCCAGCATTACTGACGATAGGGGAACATATGAATACGAAATATAAGAGCATATATCTATCTGAACAAGCAGATGTCTATTACATTGACTCCAAGAATGTAGTTCTGGTTCATTGGAAGAAATATTGTGAACTTGAAAGATACAGAGAACCTCTTATGAAAGCTCTGGAAGTAATCAGGGAACATAGAGGGTGTGAGTATGTAGCTGACACGAGAGATGGTTTTGAAGATAATCCGCTTGATACAAAATGGGTCGCAGAATACTTCATGCCCAAAGCGAAGGAGTATGGCTGTTCAACTATATATTTCATAATAGATGAAGGTAATTCTTTGAAGGAAGAGCTCGAAGGACAGGAGAAGGATTCTTCATCGATTCTTGAGTTTAGATATATCTATGGGATTGATGAAATTTGATTCGTAGAGTATGGAATAACTTTTAGGACAACTTACTAATACATATCGGGATTTGTAGGTGAAAAGAATGGAGAATTGTGATTGGTGCAACCTGTCTGGAGAAGAAAAGCATTTTCAGGTATATGAAAGTAAATCGTGGTCTGTTTTCCTTTCAGATGAACAGGATTATATTGGACGATGTATTTTGGTGTTGAAGCGTCACTGTGGTTCAATGTCAGAGCTGATAGACGATGAGTGGGAAGAGCTTCGCAATCTAGTTTGTAAAGTTGAGGAATGTTTAAAGACTGTTTTAGGAGCAACTCTATGTAATTGGAGTTGCCTGATGAATGATTTCTATAAGGACTCAGCTCCTGATCCTCATCTGCATATTCACGTAAGGCCAAGATATGATAAACCCGTAATACTTAACGGGAACATATATACTGACAACGAGTTTGGTCATCACTATGCGTTGAATAAGAGTGGGGATATATCTTCTGAAGATAAGGAAGAAGTATTTATCCGACTAAAAGAATGGCTGAATCGCTAAATTCAAATTTGTTGGGAAATTCAATTACACTAAAACGTACCACAGGATATAACGGAGGGCGTATTTTAATCTGACCATCGGTAAGGGCTTGAAGGTGTTCGGAGACTATGCATTTAGTGGATGTGATAACCTAAAAAATATAACGCTGCCGAGCAGAGAGTTCAAGCTCAATCCAAAAGCGTTTGACAGCTCAATCCGAAAGGCATTTGAAGAGAGAGATGTCAGTAACTTTATTATCAACTACAAAGAAAACTAGCCCATTATATTGGATAATGTCTTGGTAGGGAGGAAGAAAAATGTGGTCAAAATTTGATTTTAATGATCCGTATGAAGGAGAAATTTTTGAAAGTATAAACAATACACCGATTCCTACTGAGTATATTGACTTTATGAAAAAGCATAACGGCGGCGAAGGTGACACAGGCGAATCTTGGCTGATGCTTTATCCTTTTGAGGAATTGGTTGAAATAAACGAAGAATATCAGGAATACCTTAAGGACGGTTTTATCATCGGCTCCAATGGCGGGGGAGAACTATTCGGAATAAACGGAGACGGAAGGTACTTTATTGTTCCAGATATCATTGAAGAGGAATATCTTACCGTTATTGGAAATAGTATTGAAAATTTGCCGGAAGATATTAATCGATACTGGAATAACCTGTAGAATATTATATCGGAAGATAGGGAAAATGATGGATATACAATTAAATGAACTTTCAAAGAAAGAATTTGATCCGGCTCTGATTAATGAGATTACGCCTGATACCGGCTACTCGATTTGGACGAAGAAAGATCCGTTTGGAAGAGCTTATTTTGGAGTAGGAAACTTTTGTGGTATGGACAGAAGTATCAATGAAGATACGGATCTTTCTTGGTTGGAATGGGATGGAAATGAAGTAAACATTTCGAATAATGACAAGATGCTTCTTTTCGAAAAAACAATTGGGATTATGAAAGGCTGGATAGATCAATTAGTTGAGAGTTATCCGGATGACAGCTTTGTAGTATTTGCTTCTTTCGATGATGGCAATGCCGTGGTCGAAGAATGCGAAAGAAATATGTCTTTTACACTTCGTTTTTGGAAAAAACGTGAGGGTTCGGGACTTGATGAAAATATGGAATACAATCAGCCTGTAATCAGATGGAGCAATTAAAGTTATATTCAACTTAGTGAATGATTTGATGTTTAAGCAGGTAATCGAAAGATTAAGTAAAAATAAAGGATTCTTTGATGAATATGGGGCGTGTTTATCCTGGGAGGATTTAGATGATTATGATAGAGAAATAACTCCATATTATGATGGGGTTGAGTTTGGCTTGCATAGTGGAGAAGAGGGCAGCTATAAGGTCTGGAAGCTCATCACTAAGGAAGGTTATATAACTATGGCAGTATGCATAACCGTTATGGGAATGCTGCTGATGATGTGATAAAAAAATTAGCACTCACCTATTGACAGTGCTAACAATTAGTGCTATAACATAGTCAGAACAAAGGAATAGAGAAGATTCCGATAAAGAATCCAAACACTCCTTCCCTTGCTCATGAAACATATTATTAAATATTTTTCTTGAGAAGGAGGAATGACTTATGTTACTACCTAGTATTTTTGGAGAAAACTTATTGGATGATTGGATGGATTTTCCAAGGTTTGATTTCGGTGATATTGACCGCAAGCTTTATGGAAAACGAGCTGCACAGGTCATGAAGACGGATGTGCATGAGCAAGATGACAAGTACGAACTGGACATTGATTTGCCAGGATTTAAGAAAGATGAGATTAAGCTCTCGCTTGAAAATGGTTATCTGTCAGTAAGTGCTGCAAAGGGACTTGATAAGGAT
>DEFA01000009.1:0-1907 GCA_002350525.1 Lachnospiraceae bacterium UBA2864 | reverse complement strand
GCTTCTATGTAGGAGATGCAGTTAAACAGGAAGATGTAAAGGCTAAGTTCGAGGATGGAGTGCTAAAGCTTTCAATTCCAAAGAATGAAACAGAAAAACTTCCAGAAAAAGAGTATATAGCCATTGAAGGATAATATGTAATTAATGGGATATCGTGGTTGTACCTGATTGGTACGGCCGCGGTATCCCGTTTTTTGTTTAAAAATATTCATCCATTATTTCATATTCTAGCTTGCCATACTTTTCTTGACTGGTACATTGTGGTGAAGGTAATGATGAATAAATGACATTTTTTTGCAGAAAACATAGGGAATAAATGACATTTTCTGCCCAAAATTATGTTGAATGAATGACGTTTTTTATAATAGAATTATGGTGAACAGATGAGAAATTCTATAATAGATATAAAGAGGTCATGGCTGTGGGTGGAATGCCTCAGGCTGTAGAAGCTTTTGTAGAGGGAAAGAACTTTTCTGAAATAGATAGAGTAAAGAGAGAGATAATAAATCTATATATTGATGATTTTAAAAAGATAGACAGCTCTGGACTTATTGGCAAGATGTATGAGTCAATTCCTAGTCAGCTGGCCACAAACAATAAGAGATACATGATTTCAAGAGCGACTGGAAAGCGGAAGACAAAAAAGGATGTAGAAAGAATGGCTGATCTGCTTGATTCAAAAACGGTTATTGCATGCTACAACACTAATAATCCCAGCATAACATTGGCTCAGACGAAGGATGATGATACTTTTAAGCTATATCTGTCAGATATTGGGTTATTCACAACAATGATCTTTAAAGCATCGCCGAAGACTGATGAAAGCATATATAGTAAGCTACTGGGGGATAAGCTGTCAGCTGATCTGGGGTATCTTTATGAAAATGCTGTAGCACAAATGATTACCGCTACAGGCAGGTCTGCATATTATCATACATGGGAAAAAGAAAACAGCACACATTATTATGAAGTTGATTTCCTGCTTCAGGACAAGGCTAAGCTCCTTCCTTTGGATGTGAAATCATCGGCTACAAAAAAACATGAGTCTATAGATGTATTCTGTAAGAAATATTCACAATATGTTTCGCGGGCAATACTTCTATCTCAAAAGGATGTCGGAAAGGACAATAATCTGAATCTAAAGCCGATATATATGCTTCCATTCATTATGGAAGAATTATAACATATATAGTTGTACATGAATTGAAAATTCAGTAGTAAGGATATAGTATGCCACACGTTGAGATAAAGTGTTTTACAGGTAGGACGAATGAACAGAAGAAAAACTGTGCAGAGAAGATAGCAGAAGTGATTTCAGAAACACTTGGATGCAAGATATCTAGTGTATCTGTTGTGATTAAAGATGTCGATGAGGAGAATTGGAAAACGGAAGTATGGAATAAGAGTATTATTACTGATAAAGAGTTCTTATTCAAAGAACCGGGATACTCTTGTGACGAAAATGAGTGATAACTACAGTTCTTCGAATTTATGCAGAGCCGTTTGTTTATAATACAGGTTGCTGTCGCTTTCTTGAAAAAGCAGGTTTGCAATATGAGGGATCATTTTTTAGCTTATTAATGATGACTATTAATGTCACGAGGATGTCTGTAGGCATGCCTGCAGGGGAATTGTCGTTAAAGATGTTTTGTTGTTTATCTATGATATAAGAGAGGAAATATGTGGAGAACTCTGATTTATTACAAACTTGAGTATATTGATCTTGCAAAGAAATTGCAGGAAAACTATATAGCACATCAAAAAGATACGGATATTATTTCTGAAGAAGAGCAGGATGATGTTAAATACGCAAGAGAAAACCAATATGATGAGGCGATATTTATAGAAGACGCTAATACTGTTATAATACACGATATCAAATCATTTTATCTAATCCTTGGCGAGAA
>DEFA01000005.1 GCA_002350525.1 Lachnospiraceae bacterium UBA2864 | reverse complement strand
ACGGGAGCGGCTGAAAAAATGACGCAAAGAGACAACACCGTCGTCAGGACGGCTTTGGTAAGTCTGCCCGTGATGTCGCGTCTCTTCAACATACGAACATTCTACCACTTTGTCAGATTCTTTTGTCATTTCAGGGGTGAACGATATGTTAAATAAATAAGAATAAGGCTTGCATGATGTCGGCAGGAGGCAGACCCGAAAGCAGAAGATCTGCCCCCTTAATTGCCGCATCATTCCTATTACCTTTAACAGATTAGCATGTTACCGGGTGCGAAAATAAGGGACAAATTCTATCTGTTATCCCGTGAAAATAAAGAATAGCTAATTCCTGTGACAATTATTTCAAATCGGAGATTGCTCTCTTGCACTCTTCAATGACTATCGTCTTCTCAGTTATATCCATGCCTTTGGAGGCCTGGGCATTCTTCATTATGTTTCGGATGCCCTTCTCATCACCATGGACAAAACACTCATTGATGCTGTTGATCTTTGCCATTATGCCGGCACGCAGGAGCGTGAAATAATTCTCTTCTTCCTTAAGAACCGTCTCCGGTTTCTTCTCGTAATAGCGTCTCCATTTATCCAGGTTGATATCGTAAAAGGTCGTATCAGCAGCATATACTCCGAAGTCCACAAGCCTGTACCAAGATTCGAGCGGAGTATTTGATGATTCTCTTATCATTCTGCGGAACTTGGACTTAATAAGAGATGTTCCCTTCATATAGACAGCATACCTGCTGAACCTGGATGGATCATCAAAGAAGAGATAAGTCCAGATGCCTTCCAGGATATACTTCTTATCTTTATGGTATGCAGCATATTTGCATGCAAATCTTATGAACTTTACAAATACTTCACTATGATCAGCGAAAAGATCACGCTCATCTCTTGAGATGTAATACTTCGCACCGCTCCTTGTGAAGAATGAATACAGAAGATCACCCTGCTTCTTCAGTTCTTCCAAAGTGTAATGGTCTTTGGGACTGACAAGATCATCTAAAGATACTTTCTCAATATTGCTGCCCTCATATTCTTTGGTAAGAACAGACTTGCCCGAACCTGAATAACCGATAACAAAGCAGAGGTTTACTTCGCCGGAATCAAAGGCCTTTTTATTGTAATANNATAGAGGTCCGGTTCAGATACGAAAAGAGTCTCATTAACAGGAATCGGGGATTCGAGCCTGTAACGGTAACTCAGGTTAAGGAACATGTCCGTGACATTGCATCCGAAGATCTTTTCGGAATAGTAATCTGAAAACCTCCTCTGCTTGCGGTTAAGCTTCAGGTATTTCATAAACGCTTCGATCAGTTCTTCGCGCGTTGATACATCATCGCTTATAAGAGCGATGTCAGACCGCTTCTGAATAGCTTTAAGGCTAATGTCCGCGTCAGGTATCAGAGATTCCATTTCTGTCCTTTCAAGTATCCTTAGTGTATTGAGATTAACACTTTCAGACCCTTCCGACAATTCCTTACATAGTTCTCACACATTCTGTTCAGAATATGCGATACTTTATCCTATGAAAGCAAGGACAAAAACAGGCATAAAGATAACAGTCATTACAGTTTGCGCTCTGTTGATCGCCGCGGCAGCTGTATCAGGTCTTTTGTATTACGGAATAATCCATCTGAATAATCCGTGGCTTAACGGCTACAATGTCAAAGGTGTCGACGTATCCTCATATCAAGGTGATATCGACTGGAATGTCCTGACTTCACAGGATATCGATTTTGCATATATAAAAGCGACCGAAGGGTCATCCACAGTTGACAGATGCTTTGCTTCAAACTGGGAATGCGCTTCTAAGACTTCGATCCGTATCGGAGCTTATCACTTCTTCAGCTTTGAGACATCCGGAGAGAATCAGGCGAAGAATTTCTGCAACACGGTAGAAGCCGTTCCTGACATGCTTCCGCCTGTTATCGATGTCGAATACTATGGAAGTTTTCGCAGTAAAAATGATATCGATGTTGACAGTGTAAAGAAAGAACTCCGTTCCATGATCACAGCACTCGAAAACCATTATGGATTATTGCCTGTCATCTATGTAAGCAGCAGCACTTATAATGACATTGTAAAAGATGATTTCTCCGATTGTGAGATATGGTACAGAAGTGTCTATGAGAGCATTCCCGGCGGCATTAACTGGACGTTCTGGCAGTATTCGAACCGTCATGTTCTTAAAGGCTATTCCGGTACCGAAAGATATATAGACATGAATGTTTACAGAGGTGACAAAGACAGTTTCCTCAACAAATGGAAAAGACAGGATTAAGTCTTGTCTTATCTTTTTACGAAATCATTCTTCTCGCAGCACTCAATGGCATGATCGAAGATCCCTATGTATGTCTTGTTGGTATAGTGAACACCGTCTGTCGTCGCAAAGTCATTTAACTGAAAATATGTATTTGTATCGATCATGAGGAAATTCTTATCAAGGTTTTCCTTCAAAGTATTGTTGAACTTCTCGATCTCTTTATTCGTGACCTTACAGCCGATTTCAGCTCCCTTTTTCTCATTGACAGGATTGACCGTCATGAAGATGACCCTGTTGTTCTCAAGGAAACTTTTCGGCATGTTGTTATAGTACTCGACATAATTCGAAGCGTTATACAGATCATTTACACCGAGATTGAAGATTATGGTCTTGCCTGTCTTGTCGTAAATACTTGGTGCTGTCTTCTTAAACCATGCAAGGCCTGCACCGCTCTTTGCAATGATCTCAACATCAGAATCGACATTGCCGCCCAATGCCTCTTTCATTCCAACAAATCTTGAATCACCGACAAAGATATAACCCTCATATCTGTCGGCAGAATCTGATGCCTCATAGATCTTTGTCTGAACTGTAGGCTTGCCGTTATCGAAAAGAGAACAGCCCATAAGGCCCACGGTCAATATTCCGCAAAGGATACATGATATTATCTTTTTCATTTGGTATTACTCCTCGTCTTCTTTATCTTCTGTCTTTTCAGAGCCATTAGAAGCAGCTGTAACCGCTGCCTTTTTCGGGCTCTTCTTCAGAAGTTTCTTAAACGCGTCGAGACAGTATTTCGGATTCAAACTGCTGACCATAATGGCGTTGTTGGGACGGATCGGCTTGATGATGTAGCCGACTATAACATTCGTAAAGAATTGTGTTACGAGTGATGCGATGGCAGCGCCATAGATTCCGATATAAGGTATAAGAATAAAATTAAAAACTACATTTGCTGCAGCGCCCGTGAGGTTTATGACCCATAAATATTTCTGTTTATCATGTGCAAGGATCCATATGTTACGGACTGAACCAAGATACGCAAATGTTGTATACCATACAACAATTCTCAGCGCACCCACAGCCGGAAGATATTTCTCTCCATAGACGATCATTATTATCAGCTTTGCAAATACAGTCATCCCGACGCTCTGTAATAATGACAGATAGATAATGAATGAATACAACATTTTCAGACGGTATTCAAACTGATCATTGTTCTTTTTCTGTGCCTCAAAGATCCAAGGTCTAAACGAGTCTATGATAGCCTGAAAAACGAACTGAGCCATAACCGCACATGCTGCAGCGGCTCCGTAAAATGCAGTTGACTCACTGTCGATCAAGCTCTTCAGCATTATCTTGTCTGTCTGGGTGAATATAGTTACCATCATAGCTGATAAGATGTAGGGCTTACTCTTATTGATCATCTCTTTCGCGAGTTTAAGATCGATGGACAGTTTCTGCGTTTTCTTCAAATTGTAGATTATATACATTCCCACAGATATGATCAGATAATCGAGCGCACTGGAAAGGGCAAACCAATGTACACTCTTTGAAGTAGCAAGAAGATATATCCTATAAGCAGAAACTAATGTATAAGCTACAAGTCCCAGAGTGGACGAATACCTGGACATCAACTTCGCCTGAAACCAGAAATGAAGCATCTCTAAAGCCTGGAATACCAGAGT
Source organism: Lachnospiraceae bacterium UBA2864 (assembly GCA_002350525.1). GTDB lineage: Bacteria > Bacillota > Clostridia > Lachnospirales > Lachnospiraceae > Eubacterium_Q. Next base: position 4,769 of record DEFA01000005.1, on the reverse strand, counting down.
AATGCAGTAAAGCGCACAAACGATCACTGTATCGGTCTCACCGGGGTTTGCCACGTATGCAAATGACACAACACCAATAATACATACAAGCGAGGAACAGAAATTCATAAAAACCATCGTACCCATGGCTTTTCCTTCACGTTCAGGGTGATGGACAACTTCTTGGACAATAATGTTATTAAGTCCAAGCTTCATGATAGGCATGACGAACGACGCCAATGACGAGGCATATGTAATCAGTCCGAAGTTTGACGGTCCCAGGAAGCGAGCCGTAAACATATTAATTATAAATCCAAGAAGAGACTGAACTATCTTGCAAGAAATAATCCATGTCGCATTTTTAGCAACTTTATTAGTCATATATATATTTGCCTCTAATCACCTATATTAAAACTCGTTGATTGTATCATATATATCATTCATATTTGAGGCTAAATAAACGCAAATATTCCATGAATTTGCTAGTGCTATTGTATTCTTGAGCTTTGTTTATACAGGCTTTTGTGTCAAATATTTTGTTCTCACAAACAGAAGTAATGCTATGGGCGATAGCTTCAATATCGTCTTCAACAACAAGGCCGGTTTTCTCATTAAGCATTTCAGGACTCCCTCCCGTCCTGAATGTAAGAACCGGTGTACCGCATGCCATTGCTTCCATATTTACAGTCGGAAAATTCTCTTCCCTGGTCGGATTAACATACAGATCAGATGTAGTATAGAGTTTTGCAAGTTCCTTTTGATCTGACGTGCGGTGTATAGAAATAATGTTTTCCGGCAGCTTATCGTCAATTGCATCGTTTGTTCCGACGAGAACTATCTTAAAACGCTCATCCAAAACCTGTGAGAGACCAATAAAAACATCCAGTCCTTTTCTTTTCTCCCAGACTGAAGCTACACCGAGAATAATGAATTTATCCTCCAGATGATGCCTGACTCGAAAATCACTTTCGCATGGCCGGAAAACTTCAAGATCGATCCCGTTATTAATTACCTTGACAGGATAGTCTTTAAGATACGACAATCTCACAAGACCCGCAAGCCACTCGGAAGGTGTAACTATCGTAAGATCCTTTACGCCAGTAAACCATTCTCTTTTTAATGACCACATCTTACTTGTGCGGTCCACCTTAGAAGAAGGGTATCTGTTTATCTGTTCGCAGTCGTGACAGCCTGTCTTCCACTTCTCACAGCCTATGAGCGAGAAGTACGGGCACTGGCCGGTAAAAGACCAGCAGTCGTGCAGTGTCCATATCACTCTTTTATTGTTCTTCTTTATGTATTTGAAGAGCATCGGGAGATTGATATAGCAGTTATGAAGGTTATGGATATGAATGATATCCGGATCGAACTTCTTTACTTTCCTTAAGAAATTCCATGTGGAGATATGAGAGAAGCATCCATTGTAACCGGTATACTTATGAAGTCTCTTATGAATGTTGCATGAGACCTTATTGCCGATGTAGATGCTGTAAGGAGGCTTTTCCTTACTGCGTCTCGCATAATAAGCACAGATCACCTCATGACCATCAGATCTTGCGAGATCTGCGATCTGAAGCATGATCTTTCCGGTACTGCCGAAATTAACTTCATTTATCTCAAGTATCTTCATACTCATTCTTTCCAATTCATCTTAGGCAGATGCTTATAATGACGTTTGTCCTCAGGAGGAAGCTGCATATAATCACCGAATGCGTGCTTCAGGCTCTCGTCTGTACCGGGCGCCCAAAATTCACCATCTTCGAACTGAATCTTACGGAGAGGCATAATGGAATCTCTCCTGTTGACTTCCCTCTGGCCATAACCCCAGACAAGAACTGCAACATTCTCTGATGTATCGAAGTCATACTTCTGAGCATGTTTTATCGTACGGCCGCAAAGATAATGCTGGCAGTGAAAGACTTTGTAGAAAGCTTTCATAAGAGCGATCTGGATCTTCTTGCTCTTGGATCTTTTCGAATAATCACCTATTGTCGCACCTATCTGCATACCGTAACAAAAGCGCATGTAATTCACTCTGCGCTTTACGCTTCCGGCCTTTGACGGAAGTCCGTCCATAGGGAAAATATCTATGTTAACGCCGTAAGTCTCACCGAAATTACCGTTCTCTATAAGCTCGGTCCTCGTGTCGTAGACTTTGGCAAAAGGCACTATGATCTTGTTGTTTTTACGCCAGACAAATACTGCGCAATCCTCGTCTTTAAATATATCCATGAACCTTTCATAGTCAGGTCTGGGCATACAGATATCGATATCATCATCCCACGGAATAAATCCCTTATGCCTTATGGCACCAAGATATGTTCCATAGTAGATGAAATAACGAAGACCGTTATCATCGCAGAACTTTGCTACTTTCTTCAGTATCTCAAGCTGAAGTTTTTTTGCTTCCTCTATAGCTATCTCTTTCATTACTGTATTACACTCTCACCCTTATCAAGAATACCGACCGATGTATCAACCACAAGATCGGGTGTCGCATCGTCGTAGGCTTTTGCCACAAGAGCAAAATCGACACGTTTTCCGCAGTTACTGTACATCCAGTCACGGATCTTATCACATTCATCCTGCACCCTATCCTGACGCACGAAAAGTACCATAGGATACTTCTTCAGAAGATTATAGGACAATTCCTCCTCCGAGAAGTAGAAATAGACGATAGGATAACCGGATGCGACACTCTCGAAGATCTTGCTGGAGACGATCTCCTTATCTGTATTTGCAAGTATTATCTGCACATTTGCAGAAGCATAATACTGGTCAGCCATCTCCTTGCTGACTTTACCATAGAACCTGATAGATTCAGGATGTGCGGCTGCTGCTTTCTTAACATCTTCGACAGCATTTCCCGAAGCGAAAACATGGAGATTCACATCAGGATCTGTCTCAGCGATCTTCTCGAATGCAGTGATCATTGCCTGCGGAGGTCTCATCGTATGATTGATCTCGCCCTGATAGATGGCATTGATCTTTGCAGAACCATTTAACGGCAGAGGCGTTACAGAAGGATGCTTAACAACGAGCGGATGCTCGACCCTGACCGCATTGTCCCTCTTATGTTCTTCAAAGTACGGACCCCAGTTATCGATATAGAAGACTTTCTTGGAATAATCAAATATCGCTTTCTCGAGTTTTTCCGCACCTTTTCTTTTAAGTTTCCATGCCCATGTAAAACGGAAAAAATCCCTGTTGCCGCTATACCTGTCGTAAAGAAGCGGGAACAGCGGAATATTATATCTGCTGCAGAATATGTAACCTGCCTTAAGGCCTTCGACCGGCAGGCAGCAAGGAACCACGCAGTCTATCTTTATGCCTTTGGAACGGAGTTCTTCAAGTTTATTCTCGTATGCTTTTACAAGACCTTCCTCCATACCGCTTTTTGCCATAAGCTTACGGACAGCCCAGTATGACTTTGACGCAACAACTTTGATCTTGCCTGCAATGTTTCTTTTTACAGTGCGGTTCCTGACAACGGCTTTGGTTCTGTCACTTGCCACTCTGTAAATATGCTGTCCTTCGAAGTCCTCATTTGTTTCCAGACCATCAGGACTTCTGCTGATCATGTAAACGTTATGTCCTCTTTCCACATAACAGTTTGCAATCTGGCGGATACAGTTACCTGTAGCCGAGAAGTTGGGATAATATCCGCCTGCGATCAAGATAATGTTCAATGCCATGATTCCTTACTTCTCCGATACAACTAACTGTTCATAGTATTTTGAAAGCGCATCGCCTGAGCCCGCTTTTGAATAAGCACTTTCTCTGCATATTCTGTTTGCTTCAAGACGGTCTGCATTCTTATCAAGTGATTCAATTACCGCATCAGCCCACTTGCTTATCTCATTCTCAAGAGGAACAAACTTAACGCTTCCAGTCACGTTGACTTCCCCCGGGAAATTGGTCGAGATAACACAAGGAAGTCCTGATGATTCTGCCTCTATACATGCAAGCCCGAATCCTTCACCCTGGCTCGGAAGAAAGAACAGGTCCATAGCCTGATAGAGCTCATTTAAGTCGCTCCTGCTTCCAAGAAGACGTATCCTGTCAGATATATTCTTTTCTTCAACGATCTGCTTCATCTGACCGTCAAGAGGACCGCTTCCTATCCACCAGTATTCGATATCATCTCTTCTCTTCAGAACTTCTTCCATAACTTCTACTGCAAATACAGGATTCTTAGCTTCTGCAACTCTTCCGACAGAGCCGACAACATAGTTATGTGTAACGTTTTCTCTTAAACGCACTTCATCCCGGATCTTACTGTCGAATCTGTAATTATCTGTATCAATTATGTTAGGAATAACAGTAAAATCCCTGCTTCCAAACATAGCAACACCGGCATTCGAGGAACAGGCGGTATAATAGTTTGCCTTACTTAAGAGCAATGGCATAAGCATCTTATTGATCTTAACTTTTAATCCCGTTTCTCCTATCTTTATACTGTGGGAATGAAGGATCCTTACAGGCACCTTTCGCTTAGCATATCCCATTATCGGAATGGATTTATGAAGTGTATTGTCATGGACGATATCGTAATTGCCTTCTTTGATTATCCTTTTCGCATTTTTGAAATGTTTGAAAGGATGCCTTAACAGTGAACCCAAAACGAATACTTTAGAACCGTTCTTTTCGATCTCCTCATAATAAGGCGATTCCCTGTATGATAAAGCTGCAAAATCGACAGCAAATCTGTCATGATCAATGCTCCTGTAGTAATTCATTACAAAGCTTGCCACGCCGCTCGACGCGCGAAGATTCGGAACAATCATAAG
>DEFA01000025.1:227551-229070 GCA_002350525.1 Lachnospiraceae bacterium UBA2864 | reverse complement strand
AACAGAAATGAGTCATACATTTCAAAGTAAAGAATTTTATAGGAATCATGACCACCGGCTGAGCCGGTGGTCATGATTGTCCGTACACTTAGCGGCGCACACTTTCTAATGGGGAAGTCCCAAATCCGCACGGTAACGGGAAGGAAATATCCGAACGGTACGTACGGTGTTATGAGAGGACGGCGGTTAGTCACCGACGCCTGCTCGGTTATATCTGGAATGATATTGATTAAACAAACATTTGTGTATAAGAAAGGGGTGTATAGAAAGATGAAAAATATTGGTAAATGGGTATTTACTACTGTGTTGTTTGTGATACTGTTATTGAATCTTTTTAAAGTCCAAGAGGTTAAAGCAGATGGAACTGAAGAAGTCAGCATCGAGGCAGAAAGTACAGAAGAAATAACAGAGGTGGAGGCAGAGGAAATAAAGGAAGATTGTCAAGAAGTTTCAGAAAAAGATGATGAGGTAGATAACATAGAACCTAATTATATTATAGATGATGTTGTTGATGTAGAAGAAGATCTTGCCAATACGGGATATTATACGGTGAAGTTTAACTGCGGGTCAGGTAATGAAATTGAACTTATTAGTGTAAACGATTATAAATATTTAGATTCTCTTACATTAAATGTTCCTAAGGGGGAAAGAATAGGGACAGTTATGCAAAATTACTTAATTTCAAAAAATCTTTCAGATTATTGGACACTCTTTAGATGTATATCACAAGATGAACATAAATGGTTTGATGGATGGAGTGATGGAACGACTTTTTATGAAGATTTATGGGGAACAGATATTGATAATATATCCGATATAATTCCTACAAAAGACTTGGTATTTACTCCTGTTTATTCTCAAGCATGTATAATTACGTTTGATGCAGGAAAGGACTCTAAAGGTTTTCCGGTTTATGCTGATGGTCAAAAATACAACCCTCTTTGTGTTACAGAAGATCCATATTTGGATTCGAATTTCTATAAAGGGATTGTATCATATGAGAAACAAAGAAAATACAAAGTAAAAAAAGGTTTTTCGTTATGGGATATTTTTTTCGATAATATAGTTGATGCTACGGATTATTATAGATGTAATTTATCCCCAGTTCCGGAGGATGGGCAAAAGTATTGTGGATGGAGAGTAGGAGAGGATAAACTTCTTTACAATTGGGAAATTAAACATAGTGAAGAATCATGTTATGACGATATATATTATGACGATCATTTAATAACTGTTTATCAAGCGCAAAAAGATGTTACGTTTGTTGCGTCGTATGTATCCACAAGGATTTCTGATGAAAAAGACACAATTGTTTATCGTACACATATTCAAAGCTATGGTTGGTCGAATTACTCTATTGATGGAGAGGTTTCTGGAACAGTTGGAGAAGGAAAGAGACTTGAAGGAATCGATTTAATGTTGACAAATCATCCGTACGATGGAGAACTTGAATATCGTACGCACGTTCAATCGTATGGCTGGCAGGATTGGAAACAAAATGGTGCAATGTCCGGAACCA
>DEFA01000025.1:224266-227481 GCA_002350525.1 Lachnospiraceae bacterium UBA2864 | reverse complement strand
ATTATGATGTTTATTATAGAGTACAAGCACAGACTTATGGCTGGCTTGGATGGGCTAAAAATGGAGAGTATTCAGGAACTGCAGGGCTTGCAAAACGACTTGAAGCGATTCAGGTGGTATTGGTAGATAAAGGAAAGGCGATAGATAAAGCAGGATATGATAAGTTGGCAGGTATAACTGCATCAACAAAAGTTACACCGGAAAAAGCATATATTACAAAAACACCTGATATTATGTACAGAACCCATGTTCAGACGTTTGGGTGGCAAGGATTTGTATCAAATGGATTAGTGTCAGGAACAACCGGACAATCCAAAAGACTTGAAGGAATAGAGATAAAACTTGGAAATCTACCATATGAAGGAGGCGTCAGATATAAAACACACGTCCAGACTTATGGCTGGCAGGGTTGGAAACAGAATGGAGCGATGTCCGGAACCAGTGGAGAGTCCAAGCGTCTTGAAGCTATATCGATTGAACTAACCGGTGAATTGGCAAAACACTATGATGTTTATTATAGAGTACATGCACAGACCTATGGTTGGCTTGGATGGGCTAAAAACGGTCAGAATTCTGGAACGGCAGGAAAGGCTAAGCGTCTCGAGGGAATACAGATAATTCTTGTAGAAAAAGGACAGCCGGCACCGGGAAAAACTTATAATGGAATTACTGCAAATAGTAAGGAAACATATATAACCAATTAATAATTTCGTTACTTTTAGATAGAGAAAAAATGTGATGGTTATACCTTTAATAAGAAGTAGTTGTATTACAATCCGATCATTAGGTCTATATTTCAACATCATCACAATCTGATGATTGTGATGATGTTTTTGGGAGGATATGAAATGAAGAGATTATTAAAGAAACGATTATTCACGCTAGTAGTTATGATTTTAGTGGTTAGTATTTCACTTATAAAAAATCAATATGTATATGCTGATGATGGACAGGATGAGGAGGTTGAAATATTATCGAGTGAAGAGGAAAAGAGAAATGCTGTAGAAGAAGAGAATACAGAAGAAAGTATAGATGATTCTGATCCAATGGAAACAGATGATATAAAAGAGAATTATATTGTTGAATATGAAAATGAGGAAGGATTAGATGAAAAAAATGAGGAAATCAAAGAAGAAGATTTAGCAAGTCAAGAATACTTTGATGAAAATGGTAATTCATATATTGTTACGAAAAAAGGTAAGGTATGGTATAAAAACATAGAGTACGTAGATGGATACTGTGAAGATTTCAAGATATCTTATATTGTACAAGATAAAAGTTTACTTATTAGATTTAATAAGTCGGGTTCAGAATATTATAAACAGAATTATGCTCAAAGTGGAAATTATACAGTAAACATTATTGATGAGTTGTCTTGGGATGGCGTAAAGTCAGAGTTTGAAAAATCAGATTGGTATTTTGGAGAATATGAAAATCTTCAATTTGAAAAGAGGATAGATTTATCAACATATAAAGATAGTCAATACTTTATTGGAGTACATTTAGATGGAAATTGTGCAAGTGAATGCATTGGAATGCTAATAGAGGAAGGGGAAATTTATATTAGCGGTACGTACGGTATCGATATAGAAGAAATAAATCAATGTGATGATCTATATCAAGATTTAGATGAATTTTCTCCAGACGAAATATTAAAAAATTATAAGGGATCATATATATATGAGATGATGAATCAGGATGTAGCTTTGAAAGAATATGCGATTCAGATATCGAAAAAAACAAATATATCAGAATATGATAGGCTTGAGCAAATATATAATTACATATATTTAAACTATAAATGTCACTATCATGATGATGCTGTAGAGGCTATGAAAAAAATTGAATATATATGTGCAAATATGGAAGTTCCTTTTTTGATATATGCGGATAATAGCAGTGATGTGGATGCACATGTATATGGGTTTGCATATGTAAATGGTTATTGGGTAGCAATGATAGGAAGTGGATATGGATTTGACATATCAAGATTCGAAATTGCTAAGTATATAGATTTATATACAGATTATTCAATAGATGGTTTTGTAAAGAGAGAAAATCAAAAAACTGAGAAATTAAGAATAATTGATTGTAGCAAAGACAGTTTAATTCAATTAAACATTGAAGGAGAAAGAAAGTATGATGAGGCATATGAAATATTTAATGAAGTAAATAAAGAAAGAAAAGGTAAGGTTAAGGAACTTAGAATTGATGATGTACTTATGGAAGCAGCTATGGTAAGAGCAGAAGAAATTGCACTTTACTATTCGCATACCAGACCAGATGGAAGAGATTGTAAAACAATAAATATTTTAGTTGATGGGGAGAATATAGCTTCAGGCTCACAGAATTCATACAGTGTTATGAAGGCATGGATGAATTCAGAAGGACATAAAGAGAATATTCTGAATGATTCATATACATCAATGGGAGTAGGGTGTTATGAAGTTGGTGAAACAAAATATTATGTTCAATTATTTAGTAGAGGTATGTATTATGAAGGAAAATATTATGATATTAATAACTTTAAGCATGAAATGAAGAAGAATATTAAAACATCCCCGACAATAGGTGTTAGTTATTATACTTTGTTGTCTGAAATGGAAATAACAGCGAATAGCCCTGTAGAAATTGGTAATTATTTGGATATTGAAATTAGTATGCAAAATACATCAATAAATCTATCAAAAAGTAAAGGCTTAAAATATGAGGTCTATGATAATGAATTGGTGTATACAGATGTAAATGGTAGACTAAAAGCAAAAAATGAAGGATATGTATACGTTTATCTCTTAGGAGAGAATAATCATTCACCAATTGAATATAGAACTATTGATTCAACCACCGTTCAAATAATCGAAGAACAAAAGTTGGGTGTGTCATATTCAACCCATGTTCAATCTATAGGTTGGCAAGATAATGTTAAAAATGGAAAGTTAGCAGGAACTGTTGGAAAGAGTAAACGTCTTGAAGCAATAAAGATTAATCTTGAAAATGCACCATATAGCGGGAATATTGAGTATAGAACTCATGTTCAGAGCTACGGTTGGATGAATTGGGCAAAGAATGGCAATCTTTCCGGTACCAGTGGCGAAGCAAAGCGACTTGAAGCTATACAGATCCGACTTACAGGAGAAATGGCTAAATACTATGATGTATATTACCGTGTTCAGGCACAGACCTATGGATGGTTGGGATGGGCTAAAAATGGTGAA
>DEFA01000025.1:217152-224083 GCA_002350525.1 Lachnospiraceae bacterium UBA2864 | reverse complement strand
GCAATGTCCGGAACCAGCGGAAAGACAAAGAGACTTGAGGGAATAGAGATAAAACTCGGTAGTCTGCCTTATGCAGGTGGTGTACGATATACAACTCATGTTCAGACTTACGGCTGGCAGGGTAAGGAAAATGATCCTACAACCTGGAAGAAGGACGGAGCGATGGCCGGAACAAGCGGCGAAGCAAAACGTCTTGAGGCTATAAGAATTGGTTTGTACGGTGAGATGGCAGAAAAATATGATATTTACTACAGAGTACATGCACAAAGTTACGGCTGGCTTGGCTGGGCAAAGAATGGTGAGGCAGCAGGAACAGCAGGGTATGCAAAACGTCTTGAAGGAATTCAGATTGTCCTTGTAGAAAAAGGTAAACCGGCACCGGGAAAGACATATAATGGAATAACTGCAAATAGAAACGAGGCATATATTTCTAAGTAAATGTCGTATAAATGTTGGGATTTAACGCCACAGTTCTATACTGTGGCGTTGTGTGGCATATGGTTGTGCTGAAAGGTTTGTAATAGTTATAAGAGGGATAATGTACTAAGGAGGGGACGGATTTGAGGAGAAGACTGGTAGCGAAAAGAATTGTCGCATCAGCATTAGCTGTGATAATGATGATTGGATCAATAAATCTAACAGCTAATGCGGATGAAGTAGATGAAATTACAACAACTACAAATGAAGAGACCGAAGAAGCAACAAGTGGGGAAGACTATGTTGATGAAATAGAAAGAGAAGAAGAGGTTGTTGAAGAAGTATCTATTGAATTTATAGAAGAAGATGAACAAATGGATGTAATAGATGATGTAGTTGAAGAAGATTTTGCTATAGCGATAGATCAATCATTAGGATTGATTGACGAGTCTGAATATATTTATGATGATGGAGGTACGGCATGGTTTAGTGATTATTCGGTGAGTTATTGCTGTACAGATTGTTTTAAGTATTATGCAACAGGAAAGACTATTCATTTATGTGCAAATTTAAAGGATACTCCAGGATATAAAGACATAATCGGAGATAGTTATTTGATAGATTTTTATAAAGGTGATAAATATGAGAATACATTTTATGGAAAAATTGATGGTTATTCGTTTTTACATACTTTAGATTTTTCTACGTATGATAATGGGGAATATAGACTATGTGTTCGAATAATAGGTAAGGATGGTTGCTACCGTTGCGTTAGTGAGGCAGGAGACATAAGATTTAAAGTATTGAATAATAATATATATTTTAATAAACCATTTAATAGCTTAGATAATAGTATGATAAAACAGTACAATAGTTTATATAGTTATCTTATAAGTCAAAGCCCTTCAAATATTTTATCAGATATTACAAATTCAGAGGAATATAGTATTTTTTCAAGCGGATTAAAAGAAAAAGCGAAAGAGATTAAGAGTGAATTTGTTTCAGATTATAAAACAATTCAAATGATAAAAAGTTGGATAGTTTTAAAAAAAATAGGAAATGGAAAAGTATCAGAATGGAGTTATGCAGATGATACTTTAAATGAATATGAGACTATGCAAATGATGTTAGCATATATATCAATTCCATCGATAATATATAAAAAGACAGAGTGTGATGGTAAAATCACTGAAGGGTTGGTATTTGCATATGTAGATAATCATTGGGTTGCATTTAGAGGGGTAGTAGATAGTTATCCAGAGGGAAAGTTTGATTTATCAAAATATGAGGTTGCTGCGAGTTTAGCAGAATATGAATATGCACCTGAACTTCAAAGGGGAGTTTATTCTGAAGACAGATGGTATGTATTTAAGAATAAGCAAAATACGGAGAATAATGATATTGAAAAATTAGAATATGAAGTTATTTATCATCAAAGCGAAGCTAGGTCCATGAGTCAAATGGTTAATGATTTTAGATTAGGAAACGAAGCATGGTTTTGGCAAAATTCAATTATAGGTTTTGATGAAGATTCAAATCCGGTATATTCAAAATGTGTAAGAGAAGATTTGACAGAATTAACATATGATTATGAATTAGAAAAAATAGCAATGAAGCGAGCAGCTGAAATAGTAGCGGTTTATGAGCATGAAAGGCCAAATGGGCAAAAGTTTTATAGTGCATATCAAGGATATAAATATTTGACAGTGGGAGAGAATATTGCCTATGGGTATGATTCTGTAGAAGATGTTTTTCTTGCCTGGAGGGAGGATAATGAGAATTATAATGGGCAAGGGCATAGAAGAAATATGCTTGAAAAAAATTATAATAAAATAGGAATAGCATGTGCTGAATATAATGGTATTAAATACTGGGTGCAGGAATTTGCTTATAATAGTATTGAATCTGAGTATAAAGAGCCATTAGATAAAAAAGCATGGGTGAATATAGATATTAATAAAATGTATTTTCAACATATAAATGTAATTGTTGATCAAGATAAGGTTGTTTTACAGGAGGGAGAAAGTAAACAAATACCCAATATAAGTGTAATGCTTGAAACCAAGGATCTGTGTGGAAGAACCCAAGTGTTTGCTTTAAATGAGGTACCTTTGGAATATTACGTTAGTAATAGTAATATAGAAATAAATGAGAATAAAATATATGCAAGAAACTATGGAAATACAATTATTAATATAACGGCAATATGGAAATCAATTGGCGGATACTGTGAGATTTGTATAGTGGTTAATCATAGTGAACAAATAGATCCAGAGGCCCCTCCAACATGTATAGCAGATGGAAAAACAGAGGGAAGTCACTGTTCGGTTTGTGGTGAGGTGATAAGACATCAGCAAATTATCAAGGCTACTGGTCATAGTTGGAATGGAGGAGTCATAACAAAAAATGCAACATGCACATCAAAAGGAGTAAAGACATACACGTGTACAAAGTGTAATGCAACAAAGACAGAAGATATAGCTATAACCGAACATAAATCGGTAAAGGATTCATCAGTAGTAGCGACGTGTACAAAAGATGGAAAAACAGAAGGAAGTCATTGTTCTGTTTGTGGCAAAGTGATAAAAGCACAACAAGTTGTGAAAGCTACAGGTCATGAGTGGGATAATGGGATTATAACAAAAGAACCTACTGTATTAGAAACCGGAATAAAGACATATACATGTAAGAAGTGTGGACAAACTAGGACAGAGGATATCAGTAAACTTGTTGAAAATAAAAAACTGAATGTATGTTATTCGACCCATGTTCAGTCAATAGGTTGGCAAGATTCAGTTAAGGATGGACAATTAGCCGGAACTGTGGGAAAGAGTAAAAGACTTGAAGCAATAAAGATTTCTTTAGAAAATGCACCATATAGCGGAAATATAGAGTATAGGACGCATGTTCAATCGTACGGATGGAAACCATGGGTAAAGAATGGAGTTCTTTCGGGAACAAGTGGAGAGGCAAAGAGGCTTGAGGCAATTCAAATCAGACTCACCGGAGAATTAGCTAAGCACTATGATGTTTATTACAGAGTTCAAGCTCAGACTTATGGATGGCTTGGATGGGCTAAAAACGGTGAATACTCCGGTACGGCTGGATTTGCAAAACGACTTGAAGCTATTCAGATAGTTCTTGTTGAAAAGGGTTCAGCTGTAAGCGGAAACACAAAGATAAATGGTGTGACACTTGATTCATTGGGAGAGATAATAGCTTCCACGAAACAAACGTCGGGAACAGCATATGTAGCAAAACAACCTAACATTTCATATAGAACCCACGTTCAGAGTTTTGGCTGGCAGAGTTTTGTATCAAATGGTGCAATGTCCGGAACCAGCGGAAAAGCTAAGCGTCTTGAGGGCATAGAGATTAAACTTGGAAGTCTTCCATATGCAGGTGGTGTAAGATATACAACCCATGTACAGACTTATGGATGGCAGGGAAAAGAAAATGATCCGACAACATGGAAGAAAGATGGAGCTATGGCAGGAACCAGCGGTGAGGCCAAGCGTCTGGAAGCTATTCGAATAGGTCTATACGGAGAAATGGCTGAAAAGTATGACATCTATTACAGAGTTCACGCACAGAGCTATGGCTGGCTCAGCTGGGCAAAGAACGGAGCTCCGGCAGGAACCGCAGGCTATGCAAAACGTCTTGAGGGAATTCAGATAGTTCTTGTAGAGAAAGGTAAACCGGCACCGGGAAAAATATATAACGGTATTACAGCCAACAGAAATGAGTCATACATTTCCAAATAACTAAATTGTAGTTTTTATAGGGATAATGGAGAAATACCATTATCCCTATTTTGTATAAAAACGGCTACTTTGATTATTGATTACAATCTAAAAAATGCTACAATTGATATATAAAATTTTAAAACGGGAGAAGCTGTGATGGGGAGAAAAATAAGCGAAAAACTAAGAAAAACAGTTGCGGTTATTATCGTTGCAGTATTAATTGTTTCAATGATACCACCACAAGGAACAGTTTATGCGGCAACGGATAAAGCAACTCTTGAAGCACAGATAAAAACAGCGAAAGCTGAACTTGAAAAAGCTCAAGCGGACCAAAAGGCTAATGATGAAAAGATAAAAAAGGGATCATTGGGCTTTATGGAGTACATGCTTGCTAAACCGGATATAAGTGCCAAGCAGAAGTATGATCTTGAACGGGCTAAGGAAGTGATGGAAGCAGCAATGGACGAGGATTTTTCCCATTGGTATGGTGGTGATTCTGTCAGCCTCCCGGCATATAGAAATGGAAAAGTAACTGCTATTGGTGACAGGAATGATGCCATTTCACTTGATAACATGGATACAATGTTCTCTTATCTTACGATGGTAAATGAGATAAGAGAATCGGATGATATATTTGTCGGAAGCGTAAAAAGAAATCCGGCAAAGACAAATTTTTATTTTATGGCAGTAGCGCAGACCGGAGCGGACAGAGCAGCAGGGTTAAGAAGACATAGCAGTCTTCAAGTGTCATGCGAAAATCTCGCATTTGGACAGAACCCGTATATTTGGACAAGTGAAAAGAGTGATTTTAAGAAAGCTATGCAGAAACTTGGAATGACCAAGTTGACCAGTGAAGAAGATATTAGAAAAGTTATAAAAGAAGCTGAAAATAACAACTGGGAAGTAGGACATTATACAAATCTGTTTTGGGCTGTTGACCAGGTTATGGGAATCGGATTTACGAACTATAGCGGTACAAATTGTTATAACGCAAGTGAAATGTCGAATTACAGCGGAAAGTATGCATTGTATACCATAACCTATATGGAAAAATTATATAGGGAATACTATTCAACGGTGAATCCTGTTAAGTTTCAACAGCAGGTTGATAAAAAGCAAAAGGCTCTGAATGATCTTTATGAGCAATACTATGCAATCTGTCCGGGACATACATATAAGAAATCTACCGTTAAAGCTACCTGTAATTCAGAAGGATATACAGCTAACACTTGTACAAAATGCGGCTACGTTCAGAAATCCAATATAACAGCAGCACTCGGACATGATTACGTAGACGGTGTATGTTCCAGATGTGGGAAGAAGACAGTAATAAAGATAACAGGCATAAACTGGAGACTGAATAATTACACTAATGCAACATATAATCAAAAATGGGAAGAAGGAAGCTCGATAGATTTCAGCATTTCTTATACAACGGCGAGTGATTATAAGTGGGGGGATGAGTTTGTTGTAGATGTTTCAGATACTAGTGTATTGAAGTATACACCTGAAAACAATCATTCGGGAACAATGGAAATGTTAAAACCGGGAGTATGTACGGTTAAAGTATATGCAAAAGATAATCCGGCGACTTTAATAACCATAAATGTTGATGTTACTGATGTTGGAGGACATAAATATGTTATCACTCCGTCAAAGAATGGCGCGACGGATACTACAGCAAAATGCTCGGGATGTGGAAGAGTGATAGATGTAAAAGTACCGACAATATCGCAGGTTGCATATTCAAATGATAATATATCTTTTGGATATGGCGAAACATGTATATTTTCTGCAGATTCTTTAGGGTATGTAAGGATTTACTTATCCGGATATACTTCATATAGTGGTTTGAATAATAATGAATTGGTATTTCAAAGTGCAGATGAATCGATAATTAAGTATAAATCAGGAACCGGATATAGTTGTTTTACAGGAACTTTTGATACCGGAAGACATGGCGTTACCACACTTACGATATACCCGAAGTATAATCCCGGTTCTAAAAAGGTATGTAGGGTTATTGTAAAGGGAAGAGGAGATAAAGATGTAACAGGAATTACATTGGATAAAACTTCTGTCGATCTGTATCTTTCGGGAACAAAAACGGCAAAGATAAATGCCACAGTTGTTCCTTCAGATGCATTTATAAAGCAAGTGGAATGGACATCAAGTAATCCGAGTATTGCAAAAGTTGATACGAATGGAAATGTGACCGGTCTTGAAAAAGGTTATACCTACATTTATGCTAAGGCGACTGATGGATCAGGGAAGAGTTCAAATTCATGTAGAATATATGTTTGGGGAAAGCAGGAAGCACCAAAGGTTACGGCGAAAGATTTCACAGTAAGCGAACAAAAAATCACATCAAATCTTTCGGGAAATTATGAATATAGGATTAAGAAAAACGGTACATGGAGTTCATGGAGCAGCTATACTTATTGGACAGGGCTCAGCACAAATACTTCATATGATATCGGAGTAAGATTACGAAAGAATTCATCCGAATATCTTGATTCCGGAGCGGAAAAGGTAGTTACGATAAAAACTAATGATCACACACCGGAAACCATAAAAGGGAAAGCTGCTACGTGTACAGCGTCAGGACTTACGGACGGAACGAGATGTGCATTTTGCGGTACGGTTATTAAGAAGCAGGAAACAATTCCGGCAAAGGGTCATAGCTGGGATTCAGGAAAGGTTACGAAGGCGGCAACTTGTACGGCGAAGGGAATAAAGACATACACATGTACAAAGTGTAAGGTAAC
>DEFA01000025.1:216901-217136 GCA_002350525.1 Lachnospiraceae bacterium UBA2864 | reverse complement strand
ACCGAAGATATACCGGCAAAAGGTCATAAAGCAGTAACGGATTCTGCAGTGGCGGCAACGTGTACCAAGGCAGGGAAGACAGCCGGAAGTCATTGCTCAGTCTGCGGAACAGTCATAACAGCACAGCAGACAGTGAAAGCAACAGGCCATAGTTGGGATTCGGGAAAGGTTACGAAGGCGGCAACTTGTACGGCGAAGGGCGTAAAGACTTATACATGTACAAAGTGTAAGGTAA
>DEFA01000025.1:210070-216880 GCA_002350525.1 Lachnospiraceae bacterium UBA2864 | reverse complement strand
ACCGAAGATATACCGGCAAAAGGCCATAAAGCAGTAACAGATGCTGCAGTGGCGGCAACGTGCACAAAGGCAGGAAAGACAGCCGGAAGCCATTGCTCAGTCTGCGGAACAGTCATAACAGCGCAGCAGACGGTGAAGGCAACAGGCCATAGTTGGGATTCGGGAAAGATTACAACACAGCCTACAACAACATCAACAGGAGTTAAGACATATACATGTACAAATTGTAAAACAACTAAAACAGAAACAATACCTAAGTTGAAACAGGAAAAGAAGGCTGGAGTTTCATATACAACACATATTCAATCAATCGGATGGCAGCCGTTGGTCAGAAATGGCGATCTCGCTGGTACTGTAGGGGATTCGAAGAGACTTGAGGCAATTAAGATAAATCTTGAAGATGCCCCATATAGTGGAAATATTGAATACAGAACACATGTCCAGACATACGGTTGGCAAGGTTGGGTTAAGAACGGGGCACTTTCGGGTACAAGCGGACAAGCTAAGAGACTTGAGGCAATTCAGATCAGACTCACAGGCGAAATAGCAAAACATTATGATGTTTATTATAGAATTCAGGTACAGTCCTTTGGTTGGCTCGGTTGGGCTAAGAATGGTGAGTATTCGGGATCGGCAGGATATGCCAAGCGCCTTGAGGCAATCCAGATAGTTTTGGTTGAGAAGGGAAAATCTATCGACAGAGTAGCTCTAAATAAACAGGGGAAGATCACATCATCAACCAAGGTTACAGATGATACTCCTTATGTAGCAAAAGCTCCGAGTGTACATTATCAAACTCATATTCAGTCTGTTGGCTGGCAGGATTTCAAGAAAAACGGAGAAATGTCTGGAACAAGCGGACAGGCAAAGAGACTCGAAGGTATAAGGATTAATCTCAGTAAGCCGCCATATGACGGAGGTATAAGATATAAGACACATATCCAATCAATCGGCTGGCAGGACTGGAAGTATGATGGAGATATGTCAGGCACAAGCGGTCAGGCAAAGCGCCTTGAAGCAATTTCGATTGAACTTACCGGAGAGATGGCAGAGCATTATGATGTATATTACAGAGTTCATGCACAGAGCTACGGTTGGCTTGGTTGGGCAAAGAATGGACAGAATGCAGGAACCGCAGGCTATGCAAAACGTCTCGAGGGAATTCAGATAGTTCTTGTAGAAAAGGGACAGCCGGCACCGGGAAAAACATATAATGGTATCACAGCCAACAGAAATGAGTCATACATTTCTAAGTAATTAAGATGTCTTTTTACTAAAAAATGGCTACTGAAGCTTTAGTAACGTTCGTTAAAACTTCTGTTGTTGGTAATAGCTTTAACATGGTATACTGAAAGAGTATTGATAAAAGCAAAGCAGAAGAAATTTAGTGACGCGAAGCTAAAGAATCTAAGAAGTTATTTATGGTAGCCGGTTGTAGATATTGAGTATGAGAAAATAGCGTCATAGCATAGAATTGTTATGACGCTATTTTTATAACGCGGGAGGGTATTTTGAACATGAAAATTTTTAGTATTTAAGGAATAATCAGTAAATATGTATGGTGAAATGTGAAAAAGAAAACGAGAAGGAGAAGGGGATTATGGCAACAAAAAAAGGTAGGAAACTGGTGTTCTGTTTGGCACTTGTTTTAAGTTGGTATTGTATTTTTCATATTTCTTCTGTGGTAAAAGCTGAGGAATTAACAACTGAAGTTACAGAAGAAGGTGAGATAATTGATACAGTGAGTGAAACAATTGAAGACATTCAGAAGGAATCAGATGAAGAAGAATTTGAAGATGGTGCAGCAGAAAATCCTGAAGAAACTGAAAATCTGTCTGAGGATTTTGCATCAGAGGATACATATTCTATAAAATACAGAATAGGCAATCACGGAAAGGGAATTGCTATATATGAAAGTGACACTGAAACAATTAATTACGTGGATGAAACAGAAGAATATATAATTAAAGGCGAATCAATAGAATCTGGAGTACTAGTTGAAGGCGAACCGGGATTCAAGTTTTACGGATGGAAAGCAGATGGTGATGACACGGTATATATTGATTATGATTGTATAGAAGAAGGAGATACCAGAAAACCTATTAATTCTTATATCCTGACCGGAGATACGACCTTTACGGCACAGTGGGTTGAAGCATATAACATTACATTAAAACAGGGAAATCATTCAGAGGGCTTTCCGTATTATGTATATGAGAATGATATTGAAGTAAAGAAGTATAATTCTGAGAGTATAGAAACGATAGAAAAGGGTAAATTAATTTATCATTTAAGCGAACCGGAAGAAAATGGAGGATATATTTTTTACGGATGGAAAGCAGATGGTGATGATACAGTTTATATTGACGATGATTATATAGAAGATGGGGATACCAGAAAACCTATTAGTTCTTATATCCTAACAGGAGATACGACCTTTACGGCACAGTGGGTTGAAGCATATAATATTACATTAAAACCGGGGAGCCGTTCAAAAGGTTTTCTAATTACTGATTTCGATGAGAATAACAATTTAATAGAAGAATTTGTATCCCAAGAAATTATAACAATTGAAGAAGGTGGAAAAATAGGTTATCCAATGGAACCTGTGGCAGATGATGGATATATTTTGATAGGTTGGAAAGTTGATAATGATGATACTATGTATTATTCCGATTATGATGAAGCGCGAAAAAATCATGGGAAATGCATAGAGGATTTCATAGTAACTAAAGATATAACATTAACGGCACAATGGGATAAAGCATATACGATAACCATAGAAAAAGGAGAGTATGGCCGGGGATTTATTGATAATGTATATGAAGATGGTGAATGGATAGATAAATATGTATCTCAAACAAAGATGAAGGTTTTAGTCGGGAATCCTATAAGTTATCTTGATTTTCCGGAAGAAGGACAAGGTCATGTAATATGTGGTTGGAAAATTGATGGAGATGATACACTATACGGAATGGATACTGAAGATTCCGAAAAAGGAACATACATATATGACTATGTGCCAACTAGAGATATTGTACTCACAGCACAATGGGTTGAAGCTTATACAGTAGTATTAAAGGATGAACAGGGAGAAGGTTTTTACGATACTTATTGGGACAATAATAAATTGGCAGAAGAATTTATAGGTACCACATATGAGTTTGAGTGTGCAAAAGAAAAGAGCATAGAATATGGTTTTCGTTCACCAAAACCCAAAGCAGGTAAGGTGTATGTGGGGTATAAAAGAGCAGATACAGGAGAGATTTTTTATAGTAGGTATGATCCAACCGGAGAAAAGAAAGATTTAAGTGATTTTATACCTGAAAAAAATAATATAGTATTATTGGCTCAGTATAAGGATGGAATTAAACTGACGTTTAAGAAGGGAAAGGGCAGTGAAGGAATTTTAGATGAATATATATGGGAAAATGGTGAAGATGAGCCTGTATACGTTGATGAAATCACGTTTGATGAAGTGAAAAATGAACCGCTATATTACTATTCGCCGGAAATGGATTTACCGGCAGGGAATATTGTAGTTGGATATACGGACGAAAGTGGCAATTACTATAAGGCGAGTCAATTATGGGGTGGAATTGTTCCTAAGAAAGATATAACACTCACTCCGGTATTTGGTGATTACTATAGTCTGACTCTCGATGCAGGAGAGGGAGGAAGGATATTCGATTATGTAGACGGGAAAAAGATTTCAAAGAGTAAAGTTATGGTAAGAGTGCCAAAAGGAGATAAAGTAGGGGGAAATAATTATGATTTTAGCTTTTCCCTCGAAGGGAACAATGGAAGAAAGCTGACAGGATGGGTTACAGAAAATGGCAACTATATTTCAGATGATGAATTAGAAAATTATATACCGAAGAAAGATGAAATACTAAAAGCACAATACGTAAATGGGGATGAAGTTTCTGTGATGTATCGTACCCATGTTCAAAGCTTCGGTTGGCAGGATTTTGTAGAAAATGGTAATCTTTCGGGAACTGTTGGCAAAGCGAAGCGACTTGAAGGAATTGAAATAAGGCTTGAAAATGCTGACTATAGTGGTGGAATTCAGTATCGTACGCATGTGCAGTCTTATGGATGGCAAAATTGGAAATCAAATGGTGTTATGTCCGGTACCAGTGGTGAAGCAAAGCGACTTGAAGCTATACAGATCCGACTTACAGGAGAAATGGCTAAGCATTATGATGTATATTACCGTGTTCAGGCGCAGACTTACGGATGGATGGGATGGGCTAAAAACGGTGAATATGCAGGAACGGCCGGGTTTGCAAAGCGACTTGAAGCTATTCAGATACTTCTTGTAAAAAAAGGCAGTAAAGTAACAGGAAACACAAAGGTTGATGGAAAAACACTTGATAAGCTTGGTAATATAACTTCAGCAACAAAGCAGACTCCGGGTTCAGCGTATGTTGCAAAGCAGCCTGACATTTCATATAGGACCCACGTTCAGAGTTTTGGATGGCAGAGCTTTGTATCCAATGGTGCAATGTCCGGAACCAGCGGAAAAGCAAAACGTCTTGAAGGTATAGAGATTAAACTCGGAAGTCTTCCATATGCGGGAGGAGTAAGATATACAACCCATGTTCAGACCTATGGATGGCAAGGAAAAGAAAATGATCCGACAACTTGGAAGAAAGACGGAGCTATGGCAGGAACCAGCGGTGAGGCCAAGCGCCTGGAAGCTATTCGAATAGGGTTATATGGAGAAATGGCTGAGAAGTATGATATCTATTACAGAGTTCATGCACAAAGTTATGGATGGCTCAGCTGGGCAAAGAACGGAGCTCCGGCAGGAACCGCAGGTTATGCAAAGCGTCTCGAAGGAATTCAGATAGTTCTTGTAGAGAAAGGTAAGCCGGCGCCGGGAAAGACTTATAATGGTATCACAGCCAACAGAAACGAGTCATACATTTCAAAGTGATTTACTCCTTGAAATACATCTTCGCAAAAGGTATAATTTTCATGTGGGTAAAAGTAAAATAAAAGGCAAAGCAGGAGAAATCCTGTGACGCAAAACTATAGGGCCTAAAAATCTGATTTTATGGTAGCCAGTTGCAACATAGTATGACTTGAATTTACAGACGCTACCGTCACATTGACTGTAGCGTCTTTTGCGTTTAGGGAGCGGTGCTTTACAAGGGGAAAGAATGTTTTGACTAAAGGGTATAAAGAGGAATTGCCGATGAAACGCTTAGGAAGAAAAGAAAAATTATTCAAAGGATTTATGACTATGCTCCTGACGCTGACGCTTGTCTTGTCGGGATGGATGGGAGACGGAACGAGCTATGTATATGCGGACGAAGGTTCCGATGAAAGTGAAGTTAGGATTACCGAGGAAGGTACTCCTGTTGAAGATCCAAGTATTGTCAATGAGGATGATAGTATAATTTCGGAAGATCCGAAGGAAGCCTCACCCTCGGATGCCGAGGATATGGCGCCTTCTGTATACAGTCAGAGTGGTCTATACGGATTCAGCCCTTTATCACAGGAGCAGATCAAGTCCATGTATGCGGCTGCTATGAGTGTTACTCCGTCAAAGATATTTGAGGTTGAACCGTCTGTATCAAGTCCATATTCATTAGGCAAGATTGATGATATTTATCTTGATACCGGCCTAACCTATCTGAACTTTTACAGAAGCATAGCAAATTTGAATCAAGTTGCTATGTCAGATGAGTTGATTTACGGATCGGGAGGAGCACAGTATGGTGCTGTTCTTCTTGCGGCAGAAGGAAATTTCGGACATACACCACCACAGCCTGCAGATATGGATGACAGTTTCTTCAGTAACGGAAGATCTGCGACCGGTTCAAGCAACTTATCAGCGAGAATGGGTTTTTGTACCGCAAATTCTCTCAGATCAGCTGTAATAGGATGTATGGATGATAAGGAATCAACAGGTAACCTTACAACCATGGGTCATAGAAGATGGTTTTTGAATCCAACGCTGGGAAAGGTCGGATTTGGATATGCTCAGAGTGCTGACGGTTGTAGTTATATCGACATGAAGGTATTCGACAGAAGTGCAGTAATCAGTGGATATGATTTTATATCTTGGCCGGGAAGCGGTAACGTTCCAAATGAGATAGTGGATACAAGAACTCCATGGTCGGTAACTCTTAATCCATCCTTGTTTAATACTTCACAATCTGTATTGGAAGCAGCAGTTGTTACTGTTACCAGAATATCAGACGGTAAAAAGTGGACTATTACTAATGCATCGGATAAATCATCACCTACGGGAAGTGATACGGTTGATTCGTATTTTCATGTTAATACGGGAGGATATGGAATATCAAATTGTCTTATATTCCATATTGGATCTAATAATGTCGGTGCCGATAATTATATAGGCGATTATGAGGTTGTGATTTCGGGACTTAAAGATAAGAGTGGAAATCCCGCAATGCTGGATTATACAATCAATTTCTTCAGCATGGGCGTCGATATGTCAAAAGCAGAAGGGCATATATATGATGACGGAGTTATAACAAGACAGCCAACATGTCTATCAACCGGATATAAGACATATACATGCAGTTTCTGCGGAAGTAAGAGAAATGAATATTTAGATTTTGCAGATCACAGTTGGGATTCGGGAAAGGTTACAAAGGCAGCGACATGTACATCAAAGGGAACAAAAACTTACTCGTGTACAGTATGTAACAAAACCAAAACCGAGGAAATACCTGCGAAGGGTCATACTATAGTAACGGATAAAGCCGTAGCGGCAACCTGTACAGCAAGCGGAAAGACGGAAGGAAGCCATTGTTCGGTATGTAACACAGT
>DEFA01000025.1:209287-210036 GCA_002350525.1 Lachnospiraceae bacterium UBA2864 | reverse complement strand
GTGATCAAAGCACAGCAGACAGTGGCAGCTTCCGGTCATAGCTGGAATGCGGGAGTTGTTACAAAGGAAGCGACTTGTACATCAAAAGGAATCAAAACTTTTACATGTACAAAGTGTAAGGTAACAAAGACAGAAGATATACCTGCGAAGGGTCACACTGTAGTAACAGATAAAGCCGTAGCGGCAACCTGCACGTCAAACGGAAAGACGGAAGGAAGTCATTGTTCGGTATGTAATACAGTGATCAAAGCTCAGCAGACAGTGACGGCATCCGGCCATAGCTGGAATAGTGGAACTGTTACCAAAGCAGCAACTTGTACAGCAAAGGGAACCAAAACTTATACATGTACAAAGTGTAAGGTAACAAAGACAGAAGATATACCTGCGAAGGGTCACACACCGGTAACGGATAAAGCTGTAGCGGCAACCTGTACTGCAAGCGGGAAAACAGAAGGAAGTCATTGTTCGGTCTGCGGAACAGTAATAAAAGCGCAGCAGACAATATCCGCGAAGGGTCACACACCGGTAACGGATAGAGCCGTAGCGGCAACCTGTACAGCGGCCGGGAAAACAGAAGGAAGCCATTGCTCGGTCTGCGGAACAGTAATAAAAGCGCAGCAGACAATACCTGCAAAAGGTCACACTATAGTAACAGATAAAGCCGTAGCGGCAACCTGTACAGCGGCCGGGAAAACAGAAGGAAGCCATTGCTCGGTCTGCGGAACCGTGATCAAAGCACAGCAGACAGT
>DEFA01000025.1:157298-209057 GCA_002350525.1 Lachnospiraceae bacterium UBA2864 | reverse complement strand
GTGATCAAAGCACAGCAGACAGTAGCGAAGACCGGGCATACGTGGAATGACGGAGAGATCACAAAGCAGCCTACCACGTCGCAGACCGGCGTGATGACATATACATGCACCAAATGTAATTCCACAAAAACAGAAACCATTCCGAAGCTCGGAGAGAAAAAACCGGGTGTGGCTTATACAACGCATGTTCAGTCGATTGGCTGGCAGTCTCAGGTTAGAGACGGACAGCTGGCGGGAACAGTCGGAGACGGAAAACGTCTCGAAGCTATAATGATAAGCCTTGAGAATGCTTCATATACAGGCAGCATAGAGTATAGAACTCATGTTGAAACTTATGGCTGGCAGGACTGGGTGAAGAACGGAGAACTCTCGGGAACCAGCGGTGAGGCGAAACGTCTTGAAGCGATTCAGATAAGGCTGACGGGCGAGATGGCCAAGAAATACGATGTATATTACAGAATACAGGTTCAGACATTCGGCTGGCTCGGATGGGCTAAGAATGGCGAGTATGCGGGATCTGCAGGACATGCAAAGAGACTTGAATCTATTCAGGTAGTACTTGTCGAAAAGGGACAGGCAATTGATAAAACTTCTATGGATAAGCTGGCAGGCATAACATCCGCAACCAAAGTGACGGACAGTACGGCGTATGTAGCCAAAGCCCCGAGTGTGAAGTATACAACACATGTACAGACTTACGGCTGGCAGGACTGGGTAAGAAACGGAGATATGGCGGGAACCAGCGGACAGGCAAAACGTCTCGAAGGAATTAAGATAGACCTCAGCAGACCACCGTATGAAGGAGGAATAAGATATAAGACACATGTACAGACCTACGGCTGGCAGGGATGGAAATATGACGGAGATATGTCCGGAACCAGCGGTGAGGCGAAACGTCTTGAGGCTATTGCCATTGAATTAACAGGTGAGATGGCAGAGCATTATGATGTATATTACAGAGTACATGCACAAACCTACGGATGGCTCGGATGGACAAAGAACGGACAGAATTCAGGTACAGCAGGACTTGCAAAACGTCTTGAGGGAATTCAGATAGTGCTTGTGGAGAAAGGTCAGCCTGCTCCGGGTAAGACTTATAAGGGTATAACATCCGCAAGAAATGAGTCTTATATAGAAAAGTAAAGTTGACGATAATCAACTTGTATATTTATGTAGGTGACATTATAATTTAATTATATCGTTCATGAATATTCAGCAAAACAGAAGAAATTCTGTGACGCAAAACTACAGGGCCTGAAGCATGTTGAAAATGTGATTGTATGGCAGCCAGTTGCACTAGATAGATATACGACAGAAAAGCCCTTTTTCAAGGGGCTTTTTTGTTTATCGGAGCATTTTCAATTTTGGGAGAAGGTTAATGAGGGATTAAGCAAAAAACTGAAAGGGGAGTAAGGCGATGAGGCACAGGAGAAGAAAACTATATGCACTATTGATTGCCCTATGTATGGCTGTCAGTATGCTTGCCCCGGGCAGCAGGGTGTATGCAGACGGGGACGAGAATGAGTATTCCATTGATTTCGGAAGCGGAACTTTCGATGTAAACGGTACGGAAGTAAAGGCATATGTCACTGACCCGAATGAGGCAGAAAGCCAGCCGGCGCAGGGTGAAATTCTTATAAAAGAAAATGACTCGATTTATCTGGTGGGCTACGACAAAGAAACCATGGAGATAAATATATACGGCGAGAACCAGTTCAGGATGTTACTTCAGGCCGATGATGATTCAAAGACCAGTCTCGAGGCAAAAGACGGAGATGGTGTATATCCGAGTGAAGGAAAACTGGAATTTCGTGTTGAGCCAAAAGCCAATAACGGTGGAGGTGACCCACCGCAGGACGAAGGATATTTGATCGATCTCGGACCGGGAGCGTTTAATGTAAACGGAACAGATGTATATATTTACCTTGAAGAACCTAATGACGGAGTAGATCCGGTACAGGGATTTCACAATCTAAAGGATGATGATCCTATATATCTTGTCGGATTCGATGATGAAACGATGGAAGTAAAGGTAAATTTTACAGGTGATGATTTTGGCACAAAACTGACTGTAAACGGGTCGGTAACAAGTCTGGGAGATAGAGATGCAGAGGGACTTCCTCATGCAGAGGGTGAAAACTTAGTACTTGTGATTCAACAGAAAGGAAATGAGCCGGGACCGATAGGCGGAGACAGAAGAGCAGTTATAAATCTTTCGGGACTTGCGATTAACGGAAGTATGAGCTGGACGGGAAATCCGGGAAGTGACCGCAGGGATGATGAACCTGTTACGGTTGATTTAAATAAAACCTGGACCGCAGTACAGATATCCGTAAACAGCAACGGAGACAGAACAGAAGCGGAAGGAATTGATCCGAGAGAAGCCGATAACAGAACTGAGGAACAACTGAAGCGATTTGCTTCTCAGGAAATACGATTTGAAAGAGACGAAGAAGATGATACCGTAAATATTAACTTTTATCTCGGAAGCTGGGCAGATAAAGTTTATGGTGTAAAGATAAACGGTGTTGATTACAGTGACAGACTTCTTGTAGATACCAATGGGGACGAAGTTCCGGATAAATCTATCTTTGATGACAGATATTCCTGGCTGTGCCATTTCCGTGATCAGGGATTTGCATTTACAATAGAAGATATTCCGGTCAATGAAGCGGGTGAAGGTGAGAATATACATGATGAGTATAATGTAGAAATTGCCATAGCACCGAATGAGAATTGCTTTATCGGAAACTTCCTGTGGTCAAATGATGATTATTTCTCGCCTGATGGTGAGGAACCGAATGATCTGTATATAGGTCATTCCAAACTTACACTTCTTTCGGTGGATTATTATGATGCGGATCCTGATTATGATTTTGATGCAAACGGCGGATATAAGCATCTTGATATAAGCGGTTCGGAAGATGACGGAGAGATACCGTATGTTCATTATCAGTTGGACAGAGAAGGTGTAGCGGCAAGCAGAGTTCCGGTAAAGACAAGTGAAATGGTCATACCGGAAGGTGCATGGGTTACAATGAAGATTGAACCGTATTACGGATATCAGGTGGTCTCATTTAATGTTACCGAAGATGATATAAAGCTTAATAAAAATTCGGATGGAGCATCGATCTTCAGATTCCGTGTAGGTATAGGGAATTTCCATATCGGAGCAAAGGTTGAAGAAGTAGGAAATGATGTAAAGGTAGATAATGCTGAGAATATTCAAAATGCGATGGTTGAACTTGCGGATGGTACTCTTGAAACAGGTACCGCCAGACTCAGTGTAGAGGATATTGAACCTGATGCTGCAAAGAAGAAAAAGTTTGAGAAAATCGCAGAAGATGCAGGCTATCAGATTGAAAGCTATCTTGATATCAACTTGAATCAGGTATTCTTCCAGGGAACCGGTAATGATGAAGATGTATGGGAATTTCCGATGGAAGATCTGGATCAGCCGGCGATGATAGGATTTGAACTCAGTGATCAGCTGACCGGAGATAAGATTAATGCGGGAGACTTTATAATCATCCATGATATCCATGATAAAGGTGATTTTGAAGTTATTGAAACCAAAGTTTTGGAAGAAGGCGGAAGAACCGGTATAGGTTTTGAAGCGGATTCTTTCTCGGGTTATGCAATAGCAAAGAAGCACGTTGAAGAGAAGGTACCGTCAATCGTTTATTCGACTCATGTGGAGAAGATAGGCTGGCAGAATGATGTTAAGGACGGCAAGCTTGCGGGAACTGTCGGACTCAGCAGACGTCTTGAAGCTATAATGATAAGTATTGAGAATGCTCCGTGCAGCGGAGATATAGAATATCGAACTCATGTACAGAAGATAGGCTGGCAGGATTGGGTTAAGAACGGAAAGCTTGCGGGAACCAGTGGCAGGGCATTAAGACTTGAGGCTATACAGATAAGACTTACGGGAGAGATGGCTGAAAAGTACGATGTTTACTACAGAGTTCAGGCACAGACTTACGGATGGCTCGGATGGGCAAAGAACGGAGAGTATTCCGGTACGGCAGGATATGCAAAGCGTCTTGAAGCTATTCAGATAGTTCTGGTTAAAAAGGGTTCACCGGCAGTTACCGGAAGCACAAAGATAAATGATGTGACTCTCGATAAACTCGGAAATATAACCTCATCGACAAAGCAGACTCCGGGAGCGGCTTATATAACACCTAAACCGGATATAAGCTATACAACACATGTCCAGACCTATGGCTGGCAGAAATATGTATCAAACGGAGCTATGGCAGGAACCAGCGGGCAGGCAAAGAGACTTGAAGGGATTAAGATAAAGCTTGGAAGTCTTCCTTATCAGGGTGGAGTCAGATATACAACTCATATCCAGTCTATAGGCTGGCAGGATAATGAGAAATATCCGGCAACTTGGACAAGGGACGGTAATATGTCCGGAACCAGCGGTGAATCCAAGCGTCTTGAAGCTATAAGGATCAATCTTTACGGTGAGATGGCTGAACATTACGATATATATTACCGAGTACATGCACAGACCTACGGCTGGCTCGGATGGGCAAAGAACGGAGCAGCTGCGGGAACCGCAGGATATGCTAAGAGACTTGAAGGAATCCAGATAGTGCTGGTTGAAAAAGGAAAGCCTGCACCGGGAAAAACCTATAACGGAATAACTTCAAACAGGACAGAGGCGTACATTTCCAAGTAGTACATACCCGAGTATGTGAATAAAAGTCTGTAAATACTGGTAAAGAGATACAAATAATGGGATGATGATAGTGAGTCTATCATCATCCCGTTTGTTTTAAGTCATTGTTCTGAAAAAGATCAGTTACCTTTACGTCCTTCTTTTGCACCGTACTTCATATAGTGCTCCATGTACTTAACGTTGTCGTTACCGAAGTTTCTCTTCAGGTCTGCGTATCTTTCTTTGTACTTGAGAACGCTGAAATTCGGATGAGCCTGTCTTCCTTCATATATTCCGTGTGCGAGGAAGTGCTCTCTGAGAAGAGTCTCGTTGTATCCCATAGCCTTCTTTAAGTCAGGATACTTATCTGCATAATACTTTGCGTTGAATACGTAGGATAATTCCTTGAGTGAGACATTTGCTGCACGTCTTTCCTTCTTACCGTATTCGATGTAATGATTCATGTAAAGCTCATTATTGTTACCGAAGGCTTTGTTAAGATCGGAATAATTCTCTTTGTAAAGTGATACATTGAAGCTCTGGCTTGCCTGGCGTCCTTCCTTAAGTCCGTTGTTCTGGAAATGAAGAAGGTAATTCGTTCCGTTGTTTCCAAAAGCTTTTCGAAGATCGGAATACTTATTCTTATAGAATCCCGAACTGAAAACATCACTGGAATCACGGCCTTCGTTGATTCCCTGATTTACAAAGTGTGTAAGATACTTTGTATTATTACTTCCGAAAGCTTTTTGAAGATCTTTATAAGTCGACTTATAAAGACTTATATCAAAGAATGCACTTGCACGTCTTCCTTCATTGATTCCCTGCTTTACAAAATGTATGGCATAAGCAAGATTATCATTTCCGAAAGCTCTTCGAAGATCTGCATAATGGCTCTTGTAGTAATTGATATTAAATACAGGGCTTGCTTCTTTTCCTTCGTTGATACCGATTCTTACAAAGTGGCTGAGAAGCTTATTATAATCGGTACCGTAAACTTCTTTGAGTTCCGGATATTTTGCTACATAATATGCTGAGTCAAAGACATATTTTACTTCTTCGATACTGAGGTCGGCGATTCTGCCTTCTGCCTTACCGGTGTTGTTATAATGAGCGATATAGCTGTAGTTGTTGTTTCCGTAAGCACTTTTAAGATCCGGATAATTCTTCTTATATATGTTTACATCGAATTCGTCTGATCCTCTGTATCCCGAAGGAATACCGGTCGATAACCAGTGAACCTTAAGAGCGGGAGTGTCGTCTCCGATTGAATCCTCAAGCTCGGGATTGTATTTCAGATACTCATCCGAATCAAATGCAGCTCTCATGTACTGATTGCTCTGATTCCAGGGATTGCTTGAATTGGTATCTGTCGGATCCCAACCCTTATACGGCTGAAATGTATTTGCAAGCTTTATTCCGGATGGTTTTCCGAAAGGACCCGGATCGGAACTTGCATAGAATGTTACAGGTGTTCCTGCAGGACAGTTTTCATAAACCCACTTAACATCGCGGACTGCCATTCTTACACATCCTGCAGATGCAAAGGTGCCGAGCTTATCGTATTCTTCGTATTCGAGATCCGAAGGGTCTTTACTGAAATACGGCACAGAATGGAACCAGATATTTCCGGTGATAACGGTACAATATTGTCCCCAGACACCGCCCTTAAGCATGGACCAACGGTACTTTGCTCCAAGATTATAGGTTCCGCTGTGAGGCGTCCATGTTCCCGTGGAACATAAGAAACATTTGTACGGAGTACCGTTGTAATAAACATTAACTGTGTTTGTCTGATAATTGATCCTTATGGAGTAACCGCCTGCAGCATGTACTTCAGGTGCGGGAAAGTATAATACTCCGATAAGAACAGCTATCGACAGAAGAAGACTGACTATACGTTTCTTCATGTTGATTTGCTCCCCTTTCTTATAATATGACTTTTAAACCGACTATACACCACATTATAACAAAGATACTTTAACAGACAACCGTAAAAATGACGAAAAAATCTTAAGATTGAAGAAAACAGTGAATGGAAAAACGGATGAAAAAGATATTTTTGCGAGATATGGAGTTTACCGAAAAAATAATGTGTCATTGTGCGATTTTACCAAAATAAGTGCTTGAGATTTACGCTCGTTAACTGTATAATGTACACATCTACTAGAAATGTTCGGTTATATCATAAATTTTTATAGGCAAAACAGAAGAAATTCTGTGACGCAAAGCTATAGGGCCTTAGTTATTCAATCTTAGTTTAACAGGCAGCCAGTTGCACCCCATGATACACTACTTGAACTTATAAGCGTCACAGGCTTTAGGCTGTGGCGCTTTTGTGGTCTTACGGGGGTGTAATGTATGAAAAAGAAGGGGTTTTTTACATTCATTTTAACTTTTGTAATGCTATTGATACTTCCTCAGTGCGATTTTTTACAGTCTGTTGTATATGCGGCGGATGCAAATGACGAGGAAGTAACCATAGTGATCGAATCTGAAGCTGAAGATATGGGGAATCTTCAGTGGATTTCCGAAGAAGAATTTGCGGAGTATAAAGTTCTATCGCTTGATCAGATATCGGATGAATTCAAGAATCAGGCTAAGAAAAGAGTAAATAATTTTACCATTAAGTATGCATCAAAAGACATTTTGACAAATGAAGATCTTACATATATTTATAAGAATTCAATAAAGCATACAGGTATATCCGATGAGGGCGATTATCTGAGAGAAAGTTTTACCAATATGAGTATGCAGGGCAATTGTGTTGCCGCATATTTCGGTGGCGACTGGTCTGAGTACGATTCTAGTGAAGTATATTACTGCTATGAGATAACAGCAGATTTAGAGTTTAATTCTACTGAGACCGAGGAACAGGAGGTTACTGAAAAGCTGAAGTCTGTTTACAGTCAGCTTGGGCTGAGTTCCAAATCCGACAAAGAGAAGATAAAGCTTATAAATGATTATATAATCGATCATGTTGAATATGATAATGACAGTTTGATAAATAAAGATCCTATAGGAGATTATTCATCTCATTCCGCATATTTCGCGTTGATCGAGGGACAGGCTGTCTGCAGCGGTTATGCGCAGCTTTTCTACAGAATGGCACTGGATAACGGTATCGACTGTAGAATAACCGAAGGAATATCTGTTCAGTGGAACGGAGATTCGGGAAGACATGCATGGAATCTGGTTGAGCTTGGTGATAAATACTATTACATAGATACAACCTGGAATGACAGCAGTGAAGATACATATTATCTGTACGGATCCCAGTCCCATGCGTCAGATCATATTCCGGATTCGGAGATTGTCAGTTCATTTCAGTCAGCCGGTTATGAGATAAGCGGTTCCGATTTTAAGGAAGAGGATGAGGGAACTTCCGGCGAAACCGAAGAACAGCAGGAAAAAGATGAAATACCGCAGCGTGATTCCGAAATACCGCAGGATAAAGCGGAAACTCCCAAAGTAGGAGTGGTATATTCTACACATGTTCAGTCTTTTGGTTGGCAGGATACCGTGAAAAACGGGGAGCTTGCCGGAACAGTGGGTCTTAGCAAAAGATTGGAAGCTATTACAATAGAACTTGAGAATGCACCTTATCGTGGTAATATCGAATATAAAACTCATGTTCAGAGTTACGGATGGATGAATTGGGTGCAAAATGGATATATGTCGGGAACCAGTGGAGAAGCAAAAAGGCTTGAGGCGATACGAATAAGAATCACTGGTGAGATGGCGGAGCATTACGATATATATTACAGAGTTCAGGCACAGACATATGGCTGGCTTGGTTGGGCTAAAAATGGAGAATATGCCGGAACGGCAGGGCTTGCAAAAAGACTTGAAGCGATTCAGATTATACTTGTAGAAAAAGGAACAGTTGTGGATGGAAATACCCTTGTGGACGGAAAGAAACTTGATGAACTTGGAGGAATTACATCGAAGATCAAGCAGACACCTGAGTCTCCGTATATTGCAATGACACCGAAAATATTATATCAAACACATATACAGAGCAAAGGTTGGCAGGATTGGAAATCAAACGGACAAATGTCAGGAACCAGCGGAGAGGCTAAGAGACTTGAAGGTATAAGAATTCGTTTGGAAAGTAAACCATACGCAGGTGAAGTCAGATATACAACTCATGTCCAGACATATGGTTGGCAGGGGGCTGAAAATGATCCGATATTTTGGAGTAGGGATGGACAAATGTCAGGAACCAGCGGAGAGGCTAAACGTCTGGAAGCTATTAAGATTATGCTGTATGGAGATATGGCAGATCATTATGATATTTATTACAGAGTACATGCACAAACGTATGGCTGGCTTGGATGGGTAAAGAACGGTGAAGCATCAGGAACGGCAGGATATGCAAAGCGTCTGGAAGGAATACAGATAGTTCTTGTTGAAAAGGGTAAGGCCGGACCGGGAAAGACCTACGGAGGGATTACTTCCAATACGGATAAAGGATATATTGAAAAATAATCCGGAAAACTAATTTGATTAGATTTATAAGGGCGTTACTTTTGCAGAGTAGCGCCTTTATGCACTGTTTAAGTGTGTATATAGTTTTACATAATAAAATATGCGGAGGTATTTTAATGTGTGTGGCAGAAGAGTAACTAAGAGATTGATCGGTGGAGTGCTTGCTTTTATGATGACATTGGGGCAGGCTGTTGTTTTTAACGGTGATGTAGTAAGGGCTGAAGATGGTGATGAGGAATACGGTCCTCCTATAGCTGTTGAGATGACGGATATGCCGGAGGATACACTTCATTCAGAGGCATCGGAAGATACAATTGATTCAGATGTGCCATATGATATGCTTCATACCGAAACTGATGCGGAGGATATGAGCATCGATTATGAAGGTGAGGACTATGCGCCGACATCGGGGAAGATCATGACAATACCGGAAGATTTCTATAAGGGCGGACAGGATATATATTCGGCAGATTCCGGATCATGTATATATACTACATACTCTTCGATGGATTCATATGCAATCAAATCTTTTGACATAAATACAGGTGAAGTAACAACCATAGATATACCTCAAGAGCAGGATTATGGCTATGGATATAATGTATTCAGCGCTAACAATAAACTATATATTTCTCAGAGCTATATGACATATGACTATGATGAAAACAGATATTTGTATGAACATAAAATATACGAGCTTGATATGTCTGAGGGTTCTCTAGCGGAAAAGTGTACACTTGATCATGATGGATATTTATATTCGTTTTGTGTGGATGATAAAGAAAACTTTCTGTTTCGATGTGATGGTGGTTTGGCACTGTTTAACAGCAGCGGTGCTTTAGTATCGGAGGTCGCTACTAATACTGCAATTTACAGTCTGTGCGGTATGGATTCGACAAGCGGTAATTTTTTCTATCTGTCAAGCACTAATTGGCGTTATTGGGGCTATGACCATGATATGACATGCCTGAAAGCCGGAAACATAAAGGATGGTGTTCTTACTCTTACTGATAAAAGCATGTCGATTTTGTTTCAGTCATACTTCTTTGAACATGTATCTCCTGTTCAGATGCTTTCCAACGGAAAGGTATCCATGCTTACTACCTTCAGCGGTGAAAATGCGATTGTGCTGAATCCTGATAAGTATGATGTAAATGATGTAACAGATAGTACAACCACGATATCCCTGATTGACAGCGGAGTATCGGTAACAACGCTTTGTATAGAGAATACTGCCGCCGTTGCGGGTTCGTACAAAACAGCTGACAGCATATATGAGAATGATGTCGATGTTTCAAGTGTAGGAACCAGAGTTGTATATGATAAAACAAACGGTGGATATATCGTAAAGACCGGCAGTAATGAGCTTACGGAATATAAAGAAGGATCGACGGCTGTTTATCTGAAGGGACAGACGAAATACCCAGTCTATACTATGACCATGAAGCAGGGAAAACTTGTGGTTGTCGAAAAAGATGATTCGGGTAAGTTTTATCTGGAAAAATTCGACTGGATTTATGCAACTTCAATTTCAATCAGCGGAGCAACATCACTTCAGATCGGTCAGAGTGAGAAATATACGTATTCGGTTAAAGGAGTAGCTCCGTCTATAAAATTTTCCTCATCCGATAACAAAGTTATTTCAATAGATGAAGAGGGATATGCATCTGCAAACAGCAGTGGTAAAGCAACCATAACAGTTTCGGATGCTGCCGGAAAGTTGAAATCAAGTATTGTGGTCACTGTGTCGGGAAAGAAGCTGTCTGCTTCTAAGGAAGCAATTCGCGTTTCGGGAGTAAAGCAGGATTCGTATTTTTCGGAATGTGACTTTTTTCAAACTTCATCGGGCGAATATGTAAGGGTGGAGCTTTATGATTCTAATGCGACTAAGGTATATACGATATCGGGAGGTACGGTTAAATCAACCAAGAGCATTCCTAAGGAATTGTCGTACAGTATAGCGT
Source organism: Lachnospiraceae bacterium UBA2864 (assembly GCA_002350525.1). GTDB lineage: Bacteria > Bacillota > Clostridia > Lachnospirales > Lachnospiraceae > Eubacterium_Q. The sequence goes on along the minus strand of DEFA01000025.1, from coordinate 197,933 downwards.
TCTATAATGGAAAAGATAATTATTTTATAGTATACGGAGACGATAACAGAGAAGAGTCGGACCAGAAAGAAGTTCTTCGAATAGTAAAGTATTCAAAGAACTGGGAAAGATTAGGAGCCTGTTCGATCAAGGGAAGTAATACCATATATCCGGGAAGCACGGCTGATATGGATGAGACAAGTGACAGACTATATCTTCACACCTGCCATACGATGTATAAGTCGAATGACGGATATAATCATCAGGCTAATATGACTTTTGATATAAAAAAATCAAATATGACATTAAACAGCTCATATTATGGTGTAATGAATCTGGGTGTAGGATATGTAAGCCATTCATTTCAGCAGTTTGTAAAGGTGGACGGAGATAACGTTTACAGAATCGACAGAGGTGATGCTTATCCGAGAGGAGAAGCATTTACCATGATAAAAGTCGGTGATACTCTGGGTAGTCAATGCAGGGCGTACGGTACGCTGCTTCAGTATAAAGGTGAAATAGGCGAGAATAATACATACAGTGCATTGGGAGGCTTGGATTTTTCCGACAGATATATAGTTACAACGGGAACTTATTCGAATTACGATGCGGACAGATATACAAGAAACGTATATGTTACCGGTCTGAAAAAAGATATGAGTAAGAACGATGTATATTTTCTTACGGATTATAAAGATTCAAAAAATGCGCAGGGAGATATCTCAACTGTTTTATGCAGTAATCCTTATCTGGTTAAATTCTCAAATAATACTTTTGTTATTATGTGGAATGAGCGGAAGGTGACATATAAGAATGGTTGGGATGCCCAATACGGAAATACATCGTTAAAATATGCTTTTCTTGATCAGGCAGGAAAAAAGATATCGGATATATATTCCGCTAACTGTGGGCTTATGGATGATCAGCCATTCATGGATAAGGATGGATATATCTGCTGGAGCGTGACGGATAATGCGGGCAGCAGGATATGTTATATGGATCCGTATTCAAGGAAGGCATATACGACTCCTGTATCGGTTTCTTACCGTACACATGTTCAGTCTGTTGGATGGCAGGGATTTGTAAGTGACGGTGCTATGGCCGGAACCAGCGGAAAGGCAAAGAGACTTGAAGGAATAGAGATTAAAATCTCCGGAAGTGATAAACTCGGTATAATGTATACTACCCACTGTCAGACATACGGCTGGCTGCCGTGGTCAAGAAACGGTGAAATGAACGGCACCGAGGGTGAAGCAAAAAGACTTGAAGCCATAAAGATATGTCTTACGGGAACCTCAGCAAAGAATTATGATGTATATTACAGAGTTCATGCGCAGACCTACGGATGGCTCGGATGGGTGAAAAACGGAGAAGCTTCGGGAACGGCAGGGCTTGCCAAGCGTCTCGAGGGAATACAGGTAGTTATAGTTCCGAAAGGTTCAGGTGCACCGGGAAATATCGGTGGTATAAAATCTACTAATGCAAAGGGGTATATCTATGACACAAAGAATGGTAATACTTCTCCTGTATTGGGCTATAAAGCGACTACCATAACCAATCCGGATATCCCGGGAACCGATGTTACAAATGTAGCCTACAGAACTCATGTTCAGTCTATCGGCTGGCAGGGATGGAAATATAACGGAGCAATGTCGGGAACCAGCGGAATGGCAAAAAGACTCGAAGGAATAGATATCAAACTGACCAATAAACAGTATAACGGAGGCGTAACCTACAGAACGCACGTACAGTCCTTCGGCTGGGAAACCGAGTGGAAGAAGGACGGCGGGACATCGGGAACTGTAGGTAAGGCTAAACGTCTCGAAGCAATTCAGATTAATCTTCATGGAGAGATGGCTGAACATTATGACATTTATTACAGAGTTCATGCACAGAACTATGGCTGGCTGGGATGGACATATAACGGAAGGAATGCAGGAACAGCAGGATATGCTAAGCGTCTGGAAGGAATACAGATAGTTCTTGTTGAAAAGGGTAAGGCCGGACCGGGAAAGACCTACGGAGGAATCACATCCGATCAGAATGCTGCATATATTGAGAAATAATACTCTTTACAAAGCCTGAATAGTAGCGTATAATCGGCATATCTATGATTGGGATAGGAGCCGATGCTTCAGTAATTCAGACAGGGAGCTGTGGTCGTGGACTGAGAGCCGCAGCAGTATGCATAATGCATCATGAAACACTGGAGTGGAGAACACTCCTCAACATAAGACAATTAAACAGTGTGAGAGCTGCATCTATGAGAGCATATCATTTTATCTTTATATTATGAAGAAATTGTGTAAGGATCGAATGATATGAAGCCGGGTGGCACCGCGAATATTTAAGGTTTATTCGTCCCGGATACATGTATTTTGCATGTATCCGGGGCTTTTATTAAGAAAAAGTGAACGAAAAAGATAAGGAGCAAAGAGTGATGGATTTCAAGAATCAGTACAGAGACAAAACTATTGATAAGATGAGTGAAGCAGACGTAGGATCTACAGTACGTCTTGCAGGATGGGTTGAGAACATCCGTGATCATGGTGGAGTATCTTTTATAGATCTTCGCGACCAGTATGGAGTGATGCAGGTCGTTCTTCGTGATACATCTCTTCTTGACGGAATAGTTAAGGAGATGTCTATATCCGTTGAAGGACTTATAGAGCATCGTGATGAAGAAACATATAATCCAAAGATTCCTACAGGAACCATTGAACTTGAAGCTCATTCCATAGACGTCCTCGGCAGAGTTTATTCTCAGCTTCCTTTTGAGATCATGACATCAAAAGAAGTAAGAGAGGATGTAAGACTCAAGTATCGTTTCCTTGATCTCAGAAATGAGAAGGTCAAAGATAATATTCTTTTCCGTTCAAAGGTTATCAGCTTTATGAGAAGAAAGATGGAGGAAATCGGATTTACGGAAATCCAGACTCCTATTCTTTGTGCATCAAGTCCTGAGGGAGCACGTGATTATATCGTACCTTCACGTCGTTTCAAGGGCAAGTTCTATGCACTTCCACAGGCTCCGCAGCAGTATAAGCAGCTTCTTATGGTTTCGGGATTTGATAAGTACTTCCAGATTGCACCTTGTTTTAGAGATGAGGATGCAAGAGCTGACCGTTCACCGGGAGAGTTTTATCAGCTCGACTTCGAGATGAGCTACGCTACACAGGAAGATGTATTCAAAGTAGGAGAGGAAGTTCTTACTTCTATATTTAAGGAGTTTGCACCGGAAGGTTATGCGGTAACAGAAGCTCCTTATCCTGTAATCAGCTATAAGGATGCTATGCTTCAGTTCGGTACAGATAAGCCGGATCTCAGAAATCCGCTCAGAATAATAGACCTTACGGAGTTCTTCCAGAGATGTACATTTAAGCCTTTCCACGGAAAGACTGTACGTGCGATTAATGCTCCGAGAAAGCTTTCAAAGGGTCAGCACGAGAAGATGCTCAAGTTCGCTACTTTGATCGGAATGGGTGGACTCGGATATCTTGAAGTTCTTGAAGACGGAAGCTATAAGGGACCTATCGACAAGTTCATTCCGGATGATATGAAGGAAGAACTTCGCGAAACAGCAAAGCTTAATGTGGGAGATACAATCTTCTTCATCGCAGATAAGGAAGCTCAGGCTAATTCATACGCAGGTCAGATCAGAACAGAACTCGGTATAAGACTTGATCTTCTTGAGAAGAACGCTTACAGATTCTGCTATATCAACGACTTCCCGATGTATGAGCTTGATGAAGAGACTAAGAAACCTGCATTTACACATAATCCGTTCTCTATGCCACAGGGCGGGCTTGAGGCACTTGAGACAAAGGATCCGCTTGATATCCTTGCATATCAGTATGATATTGTCTGCAACGGTGTTGAGCTTTCGTCAGGAGCTGTTCGTAACCATGACATGCAGATCATGGAGAAGGCTTTCGAGATCGCAGGCTACAGCAAAGAAGTTCTCGAGCAGAAGTTCGGAGCACTTTATACGGCATTCCAGTTCGGAGCACCTCCACACGCAGGTATGGCTCCGGGAGTAGACAGAATGATCATGCTTCTCAGAAATGAGGAAAATATCCGTGAAGTTATAGCATTCCCTATGAACGGTAACGGACAGGATCTTATGTGCGGTGCGCCTAATGATGTAACAGAGATGCAACTTCGTGAAACACATATAAAGGTAAGAGCGTAGAGATTTATACAGTAGGTTGTGTAACAAGCATTCATAATGTCGGTGCTTTCGCACCTTACCATCTCCTACGGAGACTCATTATTTCATGATTGTTACACAACCCTGCTGCGCAGGGTATGTGATAAATAAATACACATCTTAGAAAACAAGTTTTCACGATGTGTACTTATTTATCACAACCTACTGACAGTTAAGGAGGTTATATGCAGATAACAGATGAGACCATTGAGTATGTCGGAATCCTCGGCAAGCTTGAACTTTCCGATGAGGAGAAGGAGCAGGCGAAGAAAGATCTGAACGATATGCTTGACTATGTCGGAAAACTGAATGAGCTTGATACAACAAGTGTTGAGGCGATGAGTCATACTTTCCCTGTATCAAACGTGATGAGAGAAGACGTTGTGACCAACGGAGACGATAAAGAGAATATGCTGAAGAATGCACCGGAAAGTAACGGTGACGCATACATCGTGCCGGAGACATTCTAGCATAGATGGAAGGGTAAAAGTTAATAAAGAATGGGAAGTACTTACAGGTGCTTTACAAGTTGGTGGTGTTGTAGTATATTATGGGTGACACAAATTAATTAAGAGTGATTATGTGTTTATATCTATGATATGCGAAAAGCCACGAGTTGCAGCTCGTGGCTTTTCTAATTCATTCTGTACAAGGAGAATTAATCCTCAGGCTGGCTACCTTCATGCTTTCTATCCAACCATTTGCAGATATAATGAGATAGTATACCTGCCAAAATAGAAAGACCGGTATAGAGGTGGTAGCACTTTCCATTCTAATGAATAAATACTTTAATACACAAGAGATTACTTAATCAAGGAATGATAAGAATAGGAGATTGACATGACGGATATACTCTCCATGACAGCCGTAGAGCTGGGTAAGAAGATTGCTGCCGGTGAAGTTACATCGGTGGAAGCGACCAAAGCTTACCTCGACAGGATCGGCGAAGCGGATAAAGAAATACATGCCTATATCACGATAGAGGCAGAGAAGGCTCTGGAAGCCGCGCGTGAGGCGGATAAGAAGATTGCTGCAGGCGAACTTACAGGTCCTCTTGCAGGTGTTCCGGTAGCTATAAAGGATAACATGTGTATCGACGGTATGCTTACCACATGCGCGTCCAGGATTCTCGGTAATTTTGTACCGACATATACATCTACCGCAGTTCAGTATCTTATAGATGCGGGAGCGGTTGTTCTCGGAAAGACAAACATGGATGAGTTTGCCATGGGAAGTACATCCGAGACTTCATATTTCGGAGCTACTCACAATCCGTGGGATACCGGCAGAGTTCCGGGAGGCTCGTCAGGAGGCTCAGCAGCAGCTGTTGCAGCCGATGAGTGTGCAATTGCCCTCGGAAGTGATACAGGTGGCTCTATAAGGCAGCCTGCGGGCTTCTGCGGCGTAACAGGCATCAAGCCTACATACGGCAGAGTATCAAGATACGGTCTTATCGCATACGGATCATCTCTTGACCAGATCGGACCGCTCGGTAAGGATGTTACCGACTGTGCTACCATCCTTGAGATCATCTCAAAACATGACGATAAGGATTCAACCTCCGCAAGTGAGAAGACTATAGGCGATGCAGAGAAAGCGGCAACCGACTTTACTTCGGCTCTTGTTTCCGACGTGAAGGGTATGAAGATAGGTGTGCCGAGAGATTACTTCCTTGAGGGAATCGATGAGGATGTAAAGACCGCTGTTCTTGCGGCTGCAGATAAGTTCAGAGCTATGGGTGCTGAGGTAGAGGAATTCGATCTCGGTATGGTTGAATATGCGATCCCGGCTTATTATGTGATCGCATGTGCCGAGGCTTCTTCAAATCTTGAAAGATTCGATGGAGTTAAGTACGGCTACAGAGCATCTGATTACAGTGATCTTCACAACATGTATAAGAAAACAAGAAGCGAAGGCTTCGGTGCGGAAGTTAAGCGTCGTATCATGCTCGGAAGCTTTGTTCTTTCATCGGGATATTATGATGCTTATTATGTAAAGGCTCTTAAGGTAAAGGCTCTTATAAAGCAGGCATTTGATAAGGCGTTTGAGAAGTATGATGTTATTCTCGGACCGGTTGCTCCGACTACGGCACTTAAGTGCGGTGAGTCACTCAGCGATCCTATCAAAATGTATCTCGGAGATATCTATACGGTTGCGGTAAACCTTGCCGGACTTCCGGGAGTTACGCTTCCTTGCGGATATGATCATGACGGTCTTCCGATCGGACTTCAGCTTCTCGGTCAGACATTTGACGAGAAGAAGATAATAAGAGCGGCATATACATTTGAGCAGCAGTTTAAGGAAAATGCAAGAAAAGCACCGTTCAGCGTACAGAAGGGAGGCAGATAAGGATGAGTAAAGAATACGAAGTTGTTATAGGCCTTGAAGTACATGTAGAGCTGAATACAAAGACCAAGATATTCTGCGGATGTTCAACCGAATTCGGTGGAGCACCGAATACACATGTATGTCCGGTGTGCTCCGGTATGCCGGGTTCTCTTCCCGTGCTTAACAGGGAAGTAGTCAACAAGGCAATATCTGTCGGTCTTGCCACAAACTGTGAGATAACAAGAAATTCAAAGTTTGATCGTAAGAATTATTTCTATCCTGATAATCCTCAGAATTATCAGATATCTCAGCTTTACTATCCGATATGCAGAAACGGTCATGTGGATATAGAGACGGAGGAAGGCGGAAAGAAGGCTGTCAGAATCCATGAGATCCATATGGAAGAAGATGCGGGAAAGCTTATACATGATCCTGTTACGGATGATACATATGTAGATTTTAACCGCTCGGGTGTACCTCTTATCGAGATAGTATCGGAGCCTGATATGAGATCTGCTGATGAAGTTGTGGCTTATCTCGAGAAACTCCGTGAGACTATCATTTATCTCGGAGCATCCGACTGCAAGCTTAACGAAGGCTCCATGAGAGCGGATGTTAATCTTTCGATAAGAGAGAAGGGTATTGAGGAGTTCGGTACAAGAACAGAGTCTAAGAACCTTAACTCATTCAGGGCCATACGTCGATGCATCGAAAACGAGATTGCAAGACAGATCGATATAATCGAAGAGGGCGGAGAAGTTGTTCAGGAGACACGTCGCTGGGACGATGAAAAGGGTTACTCATATCCTATGCGTTCAAAGGAAGATGCACAGGATTACAGATATTTCCCTGATCCGGACCTTGTTCCGATCATTGTATCAGATGAATGGATAGATGAGATCCTGGCCGCACAGCCGGAGTTCAGAGATGCAAAGAAGGAAAGATATAAGAGGGATTATGAACTTCCTGATTATGATATAGATCAGATTACGGGATCCAAGAAAATGTCCGAAATCTTCGAAGGAGCTGTAGCTGAAGGCGCAGATCCGAAGAAGGCCTCCAACTGGCTTATGGTTGAGACCATGAGACTTATGAAGGAGACGGGAATTGATGCCGAGTCGCTTAAGTTCAGCTCAAAGAATCTTGCAGCCCTTATAAAGCTTGTGGATTCCAAAGAGATAAACGGCGGTGTGGCTAAAGAGGTATTCGAAAAGGCCGTATTCTCGGATAATCTTGATCCGGTTAAATATGTAGCCGACAACAACCTTTCCACAAAGGCGGATTCGGGACAGCTTCTGGAGGTAGTTAAGAAAGCTATCGAAGCTAATCCTAAGGCTGTCGAAGATGTAAAGAACGGCAAGCAGAAGGCAATAGGCGCCATAGTCGGTTTCGTAATGAAGGAAATGAAGGGCAAGTGTGATCCCGGAGAGGTTAACAAGCTCATAGCAGAAGAACTTAACAAGTGACATTAGAAGTAGAAGATTAAGAGACGGTTACAATGATAAAGCTGACAGTTGTTATGCCCGTTTATAACGAGGGCGAACGTATATACAGAAACTTAATAGAAACCGTAACACAGATTGAGAAGTTCTGCCCGTCATTTATGATAATCGCAGTCAATGACGGAAGCAGCGACGAATCAAAGCAGGAGATAGAACGTGCTTCGGCTTCTGACAGCCGGATCAAAGCTATATCTTATGATGAAAACAGGGGAAAAGGTTATGCTGTAAGAAGAGGAATGCTGGCCGCGAGGTCGGAGTATGTTGCATTTCTCGACTCGGATCTCGAGATTCCTCCGTATCTTCTCGAAAGCTTTCTAAAAAGTGCTGAGGAAGAAAATGCGGATGTTGTGATCGGTTCCAAGATGCATAAGGATTCGAAGATAGAATATCCTTTTCTGAGAAAGATACTGAGTTACGGATATTATTACTTCATGAAGATTCTTTTCGGTCTTAAAGTTAAAGATACACAGACAGGTATCAAGCTTTTCAGGACCGAGAAAGCCGTTCCGGTACTTAAGGCTATGAAGACCAGCAGATTTTCGTTTGATATAGAGCTGCTGGCTATTTCCGCGAAGCTGAATTATAAGATTCTTGAGATGCCGGTTGTCGTTAATTTTTCAAGAAACAAGGCAAACAGGTCGAGAATCAGGATTCGCAGCATATTCGAAATGATACGCGACTCTATAAGAATAAAGTTTTATCTGTCACATTTTTCACTCCCGGGAGGAGATTATGGGAAAAAACGTTCTTGACAATATCAAGGAAATAAAGAAAACGGAAGAAAAGGCCAAAGCCGAGAAAAAAGTGGTGGAAAAGGCCGTTTCCGCTGAGGAACCGAAGGAACAGGTTAAGACAGGAGATGCAGAAACTGCAGGAAAGACAGAGACGTCCGAAAAGACAGTGAATTCCGAGAATTCCGAAAAAGCCGAGACTTCCGAGAAATCCGGGAAAGATAAAGGTACTGAGACTTTAAAGAAAAAGGACGAATCAAAGGTTTTAAAGAAGTCTGATGAAGTTAAGGCATCCGAAAAGTCTGAAGAACCGAAGAAAAGCTCTGCTGAGAAAAAGGCCGAGAAGAAGGCGGAGAAAAAAAGAAAAAAAGAGAAAGAGTATACATATGCGGATTATAACAGGATCCATAATGACGATGATATAGCTGCCGACAACAGGAAGTCGACGATAAAATGGATAGTTTCCTTCCTTATCGAACTTATACTGATAGTCGGACTTATCGCAGGTATCATTGTTGTTAAGGCACGTAACAAATGGGGTATGGCAGACATTACCGACCTCAGTGAGCAGGATCTTATGATCAACAACGGAATAAACAAGGATGCGGAAGGCTATACAAATATAGCTCTTTTCGGACTGGATTCCAGAGATTCGACTATGGGAATCGGTAATCAGAGCGACGCGATGCTTGTGATAAGCATTAACAATACTACAAAAGAAGTAAAGGTTATATCTGTTTACAGAGACATGCTTTTTGATGTTCCCGGACATGATGGAACTGCAAAGGCAAGTGCGGCTTATGCATACGGCGGACCGCTCCTTGCAATTCAGATGCTCAACTCCAATCTTGATCTGAACATCTCTGAGTATATCACCGCAAACTGGGAAGGATTTACCCGTGCGGTCGATGCTCTCGGCGGAGTTACAGTACATATTGAAGAAGATGAGATCGAGATGATAAATTTGTGTATCTCAGATCAGATAACGACCAACAACATGGCCTCAAACGGTGTGTATGAAACGGGTTATGTAACACTTAACGGTGTTCAGGCTACGGCTTATGCACGTATCAGAAGTACGGGTCAGGGAGATATAACAAGAACCGAGAGACAGAGAGAAGTACTGCTCGCACTTATGACAAAGGTTAAATCTGCGGATGCTCAGACTATCGATAAAACACTCGATATGTTTTTCCCATATATTAAGACATCCATTACCGAAGATGATATGATCACGATTTTAAAGGATGTTATGTCTTATAAGATTGACAGTACGGTTGGTTTCCCGTTCTCTTATGAGTATTACGAGGATAAAGATAAGGGTTCATGTCTTGCGGCAGAGAACCTTATACAGAATGTTACGGCACTTCATGATTACCTTTTCGGAACCAAGGCGTATAAGCCGACGGATAAGGTTCAGAATATCAGTAAGAATCTGACAGACGAAACAGGTGTCGGTGACAGAGGTCCGGTTGTAGTGCATCCGATCTCGGTATCGGATGATACGGAAGAATAATACAGGATTAAACTGGAGAACCTTTGATGAATTATGGTTTAAACAGAAAAAAAGAAATATTACTCGTGCTTTCATCATGGGCGGTTTTAATGATACTGGCGTTCCTTAAGGTATGGTTCGGAGGCATGACGCTTACAACGTCAAATCTTATGTATTATATGCCACCGTGGAATGTGCAGAATGTTTCGATTGAAGGCCCGTATCTCAGTGACGCCATAGATTCGCATCTTCCGGATATGTATAAGCTATTTACTCTGGGAGATATGTCGATGTGGGACGGAATGAATGCATTCGGATTCCCGTCAACATATAATCTGCTTCTTAATCCGTTTAATCTGGCATTTCTGCTTCCGTTCAGATACGGCATACTGTTTAATTCGATGTTAAAGTATTCCATGGCGTATTTCGGAATGTATTATTTTGCAAAGAAGCTTAAACTTCATCCGGTTGCGGGACTTGTTGCCGCTATAAGCTATGCATTTTCATCGACGATGGTCATGTGGCATTTCTGGCCGCATACCGATGTTATGATGCTGGCTCCGATATGTTTTGCATTCGGCGAAGAGTTTATGAATAAAAAGGGCATACTCTATGTGCTGGCCGAGGCTCTTACGGTTTATTGGATGATCATAGTGGGAATGCCTACATATGCCGCATATGTTATATATCTTTTCGGATTCTATGTTCTGTTCAGAGTTATACAGATATATAAGACGGATATTAAGGCGATATTTTTAACATATTTCAAATTCGGAGCAGCCATCCTGCTCGGAGTTGTGGCATCTCTCGGATATCTGTATACGCTGATCACCATGACAGTGCTTAACGGTTATTCCGACAGCCGTGCCGATCTGGGTTATTCGACGCTTGAAACAAAATATCTGAGAACACTTTTAATGCCTTATTTCGATGAAGGATTTGAAAGGCATCTTAACGAAACTGTAGTGTTCTTCGGTGTTGCGGTTATGATACTTGCAGCATTTTTCTGGATCAGGGCATTGAAGAAGAAACAGTGGTTCTGGATCGTATCCGGAACTGTTGTTGCTCTTTTTGCCTATACACATGTTTTGGACGGCATATTTAACCTGATGCCGGGAATCCATACTTCTTTGAAATTCAGAGTTATCGCACTGATCCCGTTTATCTTTTCGATACTTGCGGCTATTCAGTTAAGTGATATAATAGGTAATTCCGGGGAGTACAGGAAAAAATGGTACAGATATATCATATATATACTGGTAATCGGAGTATGGTTCATATTTAAGGTTACTTATCCGGAAGTTTCAAAGGTTTTCAGAAATATCATATATGTTGTACTTATAGCAGGAGCCATAGAGCTTATCATATTTACTGACAGGAAAGCGGTAAGAAATATCTGCTGTGCTGTAATTCTGCTTACGGCAATGATAAATATGACGGCTTTTGCAAGGGAATATATGCCGCTCATAGATGGTACGAAACCGGTAATTCCGGCTCCGACCGACAGTATTGAGTATATTCAGGATAATACGAAATTCAGAGTATTTGCGGGACCGGATTGGACATTCTTTCCGAGATCGAATGTGTATTACGGCGTGCGCAGCATTACATGCCATGGATTCATAAATACCAACAAGGATGTTGAAAAATATCTGAAATCCATGGATGAAAACATTTATGTTACACGTACAAATACACACGGAAGCGGAATCACCAACGTTAATCTTTTCAAGTATGCCGGAATCGACAAACTTATGGTCATATATCCGATCGATGAGAAGTATTCCGATGACTATGAAATGGTTATGAAAGCTCAGGACGGCCTTAATATATATTCAACGGATGTTTTTAATGACAGATTCTTCATCAGTTCCGATGTGAAAACGGTTGATAACGATGATGATATGTTGGAATATATGAAGGACAGCTACTCACAAAACGGTGTGGTTATGAAGACGTCCGATTATGAAAGCGATATATCAGCTTCAGGTGACGGAGGAAGCTTTGATATAGTCGAAGATGAAAGCGATTATATAAAGCTCAGTGTCGATGCGGATTCAAAAAGACTGGTCGTCTTTGATGAGTATCATGACGGGCACTGGAAAGCGGAAGTAGACGGACAGGAAGTGAAAGTACTTAAGGTTAATTACCTGTTTAATGCGGTGATAGTTCCCGAAGGAAATCACGAGGTGGTATTCAGATACGATACCAGGATACAGAATATATTCTTTATATGTACAGTAGTAATTGTTTTTTCGATTGTGCTTATAATGCTGATAATAAGAATCAAAAACAGGAAGGACCGATCAGATGAAACTGATAATACAGATACCGTGTTACAATGAGGCAGAAACATTGGAGATAGCATTAAATGATCTCCCTAAACATATAGACGGTATAGATGAGATAGAGTATCTCATAATCAATGACGGAAGCCGTGATGCAACGGTTGAAGTCGCAAAACGCTGGGGAGTTAATTATGTAGTTAACTTCCGAAGAAACAAGGGACTTGCGCATGGTTTCATGGCAGGTATAGATGCATGTCTCAGAAATGGGGCTGACATAATCGTAAATACCGATGCTGACAATCAGTATAACGGTGACGATATCGAAACAATCGTGAGACCTATACTTGAAGGTAAAACGGATATAGTTATCGGAGAAAGACCGATAGATAAGACGGAGCATTTCTCACCGCTTAAGAAGAAGCTTCAGCATTTCGGAAGCTGGGTTGTAAGAAAGGCTTCGAATTCCAATATCCCGGATGCACCGAGCGGATTCAGAGCTTTCAGCAGGGAAGCCGCTATGAGGCTTAATGTTACAAACGAGTATACTTATACACTCGAAACCATAGTTCAGGCCGGAAGAGAGAAGATTGCCCAGACATCCGTTCCGATAAGAACCAACGGAGAGCTGAGACCATCAAGGCTTTTCAACAGTATGATGGGATATGTTAAAAAGTCCATGGTGACTATCCTCAGGGCGTATCTTATGTATTCGCCGCTTAAAACATTTACCATCATCGGACTTATTCCGTTCCTTATAGGTGTGATCATTGATATCAGATATCTGTTTTACTTCTTCCAGGATGTCGGTGGACATATCCAGTCTCTTATTCTGGGAAGTACTCTGATCATGGTCGGATTCATGACGTTTGTTATAGGACTCCTGGCAGATATCATTTCAAAGAACAGAAAGATTCTGGAAGATGTTCAGTACCATGTGAGAAAGATGGATTATGATAGGGATAATACGAGATAAGCTTTTAAATTCAAAGAATATAAAAAAATCATCTTATTTCTGGAATGCATTTTCCGCGATGATGAATTCATTTCAGACCATGCTTCTTCTCTTGGTGATAACCCAGTTCGGAAATGATGATGATTCAAGTATATTTGTAATGGCTTATGCGGTCGGAAATCTGATGCTCAACATCGGAAAGTACGGAGTGCGTCAGTATCAGGTTACCGACGTGACCGAAAAGAACAGCTTTGCGGATTACCTTCGCGCAAGATACATATCGGTGGCGATAATGCTTGCTGCTTCCGTCGGATATATTCTGATCCATGTGATAAAGAATGATTATTCTACGGAAAAAAGTGCAGTTGTTTTTATGATATGTATGGTGAAGCTGGTTGAGGCATTTGAAGATGTATATCATGGACGCATGCAGCAGAACGGCCGTCTTGACGTAGCCGGAAGAATTCTCGGAATAAGGCTTTTTATCTTTATCCTACTTTTTGCTTTATTCTATATATTAACAGGGCGTCTTGTCCTCACATGTTGTATAAATCTTATAATAACCATTATCCTGTCCGTTATCATGAACAGGAGTGTAATGGGCGAATTTAAGGCAGATAGTTCCGGTTCCAAGAACTGTAAAAGGATATTGGTGGAGTGTCTGCCGCTTTGTGTAAGCATGTGTCTTAACATGTATATAGCAAATGCACCGAAGTATACTATAGATACGGCTGTGAACAGTTCCGTACAGACCAGGTTCAATATAGTATTTATGCCGGTGTTTATAATAGCGCTTCTTGCAAACTTCGTATTTCTTCCGGTACTTAAGAATATGGGAGAGATATGGCATAAGGGCGATACAAAAATGTTTGTATCGAAAACTGTCAGGCTTTCAGCGCTCGTTATCGCAATAGATTTTGTGATAGTGATCATAGGAAGCTTTATAGGATGCCCTATACTCGGATTTGTGTACGGCGTGGATCTGAGTGATTTCAGGATACATCTGGTATTCTTCATGATAGCGGGCGGGATCATCGCTCTTCAGAATCTGCTTATCATGGTTATTACTACGGTAAGATACCAGAAATATATGATCTACGGTTATATTGCAACGGCGGTCATGATGGTCCTTTTCAGCGGTAAGATACTTGCACTGAAGGGGCTTCTCGCACTGACGGCATATTTCCTTACAATGATGATCGTGCTTTTTGTATATTGTGTGATACTTCTTTGGATAGCGGTTCAAAGAAGAGAGAGGATGATTTCTCATGCAGATCAGTGATGTGCTTTCGGATAAGAAAGTACTGTTTATAACGACTAAAAATACCGATTATCTCAGGAATACCCAGGAGGTTGAACTGATCTCAAAATGTGCGGATAGTGTCAAAGTCCTCGGTTACGGAGATAAGAGTTATATAAAGAGACTCATAAAGATATATTTTAAGCTTTTTACCATGAGTCTGAAGGCGTATGATACTGTGTTTGTCGGTTTTTCACCGCAGTTGATACTTCCCGTTTTCGGCTTCAGATTCCGGAAGAAGACTGTCATATCCGATTTTTTCATATCTGTCTACGATACAATGGTGAATGACAGAAAGAAGTTTAAGCCAAAGAGTCTTATGGGACGGTTCAGTAAGAGCGTTGATAAGAAATGTATCAGATGTTCTGATTATACGGTGGTGGATACTATTGCGGACAGAGATTATTTCGCAGAGGAGTTCGGCCTCGTTCCGGAGAAGACGGAGGTGCTTTACCTTCAGGCGGATAATGCGATCTATTATCCTAGAGAAGCGAAAAAACCGGATAAATTAAAAGATAAATTCACGGTTCTATACTTCGGTTCCATACTTCCTCTTCAGGGTGTTGAAGTGATAACGGATGCGATGGATATACTGAAAGATCGAAAAGATATGCAGTTTATCATAATAGGACCTATCGGAAAAAACATCAGGCATTTGGAATCGGATAATATTAAATATATCAACTGGCTTCCGCAGGAGAAGCTGGCAAAGTATATAAGTTATGCGGACCTTTGTCTGGCCGGACATTTTAACGGCGATATAGATAAAGCCAAGAGAACCATAGCGGGAAAAACGTATATATACGAGAATATGGGTAAGCCTATGATTCTCGGAGAGAATAACGCCAACCATGAGCTTTTCAAAGAAGACGACAGACACTTCTTCGTTGAAATGGGTGACGGAAGAAAGCTTGCAGATAAGATTACAGAGATTAAAGAGAAATTTGAGAGGAAAACAAAATGAAAATAGCAATAGCCGGAACCGGATATGTAGGACTTTCACTTGCAGTGCTTCTTGCACAGCATAACGAAGTAACAGCTGTGGACATTATTCCGGAAAAGGTTGAGAAAATCAATAATCGTATATCACCTATAGTAGATGCGGAGATACAGAATTATCTGAAGGAGAAAGAATTGAATCTTAAAGCTACAACAGATGCGGTTTCTGCTTATAAGGAAGCGGAGTATGTTATCATATCGACTCCGACTAATTACGATTCAGATAAGGACTATTTCGATACAAGTTCCGTAGAGGCGGTCATTAAGCTTGTAACGGAAGTAAATCCTGAAGCGGTAATGATAATAAAGTCAACCATACCGGTAGGATTTTCTATTTCCGCACGCGAGAAATATAAGACGGACAATATCATTTTCTCACCGGAATTCCTGCGTGAAGGAAAAGCACTCTATGACAATCTGTATCCTTCAAGAATAATAGTGGGAGAGGATTCCGAGAGAGCACACAGATTCGCGGAACTTCTTACAGAAGGAGCCATAAAGAAGGATATCCCGGTACTCTTTACCGGACTTACTGAGGCAGAAGCTATCAAGCTTTTTGCCAATACCTATCTTGCTCTCAGAGTTGCATATTTTAACGAGCTGGATACCTATGCGGAAATGAAGGGACTGAATACAGCCGATATCATAAGCGGAATCGGACTCGATCCGAGAATCGGTGACTTCTACAATAATCCTTCCTTCGGATACGGCGGATACTGCCTGCCGAAGGATACAAAGCAGCTCAGAGCTAACTATAAGGATGTTCCGGAAAATCTTATCACGGCCATAGTTAATTCAAACAGCACGAGAAAAGATTTCATCGCAAATCAGATCATCGCAAAATCTCCGGAGACTGTTGGTATTTACAGACTTACCATGAAACATGATTCGGATAATTTCAGACAGTCATCTATCCAGGGAATCATGAAGAGACTGAAGGCCGAGGGTATTAATATCGTAATCTACGAACCAACTATCAGTGAGGATTCTTTTAACAGAAGCACGGTAATTCATGATCTCAATGAGTTTAAGAAAATCTCCGATGTGATAGTTGCAAACAGATATAACGAAGAACTCGAAGATGTGAAAGATAAAGTATATACAAGAGATATTTATTGCAGAGACTGAAAATGAGTAAAAAGACAATCGTAAAGTTAATATTTCTTCTGTTCGTACTGATATTCAATGTATTGGTGATCCGTAACGGCCGATTCGGAAATGTAAAGGGCGAGAATATAACTCTCGGTATAACCGCAAGTTCCGATAAGGATTCGGATTATCAGGTTTATTATGCCGATACCAAAGAAAATCTTACCGAAGAGAGAAGTGCTGTAAGTCATGTAAATGCAGGAGAGACGCAGAATATTGAGTTTGCGGTTCCTTCGGACAGCAAGGTTGTAAGACTTGATTTCGGAAGCGGCGATTCAAGTATCGCAGTTACGGAAATGTACTTCGGAGTCGGCGGATATAAAGATAATATCCCTATGTCGGAACTTGAAGGAATGATAAGAAAAGACAGCTCCGATATAAATATCGAAAGCGGCGGCGAAACTCTTAAGATCTCGGCAAAGGGCGCGGATCCCTATGCATTTATCGATTTTGATGTGAACAGGATCGAGAGGGATTACAGAGCAGAGACTAAAACCAGAGATCTTATCATAAGCATAATCTTATGCATTATCATGGATATGATCGCTGTATATGCTGTAATACATTTTGCGGCGCTTCTTGATGTTCCGACAGAGATATTCCGTCACAGAAAGATTGCCCTGACGCTTGCGAAGAATGACTTTAAGACAAAGTATGCAGGCTCTTATCTCGGAATCGTGTGGGCATTTATACAGCCTATCGTTACAATCCTTGTATACTGGTTTGTATTTCAGGTCGGTTTCAGATCGGGAAATATGAAGGGACATCCTTTCGTGTTATATCTTGTATCGGGACTCGTTCCCTGGTTCTTCTTTTCGGACGGACTGAACGGCGGAACAGCGTCTCTCACGGAATACAGTTACCTTGTTAAGAAGGTAGTATTTAATATCGACATACTTCCTTTCATAAAGGTTGTGGCAGCACTTTTCGTGCATACCTTCTTTATAGTGTTTGCAATAGGGCTTGAATGTCTTCTCGGATACTATCCGAGTCTCTATCTGCTTCAGCTGTTATATTACATATTCTGCAGTTTTGTATTTACCCTGGGAATAACGTATCTTACGTCGGCTGTTGTGGTATTCTTCAGAGATCTGACACAGTTCATCAATATATTCGTACTTCAGGTCGGAATGTGGCTTACACCGATTATGTGGGATGAAAATATCCTTCCTGCATGGCTCAAGGTAGTATTCAGACTTAACCCTATGTTTTATGTGGTTGACGGATTCAGAGATTCCATGATATATCACAGGTGGGTATGGGACGGAAAAGCTCTTTGGACCGTTTACTTCTGGGTTATCACATTTCTGGCATTCGGATTCGGAACCAGAGTGTTCAGAAGGCTTAAAGTTCATTTCGCAGATGTTCTGTAAGAAGCTCTGTGACATAAGTGAGGAAAGAAATAATGGCGGAAAATGCTATTGTTGTAAATAACGTTTCAAAACTATATAAACTATATAACAAGCCCTCGGACAGACTTAAAGAATCTTTGGGATTGTCCAAGGCTAAGAATTATAAAGAACACTATGCTCTTCATAATCTCAGTTTCTCCATCAAAAAGGGTGAATGCGTCGGAATAATCGGAACCAACGGTGCCGGAAAGTCCACAATACTTAAGATCATCACCGGAGTTCTTAATCCGACAGAGGGTGAGGTCTTGATAAACGGAAGGATATCGGCCCTTCTTGAGCTGGGTGCCGGTTTCAATATGGAATATACAGGAATCGAAAATGTATATCTGAACGGTACCATGATAGGTTTTTCTAAAGAGGAGATTGACGAAAAGCTGGATGATATCTTAGCCTTTGCGGATATCGGAGATTTCGTTAATCAGCCGGTAAAGACATATTCATCCGGTATGTTCGTAAGACTCGCATTTGCTGTAGCGATAAACATCGACCCTGAGATCCTTATAGTAGACGAGGCTCTTTCGGTAGGT
This sequence comes from Lachnospiraceae bacterium UBA2864, assembly GCA_002350525.1. Classification (GTDB taxonomy): domain Bacteria; phylum Bacillota; class Clostridia; order Lachnospirales; family Lachnospiraceae; genus Eubacterium_Q. The sequence goes on along the minus strand of DEFA01000025.1, from coordinate 179,061 downwards.
GACGTATTCTTCCAGGCGAAGTGTTATAAGAAGTTCGAGGAATTTAAGAAGGCCGGAAAGACGATCCTCTTTGTAAGTCATGACCTCTCAAGTATAGAGAAGTACTGTGACAGAGCTATCCTTCTGGATCACGGAAGAAGCATAGCAGAGGGAGAACCTATAAATATCATAAATATTTATAAGAAGGTCATGACGGGGGTCAGCGTAGATGAAGCTGTATCCGATAAAAGCGAAGAGTTCGATCCGAAGGAGGTTGCGGAAGATGAAGACGGTAAGCTCTGGAAAGACAGCCTGACCGTGAATCCGAATCTGGATGAGTACGGTGATATGGGTGCAAAGCTTATAGATGTGGGAGTTTTCGACGATGCCGGAAATCTCACAACCACCATCATGAAGGGGACGAAGTTCACCCTGTGTTCGAAGATAGAGTTCTTTAAGGATATAGAGGATCCGATATTTACATATACCTTTAAGACTATAAAGGGACAGGATATCACGGGTTCCAATACCATGTATGAAAAGGTCAGCGTGGGAACTGCACATGCGGGTGATATATACATCGCGTCATTTACGCAGGATATGTTTCTTCAGGGGGGAGAGTATCTTCTCTCGATGAGCTGTACAAGCTATGTGGACGGAGAACTTGTGGCCCATGACAGACTCTATGACGTTTTGAATATTACGGTTGTTTCTGAAAAGAATACCGTAGGATTTTACGATATGAATTCGCAGGTTGATGTCCGACTTGTAAGAGACGGACTCAAAAGATAAGGGAGTAAAAATGTACGACACAATCGGAAATGTAAAAGTTAGTTACGACTTTTATAAAGAGTCGGATAAAAGGGAAATGAGCGAGGCCGAGAAAAAGCTTTTCGAGATCGTAAGCGGTGACGAAGATTTCGAGGAATTCCTCATCGGGGAAACGGACTCATATTATCTGTATAATCTCTCAAATGTAATTCATAATATTCTTGAATGGTATGACTTCGGTAAGGATAAGACTCTTCTTGAAGTGGGTTCGGGAAGCGGTGCACTTACCGGGCTTTTCTGTGAAAGACTTGAGAAGGTTACCTGTATAGAAAAGGATAAGCAGTTATCAGTAATCAATGCGACAAGAAACCGCAAAGCAGATAATCTGGATATTCTGGTAGGAGATATCAGAGAGATTTCCATAGATGACAAGTTCGATTATGTAACACTTATCGGTGGTGCCGAGTACCTTGAAGAAGCAAAGAGATTTCTTAAGCCGGGTGGAACAGTCATCCTTTCCGCAGACAACAAGTTCGGCATCAGGAATTGGGCAGGTAAAGAAGATAAGAGCGGATCAAAGAAGGAATTCTCCAAGAACGAACTAAAGGAAATGATCAGAAGTGCGGGATTCGAGAATGCAAAATTCTTCTATCCGATATCTGATTACAGACTCCCGCTCGAAATCTATTCAGACAGAAATCTTCCGAAGGCATGGAGTATAGCGGGCAATACTCCGTCCTATGATAAGGACAGAATTCTTTATTTCGATGAAGATAAGGCTCTCAATGCAGTCATCGAAGACGGAATGTTTGATAAGTTCGCAAATTCGTATCTCATATTCTGCAATGACTTTGCGGCAAAGGACACGGGAATTAATACGGTTTACACCAAGTATAATTCTATGAGAAAGCCGGAATTTCAGGTAGCAACCGGGATCGTGAATGACGGAAAAGAGAAATACGTTGTTAAGAGACCTATCGTACCGAAGGCCGAAAGACATGTTTATAGGATCATATATAACTACGATACATATAAGGATAATTACTATAATACGATAAAGTTTGCGGATTGTACCGAAATCGAGAAGGGTATCAAATTCCCGTTCATTTCCGGAAAGGGACTTCTGAACGGATTCGATTTCGCATCAGCCGAAAAAGACGAGATAGTGAAGAAGATAAATTCTTTATTCGATATCATTCTGGATATCAGAAAAGAATATTTCGTTCCTTTCGAAGTAAGTGACAGGTTTAAGGAAATATTCGGAGAGGCTTATCCCGTAAAGGTTGAAGGACTCAGTGTGTCTAATCTGGATTCAATCTTCGATAATTTTGTTATCTCGGATGACGGCATACAGTGCATCGATTACGAGTGGATGTTTGATGTATGCGTACCTGTCAAGTATATCAAGTACAGATGTCTGCAGTATTTATACAATGAGATAGTAGATGCGGTAAGAGATGAGGCAGATCTGTCTCAGTTCCTTGCATGGTTTGATTTTAATGAGGATGAGCAGAAAATCTACGGCTCCATGGAAGAGCATTTCCAGCAGCATGTTCATGGTAAGGGCAGACGCTACTTCTATCTGAATAACTATTTAAAGGATACCGTAAGAGTTGAGACTCTTACAGATGAGATAGAGCAGAAGACTCAGCATATCGAAAACCTTTCTGCGGAGGTAGAGAGTAGGGAAGAAGAGATCGCTTCCGACAAGATCACTATCAAGAATCTTGAAGATCAGATTACCGCAAAGAACGAGCATATCGACAATCAGAAACAGGAGATTGCTTCAAAGGATGAGTTTATCGAGCATGTAAAAACTAAGCTGGATGAGGCAAATGATCATATCGCCGAGCTTCTGGATGAAAGCGGAAAGAAGGACAGTAAGATCGCGCAGCTTGAAGCCGATACTGATGTCCTCAGTTCAAGAGTAGAGAATCTGAGTCAGGCACTTGATAATCAGACTCAGGAAATGGGAAGACTCGGTAAGGAGATTGCCGAGAAAGACAGTGCCATCATAGAGCAGAGAGAACTTATAACCGAGTATCATAAGGCTATCAAGAATCCTCTGTACGGTATGTATATGATCGGCAAGAAAGGATATTCCAAGCTTTATCTTAAGTTTGCATCCGAAGAGAAAAAAGCGGAGTTTCTTGAAGCTAAGAAGGTCGGTAAGGATTTCGTAAAATATAAGGATCTTGTGGAAGAAGTTCCGAAGAGTTACGAGCAGTGGATAAGTTATCTCGAGAGTAAGGATACGGATGAAGAAGAGTTCGGATATATGCCGAAGATATCAATTCTGGTTCCGGTATATAACGTACTTGATAAGCATCTTGTTCCTTGTATAGAGTCTGTCATCAATCAGACTTATCCGAATTGGGAGCTGTGCCTTGCGGATGACTGCTCCACATGGGATAACGTTAAGGAAACTCTGAAGAAGTATGAGGAGAATCCGAAGATAAAGGTTGTATACAGAACCGAGAACGGACATATATCCAGAAGTACCAATTCCGCACTTGAAGTCGCAACGGGTGAGTTTATAGCACTTCTTGACTGCGATGATGTTCTCAGACCGAATGCACTCTATGAGGTTGTTAAGGAACTGAATAAGAACAGAGAACTTGATTTTATATACAGTGATGAAGATAAGGTTGATGATGACGGCGCCAACAGACATATGCCGCATTTCAAGCCGGACTGGTCACCGGATACTCTGATGGCACATATGTATACATGTCATTTCGGAGTATACAGAAAGAGCATTGCCGATGAGATCGGCGGACTTCGTGTAGGTCTCGAGGGATCTCAGGATTATGATTTCACTCTCAGATTTACCGAGAAGACGACTGCTGACAGAATAGCGCACATTGCAAAGATTCTGTATCACTGGAGAGAGAGAAAAGAATCCACAGCCGGAAATGCAGTCGTAAAACCTTATGTTTTCGAGGCGGCAAAGCGTGCAAAACTCGAAGCTATGGAGCGACGCGGCCTTACGGGTAAAACGGTCTTCGACGATATAACTCATCAGTATAATGTGGTATATGATGTTAAGGATAACCCGCTCGTAAGTATAGTCATTCCGTCGAAAGATAATTATGATGTGCTGAGGAGATGTATCGATACTCTTTATGACATCACGTCCTATAAGAACTTTGAGGTTATTCTCGTTGATAACGGAAGTAATGATGAGAATAAAGAGAAGTATTACGCCCTGGCCGAAAAGCGCGGATTTGCATATATTTACGGGAAGATGGATTTCAACTTCTCAAAGATGTGCAATATCGGTGTAGAGGCAGCCAGAGGAGAGTATGTTCTTCTTCTGAATGATGATATCGAGATCGTCGAAAAAGACTGGCTTTCCGTTATGCTCGGACAGGCACAGCTGGATTATGCCGGTGCGGTCGGAGCCAAGCTTCTCTATCCGAATACTCATAACATTCAGCATGTGGGAGTCATCAATATAGAGAACGGTCCGGTTCATGCTTTCAGCGGCATGTCGGATGACAATATCTACTATTTCGGAAGAAATCGTCTGAACTACAATGTTATCGCGGTTACAGCGGCATGTCTTCTTGTAAGAAAGGCAAAGTACGAAGAGGTCGGCGGGCTGGATGAGAACTTCGCGGTTGCATATAATGATATAGATTTCTGTATGAAGCTGTGTGAAGCAGGTTACTATAACGTTGTGAGAAATGATATAAAGCTTCTCCATCATGAATCGGTCAGCAGAGGCAACGATCTCATCGATACCGAAAAAATGCGCAGACTCATGAACGAAGAGAAGAAGCTTTACAAGAAGCATCCGAAATATGCACATTACGATCCGTTCTATAACGTAAACCTGACCCAGCACAGACCTGATTTCTCGGAAGGATACGAGAAGTACAGATTTGTGAAGTCGAAGATCCAGGAGAAGAAGATTGATACCAGAGTGAATAGCAAGCTGGAATGCAATCTGGATTCGGTAAATATCGGAAGGTATATAGAAATTGAAGGATGGGGCTATATCAAGGGTTACGGAAAGAACAACGATCTGAATTATATGATCTATCTTGACGGTGATAAGAAACTTCTCGTATCAACTAAGAGATTCTACAGACCGGATGTTGCTGCGGAATTTCCTGATGAGAAGAACATAGAGTTTACGGGATTCAAGGCTATGTTCCCGTTTGAGAGGATTCCGAACGGAAAATATAAGATATGGCTGATAACTGATAAGGGTGCGGTTGATACAGGAAAAACACTGGAAAAATAACCGGCGCAGGTGAGATGATTTGATTAAACGATTCAGCTTTGACAAGGTACGCAGAAGCGTACGGGATAAAGATGTTATAGTATTTCAAGGCTATGCTAACGAAGCATTTACCTCCGCAGACTGTGCGGAGGTATGCTTTCAGGCAGGTGGGAAAAAGTACAAGATAGAGGCGGAAGTTATGGTACGTAAGCTTTCGCCCGTTTTTGCTGTTGTGAGGGCAGGTGCTCCGCTCAGTTATATGATCTTCGTATGTGTAAAAACGGATAATAAACTTGGTGAGTATCTTTCTTCAGTGCAGGAACCGGAACGTTTGAAAAACGGAACCGTTACCGTAAAGATATCGGGCGATGACGGAGAGGAGACGGAACTCTTCAGAGGCAGAGCGTCTCTGATAAAAAAGAGTCTCTCACGTATCTTATATACCATAGATGATATTGAGAAATCAGACGGAAAACTTACCGTTACAGGTTGGGCTGTGGATTCGGATGAGATCAGGATTGGCCTGTATAAGAAGAACGGTAACAGAGCAGAGAGGCTTGATTCAGAGGTGGAGTGGGATATAAGAGAAGATGCACTTACCTTTGTTCCGGAATGCGAAGCCGGCCGAAAGGCAGGATTCAAGGTGACGGCCGAGACAGATGAGAAGAAGCTGAAACTGCTTATACAGACAAGAAGTATTAAAAAGATCATAACAGTAAATGCCATAGAGAATTCGGTGAAATCGCGTATAACGGGAAAGATAGCACAGAACTGGCACACGGTTGAATATAATATCAATACCATAGGTTTCGCGGGTACCATGAGAAAGATCGCGAGAAAGATTCTTCCGGGCGGAGTTCTGAAGGAGATAGATTATAATGTCTGGAGAGTGGACCGCATACCGGATGAAGAAAAGCTGGATTACCAGAGAAACCATGAAAAAGAGTTTAAGATAAGACCTAAGTTCAGTATAGTTGTTCCGATGTATGAGTCTGATGAGAGACTTCTGGGTGAACTGACAGAGTCGGTAAAAGCCCAGACCTATTCAAACTGGGAGTTATGTCTGTCGGACGGAAGTGCGGATAAAAGCAGACTGAAAGCGATTGTGGAAAGATACTCCGGGGAAGATCCGAGAATAAGATATATTGCTGATACGGAAAGCGATAAGACTCTCGGTATCGCGGAAAATACCAATCAGGCAATGGATGCGGCTACAGGTGATTATATCGTATTCGGGGATCATGATGACCTTTTTGCACCTGATGCCCTCTATGAGTGTGTCCGGCTTATAAACGAAAAAGCAGAGAAAGACGGCGGCGGAGATGTAAATCTTATATATACCGATGAGGATAAGATAAACGAAGAAGGAACAAAGTACAGTGATCCGCATTTTAAACCGGATTTCAATATAGATCTTCTGAGATCCGTCAATTATATAAGTCACATGACTGTTGTTTCAAGAAAACTTGCGGATTATGTCGGAAAGCTTGATCCGGAGTTTAACGGAGCACAGGATTATGATTACATCCTTCGATGTGTTGATACGCTTCATGATATGAAGAGAGTATTTGATCCGACTATTTATCATATTCCCAAGGTGCTTTATCACTGGAGAACGATTGCGGCTTCGACTGCAGCAAGTCCGGAGGCAAAGAGGTATGCTTTCGAAGCGGGAAAGCATGCTATAGAAGAGCATCTTAAGAGAAATAGTCTTAAGGCGAATGTTGAGATGGGCGAAGATCTTGGATACTATGATGTTCACTACAATGTAGAAGCCCGGCCTCTCCTTTCAATCATAATTCCCAACAAGGACCATGTTGATGATCTTAAGATCTGTATTGATTCGATCGATAAGAGGTCAACATACAGGAATTATGAATTGATCATAGTAGAGAATAACAGTACCGAGGAAGAGACTTTTAAATATTATAAAGAGCTGGAGAAGCGGGATGATGTAAAGGTCTTATACTGGAAGGGTGACTTTAACTTCTCCGCGATCAATAATTTCGGTGCCGCGGCGGCAAAGGGAGATGTATTTCTTCTTCTCAACAATGATACGGAACTTATGAACGAAGACGCTATAGAGGATATGATCGGATACTGTATGAGACCTGAAGTCGGTGCAGTAGGCGCAAGACTTTACTATGAAGACGATACGATCCAGCATGCGGGTGTAATAATCGGAATAGGCGGAATAGCGGGGCACTGTTTCCAGAGACAGCCTGAACTTCCGGGAACGGTATATTTTAACCGCTCCAAGATGACCTCCGATTACAGTGCGGTCACCGCAGCATGTCTTATGATAAGACGTGAAGTGTATGATGAAGTCAGCGGCCTGGATGAAAAGTTTAAGGTTGCATTTAACGATATAGATTTTTGTTTGAAGATAAGAGAGGCAGGATATCTCGTGGTTTATGATGCATGGGCAAGGTTCCATCACTATGAATCCAAGTCCAGAGGTTACGAGGATACTGTGGAGAAGAAGGAACGCTTCCGCAGAGAGATAACCAGACTTCACCAGAAATGGACGGATATTCTTACGGACGGAGATCCGTATTATAATCCTAATCTCACGTTGGAGAAGCAGGACTTCTCACTTAGATATTAAAGAGGACTGTTCACTTAGATATTAAAGACCGCAGCGGGATTGTTGTGTCGGATTAAAGATGCAGTGGTCAGGCTGCACCGGATTATAGCTGCAGCGATGCCGAAAAGAAGATAAAGGAACTTACAGATTGTATGAACAAGTTATCGGAACTATATAAAAAATATAAAGAGATAGTCAATTACCTGGTTGTCGGAGGACTTACAACGGTTGTAAGTCTTGCGGTATACTACGGACTTACACTTACGGTGTTGAATCCGGAGAATCCCGTACAGCTTCAGATTGCCAACATAATCTCATGGATCGCGGCTGTTACTTTTGCGTATTTCACGAACCGTAAGTTTGTATTCGAAAGCAAGACGAGGGGAAGTGCGCAGGGACAGGAGGCGGTGAAGTTTTATCTTGCCAGAGTCGGTACGCTTCTTATGGATATGGGCATAATGGCAGTCGGAGTAAATGTACTTCATTTTAACGATAAGATAGTAAAGCTGTTTGTTCAGGTTGTAGTTACGGTTGCTAATTATGTATTCAGTAAGATAATTGTTTTCAGAAAACGTGAAAGTGAAGAAAAGTAGAAGTCATAACAGATACAGATGGTATTGATGACAGACAGGGAAAGGATGTCCGTTGGGTAAAGACGCATGAAGGAAAACAAAAAAGATAGACAATTCAATATTAGCGTATTCTTCGTTATAGCGGCTTCGGTCTGGGGACTGTTCCTGTCGCTTATGATCCCGGTATCACAGACACCTGATGAGTATACTCATTTTGAAAGCATGATGAAAGCTTTCGGTACGGAAAGTTATATTGCGGAGACACTCGGAAACTATTACACAGAGTCCGGGATGATAACATTTAATGAGGAAGAAGACAGGGTAGTAGACAGTGATGCGTATTTCGATGCGGGTATGAAGCCTTATCAACATAAGTTTTCGATTTCGGAATTTAGGCCGTCCGTATCTGCACTGAAATATCTTCCGGCAGGAATAGGTTTCTATCTCGGAGTGATCCTTCATTTTCCGAGACTTTTCTGCTTCCAGCTGGCAGAGCTTATGTCGCTTGCTTTTTATATAATACTCGGATTTTTTACTCTTAAGAAAACTCCGGTTAAAAAGGAGATATTTCTGTTTGTTCTTCTTATGCCTATGGCCATGCAGCAGGCAGGATCCATCAATCCTGATGTTGTAGTAAATGCATGTTCTTTTCTGCTTACGGCAATGGTTCTTGACTTTAAGCTCAGAGATAAGAGTAAGGTTATAGGATGGAAGGAACTCATAATATTTATGCTTCTTGCGGGAGAGATATTTGTAACGAAGCTGATATATGTACTTCTTGCGGCGGCAATCTTTATGGTTCCGCTTGATAAGTTCTGCCTTATGATAGGAAAATCCTTCGACTTTGCGGAGTTTATAAGAAAGAGAAAGCCGGTCTTTATAATACTGCTTGCAGTCTGTGTATTAATGGGCGGATATCTGATGCGAAACGGTGAGTATTTTCAGATACTTACGGCATCCGCACTTCAGCCGGGAAGAACGCTTCTGCTTATAAAGTTTACGGCTCTCTCGCTTAAGGACTATTATCTGCAGACTCTGGTCGGAAGTTTCGGATATCTTGACAGCTTTATGTCATATACATATATAGTCATATTCTTCATGATGCTTTTATATATAATGCTTTTTGACTATAAGGATGAACTTGACAGGATAATACGCCTTTCGACAGCAAACAGGATCTTTATGATACTTATAGCCTTATGCATATTTGTTCTTGTATTTATGTCACAGATAAACTGGAGTTTCAGGCTGGAAGGTTTTGATATGAACGGCGGTGTGGATTATTTCAGACAGTGTCTGTATAAGATCGAGATAATCCTCGGAGTTCAGGGCAGATATTTTATCCCTGCACTTCCTATGCTGATAATTCCTCTTACGTTCGGCCATGAGATAAAGAGTAAAAAGGTATATAATGCGGTTCAGATCTGTTTCTACGCATTTACAATTCTTTTGGTATGTAAGACTATAATCGGAAGATATTGGAGATGATCAGATGATTGTTTCGGTTTTTTTTATAGTTTCATATCTTGCACTTCTTACAGGGTGTCTTGCCGTTAAAAAGAATGACCGTAAGGAAAGCTTTATAACATGGACGGTTATCGCTTTTATGTTCACGCTTTGTTACCAGACGGCGGCAGCGGCATTTTTCTGGAAAACGGGAATACCTGTAAGTATACTTACCGTTGGCATCGCTGATATCGCAGCGGGAGCGGTTCTATGGATAGTTGCCGTAAAATGCGGAAAACAGGCTTATAAGATAGATGGATTCGACATATTGGGAGCGGCTGTCTGCTTTTTGACGGCAGGTTATTACTTTGCGAAAAGATATGATATGGGCAACACCATTGATTATGTATCGGTGGACAGTGCGGCATTTTTCAATTTATCCAGGATAATAGTGCGTGAGCACAGGATACCGACAAATATGTTTATGGCACATCTCTCAACGGCTCTTCCGATGGAAACGGCGCGGCCGGTACTGGGAGATTTTAACATGTATAAGGTTATGCTTCTCTGGGAAATCGGTTATTTCTTCCTGTCGGGAATGATATTCTTTATACTGATAAGATCTGTGCTCGAGAAGAGAGGCATGAAGGCGGCAGGCCTTATAACAACATTCTTTTACATGCTCGCATATCCGCTCTATGCCATGATATTCGGTTTCACTTATTTCGGACTTTCCGTAACGCTTATCGGATATCTTATATATGTAACGGGACTGTTCATAAGTAAGGATGTCAGAAGAGGCGTGAGCTTTGTCATGTTAAATTTCGGGCTCTTCGGACTTTTCATGAGTTATATGATGTTTGTTCCTCCGATATATGTCGGAATACTTCTGGCAATCTGCGCGGGTGAGTATTTTGTGAATGGGGGAAAGGTTTTTTCACTGAAGACGGTGAAGGAATGTCTGGGAGTTTTTCTTCTGCCGAGCGTATGCGGACTCCTTCTTACATTTGCAAATCTGATATTTATATCTTCTGATGTTGTGACATCGGGAGTTCCGGGCGACGGAGGCGGTTCGAGAGGAATCGCGACAGACGGAGGATGCTATAATGATCTGTATACAAATTTTGTATGTATCCTTCCTTTTGTTCTGATAGGAGCAGCCGTTATCTTACGTGCGGCAGCCGCAAGAAGAAAGAGTGCAAAAACTGAAGAACGGGATGAAGAGCTGCATCAGGAAAAGCATGAAGAGCTGCATCAAGAGCAGCAGGGTGAGCTGCGTGATGAACTGCAGGGAGATGCATTCAAGTTGTCGGTGGATATAACAACACTTGCGCTGTCCTTTGCCATGGCGGTCTTTATGGCGGTACTGCTTGTCTTATGTTTTAAAAAGTATGTCTCTGTTTACTATTATGTGAAGAATAATAACATAATGTGGCTTCTCATGCATGTGGTCCTTGTGACCGGTATGGCTTATATTTACAGGAAATCACGCCTTACGGTGGGAGCCGTATATCTGACGTTTCTTCTTATGATGGGAATTCTGTATTTTAATGTGGATGCCCGTATCCGTAATGCTAACGAGAGATTCAGAGAAAACAGCATAACGGCATTCTTCAACATTCACGAGTTTAATCATGAATTTAATTCAATTCCGGGACAGATTAACGCCGGAGATATAAGTGTATACAGGTTCGTAAAGGAAAATATCAGTGCCTCAGATGAACCACCGATTCTCGTTATCGGCGGATATGTATATACGGCCTGGTTCCCATATATGACAGATCAGGAAAATGTACGTCAGGTAAGCGATATTTCCGTATATTCGGAAACAGATCTTTCTGACTATAAATATGTGGTAGTCCAGTATTCGGAAATCTATTCTTCCGACAAAGAGTATTTCGATTCCCTTCAGAATGTGATATATTCAGGAACAGACGGATTCGTGGTGGAGATGGAGTAAGTTAAAGATGGAACATACATTTGCGATATGTGCTTATAAAGATAGTGAATATCTTGAGAAATGTATAAAATCATTAAAGAAGCAGACGGTTGAATCTAAGATAATAATGGTGACGCATACGCCTTCGGAGTTTTTGGATAAGATGGCGGAGAAGTATAATATACCTCTTTATATCAAGTCCGGGGAAAGCGGTATAACCCAGGACTGGAATTATGCACTCAGCAGGGTTGATACCCGTTTTGCGACTATTGCGCATCAGGATGATATATATGAACCTTCCTATACCGAGAAAATGCTTTTCGAGATGAAACATAAAAAGCGTCCGATCATCGCATTTTCGGATTATGCGGAGATACGTAACGGTAAAAAGACTCTGAATGTTAGAATGCTTAAGATAAAGCGCCTTATGCTTCTTCCGCTTAAGATCAAAGCATTCAGCAGCTGCAGATTTATCAGAAGAAGGATACTTTCTTTTGGAGATCCGATATGTTGTCCGTCGGTATGCTATGCAATGGACTATGTGAAGCAGCCGGTTTTCGCGGATCATTTCACAAGCTGCGAAGACTGGGAAGCGTGGGAGAAGCTCTCAAGACTAAGGGGTGACTTTATATATATTCCGAGACCGCTTATGTGCCACAGAATACATGAAGATTCAACAACGACAGCTATTATAAACGATAACAAGAGAGGGGGAGAAAACCTGGAAATGTTCTCCAGATTCTGGCCCCGTCCTATAGCAAAGTTTATCAACCGATTCTATAACAAGTCGGAGGATTCGAATGATCTACACAACTCATAAATCAGGTGAACTGAAAAAACTGGTTATAATACCGGCATATAATGAGTCACTTAATATCGAGAAAACGGTTAAGGATGTTACAGAGAATGCTCCGGATTTCGATTATGTGGTAATCAATGACTGCTCAAGGGACGATACACTTGAGGTACTCCGAAAGAATCATTTCAGCTATCTGAATCTTCCGGTGAATCTCGGGATCGGAGGTGCCGTTCAGACAGGATACAGATATGCTTATTATCATGGTTATGATATGGCTGTACAGTTTGACGGTGACGGACAGCATAATGCCGTATACTTAAGAAAGATGGCCGATGAACTGGTGTCATCAGGTGCTGATATGGTAATCGGTTCCAGGTTTATCACAAAGGAAGGCTTTCAGTCTTCGGGAGTGAGAAGAGCCGGCATAAAATTTTTTTCGGGACTTATAAAGCTCCTTACGGGCAATACGATTACAGATCCGACCTCCGGACTCAGAATAGTGGATAGAAAGCTGTTGGAGCTTTTCAAAGAGGACTATCCTAAGGATTATCCGGAACCGGAAAGTGCCGTTACGGTTCTTTCAAAAGGTTTCAAGGTTAAAGAGATTCCGGTAATAATGAACGAGAGAGAAGGCGGTGTATCATCGATATCGATGATAAACGGACTCTATTATATGATTAAAGTCAGCATCGCCATATTTATAGCGAAGCTGAACAAGTGATACAGCATTGAAAGATACCGGTACGTACAGTGGATCAGAACTGATCGCTCCGGCAAACAATTACGAGGGAGAAGAAGTATGTCTTTAAGAATAAGAATATTCGTAATTATCTGCATGGTACTATTACTTATATCTCTGATCAGGCTTATGAGTAAGAAGAAGATAGACTATAAATACGGCCTGGGCTGGGCACTCGTGGACTTAGTGATAATCGTGCTTGCCGCATGTCCGGAGGTTCTGGGATGGATAGCTCATCTTACGGGCGTTGTTGCACCGGTAAATATGCTTTTCTTCCTTGGATTTATCCTGGTCATCGGAATTATCTTTTCACTTTCGATGACGGTAAGCAAGCTCCAGGATAAGGTTACCAAACTCTCTCAGGAGCTGGCCATTATGAGAAAGGACAGTCACGACGAGGCTCAGAAGAAGGAGAAGTAGCAGATATCGGATTTTGTAAATATATAAGGAACGATTACTATCATGGAGATAAAAAAATATACGTTTCAGCGACACGGAGATGACAGAGGAATGCTTGTGGCGCTGGAGGAGATGAAGGATATTCCCTTCACCATAAAAAGAGTTTATTACATGTATGATACTATAGAAGGTGTGAGGCGCGGATTTCACGCCCATAAGTGTCTGGAGCAGATACTTATTCCAATTCACGGCTCCTGTAAGGTTCATCTGGATGACGGAACAGATACTGCGGAGGTCGTGCTGGATAAGCCTTTTGAAGGACTGTATATAAGCAATGCTGTCTGGAGGGAAATGTATGACTTCTCGCCGGATGCGGTTCTTATGGTATTGGCATCGGAATATTATGACGAAAAAGATTATATCAGGGATTATGATGAGTTTCTCAGATACATCGGAAAGGACAGATAGATGAATAAGATTCCATTTGCTTCATTTGAAGTTATGCATAAAGAAGTGGAAGAAGAACTGGAGAGTGCATTTAAAAAGGTTCTGGATAAAGAGTGGTTTATACAGGGCGAGGAATGTGAGAAATTCGAAGAGGAGTTTGCCGAGTACTGCGGTGCAAAGTACTGCGTGGGATGCGGTAACGGACTGGATGCGCTTATGCTTATCTTAAAGGCATATGACATCGGCCTGGGAGATGAGGTGATAGTTCCGTCGAATACTTATATAGCTACCGCGCTTGCGGTTACCTATGTGGGTGCGACGCCTGTCTTTGTCGAGCCGGTTCTTGAGACCTATAATATCGATCCTTCGCTGATAGAGGAAAAGATTACAGACAGAACGAAAGCTGTCATGGCAGTACATCTTTACGGGCAGCCTGCGGATATGGATCCTATAACCGATATAGCGAGACGCCATAATCTTAAGGTCATAGAGGACAGCGCCCAGTCACATGGCGCAACCTACAAGGGCAGAAAAACCGGAAGTCTGGGAGATGCTGCCGGTTTCAGTTTTTATCCGGGTAAGAATCTGGGAGCTCTCGGTGACGGCGGTGCGGTAGTTACAAATGACAAGGCTGTTGCGGATAAGGTAAGAGCACTCGGAAATTACGGATCGGATTATAAATATCATCATATCTATAAGGGCAATAACTCGAGACTTGATGAGGTTCAGTCAGCCATGCTCCGCGTAAAACTGAGAAAACTGGATGACTGGAATGCGGACAGAGTGAGGATTGCAGGAAGATATCTTGAGGAAATAAAGAATCCGAAGGTTATACTCCCGACCGTTCAGGATGGAAACACTCATGTATTTCATATATTTGCGGTAAGGACGGAGGAGAGAGATTCCCTGGAAGCTTTTCTCGGTGAGAAGGGAATAGGCTGTAACAAGCATTATCCGATCCCGATCCATCGTCAGGAGGCTTATAAGGAACTGGGGCTCGGTGAAGGTGCACTTCCGACAGCTGAGGAAATATCCCGCACGGAGCTCAGTATACCTATGTATTACGGAATGACAGAGGAAGAGATCGGAGCTGTTATCGATGCCATAAATGCATGGTAATGAAAATCATATAGATTACACGGAGTAAGAGAATTGTTAAGAAAACTTGAAAAAAAGGATGCACCGCTCATGCTTGAGTGGATGCATGATCCGACAGTTGTGGAATATCTGAATCGTAACTTTGCTGCAATGACGATAGAGGACTGTGAAGCATTTATAGAAGGTGCGGCAGTCGGGGCGGACAGTGACCGGAAAACCATGGAAGGAAATTTTCATCTGGCTATAGAAGATGAAGAAGGTGAATACCTCGGAACCGTCAGCTTAAAAGGAATAGACCGGCGTACTTCATCGGCGGAATTCGGGATCACTGTAAGAACTGCAGCCATGGGACGAGGCGTTTCTTTTAAGGCGATGAATGAGATCCTCCGGATAGGTCATGAGGAGATGGGACTTCGAATCATCTACTGGTGTGTATCGGTTCAAAATAAGAGAGCGGTACATTTTTATGATAAAAACGGATATGAGAGAGTATCTCTTGCCGAACTGAGGGCGATGAATGTAAGGATCGATTATGCCGAGGATAAACTGGCGGATTTTATATGGTATAAAAGCCCGGGTATATAAATGGAGAATTTATGAAGGCGCTTTGGAATAAGTACAAAGGATTATCAATAGAACTAAGAGCATCAATGGTTTACACCGTCTGCACTCTGCTGCAGAACGGTGTAGCCTTTTTTACGATGCCTTTTTTTGCCAGAATGATGTCCGAAGAGGAGATGGGTTATTATACTACATACAACTCTGCGGAGAATATCCTTATGATATTTCTGACCCTGAATCTTGCATACGGATCCTTTAATACGGCCATGACCAAGTTTGAGGATAAGAGAGATGAGTATACCTCATCGGTTGATATGATATGTATAATATTATCGACAGTTTTCCTTATGGTATATCTTGTATTTAAGAATTTCTTCAACAACTTTTTCAGACTGCCTACCGAGCTTATGCTTCTTATGATAGTCGGTATAGTTATGAAGAATGCCATGAGCTGCTGGACCAGCCGTCAAAGGTACGATTACAGATATAAGTCGGTTGTTTGCGTGTCACTCCTTGTAACGTTTATAGTTCCGGCAGTTGCATTTTTCACTATAAAGGCGGCATCGGACGGACTTAAGGGTATTGCTTATGTTAAGACCGTCAATATAATAGAGATCGCAGTGGGGGCCGCAATACTCATATACTGCTTTGCAAAGGGCCGTACATTTTTCAATATAACTTATTGGAAGTACGCGCTTACTTTCAATATCCCGCTCATCCCGTATTATCTTTCACAGTCGATCTTTAATGTAAGCGACAGGCTTATGATAGACCATTTCACAGGCAAGGCGGATGCCGCTGTATACGGCACGGTATATACGCTCGGCATGATCATGACGATCATTCTGAATGCTCTGAATAACGCATACATACCATGGCTTTACAGGAAGATCAAGTCCGAAGAAAGAAGGGACAACCGGAGGATCGCAATGTATATAGCCATACTTATGGCGGTTCTTCTTCTCGGAGTCGTAACGCTTGCTCCCGAACTTGTATTTATAATCGGCGGAAAGAAATATCTGCGAGGTATAGGAGTTCTTCCGCCTGTAGCCATAAGTCTTCTGCTGCTCTTTTATTCACAGATGTTTATAAATGTGGAATTCTACTTTGAAGAGAAGAAGAGACTGGTTTACGGAACTGCGGTTGCGGCTGTTGTGAATCTTATTCTGAATTATTTCGCAATCCCGCGCTTCGGCTTTATAAGTGCGGCATATACGACGCTTGTGAGTTATATGACATTTGCGGGAATGAATTACATTTCGTATAAGAAGACCATGAAGGACAGGAATATCCCGGACGATCTCTATAACATGAAAGTCATGATGATCATACTGGGAGTATTTACGGCACTGGTATTTGCCATTATGCCGCTCTATAATTTCTATCTTGTCCGTTATATAATCATACTTGTACTTGGTATAACGGTTCTTATCAAGAGGAATATGATCATTGGGTTCATAAAGAATTTCAGAAATTCGTAAGGGAGTCAATCGGATGATAACAGATATAGCGAAAAAAGCGGCACATCTTATTATAGACAGACCGCGTAACCGCATCCTCGATGTTAATTCCGCAAAGAGGATTGAGAGGTGTATAGAAGAGACAAAGAATAGAAAAGACGAGTCGGGACGTGACAGAAAGATCAAGGTCGCATTCGTATCACAGATGCCCGAAGTCTGGGACAAACAGGCCCCGGTATATGAAAGAATGGCTGCGGATGACAGATTTGATGTATGGATAGTACTTACCCCGAATTATAATTCAGAGACAAAGGCTTATGATAACTGGGGGGAGATCAAGGAATTCTTTCATGCCAAGTATAAAGACGGGCAGTTCTTAAATGCGGTGGGAAAGACGGGCAGGATCATAGATCTTACAAGGTACGGATTTGATTACATTTTCTATGAAAGACCTTACTTCAGATATATTCCGAAGAAGATGAGGATAGCATCTGTCGCAGGAAAGATAAGAACGTGCTATATTCCTTATACGACGCCGGATTACGGTGCGGGTAAAGGAATTCATACGCCGGATAAGGAATTCTACAGAGATGTATATATCGGATTCCATAACTGCGATTCCAGAATTGACAGACTTTATAAATCCATGTGGAAGTCATGTCACGGAGCTCATCAGTATATTAATCTCGGTTATCCGGTTCTGAACGAATGTACAAAGATTAAGCCGGAGCCACATACGGGTACCGTGGTAATGTGGACTCCGAGATGGTCCTACGGTGAGGGAGAAGGCGGAAGTCATTTTCTGGAATATAAGGACGAGATCATAAAACTCGGTGAGGAGTTTCCGGGAGTAAAGATGCTTCTCAGACCGCACCCTTTTACCTTTAAATATATGGTGGAAGAAGGTTATATGACAGAGGAAGAGGTTGAAGCTTATAAGGCTGAAGCCGACAGACTCGGTGCCGTATTCGATAAGAACAAGATGATCAACGATTCCTTTACGGGAGCGGATATACTGATATCCGATTTTTCATCGATCGTATGGCAGTTCTTCTATCAGGGAAAACCGATCATTTACTGTCTGGGTGATAACAATCTTTCATCGGATCTTAAGGAACTGGTGGATGTAATGTATGTTGCCGAATCCTTTGACGATGTTAAGAAATATATGGCCGAGCTTTCAAAAGGAAACGATTATATGAAAGCCGACAGGCAGAAGGTTATAGACAAGTACCTGAAAAAGTACGATAATTCAGCTGATGATATAGTTGAGTATATCGTAAAGGATTTCAGAGAATTATGATTTGGAGATGATAATATGTTAAATTTTACAGTTGGTCCCGTACAGGGCGATGAGGCAATTCTTTCTATCGGAGCCGAGCAGGTTCCATATTTCAGGACTCCGGAATTTTCCGCTGTTATGAAGGAAAGCGAGAGTCTGATGAATGAGTTTGCGGGTGTGGATGAAAAGGGAAGAACCGTTTTCATAACAGGTTCGGGTACCGCATCCATGGAAGCAGCCGTTATAAATCTTTTTGATGAGAAAGATAAACTTCTTGTTGTAAACGGAGGATCCTTCGGTGCAAGATTTGTAAAGCTTTGCGAGATTCATCAGATTCCTTTTGAGGAGATTAAGCTTGAAACAGGTAAGGCTCTTACAGGGGAGAGACTCTCCGGATATGAAGGTAAAGGGTTTACGGGATTTCTTGTAAACATCCATGAGACCTCAACCGGTGTAAAATACGATACGGATCTGATCGGGGATTTCTGCAGGAGAAATAACATATTCCTTGTTGTTGATGCGATAAGTTCATTCCTTGCGGATCCGCTCAATATGAAGGAGCAGGGAATAGAGGTGATGATTACCGGATCGCAGAAGGCGCTTGCATGTCCTCCGGGAGTTTCCGTAATGGTTCTTTCGGGCAAGGCTGTTGAAAGAGTATACAGTCATGATCCGAAATGCATGTATCTTGATGTCAGAGATGCTCTTACAAACGGCGAAAGAGGACAGACTCCTTTTACGCCGGCAGTTGGAATCCTGAGACAGATAAATGCCAGACTGAGGGCAATTAAAGAGGCCGGCGGCGTACAGTCCGAGGTAGAGAGAATGAAGGCCCTTGCTGCCGATTTCCGTAAGAGAATAGAAGGTCTTCCTTTTGAAATAGTTTCGGAATCAATGTCAAATGCGGTTACTCCGCTTCATCCGACGACTGCATCGGCATATGATATATTTACTGTTCTTAAAGATGAATACGGAATATGGGTCTGCCCTAACGGAGGAGACCTTAAGGATAAGGTGTTCAGAGTAGGCCATATCGGAGCACTTACTCCGGAAGATAACAAGACACTTGTTGACGCCTTTACAGATCTTCAGAAAAGAGGAATCATTTAGAAATTTACCGAAAGAAGGCACTTCCGGTAAATAATGCGGGGGTTTATATGAAAAAGGTTATAACGTACGGTACATACGACCTGCTTCACTACGGTCATATACGACTGCTCGAAAGGGCAAAAGCTCTGGGAGACTACCTTATCGTCGGGGTTACTTCGGATGATTATGACAGGACCAGAGGAAAGATCAACGTTCAGCAGTCGCTGACTGAAAGAGTACAGGCTATACGGAAAACCGGACTGGCCGATGAGATAATAATCGAAGAGTACGAAGGCCAGAAGATAGACGATATACAGAAGTACGGAGTGGATATATTTACCGTCGGTTCCGACTGGGTCGGCAAGTTCGATTATCTGAAGGAGTACTGCGAGGTTGTATATCTCGACAGGACGGAAGGCGTATCCAGCAGCGACATAAGGGGAAAAGAGCGAAACTGCCGCATGGGTATCTACGGAAATGTGGATTTCATCAGAAAGTATCTCAGAGAGTCGGCATATGTAAACGGACTTGAGATATCGGGACTCTGTACGGACAGTGACGAGCCTGACGAAGATACGGTTAAAGCGGCAAAGGAAAGAAATGTTCCGATAATTTCCGGTTATTCCGGCCTTCTGGACAATTCCGATGCGGTATATATAGTGTCACATCCATCGTCGCATTTTAAAGATGTGAAGATGGCGCTTGAGAAAGGTAAGCATGTTCTGTGTGAAGCACCTGCAGCACTTTCTCTTGAAGAACATAAAGCACTTATGGAACTTGCCGAGAGTAAAGGGCTCATCTTTATGGAAGCGCTTAAAACGGCTTATTCCATCGCGTACAGCAGACTTCTCCTTCTTATCAAGACGGGAGCGATAGGAGATGTTATCTCAGTAGATGTAACCTGCACAAGCCTCAGTGCGCTTAAGGGCAGGAACGGAAGCCTTAAGGGGGTATGGAATTCCATGACAGCCTGGGGACCGACGGGAATACTTCCGGTTCTGGATATTCTCGGTACGGAATATGATTCTCTGGAGATTGTCTCGAAGTTTGCAAAAGATGAGGAGAATTTCGATACATTTTCAAGGCTGAGTTTCAGATATCCGAAGGCTGTTGCTACAGTTAAACTCGGTAAGGGCGTTAAGTCCGAGGGAGATCTTGTGGTTACGGGAACGAAGGGATATCTGTATATTCCGAGTCCGTGGTGGAAGACGGATTATTTTGAAATCCGGTATGAGAACCCGGCTCAGAACAAGAGATATTTTTATCAGCTTGACGGCGAAGGCATAAGATATGAGATGGTTGTCTTTACGAAAGCCATCGAGGGAGGCAGACGTCCGGCATTCCTTAAAGATGCGGTGACTCTTAAAATTGCCGAGATCATGGAAGACTTCCATGAAGGAAGAGGCGTTACAAGGCTCGGGTGAAAATCTGAATAAAGCGGGAGAACCGCTGAAGACCTGGAGAATCTTAAATATAAGGAGATATAGAAATGGGCAGTAAAAAGCAGTTGATCATGGGAGAGGACCTGAAGAAACTTCAGAGAATCGAAGTAGAAATGCTTGTCGAGCTGGACAGAATATGCAGAAAGAATCACATCACATATTCGGTGAGTGACGGTTCGCTTCTCGGTGCTATAAGGCATAAGGGATTTATTCCATGGGATGATGATGCGGATGTATCTATGATGAGAAGTGAATATAATAAGTTCAGGGAGGCCTGCAAGAAGGATCTGGATACTTCGAGATTCTTCCTTCAGGACTGGACAACGGATCCGAACTACAGATGGGGCTACGCAAAGCTCAGAAGAAATGATACGTTGCTTATAGGTGCAGGACATCAGAATATTAAGCAGCACCAGGGTGTTTTCATGGATATCTTTATCTTTGACGGTGTTCCTGATAATCCTTTCCTGAGAAATTACGTTCATAAGTTTATCACTTTCTGTATCAGAAAGGTTCAGTATTCGGAGATCGGAAAGACTCAGGCTAAGAATCCGCTGCTCAGAGCATGGTATAAGCTGCTCAACAGGATTCCGGTAAAATATACCTTTGTATGGCTGGAGAAACTTGCAAAGATCAATAACCGTCACAGAACCAAGTATGTTAAGCATGTTACTTATCCGCATGAACCGGGTTCACCGAACGGTATTCCGAGATCTTTCTTCCATAATCTGATGAATACGGATTTTGACGGACACAGGGTAATGGCATTTAAGGATTATGATAAATATCTGACCATGCTGTACGGGGATTATATGACCCCGCTGCCCGAAAAAGACAGGGTATTCTATGAAGTAAGTGAATATAAGTTTATAGATGTGGATATTTAATTCCGAAGATTGATATGACAGGCCCCTCCTTCGAT
>DEFA01000025.1:148226-157275 GCA_002350525.1 Lachnospiraceae bacterium UBA2864 | reverse complement strand
ATCGAAGGAGGGGCCTGTCATATGTCAGCTTTTTTTATCAGTTTTTAATATATCAGTTTTTATCGGTTTATTTGTTTTTCGGCGGATTATATTTTCCGGTCAGTATATCCATGTAATGACGGAGCATATATATGTACAGTCCCGGATTCGATACGGAACGTACAAGAGTCCTGAGATAAAGGTTATCTATCTCATAATACTTTGAAAGTCTGAGACGCTTTTTTATATATCTGTTGTCCGGATATTCTTCCGAAAGAAGTTTGTAGAATTCTTCCACATCCTTTTTAAGAAGCTGCTTAAAAGGAGAGTTCTTCACTGTCGAGCTTCCCGTATCTACTTCATAAAGAACCATACAGTCATCCATGAAATGCATGCGTGTACCGTCAAGTGCGGCCATGATCTGGGTAAGATCTTCGGCATATATCACACGTCCTTCTATACGATCAAGATAGTGTATCAGGAGTTCTCTTTCATAGAGTATATTGGCTCCGCAGACCGTGTCCGAATACAGAAGAAGATTCTTAAGGATTCTTTTTTCATCGGACTTCTGATATGCGGTTATATCAAAAGGATGAGGGAAGGATACTTTCTTCTTACGTCCGTCCTCTGTTTCGGTGAATCCGATGGGATATCCGGCGATAAGCTTATGACCTGTGGCCTTGATATATTCGGAAAGTTTTCCGAGAGTTTTACGATCATAGAACATATCTCCGGGACCGAAGATCTTAACATAACGGCCTCTGCAGAAAGAAGCACCTACCAGGATATTTTTTACGGTTCCCTGATTTACCGCATTCGGAAGCATGATGTAATTGGAAAAACCTCTGTGCTCCAGATAGCGTTTTAACTTTGGATACAGGTTTTCTTTCGATCCGTCATCGGCAAAGACTATCTCATAATCTTTAAAATCCTGACGGAGTACACTGTCAAGAGTTGCCTTAAGCTTTTCCCATACGGGATTATATGTGATCATCAGTACCGAAAAGTAAGGTGATGATTCTTTGTCTCTGTTATCGGTTACATTCATTATCTATGACTCCTTTGCCTCACGGGCCTTCTTACGTTTTTTCATGAAGACCGGTATGAGGGTGTTGATTATTTTCAGTCGCAGCTCGGGGAAAGGTTTCATAAAAAGATTAAAGCAGTAGAAAAAGAAGAAATACTTCTCCCAGCCGTATTCCATAATATCGGAGCGTGAATTAAGATCGCGTCCGACAGGACTCTTTTTATAATACTTGAAGAAATCGGCACCAAAGCGGTGACGGCTTCCGTATCTCCACGGACGCTCTTCACCCAGGAAATGCACGATGGCGGGATCCTTGCAGATTGCTTTATACACATCCTTCGGTACACGCAAACTACTATTCATCCATCTGTTAACTGCATGATAGGCGTAGAAACAGTATGTATTGCAGAAGTTATAGGTGAACGATACCGGAAGGATCTCATCGTGAAGACAACCGTTTATGGCATCCTGATCGTTGGCGAAAAGCTGACCGCCGTGATCCTCGAAATACTGAAGGATCCGGTGTCCCGTGTCCCGTTCTTTCCAAAGCCTGAGATTTATAAGAAGTACACCGGCATTATAGTAATTTGCGTCTGCGGAAAGTCCGAGGACTTCTTTCCTGTCTTTTGGGACAGTAGGCTCAACAGCAGCGGCAAGTATATACTCAGAGAGATCTGTGGAATAGAAGGTATGTATATCTTTACGGACGATGGTATCACCGTCAAGATACAGAACCTTATCCACTTCTTCGGGAAGAAGACTGTCGAGAAACAGTCGGGAGAGAACTATATCATTCCAGCCGCCCGTATCTATCTTTCTGCCACACAGCTGTTCCATGGAAGGGAGCTCTATTATATCAATTTTTTGACCGTATAGAGCTGTAAATGAACGGAGCATTTTCTTATGATCATCTGTAATTCCCTTGGACATTATATAGAAATGAACGGATGAATCCCGGTTATTCTCCATTACCGATGCCATTCCGGCACTTATCTGAGGGACGAAATTGTCATCAGATGTGTAAACTATGTTCATAGATTAAATCCTTTTTTTTGATTTTTTCACATTGGACCGATGCCGAAAGCTTCCGGCATCGCTAATCTTTATAATATCACTTTTTTGCGCCTCATGCCACAACACTTCGGCCTTCTATCTGCTTTAAAATGAAAAACGATTGGAGTATAATGACATATAGTGCTGACGGTATCGGAAGGTAATTACATGTATATGGGTAAAAGGAGGGTTACTATGGCAGCAAAAAAGAAATTGGAAGATATGACAGATCATGAGCTTATGCTCGAATTCGTAAAGAGTCAGAGAAAGGATGCGATGGGACAGAGGATAACCGCTGTCGGAACAGTTGCGATCTTTGTGGCGGTTCTTATCGCACTTCTCATACTTGTTCCGAAAGTTATCGTAGTTCTGAATGATATCAATACGGCAGTTAAGAATGCTGATACCATGATAGGTCAGGTTCAGGGCTCCGTAACGCAGTTGGATACTGCAATTCAGAATATCGATACAATGGTCACAAATGTAAATGATCTGGTCGTTACCAACACGGATTCACTCAATGAAGCAGTTCAAAAACTCAACAATATAGATTTTGATCAGCTTAACAAGGCAATCAATGATTTTTCGGATACGGTCGAGCCTCTGGCGAACTTCTTTAATAAGTTCAAAACCCCATAGAAATCAATATTCTCACGTCTAATTGTCGTGTCAATAATTTCACGTTTGATTGTCATTGACATAGAAACTCAGATTTTTTATACTGTAGTTTGTTTTTGTTAGATGGAATAGGATTTACCGGAGGGGATACTTTCCGGTAAAGATATGAGGAGATACTGAATATGAAGAGAAAGACTAAAGTTATTTGTACTATAGGACCTGCCAGTGAAAGCGAGGAAATGATCCGTAAGCTTATGATTGCCGGCATGGATGTTGCAAGACTTAATTTCTCACACGGAACTCATGAAGAACAGAGAAAAAAGTTCGATGCCATTAAAAAGGTGAGAGCAGATCTGCATCTTCCTGTTGCGATAATGCTTGATACAAAAGGACCTGAGTACAGGATTAAAACCTTTGAGAATAAAAAAATCGAGCTTAAGGAAGGCGATACTTTCATTTTTACTACAGAGGATGTTGTAGGAAATGAAGAGAGAGTATCCGTAAATTTTAATCATCTTACAGATAATCTTAAGGCCGGTGACAGAATTCTTGTTAACAACGGCCTTGTTATATTTGAAGTAAAGGAAGTAAACGGTAGTGATGCCATATGTACATGTCTTGCAGGCGGCGTTCTGTCGGACAGAAAGAGTATGAATTTCCCAAATAAGGTACTCGATCATCCGTTCCTCAGCGATCAGGATAAGGACGATATCCTTTTCGGTCTTAAGCACGGGATTGATTTTGTGGCTGCCTCTTTTGTTTCCAATAAGAGTGATGTAAAAGCCATCAGAGATTTCCTTGATGAGAACGGTGGAACCGATGTTGAGATTATCGCTAAGATAGAGAACAGATCAGGTGTTGATAATATAGAGGAAATATGTGAACTTGCAGACGGGATCATGATCGCGAGAGGCGATCTCGGTGTTGAGATTCCGAATATTGAGGTTCCTTCAATTCAGAAGTACCTTATCAGCAAGTGTCGTATGCTCGGTTCAAGAGTTATCACGGCAACCGAAATGCTTGAATCCATGATGCAGAATCCGCGCCCTACAAGAGCAGAGATTTCGGATGTTGCAAATGCGGTTTATGATGGAACATCCGCAGTTATGCTTTCGGGAGAATCAGCAAGCGGAAAGTATCCGGTTGAAGCGGTTGAAACAATGGTTAAGACGGTAATGTTCACCGAGCAGCAGATCAATTATAAGAAGAGGTTCCGTAATGCCGACTTCGAAGTAAGAAGTGTACTTGATGCGGTATCGCATTCCATATGTCAGATGGCTATCGATGTTGAAGCTAAGGCTATCGTAGTTAATTCTCTCAGCGGACGTACTTCCAGAATGGTAAGCCGTTTCCGTTGTCCGGTTGATATCATCGGAATGACAACTTCCACAAGAGTGTGGAGAAAGCAGAACCTGAGCTGGGGAGTGACTCCTGTTCTCTGTGGAACGTATGATACTATGGAGGAAATGTTCCTTAACTCAATGAGAGAAGCAAAGGTTAATTTTGAGTTAAAACCGGGTGACAACGTAGTTCTCACGGGAGGCGTCTTAAACGGAACATCGGGTAATACAAACCTTATTAAGGTTGAGACAATAGAATAAGTATTTTTTCAAAAGGGGACGAGTGGAGAAATTATGAAGTACTATCTTGAAAGTACTGCTGATGTTTTGAAGGAGAAAAAAACACAGGAGAGCGGTCTGTCCGAATCGGAAGCCGCAAAACGTATCGCCGAGTTCGGCGAAAACAAATTAGCCGAGAAAGAGAAGGAGAGTCTCATTCACAAGTTTTTTAAAGAAATCTGTGAGCCTATGACTATAGTTCTCATTATCGCCGCAATCATATCAGCGATAACGGCAGCTTTTTCACATGAAGGATTTGCGGATGTTTTTATAATCCTTACGGTCGTAATAGTAAATGCGGTTCTGGGAGTATATCAGGAATCTAAGGCTGAATCGGCAATAGCGGCGCTTCAGGAAATAGCTGCGGCAACTACCAAAGTTATCCGTGACGGAGAAGTTAAGGTGATTCATTCATCAGAGCTTGTACCGGGAGATATCATTTCTCTTGAAGCGGGTGATGCGGTTCCGGCCGATGCGAGAATAATAGAAGCAGCTTCGCTTAAATGCGAGGAGGCTGCACTTACCGGAGAATCAGTTCCGTCTGAGAAGACAGCCGATACTCTCTCAACCGGAGGGGCAACGGATGTTCCGCTCGGAGACAGAGCGAACATGATATATATGGGTTCTTCGGTACAGTATGGCAGATGTAAGGCTGTTGTCACGGATACGGGAATGACCACAGAGATGGGCAAGATCGCTAACCAGCTTTCCGAGGCAGAGAACGAAGAGACACCTCTTCAGATAAAGCTTAACGAGCTTTCGAAGATTCTCTCGATAATGGTACTTGTTATCTGCGGAGTGATCTTTGCTATAAATATAATCAGAAATATTGTTTCAGGACAGGGACTTGGCGGAGAGTTTTTCATCAATACATTTATGGTTGCAATTTCTCTTGCTGTTGCGGCAATTCCGGAAGGACTTGCGGCAGTTGTTACGGTTCTTCTTTCAATCGGCGTGACCAAGATGTCGAAGAACAAGGCAATCATCAGAAAACTTACTGCTGTTGAGACCCTTGGATGTACAGAGATAATCTGTTCGGATAAGACCGGTACACTTACACAGAATAAGATGACTGTTGTACAGCATGTAACTGTTGACACAGGAAGTACGGATGTGACGGATGACGGAAAACTTATCGGGGAAAATGGTATGCTGGTAAGAGGTATGGCGCTTTGCTCGGATGCCGAGTGGGAAACCGATAAGGCTGTGGGAGAGGCTACGGAATGTGCTCTTGTTACGGATGCGGCAAAATTCGGTATGCCAAAGTATGATCTTAAGGAGAATTATCCGAGAGTCGGAGAGGCTCCTTTCGATTCTCTCAGAAAGATGATGACAACTGTTCATCAGATCAATGTTGACGGTGACATTTCTCCTAAGGGAAGTTTCATACAGTTTACAAAGGGAGCACCTGACTGTGTTCTGGACTGCTGTACATATTATCTTAAGAACGGAACCGTTCATGAGATGACGGCAGAGGTTATGAATGATATCAAGAGCTTCAACAAGAGTATGGCAGATAAAGCACTCAGAGTTCTGGCCCTTGGAATGAAAACCTTTGATGAAGCACCGGACAGCTTTGCACCGGAAGCTATAGAGAAGAATCTTATATATGTGGGCTTATGCGGAATGATAGATCCGATAAGACCTGAAGTAAAGGTTGCAATTGAAAACTGTCGTATGGCGGGTATCAGACCTGTAATGATCACGGGAGATCATAAGGATACGGCTGTCGCAATCGCAAAAGAACTCGGAATCCTTGATGGAATCGATAAGGACGGAAAGTCTGTTACATATGAAGCTATAACAGGAGCGGAACTCAGTGAGTTATCGGATGAATACTTTGCAGAACATGTTACTGATTATTCGGTATATGCAAGAGTTCAGCCGGAGCATAAGGTTCGTATAGTAAAGGCATGGAAGGCCCAGGGCAGGGTTACAGCCATGACAGGTGACGGTGTTAATGATGCGCCTTCCATAAAGTCGGCTGATATCGGTGTCGGCATGGGTATTACAGGTACTGATGTTACAAAAAATGTAGCTGACATGATCCTTGCCGATGACAATTTTGCAACTATCGTATCTGCAGTGGCAGAGGGAAGAAGAATTTACGACAATATCCGTAAGGCTATTCAGTTCCTGCTTTCATCCAATCTTGCGGAAGTTATAGCGATATTTATTGCAACTATTATGAATTTTACCATTCTTAAGCCGGCGCATCTCCTGTGGATAAATCTGATAACAGACTGCTTCCCGGCAATCGGACTTGGTATGGAAGAAGCAGAAGAGGGCGTTATGAAGCAGCCGCCTCGTAAGAAGTCGGAAGGAATCTTCTCAGGCGGACTCGGTGTCGACGTGGTACTTCAGGGTGCTGTAATAGCTATACTTACGGTTGTTTCATATGTTGTGGGACATTTTTACGAGACAGGAAGCTGGGCTGTTGAAACATCAGCTCACGGAATGACAATGGCTTTCCTTACACTTTCGCTTATGGAAGTTTTCCACAGCTTCAATATGCGTTCGAGAAGAGAGTCAATCTTTAAACTTAAGAAGCAGAATAAACTGCTTTGGGGAACATTGGTATTTTCACTTGTGCTTACGGTTATTATTATTTATGTACCGTTCCTCAGAAAAATATTCTCATTTACATTTATCGGTCTCAAGGAATTTGCTACGGCGGTAGCTATAGCTGTTCTTATCATTCCGATAGTAGAGATTGCAAAACTTATTCAGAGAAGTATGGAAAAATAATTCTGAATAGTGACTGAATGGGGGCACAAATGAATATATTCGATGCTATCATACATAATCGAATTCTTATAGCCGGAGTCCTCGGTTGGGCAACGGCACAGGTTCTTAAAACAATAGTTCATCTTATAGTCAACAAAAAGCTTTCACTTGAAAGACTTATAGGTGACGGAGGGATGCCGAGTGCACATTCCGCAACGGTTACGGCAGTGGCTGTTTCTACCGGCCTTGAGTGTGGTTTTGATTCACCGATTTTTGCGGTAGCTGCAATCCTTGCTATAATAGTAATGCATGACGCCATGGGAGTCAGACTAGAAACCGGAAAACAGGCACAGGCCATAAATGAGATGATACAGATGTTTGCAAAATTGGGAGATACCGAAATCTCGGCAGAGACAAAACTGAAGGAGTTCGTGGGACACACTCCGATTCAGGTATTTGCGGGATTTCTGCTCGGATTACTTATGGCAATAATATTTTGCTTAGGCGTATAAACTTATAAATGTATTGTTGGAAAAATGGTTTTAAAAGGGGAACGTTAATGAAATTACAAGGATTTGACAATGACAAATATCTTGATATGCAGTCAAAGCATATCATGGAGAGAATCAGCCAGTTCGGCGGAAAACTGTATCTCGAGTTCGGCGGAAAACTTTTTGATGATTATCATGCATCCAGAGTACTTCCGGGATTCAAGCCGGATTCAAAGATTACCATGCTTAAACAGCTGAAGGATCAGACAGAGATAGTTATAGCTATCGCAGCACATGATATAGAGAAGAATAAGGTTCGCGGAGATATCGGAATCACTTACGATATGGATGTTTTAAGACTTATCGATGCCTTCACCAACAACGGACTTTATGTTGGATCGGTTGTTCTCACACAGTTTGCTGAGCAGCCATCTGCAGTAGCATATGAGAAAAAGCTTAAAGCTTTGGGATTAAAGGTATACAGACATTATCCTATCGAAGGCTATCCTTCGGATATTCCAAAGATCGTAAGTGATGAGGGATACGGAAGAAATGATTATATCGAAACTACAAGACCGCTTGTAGTCGTGACAGCACCGGGACCGGGAAGCGGAAAGATGGCAACCTGTCTCTCACAGCTTTACCATGAGCAGAAGAGAGGTATAAATGCAGGATACGCCAAGTTCGAAACATTTCCTATCTGGAATATTCCGCTCAATCATCCGGTTAACCTTGCTTATGAAGCAGCAACGGCAGATCTTAATGATGTCAACATGATCGATCCATGGCATCTTGAAGCTTATAATGAGACAGTTGTAAATTATAACAGAGATGTTGAAGTATTCCCTGTTCTTAAGACTATGTTTGAGAAGATTTCGGGAAAGAGCCCATATAACTCACCTACTGATATGGGAGTTAATATGGCAGGTTATTGCATAGTTGATGACGATGCCTGCAGAGCTGCTGCAAATCAGGAGATTATCAGACGTTATTACAGTGCAATGTGCGACAGAAGAAAGGGAGAGGGTTCCGATACAGCTGTAAATAAGATTAAACTTCTTATGGAAAAATCGGGTATCTCCATCGGAGACCGTCCGGTTGTAGCTGCCGCCAATATCAGAGCGGAAGAGACAGGTAATCCTGCCGCAGCCATGGAACTTCCTGACGGAACTATCATGACAGGTAAAACATCCACGCTTCTGGGTGCTTCATCAGCTTTGATTCTTAATGTACTTAAATACTTTGCGGGTATAGATGATTCGGTAAAGCTTATCTCTCCTCAGGTCATTGAGCCTATTATGGACCTTAAGGTCAGATATCTCGGAAATCATAATCCGCTTCTGCATATAGATGAG
Organism: Lachnospiraceae bacterium UBA2864; assembly: GCA_002350525.1. Taxonomy (GTDB): domain Bacteria; phylum Bacillota; class Clostridia; order Lachnospirales; family Lachnospiraceae; genus Eubacterium_Q. Next base: position 148,406 of record DEFA01000025.1, on the reverse strand, counting down.
ATTCTCATAGCGCTTTCAATAGAAGCACTTACGAATCCGGCAGCGAAGGATGCATATGCTCAGCTTCCGCGTCTTGCGGGAACGGAGGTTCATTCGTCTGTTATACTCTCACAGGTGGATGTGGGAGTCTTTAAGAAGCTTGGAGTTAATCTCACATGTGAGCCGAAATATCAGAGTAAG
>DEFA01000025.1:119156-148195 GCA_002350525.1 Lachnospiraceae bacterium UBA2864 | reverse complement strand
AATAATAATAATAATAATAATACGTACGCCCCGGCATCCGGGTGCTGCGCTTCAACCGGCGAAAACGCCTCTGAAGCGCACACCGGCCTGCCGGGGCTGTTATTATATATATAGAAGACGCCCCGGCAACCGGATGTCGCGCTTCATAAATATTTAAGATATTTTTGTTAGCACTCGGCTTGACAGAGTGCTAACAAAGTGCTATTATATGTTCAGAGTTAAGAAAAAGTCCTCCTGGAAATCGAGATAAGCTGTTTCTTAACCGTAAGGATAATTGCAGCCGGTGATAGAAAGCTGCGAAGATAAGTATATGGAAAGGAGACATGATTATGTATTATCCAACACTTTTTACAGATAATTTTGTAGAGGATCTTCTTGATGGAATATTCAAGTATCCATATGATGTAAAGACTAAGGCTGAGGCTCATCCGTTTACAGGACGTATGATCACGGATATTAAGGAGTTTGATGACAGATACCACCTTGATATGGAACTTCCGGGTTTCACAAAGGATGATGTTAAGGTTGAACTTTCTAACGGATATCTTGTAGTGAGCGCTGAGAGAGCAGAGAATAACGGCGAGAATGAGGATGATGGCAAGTTTATCCGTAAAGAACGTTATTATGGTAAGATGTCAAGACGCTTCTATGTAGGTAAGGAGCTCAAGAAAGAAGATATTAAGGCAAAGTTTGATAACGGTATGCTTATGCTGGATGTGCCGAAAACACCTGAGAAGCCGGCAGAACCGGAAACAGACATAATTGATATTGAGTAATACCGGTTCAGAGTATTGATCATATTATTTAGGAACGGTCAGATGATGAATCTGACCGTTTTTTAGTATAATCGCCTATCAATCAGATTGGTGAACAGAGTGCTTGACATTTGTTGAAAAAAAGTGTTTAATCATTTAAGTGGCAAATGATCGGAGGAGCGGAAAATGGCAGAGGAAAATTTTAACGCAGGTAATGCGGATATTAATAATATAACCATAACTACAGGTGGTGGAGCAGTAGATGAATATGAACCCGGAAGTACTGCGTTTGAAGGAAATTCTGAAGATGCAGCCTCCGAGAACGGGGAAAAAAGATATGGTGGGATTTCCGAGGCTCCGACACCGGGAGAACCGGATGCAGATGGCATTATAGAATATGTCAATAAGGAAATGCTGATAAGCGATATCGTTACATGGTATCCTGATGCAACCCTTGTTCTTATGAAGGTGGGCATGCACTGTATATCATGTTTTGCGGCTCAGATGGAAACCCTTGAACAGGCAGCCATGGTTCATGGATATGATCCTGATGATGTGGCTAAGATAGTAAATGATTATCTTACCCAGACACTTGGGCAGAAGGATACGGAGAGTGATACAAAAACAGAATAGTAATGTAATCCTAAGCAGATTAGATGGATGAACGAACATTCAGATAATCTGCTTTTTTAGTTTTGGTTTTGATACGAAGATTATACATTTTCTGTCATAATTTTTATGTATTTTGTCGTCATATTTGTTTGACGTGCATCAAGTTTAATAGTAGAATAATTAACGTGTGATACCGTTTGCTTTCCTGATTTTTTGAGGGAGGGGTAGCGGTTTTTTCGTGTTTTTTGATATAAGTATTTTGTAAAGAACATTTATATATTGATGGATGACAGGACGAACGAAAAAATAGAGAATAAATCAGATCAGAAGGTGATCTCATCCGGTAAGAGAAAAAAGAAAAGTGCAGGAAGATATGCTGCGGAGTTTTTCGTTAAGATTATAATTACCGCTACTGTGATATGGGCGCTATGTACATTTGTGGCAGGGGTATATGTGATACATGATAACTCGGGGTATCCCATGATAAAGGACGGTGATCTGTGTATTACATATAAGTTGTGCGACCTGCATGAAAACGATGAGATAGCTTATATGCAGGATGATAAGGTGAAGTTTGGCAGGATTGTAGCCATGACAGGAGATGTAGTTGATATAAGAGATAACCAGATTACAGTGAATGGTTATAACGTTTATGAATCTACAGTGTATCCCACAACGGCGGATGGTTCAAAGATACAGTATCCGTATCAGGTTCCTGTAGATGCGGTTTTCGTTCTCAATGATTACCGTGATGATGTAAATGACAGCAGATGCTACGGGGGCATTCCGCTAAGCAGATCAAAAGGTAAAGTAGTAATGATTTTAAGAAGAAGAGGAATATAGCGGTTTGTTATGCAAACTGTATATATAAACATATGCATTATAAATCTTATAAATGGAGGTATTAATTAATGAGAGGAAAGAGTGTGAAAAAGATACTTACACTGTTCATGGCACTTTTTGTGGCGGTAGCAGTAAGTATACCGGTACTGGCGGACGGGTTTAAATATGATCCGATTAATGGTACTACTACTCAGTTTGATAAGTATCTTGTTGTTAAAGATGGAGAAACAAATCCGGCTGTTACATTTGGTTTTGTAGCGTCTGCACCGGACGATGGAATATCTGCGGCAGACGGCACACTTGAGGTTAAGCCGGGGCCGACTCCGGGAAAAATCGACATCGGTGAAGCTGAATTTAGTGTAGATGCTGCCGATCAAAACCCGACGGATTCACAGAAAACAACTATTTTTAACGGTGTATCCTTTGAAAGCTATAAATATGCAAAACAAACAATTAATGTTGATTTAAGTGCTGTTGAATTCTCAGAGCCGGGAGTTTACAGATATTATATAACAGAAGACAATAGTAACGTTGTATTCGGACATATCGGAGATTTGACAAAAACATTAGATGTATATGTGAAGAATAAAGACGGGGATAACAGTAAGGAACTTGAAGTTGAAGGATATGTTATGTATGAGGGTAAAGTCACATCAGCTCCTAAGGCGACAGCTACAGGAAATGTGACTGATAAACCTAATGGAGCTGAAGCCGCTGGTAAGAATAACAGATTTATAAATACGTATCCGACGCAGACGCTTACAATTACAAAAACGGTAACAGGTAATCAGGGATCAAGAGATAAGTATTTTAAGTTTACCGTTAATATATCAGGTGAAAATATTGTGGACGACGCTCAGTACTATATTACAGGTCTTGATACATTTGGGAATGAAGAAAAGGTAAACAATGCAACCAAGTACACGAAAGAGGATATAAATAACGCCAATAAGAACGAAGTTAAAGGATCTGACTTGAAGAATGGTATAAACATATATCTTCAGCATGGCGATGAAGTAACGATTTCAGGACTTCCTCTTAATTGTACATATCAGGTAGAAGAAGACGCAGAAGAGTATAAAAAGTCAGCTACGGTAAAGAAGGAAGACGAGACTGAAGCGGCAGAGTATGGTGAGGCTGAGAAGACTTTCGAGGGAAATACAATAGTAGCTTTCACAAATAATAAGCAGGGTGTTATCCCGACAGGTATACTTCTGTCTGCTACACCTTGGATAGTAGCAGGCATCGTAATAATTGCGGGAATCATCTTCTTTGCACTGCGTTCAAAGAAGAGATATGACGAAGAATAACAGACACCATATATGAAGAGGTAGAACGTGAGAAGATTCTGGATCACAATGAACGTATTATATGAGAAGTTTATGCTTCTTATATTTGTTGTGGCACTTCTTGTGGTCTGCTACGGATTATATGATACATGGTATGTTTACAACAATGCCAGGGATGATGATTATTTGAAATATAAACCCACGTATGGCGGTGTCCCGGATGATGCTCCGATTACCGAGGATATGGTTGCGTGGGTTACGATCGATGATACGAATATAGACTACCCTGTTATGCAGGGTAGTGACAACATGGAATACTTAAACAGGAATCCGTATGGTGAATATTCCCTATCGGGGAGTATATTTCTTGACAGCAGAAACAGTTCGGATTTTTCTGACTACTATTCCATATTATACGGACACCATATGGAATACGGAAGCATGTTCGGAGCTTTGGATGATTTCCTGGATCAGGATTATCTGACACGACATAGCCATGGAACGCTTATTGTGGGACGTGACGGCGGTAAAACATATGAACTGGGACTTTTTGCATGTGTTAAAGTAAACGTGTATGAAACAACAGCTTTGGATACCGATGCAACAGATGATCTGTTACAGATGATACAGAGCGAGGCGAGAAGCTATAATACCTCCATTAAAGATAGTGAACATATACTCGCATTATCAACCTGTACAGAACCGGTTTCCCAGAACAGACTTATAGTTTTCTGCTATATCTATGAATAATCATTTTACGGTGATCGGAAGACAGGATGCTGCATAACATAAGGATATATAAAAGTGAAAAGATGCGTTCCGGTGGGAATGAGATCAGCCCGGCCGGCAGACTGAGAATAATGATCAGTTTGCTGGTTTGTGGTTTTTTGTGTTTTCTTAGTTCCGGTACCGTATATGCACAGGATATATATTCTCCGGTAGACGCGGTCATTCTTTTCAGATGCGTCAATTCGGATAATATTGTTGATAACAAATACCGGATAACTATAAAGACAGAGAATTCAGATGCTCCTATGCCGCAGAATGATACAGTAAATGTAAATGATTCGGGAGAGGGAAGCTTCACTATCAGAATTACAGAGCCGGGAACTTATGATTATCTTATATATCAGATAAAGGGCGATGATGAGAAGATAAATTATGACAGCACGGTATATGAGGTTCATGTTTTTGTTATATCAAACGAAGATAATGAACTGGGGTATTCGGTAGCGGTAAATATTGCAGATACGGATCAGAAGCCTGAGATGATGGAATTTAAGAATATTGCATCTTATCCGGGACCTGATACTGAGGCAAGTACAGAGGAAAGAACTACCGAACAGACAACGGAGAGCACGACTGAGATAACGACAGAAGCTTCGACAGATAAAGATACCGAAGAAGAAACAACAACTGTAAGTGAAACGAAAGAAAAAAAGACCGATGTTAACTCTGCAAAGACGGGAGACGCATCAAATGTGGCAGTGTTGGCGGTTTTTATGCTTATATCATCTGTGATGGTTGCAATAATATACAAGAAGAAAAACAGGGAACAGTAAGGATGAAACATAACGGTATTTTCAATAAAAACGGAAATAGGGTTATATGTATGATTCTGGCAATTACGATTGTATTGGCACTCGTATTGCCGGGTTCTTTTAGTGTATCTGCGGATTCAAATGACACCGCAACAGCTACTGATGCAGGAGAAATTGAGGCGACGGAGGAGAATGCTCACGGAAACAGTTACATAGCTTCTTATAGAGGAAGCGGTAATATGGTCTCTTATGGAAGAGAAAATGATACGGTTAGAAAGAGCTCTGAGTTGGAGAAACTCAGTCTGGAGGTAAATCCTGTTGAGGGTGAAGATGTAACCATAACCCTTGAAGGGATGATGCCAAAGGGGGCTACTGCTTCAGTTGATGATGTTATGGATGACTTTACCTATGAAGATATAGCAAGTGCTACCGATGCCGAGACATCCGGCTCGGTTGATGCCGATACAGCCAGCACAGGCGAGACTGTTCATCATGAGAATGATGAAGATGAGTCGGCTTTGGAGAGTCCGGCTGTGGTAGCGGCTTACGATATCACAATACGTGATGATAATGACGATGAATTCCAGCCTGTTGAAGATAAGCCTATTCATGTGGAAATAACTGATCCGGCAATCGCAGGAAGCAAAGCAACAGAACTCTGGCATATCAAAGATGATGGGGAATGCGAGAAAATCGAAAAGTTTACCCTTGAAGAGGGGAAGATCAGCTTTGATGCCGAGGGATTCAGTGTTTATGTGATTGCGGAAGGACCGGAGAAATATGAAGCTGAAGAAAAGTATGCAGAGTCGGTTGTGGAGTTAACAGGAATTGAGAGTGGAGAAGGCTTTTATCTTTTATATACCGATGCGGGCGGAAGCAATCATTACTTCACCAATATATGTAATACAAAAGGCTGCCTGATTGAAAAGGGTAACATTGCTGAAGGTTCTGTATGGTGCTTTGAAAAAGAAGAAGATGTGTACTATCTGTATACTTATGTTTCCGGTGAAAAAAGATATTTATATAATACAAACGGAAATCTTGTAGAAGTATCGAATGAGAATAAAACTGCGTTTGAAATAGCTGAAACAGACGGAGGATTTTACATAAAGAAAAAGGAAGAAGAGAAATGGATCCAGCACTCAAACGGCGGTGGAGGAATCAGATTCTTTACGGACAACAATAATAAAACTAACTGTACTATAAAAGCAGTTTTTGAGTCTTCGGTAGCACTGCCTGATGATGTGTATGAACTGGATGGTAAAACCTATGGATTGATGTACTATACGTCAGGAACGTCGGGCAGTGCATTAATGGCAAAAGAAAAGAATGATGCACTGGAATCGGCGAGTCTGCTCATAAAAGATAATACGGTTGATGTAGGTGAAGTGCTATATGTATATCAAGATGCAGATATTACAGAGTGGAAGTTTAATTCCGTAGAGAAGGATTATTATACGTTATCAACGGAAGTTGATGGCGTTACAAAATACATAAAGCTTAATGACAATAAACTGACTTTAACAGAAAACGAACCGACAGAATTTAAGGTATTGGTAAACAACGGAAAGATAAGTCTGGTTTCGGGCCAAAAGGCAATTTCATATGAAGGAGGGAATCTTTTTAAGTCCACAAATGCCGGAACATCAGATAAATACTATCTCAATCTTGTTAAGAAATCCAATCTTACCGAAGAGGATTTTGTTACCTATTCAGCTAATAAGATCGGAATCTCAAAGGTTCCCGATGGTTCAAAGGTAATAGTATATACAAGGGTATGGGATGATAGCAGGAAAGCGTATGATTTCTATGCAATAAACCATGATGGAACGCTGTATCCGTGTTATGAACGCGGAGATAATATCATGTGGATTGGAAGTCAGATCAACACGCTTTTATGGGATTTCACGGAATATCATAATGATGACGGAACTCCGAATAATTATTATGAATTATATAATGATTACTCGGAAAAGTATCTGGCTCCGCAATTGCAGAGGAATCAAGTGTTAGCTGATGAACCGGTAGGAATAAATCTTCCGGGAAGAAAAGATGGGGAGTATTATTCTACAATTCTTGCGTGGGATGATCCAAATTATACATATGCCGGATTGGCAGCTGATGGTACTACAAGGGAAGTGACTTCCACATCTAAAGTGTTTGCTGATACATTTTATTTTGCAACTGTTGAAGAGGTCGAGGATACACTCACTCCGGTTACTACGATAGACAATACTCAATATGGAATTACCATGAGGATGGTGGACTTTGATAACAGAGCTCAACAGGATGGCGTCCTCGGAGATTCGTCCGCGGCGCATGGTTTTGCGGCATATAAAGATATTCTTTCGACAGATATAGGTAAAGACGGATATCCTTCTACGAAGGGCGGCAAATCGTTAGGAGAACTCTTTGGTAAAGCAAAACCGGTTAACCATTTATTTATTGAGAGTACATATAGTGCCAGCGGATATTTTGAATATGATAGTTGTCAGAATTTTGCTTCGTTGAAAGGTAAGGATGAAGGCGATTTTACGGTATATAAAGAAATCGGAACGATGAGCAATAGGGGTAATTCGACTGATAAGCACGGTCAGTTTATGCCTTATAATGATATAGAGGCGGGAGTGTATTCAACTGTAAATCCGTATAATCTAAATGATGTTAAAGGAAATCCGCTTCCAGAATCGGATCCCAGGAAGTATGAAAAACTATACAGGGTAGGAAATGATCGTAATGATGATGCTACTAATTGGCATTTCGGTATGGAAATCGATGCATCATTTGTTCAGACCCCTAATGGAAAAGATTCATGGGGACATGATATTATATTTGAGTTTACGGGAGATGATGATTTCTGGCTATATGTAGATGATGAACTTGTGATAGATCTGGGAGGAGTCCACAGTGCTATTCCGGGTTCTGTAAACTTCTCGACTGGTGAAGTATTACAGACATCAAATATAGGAAATGAGGTAATTAAATCTAACCTTCGTACTATTTATGAGGAAAACTATAAAAGCAGAAATCCGGATGCTTCAGAGGAAGAAATAAGCAAATATCTTTCAAAGCATTTTAAGGAGAACAGTTCGGTTTTTAAGGATTATTCTTCACATACAATGAAAATATTCTATATGGAGAGAGGCGGAGGTGCATCTAATCTTCATATGAGATTTAATCTGAGTTATGTTACGAAGGGACATGTTATATTTTCAAAGAAAATAACAGGTTCGGATGATGTGGATTTTTCACTTGTCCAGTATCCGTATCAGATATGGTATAAGGATAAGAAAGATGATAAGGCGAAAATCTTAACAAGTTCGACGGAACTGATAAATGTTACATATCAGAATTCTACTCAGAAAGTTGAATATGCCGAGAGCTATACTCCGCCGGGAAGCAATACGACATATGAGTCGGTATACTTTCTGTATCCGGATAAAGCTGCGGAGATACATTTTCCGGATGATACAATTGAATATAGAATAATAGAATGTGGAATTAATAAAGAAGTTTATGATCATGTTTATATAAATGGTAAAGAGCTAGCAGGAGAAAACGTTTCTGCTGATGCTGATGCGAACAGATGGTCATATGATTCGGATTGGATGCAAGTAAAAGACAGTGCTACTGTTACTTATGAGAATCATGTAGATCCTGCCGGATTAAGAACACTTACGTTTCAAAAGCAGTTGTCTGATGAACATGGAAAACCTTTGGAAACAGATGATGATGATACCACCTTCAGTTTCAGACTGTTTCTTTCGAATGGTGTTAATGATGACTTACAATTGGCAAACATGGTTAAGTACTATGTGGTAGATAAGGGCGGTTATCTATGCTACTGGGACTCAGATGCCGGGGCATTTAAACCATCGGAATATAGAGATTACACGGCTTTTGCAAAAAAAGATGGTGACAGCGAAGATGAATCAGCAAGAAAAGAGGCACTCAGGCGACAATTTACCTTTGAAACATCCATGAACGGTACTATATCGAAGATACCGGCGTGGTACTCGGTGAATGTTCCGGGACTCACATCTGGAACAAAGTTCATGGTTGAGGAAAGACTTGATGAAACTCCTCTTGGTTACGGAAGAGTTGATTATACAAGAGGCGCCGGCTCTTATATAACCGATGATCCAAGAACTAATGTTGGAAGAGTTAGGAAAAGTGACTCGCCATTCATGGCGGTTGTGAATCATAGAGGATGGGGCATTCAGGTTGATAAAGTCTGGAGTGACAGCAGTTATACAAAATATCATGATAATGTATATCTGGCGGTATATGTGGACGGAATTGAAGAGCCGTTGCCAGATCATATTCGTGAGTTAAAGCATCCGAATAAGATGGTTCGTTTTTATTTTGATAAGCTGGAGGAAGGAAAACAACTATCAGATTATCATATATATGAAGTTGAATTAACCGATCCTGAGGTTGATTCGGAGGGGATAGTAAAGTCATATACATCAATCAAAAAGCTTACTAAGAGCGAAAACTTTACACTGTTACACGCTACTTCAAAGAGTACTAATGTTACAGCGGAATACTCATATGCAGTAACCGTTGAGGAAGGAGAGGAAAAAAGCAGTCTTGCGTCACTTGATCATACCAATATAAGGACAGATACAGTGACTAATACCCGAACCGGAGGTATAGTAATGTCACTTTATGATATGACTGATCATGACAAGCCTCTTTCCGAAGGAGTATTTGAGTTAAAGAGATTTGATGAAGAGTCGGGAGAGTATGTAAGCGAAGGAACTTTTACATCAGATGAAACCGGAAGAATAGATATATTATATGATTTTAAGGTGAATGCGCAATATATTCTTGAAGAAATTGTATCGCCGAACGGATATATTGGGCTTCCGGGGAAGGTCGCTTTTTCGGTGGATGAAAGCCATGAACTAAGTATCACGTCCGATAATGATCCTGAGTGGCAGGAAGGACATAAGTATGAGGCAAATAAAGAGCAGCTTATAGCCTATGTAAATGTATTTAATAAACCATATAAGCTGGAAGTGTATAAATATGATGATAAATCAGATGAAAACTTACCTCATGCAAAGTTTACTATGTATAAAGGCAGAGATGGCGGTAATGGCAAGGTGGTTAAGGATTATCGTCCACTGTCCGGCTATGAGGATATGGAGACTGCTGACAATGGCCTTATAGCTGAGATTAATAACGATCTGAAAGCCGGTACTTATTACCTGACAGAGTCGCAGGCTCCGGATGGTTATGAAGGATTAAATGAAGATATTATCTTTAGAATATCACCTCTGGGTGGGCTGACTCTGGAGCATAGCCCTGTCAATTCAGATGTAAAGCTGGTTGAGGGTGATTCGGATGAAGAAGACGTATACGTGTATATGCTTCGCATACCGAATAAGAAGTCAGACAGAAAAGAGGCAAAGCTGAACATAACCAAAAACGTATCAGGTAATATGGGTAACAGGAGTGAGGAATTCACCTTCAGCTTTGATGTGAGTGAAGATAGTGGAAGCGAAGAATATGAACTCCGTAAAAATGACGGAACAGAAGTAACATACATAAAGTCGGGAGAGACCTTTACTTTAAGTCATAATGAAAAGGCGGAAATTATATTGCCTGTTGGTAAGGAGGTTACTATATCGGAGATACTGGACGGAACCGAGGGATATACATCGAATTTCAAAATCGGAGACGGAGAGTCGAGGCAGACGGATACCGAGACGTTTACAGTTTCGGAAGATACGGATCTCATGATAGTAAATACTCGTGAAGGGGTGGTTCCGACAGGAATATGGATGACTTTTGGAATCCTGTTATCTGCTTGTATCGGATTGATTTTTGTCATAGTCTATTTAAAGAGAAAAACTATCAGATATAAGGACGAAGTGTAAAAGAACAAAATCGTAACGAATTGTAATAAGCAAAATGCCTAAAACTCAAATTTGTAATTTGAGAGGATGAACAAGCGCCCGGATTTCGGCAAAAATAAGCCGAAAATCCGGGCTCTTGTTTTTGACAATGATATATATATAGTGCTATAATATTCCGTATCTATGGGTAGGTATAATGCCCGAATTTTATTTTCCGGAAAGGATAAACCAATGTACGATAAGGTATCGACCAAACTGAATTTTGTTGAGAATGAAGAGAAAGTTCTCAACTTCTGGAACGAGAATAATATTTTCGAAAAGAGTATAGAAGAAAAGCAGGATCTGCCAACCTATACTTTCTATGACGGACCTCCGACAGCAAACGGAAAGCCTCACATAGGACACGTTCTTACACGTGTTATCAAGGATATGATCCCGAGATATCAGACTATGAAAGGTCACAAGATCATCCGTAAGGCCGGCTGGGATACACACGGTCTCCCTGTTGAGCTTGAAGTAGAGAAAGAGATAGGAATCGACGGCAAGGAACAGATCGAGGAATACGGAATCGAGCCTTTCATCGGTAAATGTAAGGAATCTGTATGGAAATATAAGGGAATGTGGGAGCAGTTCTCCGGCAAGGTCGGATTCTGGGCTGACATGGATGATCCTTATGTAACATATCATAATGATTATATAGAATCTGAGTGGTGGGCTCTTAAGAAGATCTGGGATATGGGTCTTCTCTATAAGGGATTTAAGGTTGTGCCTTACTGCCCTCGCTGTGGTACTCCGCTTTCATCTCATGAGGTTGCTCAGGGATATAAGGCTGTTAAGGAACGCTCTGCAGTAGTTCGTTTTAAGGCAAGAGTTGCAGAAGGTGAGGAACAGTATTACTTCCTTGCATGGACAACAACACCATGGACACTTCCATCAAATCTTGCACTTTGTGTAAATCCCGAGGAGTCTTACAGCAAGGTAAAGGCTTGTGACGGATATACATATATCATGGCAGATGCTCTTCTTGATACGGTTCTCGGACCTCTTGCCGATGAGAAAGTTAAGAATGATGAGGGCGAGATGGTTGCCAGATATGATACTGCGGCAACAAACGGAAAAGCTTATGTGGTTCTTGAATCCTATAAAGGTATCGACCTTGAAGGAAGAGAGTATGAACCGCTTTATGAAGCAGCGGCTGCAGGAGCTGCAAAACAGCATAAGAAAGCACATTTTATAGTTGCGGACGATTATGTAACCATGTCAGATGGTACCGGTATCGTTCATATCGCACCTGCCTTCGGTGAGGACGACGGACGTGTCGGACGCAAGTATGATCTTCCGTTTGTACAGTTTGTTGATGCTGCAGGTAATATGACTGAGGAAACACCTTTTGCAGGTCTTTTCGTAAAGGATGCGGATCCGAAGGTTCTTGTTGATCTTGACAGCAGAAATCTTCTTTTTTCTGCTCCTAAGTTTGAACATGACTACCCATTCTGCTGGAGATGTGATACACCGCTCATCTACTATGCAAGAGAGTCATGGTTCATCAAGATGACAGAAGTAAGCGACCGTATGGTTGCTAACAATAATACAGTTAACTGGATTCCTGAGGGAATCGGTAAGGGACGTTTCGGCGAGTGGCTGAAGAACGTTCAGGACTGGGGACTTTCACGTGACCGTTACTGGGGAACGCCTCTCAATGTATGGGAGTGTCCGGACTGTGGTAAGAGAGATGCTATCGGTTCTATCGCTGAGCTCCGTGAAAGAGGAAAGATGGATGACGGAAGTGAAGTTCCGGCAGACATCGAGCTTCACAGACCGTTCATCGACAGAGTAGCTATTACCTGTCCTGACTGTGGCAAACCTATGCACCGTGTTCCGGAAGTTATCGACTGCTGGTTCGATTCAGGAGCCATGCCGTTTGCACAGTGGCATTATCCGTTTGAGAATGAAGATATCTTCAATGATAACTTCCCTGCAGACTTTATATCAGAGGCCGTTGATCAGACACGTGGATGGTTCTATTCACTTATGGCTATCTCAACACTTCTCTTTGATAAAGCACCTTATAAGAACGTAATAGTACTCGGTCATGTTCAGGATAAGGACGGACTTAAGATGAGTAAGTCAAAGGGCAACGCCGTTGACCCTATGGAAGCTCTCGAGAGCTTCGGCGCAGATGCTATCCGCTGGTATTTCTACACGAATTCACAGCCATGGCTTCCTAACAGATTCCATGAGGATGCTGTTAAGGAAGGTCAGCGTAAGTTCATGGGAACACTGTGGAATACATATGCGTTCTATACACTTTATGCTGAGATAGATCAGTTCAATCCACTGGATTATGAGCTTGATATAGAGAGCCTCTCTATCATGGACAGATGGCTTCTTTCAAAGCTTAATACAGCTATTAGGACCTTTGACGAGAACCTCGGTAATTACAAGATTCCTGAGGCTGCCGCAGTTCTTTCCGAGTTTGTGGATGATATGAGTAACTGGTATGTCCGCCGTGGACGTGAGAGATATTGGGTAAAGGGTATGCCTCAGGATAAGATCAACGCATACATGACCCTTTATACGGCTCTTGTTACTATCTGTGAAGTTGCGGCTCCTATGGTACCGTTCATCACAGAGAGCATATATCAGAATCTTGTAAGAAATATAGATAAGGATGCTCCTGAATCCATTCATCTCTGTGAGTTCCCTGAAGTAAATGAGGAACTTATCGATACAGAGCTTGAGGAGAAGATGGAAGAGATCCTTAAGATCAAGACTTACGGAAGTGCGGCTCGTAATACCGCTAATATCAAGAACAGACAGCCTATCGCAAATATGTACATCAAGGCTTCCAAGGTTCTTGACGGTGAGTATCTTGATATAGTAAGAGATGAGCTGAATATTAAAAATGTTGAGTTTAAGGATGATGTATCAGAGTTCTCAACATACATCTTTAAGCCACAGCTCAGAACAGTAGGACCTAAGTACGGTAAGCTTCTCGGAGGCATCAAGGAGTATCTTGCAAATGTTAACGGAACGGAAGCCATGAATACTCTTAAGGCTGACGGAGCACTTAAGTTCGATGTTAACGGAGAAGAGGTAAGCCTCACAGAAGAAGATCTTCTTATCGAGGTGGCTCAGAGCGATGACTTTGTAACAGAGGGTGATAATACGGTTACGGTAGTTATCGATACAAAGCTTACACCTGAACTTATCGAGGAAGGTTTCGTAAGAGAGATTATTTCCAAGGTTCAGACAATGCGTAAGGAAGCCGGTTTTGAAGTTATGGACCGCATAACACTTTATATGGATAATAACGATAAGCTTGCAGGCATAGTTGCTGCAAATGATGATAAGATCAAGACAGCGGTTCTTGCCGAGCATATCGTACTCGGTCAGATGGCCGGATTTACAAAGGAATGGGATATCAACGGAGAGGATGTCATCATAGGCGTAGCAAAATAGTTATTCCATTCACGACTAAGGGTATGTCATAACAGAGGTGACAATAAGGAGGGGTTTTCCTATGGTTAAGATTGCAAGTGTAAACAAAGAGCAATTCAAGAAAGAGGTTGCTGCAAATGTCAAGATGCTCTATCGCAAGACTCTTGATGAGGCTACACCACAGCAGATATATCAGGCTGTCAGCTATGCTATCAAGGATGATATCATAGACAGATGGATTGCTACACACAAGGTTTATAAGAAGCAGAATGTTAAGAAGGTATATTATCTTTCAATGGAGTTCCTTATGGGACGTCAGCTTGGTAATAACCTCATTAACCTCGGATATTATAATGAGATTAAGAAAGCACTGGATGAGATGGGCTTCGACTTAAACTTTATCGAGGATCAGGAAAGAGATCCTGCACTCGGAAACGGTGGTCTCGGACGTCTTGCAGCATGCTTCCTTGATTCCCTTTCCACACTTGGATATCCTGCCTATGGCTGCGGTATCCGTTATCGCTACGGTATGTTCAAGCAGGCTATTGTGAACGGTGCTCAGGTTGAAGAGCCGGATGAATGGTTAAAGAACGGATATCCTTTTGAAGTAAAGCGTGCGGAGTATGCATGTGATGTAAAGTTCGGAGGATATGTAAGAGTAGAGAACAGAGACGGAAGAAATCATTTCATTCAGGAAGGATATCAGTCTGTTCGTGCGGTACCTTATGATATGCCGATAGTAGGATATGGCAACAATGTTGTTAATACACTCCGTATGTGGGATGCTGAAGCACCGCAGGAGTTTAACCTCAACTCATTTGACAGAGGTGAATATGAAAAGGCGGTAGAACAGGCAAACCTTGCCAGAACTATCTGCGAAGTTCTTTATCCGAACGATAATCATCTTTCGGGAAAAGAGCTCAGACTGAAGCAGCAGTATTTCTTCGTATCTGCTTCGCTTCAGACAGCCATTAAGAAGTTTAAAGAGAATAACAAGAAGATAGCAGACCTTCCTAAGAAGGTTACTTTCCAGATGAATGATACACATCCGACTCTTACGGTTCCGGAACTTATGCGTATCCTTATGGATGAGGAAGGACTTGAATGGGATGAGGCTTGGGAGATCACAACAAAGACATGTGCGTATACAAATCATACCATCATGTCGGAGGCACTTGAGAAATGGCCGATAGAGCTGTTCTCGAGACTTCTTCCGCGTATCTATCAGATCGTCGAAGAGATCAACCGTCGTTTTGTTCAGAAGATTGAGGAAACTTATCCGGGAGATCAGTCCAAGGTTAAGTCGATGGCTATCCTTTATGACGGACAGGTTAAGATGGCTCATCTTGCCATTGCCGGTTCATATTCGGTTAACGGTGTTGCCAGACTTCATACTGAGATACTTAAGAAGAGAGAACTTAAGGATTTCTATGAGATGAATCCAAAGCAGTTCAACAACAAGACTAACGGTATCACTCAGAGAAGATTTGTGGTTCACGGTAATCCGCTTCTGGCAAACTGGCTGGATTCCAAGATAGGAAATGAGTGGGTAACCGATCTGTCACAGCTTTCGAAACTTAAGACTTTTGTTGATGATAAGAAGTATCAGCAGGAGTTCATGAATATCAAGTATCAGAACAAGGTTAGACTTGCCAAGTATATCAAGGAGCATAACGGAATAGATGTTGATCCTACATCTATCTTCGATGTTCAGGTAAAGAGACTTCATGAGTATAAGAGACAGCTTCTCAACATACTTCATGTTATGCATCTTTACACAGAACTTAAGGAAAATCCACAGTTCGATATGTATCCGACAACCTTTATCTTCGGAGCAAAGGCCGCTGCGGGATACAAGAGAGCAAAGCTTACGATTGAGCTTATCAATGACGTTGCAAATGTTATCAATAACGATGCTTCAATAGGGAATAAGATCAAGGTAGTCTTCATCGAGGATTACAGAGTATCAAACGGTGAGATCATCTTTGCCGCTGCGGATGTATCGGAACAGATATCAACTGCATCACGTGAGGCATCAGGTACAGGTAACATGAAGTTTATGGTAAACGGTGCCCTTACACTCGGAACTATGGATGGCGCAAATGTTGAGATTGTTGAAGAAGTCGGTATAGACAACGCATTTATCTTCGGACTCTCAGCCAATGAGGTTATGAAGTACGAGAAGGAAGGCGGATATAATCCTTGGGATATCTTCAATAACAACCATAATGTAAGACGTGTTCTTACACAGCTTATCAACGGTACATATGACGAGGATACCGAGAAATTCAGAGATCTGTATGATTCTCTTACAAAGGAAGATGTATACTTCATCCTTAAGGACTTCGATTCTTATGCGGAAGCTCACAGAAGAGTTGATGCAGCTTACAGAGATGAGAAGGCATGGGCTAAGATGGCAATGCTCAATACCGCTTCGGCAGGAAAGTTCTCATCGGACAGAACTATCGAGGAGTATGTAAAAGATATCTGGAAGCTTAAGAAGGTTGAAGTTGAACTTGAAGAGGAACCGGCTAAGAAAAAGAAGAAATAATTCGCGTTTGCACATGTCATAAAAATGTGATATAGTATCAACGCGATAAATATGATAATAATTTTTATAGGAGATAAGAACTATGGAAAGAATTAAGACTCTTGAAACAAGAAATCTTTGCGAGAGCGCTAAGAACGGCGGATGCGGTGAGTGCCAGACATCATGCCAGAGCGCATGCAAGACAAGCTGCGGTGTAGCAAATCAGAAGTGCGAGTCACAGTCAAAGTAAATAAGAGCTAAACTTTAAGAGGCCGCCTGAATCAAGGCGGCTTCTTTAGTCATGGGAGACAAGATAATAATGGTTCATCAGTATAAATTAAACGGATATAATATTGTGCTCGATACCTGTTCGGGTTCGATACATCAGGTAGATGATGTGGCTTATGACATCATCAGGCTTTTTCCCGAAAGAAGCGAGGATGAGATAGTAGCGGAGATCATGAATACTTACGGAGATCGTCCCGATGTAACGCCGGAGGATATCCGCCTGTGTATCGACGATGTCAGATACCTTAAGGATAACAACAAGCTTTACACACCGGACAGCTATGCTCCTCTTGCGGGCGAGTTTAAGAAGAGGAGCGGAAATGTTATCAAGGCTCTCTGTCTGCATGTATCTCATACCTGCAATCTGAACTGTGAGTACTGCTTTGCGGCTCAGGGAAGATATAACGGCGAAAGAGCTATCATGAGCTTTGAAGTCGGAAAGCGTGCCATTGATTTTCTTATAGAGAATTCGGGAACAAGACATAACCTTGAAGTTGACTTTTTCGGCGGCGAACCGCTTATGAACTGGGATGTCTGCAAGCAGATCGTGGAATATGCCCGTTCGGTGGAAAAGCAGCACAATAAAAACTTCAGATTTACGCTTACGACCAACGGAATGCTGATAGATGATGAGGTAATTGACTTCTGCAACAGGGAAATGAGTAACGTGGTTCTCAGTCTGGACGGACGTAAGGAAGTACATGACAGAACCAGGAAGGACTATGCCGGTAACGGAAGCTATGACAAGATCGTTCCTAAGTTTAAGAAACTTGTGGAGGCCAGAGGCAACAAGGGTTACTATATGAGAGGAACCTTTACTCACCTCAACACGGACTTTACAAAGGATATCTTTACTATGGCAGATCTTGGATTTACCGAGCTCAGCATGGAGCCTGTTGTATCAAAACCGGGCGATTCACTGGCACTTACAGAAGAAGACCTTCCTGTTATTATGGAGCAGTATGAAATCCTTGCCAAGGAAATGCTCCGTCGCGAGGAAGAGGGACATCCTATCACATTCTATCACTATATGATAGATCTTACCGAAGGACCTTGTATCTATAAGAGAATATCGGGCTGCGGTTCGGGAACGGAATATATGGCAGTTACTCCTTGGGGGGATCTTTATCCGTGCCATCAGTTTGTAGGTGAAGATGATTACTGTCTTGGTAATATCTGGGACGGTGTAAAGAATACAGAGAAGCAGGAAGAGTTCAGAAGCTGCAACGCTTATGCCCGTCCTGATTGTAATGACTGCTGGGCAAAGCTTTACTGTTCGGGCGGCTGTGCCGCAAATGCATTCCATGCAACCGGCAGTGTTACGGGAATATATGAATACGGCTGTGAGCTTTTCAGAAAAAGAATGGAATGTGCTATAATGATCCAGGTGGCACATAATGCTCATCCGGAGCTATATAAGAAGGCGGATGAGACAGAGAATGATTCCAAAGTTAACTGTGATACAGAGTCAGACTGCGATACCTGCAGTGATTCCGAAGAGCTTAGGAGATGCTGATTGCTATGGCAAGAGGAAATATAACTGAATTTATAGACGGTTATGTGGAGTCGGATATGACAAGACTCCACATGCCGGGACATAAGGGTAAGGCTGTTCCCGGATATGGGGACGGCCTTAATGTTATGTTTGAAAGAGATATAACGGAAATAGAAGGAGCCGATGCTCTGTACGAGGCTTCGGGGATAATAGGCGAAAGCGAGAAGAGAATGGCAGAGGTCTTCGGTACGGCTGCTACATTTTATTCGGCCGGTGGATCCTCGCAGAGTATAAAAGCCATGTGTTTTCTAGCGATAAGATATTGGAAGACACGAGTTATGTCAACTAAAGGGAAAGGTGGTTCGGAGTCGGTAATTCCCATTATAGTTGCCGGAAGAAATGCTCATATATCCTTTATACATGCTGCGGGTCTTCTTGGGTTTGACATAAGATGGCTTGAACCGGGAGATTCACTCTGCGAGAGCGCAGTAACGTCGGAACAACTGCATGCGTACCTTAAGAAACTTGAAATAGAGGGGGAGCTGCCGCGTGTAGCCGCTGTTATGGTTACAAGTCCCGATTACCTGGGAAATATGCTTGATATACGGGGGATTTCCGAGACAGCACACGCTTTCGGGTGCCTATGTATGGTTGATAATGCACATGGTGCTTATCTTGCAATGCTCGAAGAAAATCTCCACCCCATAAGACTTGGAGCGGATATGACTGCCGATTCGGCTCATAAAACCCTGTCGGTGCTCACGGGCGGAAGCTTTCTCAATATTTCGAAGCAGGCACCGGATGAACTGGAAAAAGATGCAAAAGAGGCTCTTCTTATCTTCGGATCAACGAGCCCGTCGTATCTTATAATGGAATCCATGGATATGAATCTTCCGTATCTTGAAGAGCAAAAGGAACTTCTTAAAGACTCTGAAAATGATTTTCAGATAGCCGCTCGTAAAGTCGGAGCGCTTAAGGAAAAACTTTCCGTGGACGGATGGGATATATACGGTACGGAACCGCTGAAGCTAACGGTTAAATGTCCCGGAAGAGGAGAGCTTCTTTCCGGAGAACTGCGAAGCAGGGGAATCGAATGCGAATTTGCCGACAGGGATTTTCTTGTCATGATGTGGTCCCCCGCAAATCCGGAGGAAGATTATATAAAGGTTCAAAATGCATTTAAAGAGATAGGTGTAGAGCAGGTATGCGACAAGGAGAATTCCGAAAAGAAGGATGCCGATATTCCGGAATTCTGTTTACCGGAAGTGAAATATCAGTACAGGGATCTGCTTTTCTCGGATTATGAAGTGACGGATGTAGATAAATCACTCGGAAGAGTAAGCATGGAAGTTGCAGCCAAGTGTCCTCCGGCCATTCTTCCTGTGATTCCGGGAGAGGTGATAGATGAAAATATCGTTAGGATTTTAAAGTACTACGGCATAAACAGAATAAGGGTAAAGGCCGGTAAATAATCAGTTTAAAATTAATTATTATATTGGTTAATGACCGTTTATAGGGTATAATATAGTTGGGTTAAAGTTGGCTTTCGACAGAGAGGGGATATACTTATGCGCCTTGAGATCGATCCCGGAAAAAGAAAAATGCTGGATGAATTCTATAACGCTCTTTCAGCTGTAGCCGAAGATTCGTATGTTTTTCTTACGGATCTTGAAACTGATGTGTCCAGATGGGCGAAGGAGGCGGTGGATATTTTTGGGCTGCCCGGCGAATATATGAATAATGTAGGGGATTTGTGGGCTGAACATATTCATCCTGATGACAGGGATGAATTCGAAGTCAGTATAGAACGTATATATATGGGTTCGGATGACAGCCACGACATGAAGTACAGAGCCAGAACTAAGGAGGGCGGATACGTAGTATGTACTTGCAGGGGAGTGGTTGTAAAGGATTCGAAAGGAAAGCCTATATATTTTTGCGGAGCTATAAAGAATCACGGAGTCAGGAGCTCTGTGTAAAGGATGATATTCAAAACCTGCACCATTTGATGATTTCTGTGCTTTTGGAGATATGAGATAATATTATGAAAAAGCTTTTTCATTGGTTGGGAATTGGAAAAAGAACTGAATATGTAGATGAGTACTTCACTGTAGCGAATTTCAGATCCAGTATATATATGTCGATCGTTATCATAGTGTTGGAATTGTGGATGCTGATGAGCCTGTTTCACAGGTTATTCACGGGCGACGATTCGAGATCTAACGAATGGTATGTGCAGCATATGGCGCTGTATATGGTTTTTCTTTTTACGGCTGTCATTATGATATATATTTCGGTCAGATACCTGAATCGCCGCGGAAACAGATTCAGGGGCAGACTATGGGGTACTATTGTTATGATTGCCTTTTCTGCTATTGCCGTATATTTCGGAATATCCATATCATATTTGGATTATACCCGGGGTGAGCAGATATTATGCTTTGTAATGATGATTATCTTTGTTGTAGGAATCCTCAACTGGAGACCGATAGTATCGATTGTGTTTACCGGAGGAATATTCCTTGTGTTCTATCTTATGATGTATAGTGCTCCGGGAATTGAGATGACATATGCCACAAAGGTGAACTATTTTACACTCTGGATATCTATCGTAATGCTTAGTCTTGCGGTATATCATCAGCGTCTTGCCGAAGCTGAGAGAGATGAGCGGCTTGAGAGGCTTTCTGTAACTGATGAACTTACGGGAATACCGAATATGAATTATTTCCGGAAGACAGCTGCGGAGGAACTGAAGAATCTTCCGGATAAAGAATATATGGTCCTGTTTATGGATATCCTGCATTTCAAATCTTATAATGAGAAACAGGGGTTTGAAAGTGGAAACGAGCTTCTGTGTTCGGTTGCGTCAATGATCGGAGAATGCTTTTCCGGATCGGTATATGCGAGAATCTCAGATGATCATTTTGCTGTCATGACAGGCAGGAACGGTGCGAAGGAAAAGATAGAGAAGCTTCAGAGATATGTAGCCGAGAATTATCCGGATACAAGGCTTAAGATGAAGGTTGGATCGTATGTACCGACCGAACCGGATGAGGACATAGCTGTTGCATGTGACAGGGCGAGATATGCCTGCTCCATGATAAAGAAGATCTACGATACTGATTATAACGAGTATGATAAGAAACTGGCTGAGGATTTTAGCCGCAGGCAATATATTATAAATCATATAGATGAGGCGATAGAAAAGGGATATATTGAAGTTTTTTATCAACCGGTAGTATATGCGAAGGACAGATCCATATGTAATTTTGAGGCATTGGCAAGGTGGATCGATCCGGTTTACGGTCTTATGAATCCGGGGCTCTTTATACCTGCTCTGGAGGAATACAGACTGATACACAAGCTGGACAGAAAGATACTGGAGATAGTATGTAAAGATATAAGTAATCATATGGGGGTTATGAATAGGGATATCCCTGTGTCGGTGAACTTTTCCAGACTTGATTTTGAGCTGATGAATGTGGCTGAAGAGATGGATATATTTATGTCCCGGTATCAGGTTAAGAAGGAAAAATTATATGTCGAGATTACGGAGAGTGCTCTTTCGGAAAGAGAGGGCAAGGTAAGAGCGGCTACGTCGCTTATTAAGGACAAGGGGATACAGTTGTGGCTGGATGATTTTGGCGCCGGGTACTCCTCGCTCAATGTTCTTAAAGATTATTCATTCGACGTTCTTAAGATAGATATGGCATTTCTCAGGAATTTTGACAGTAACGTTAAATCAAAGACGCTTATTAACAGTATAGTACAGATGGCTGAACTGATGGGAATGAGAACCCTTGTTGAAGGAGTCGAAACCGAAGAGCAGGCAGAGTATCTTACAAGTATAGGATGCGAGAAACTTCAGGGATTCTATTTCGGTAAGCCAAAACCGCTTTCGGAGTATGTTCAGGAGGATGCAGTATGAGGAACAGAAGGTTACATGCGGGTGATATAGTAAGACATTTTAAGAGGGAGACAGTTACTGATGATGAGGCAAAGGCTAATAAATATCTGTATAAGATAGTTGCCATAGCCGAACATACGGAGACAAAGGAAATGGTAGTAGTATACCAGGCTCTTTACGGAGATTTTCGTATGTACGTCCGTCCGTATGAGATGTTCATGGGGAAGGTCGATCATGAGAAGTATCCGAATATTAAGCAGAAGTACAGATTTGAAAAAATAGGAAATGATGAGGATCCTATAGATTGATATTTTTCGTTCATAGTAACGATAATGATATTGTTGAAAATACATTAATAGAATGCTATCATATATATTGGTTTTTTGTGATATATAGGTTATTTGTGAAATCAAAGGGGGTTTTTAGGATGGTTGCGTCGGATAGAGTAAGTGTTATTCAGCAGCTTCAGGATGCCTGCAGAAGTGATGAGGGATTACTCATGCTGATCAATCTTGACAGCTTCGAACTTTTCAATGATGTATATGGCCATGATATGGGTGACATTATGCTTGAGAAGTGTGCCGAGATTATTGGTGACTGTTGTGAGGACAGTGATATAAAGGGCTGTCTCGAAGGAGATGAATTTGTGGTATTCTGCAGGGGGCTTCTTGATAAGGGAGCATTTGCAAGGCTTGCAGCTGAGATAAACAACAGGATATCCGCATCGGCAAAGGCTCTTATAGGGACGGATATGAAGATCCTTCTCGGGGCTTCTATCGGAGGTGTATTTATTCCGGAGCACGGAAGGATATACGAAGATCTTTTCCATAAGGCTTATATGGCACTTGAATATATCAAGCAGACAGGCAATCACGGATGTGCTTATTACAATAAGTCAGATAATGATGAGGTGCGGATTGACGGTCTTCAGACGATCAGCAATTCCATGGATGAGGGTAATCATTATAAGGGAGCTCTCTGGCTGGATTATGATTATTTCAGTATCGTTTATAAGTATCTCAGAAGATATATCCAGACTTATAAGGGGGTTGCTTCGAAACTTCTGATAACGATTGAGCCTACGGTAGATATGAGTATGGACGAATTCGCGGAGGTTGCCAAAACTTTCGGAAAGGTTATCAATCATACACTCCGAAAGAGTGATATCATGATGCAGAGCCGGACAAATCAGTACTTTATCCTTCTTCCGGAGATGACTGAAAGATATATAGAGAAGGTTCGGGAGAGAATCATGCATCAGTGGGAAGATGCGGAATACTATGATGTTACAGATATTAAGTTTGAAGCAGATACAATGGTTGCTCAGGATGATGAGTAAATCTTAAATATGTAAAATAAGGGCTGTCTCGTTTGAGACAGCCCTTTTATAATGATACGCAAAGTCAGCGCATTTCACTAAGTATTTTGTTTATCAGTCATTATGTATCAGTCATTATGTATCAGTCATTCATTGCGGCAAATCCGGCTTTGATATCATCAATGATGTCATCTACATTTTCAAGTCCTACCGAGAAGCGGATCATTCCGCCTTCGATTCCGGCTGCAACAAGCTGCTCATCTGTAAGCTGACGATGTGTTTCACTTGCAGGATGAAGTACGCAGGTTCTGATATCGGCAACATGAACTTCGTTACAAGCAAGCTTGAGGCTGTCCATGAATTTCATGGCTGCATTTCTTCCGCCCTTGATTACAAAGGAGATAACGCCGCAGCTCTTACCTCCGAGGTATTTCTGGCAGAGAGCGTAGTTCTTATCCGATGGAAGTGCAGGGTATGTGACAGACTCGATGTTTTCGTTATTCTCAAGGAATTCAGCAACCTTGATTGCGTTCTTATAATACTGCTCCATACGTACAGCAAGTGTCTCAAGACCGAGGTTAAGCAGAAATGCCGAGTGGGCTGCGGGATAACATCCGAAGTCTCTCATCAGCTGCATACGAGCCTTAAGAATGTATGCCTGCTTGCCGTACTTTTTCGTATAAGAGATTCCGTGATAGCTTTCATCCGGCTCAACAAGTTCAGGGAACTTTCCGTTATCCCAGTTGAAATTACCGCTGTCTACGATAATACCGCCGCCCTGTACTGCATGACCATCCATGTACTTTGTTGTGGAATGAACTACTATATCCGCACCGTAGCGGAAAGGCTTGCAGAGGATAGGGGTAGCAAAAGTATTATCTACGATAAGAGGAACGCCCTGCTCGTGAGCGATTCTCGCAAATCTCTCTATATCAAATACCGTAAGTGCGGGATTGGCAATTGTTTCACCGAATACTGCCTTTGTATTAGGCTTAAATGCAGCCTTGATTTCCTCATCTGTTGAATCCTGACTTACGAAGATACATTCGATACCAAGCTTCTTAAGCGTGAAAGCGAAGAGGTTAACGGTTCCTCCGTAGATTTCAGGAACCGACACAATGCTGTCACCGGCCTGAGCTATATTAAGGATTGAAAGAAGTGATGCGGCCTGACCTGATGAAGTGGCCATAGCACCTACACCGCCTTCAAGCTGGTTGATCTTTTCTTCAACAGCCATAACTGTAGGGTTGGCAAATCGTGAATAGATAAGAGCTTTTGTAGGATCATCGAATACATCGGCGATATCCTGTGTCTTGTCAAATCTGTAAGTTGTACTCTGTACGATCGGTAATGCTCCCGGTTCTGTGTTCTTAGGTGAATAGCCTGCATGCAGGCAGAGTGTTTCGTCTTTCATAGTCGCATCTCCTTCTATATTCTGATTACATATTATGATGTAAGTGTCAAAAGCATCTCATGACACCTTTTATGACATGCAATGATTATTCTGCTGCCTCTGTTGTCGTTTCTGTTACGGCCTCTGTCGCTGCTTCTGTTGCTACTTCAGATGAAGCGTCTGTAGGTGATGAAGTCGGAGTTGCATTTTCATAGAGGAAGTCTACGACTTTCTCTTCAAGAACGAGCATGTAATAATCCTCTTCTTCATATCCATACTGTGCATTCAGTTCAGATACATCGGTTATGCCTGTCTGCTCGAGAAGATCTTTAATCTTTGCATCCTTCTCTTCATCGGAAGCAGATATTCCTTCTGCATTTGCGATGGCTACAACTACCATCTTCTCACGGATATAAGCTTCAATTGATTCCTTAAGGAATGATTGGAATGATTCTGCGTCGTATCCGAAAGAGTATGAGAGAAGAGTTTCAAGGTCAACACCGTTGGATGCTGCATAATCCTCATACATAGCAGTTACCTGATCTATACGATCCTGAAGTTCCTGTTCCGGATATTCGATAATTGTTGTCTGATCTATAACAGCCTGGAGAACAGAATGTTTATCTGAATCTACAGCGCTTTCGTCTGCCTGCTGCTGAAGCTTTTCTCTGGTTGCCTGCATATATTCATCAACCGTTGAATATGCATCCTGTGTTGCGGTCTTGATGAATTCGTCGTTAACAGTAGGAATTATATCCTCACCCTGAATGAAATTAAGTGTGGTCTCGAATCGTGCAGGCTTGCCTGCGAGATCTGCAGCACCATAATCTTCAGGAAAAGTTACATTTACATCAAAGGTGTCTCCCGGTTTATGACCTACTATCTGCTCGTCAAAGTTGTCGATATAACCGCTGCTTCCAAGTGTTATAACAGTACCCGCGCCCTGAGTATTTCCGCCATCAAAAGCTTCGCCGTCCATATATCCGACGTAATCGATATTTACTGCGTCGCCCCAGGTGGCTGTTCCAGTTGTGATCTCTTCTTTTGTCGAGTTCTGATGTACAAGAGAATCAAGTTCGTTCTGCACATCTTCGTCGGTTACTGTTGTGTCAGCCGGTACATAAGTAATTCCCTTATAATCACCGAGTTTTACAAGACTGCTGTATTCCTTTTTTAATTGTCTCACTACGTCACCGTCGTCGGCTGTACCTGCACCGCATCCGCTGAATGAGGTAAGAAGCATGGCTCCTGCCAATGCTGCACATAAGTGTCTGAATTTAAACTTCATTACTGTGCTGTCCTTTCAATATTTAAATATGTAGTTATTTTTTGCAAATAACTTGATTATGATAGCACAATAAGGCATAAAAATAAAGTGAAAAATCCTTTAACAAAGGGTATAATCATGAATGATGATACGAAATACTTAAAGAGATTAACGATTATTAATGCAAGTGGTATGGAGGAAAGTAATGGTACAGGCAGTACAGGTAAATATCAAGAAACTCAGAGATGGAGCGGTTGTTCCGGCTTACGGTACCGACTTTGCGGCGGGCGCGGATCTGTATGCATGTATGGATGAAGAAATCCGGATAGCCGGCGGAGAGACGGTTATGATAAAAACCGGAATAGCCATGGAGCTTCCGGAAGGATATGCGGGTCTTATCTATGCACGAAGCGGTCTTGCAACAAAAAAAGGACTGGCTCCCGCCAATAAGGTCGGGGTAGTTGATTCGGATTACAGAGGGGAGATTATGGTATCGCTGCATAATCATTCCGGAGAAACACAGGTTGTGGAACCGGGGGAAAGAGTTGCACAGATGATCATCACTCCGTATATTCGCGGACTGTTTAATGTAGTGGATGAACTTTCCGATACCGCGAGAGGAACTGGCGGGTTCGGTTCCACAGGAAGAAGATAGTATTTAAAAAGACGGCTTTGGCAGAGATTTAAACTTCTGCCGAAGCCGTCTTTCGTTATTGTAACCCCAATGGAAATATTCTGTTTACTTGCATGCCTGAGCAGCAGTAATGATTGCCATTGAATATACTTCCTGAGCAGTACATCCACGAGAAAGATCGTTGATAGGAGAGTTAAGACCGAGAAGAAGAGGTCCGAATGCTTCGAAGTTTCCTAATCTCTGAGCAATCTTGTAACCGATGTTACCTGCATTGATATCAGGGAAGATGAATGTGTTTGCGTGACCTGCTACTTCTGAGCCGGGAGCTTTTTTCTTTGCTACGTTAGGTGAAACAGCAGCATCAAACTGAAGCTCACCGTCGATAGGAATGTCCGGAAGAAGTTCCTTGGTACGCTGAGCTGCGTTGCGCATCTTATCAACGCTTTCATCCTTGGCAGAACCCTTTGTTGAGAAACTGAGGAACGCAACCTTAGGATCAACACCGAATATCTTAGCACACTTGATAGTCTCCTGAGCTATTTCAACAAGATTATCCTCTGTCGGATTGATCGTTATAGCACAGTCTCCCATAGCAAGAACTTCGTTTCCGCCTGTTGCGTTAGGACGGACAAGGATAAAACATGATGTAACAATGTTGTTACCCGGCTTTGGCTTGATGAGCTGGAATGCAGGTCTTACAGTATCTGCTGTTGAATAAGATGCACCACCGAGAAGGCAGTCTGCAAGTCCCATCTTTACAAGCATTGTACCGAAGTAGTTGTTTGATTTAAGGGTTTCCCTTGCTGATTCAGGTGTAGCGCCCTTATTCTTACGGATTTCAACAAAAGCGTCAACCATTTCGTCTATTTTATCGTAATTGTTTGGGTCAAGTATATTGGCACCACGGATATTGAAACCGCTTTCTTCTGCAAGAACATGAATCTCTTCAGGATTACCTATAAGGATAGGCTTGATGAAGTTACTTGCAAGAAGTCTTGATGAAGCTTCAAGAATACGAGGATCATTTCCGTCCGGAAGAACGATAGTTTTCGGATCGGCTTTCAGTCTGTTGATCATTTCACCGAAATTATACATTTTTCATACCTCTCTAAATATATTTCGTAACATGCGTTACGATTAATAAAAAAATTCCCTAATAGTATAGCACAACAGATAATCATAAACAAGAAAAAAGGATGCAAAGAAGGCGGTTTTAATATATAATAAAAGCTGATTATTTTTATGGACATGCGGAGAATTACTATGGATAAAAAGGAGTCTGAAAGACCCTCAAAAAAGAGAAGTTCGAGTAAAAAAAAGCGGGTTAAAAAACTCGTTCTTACACTGGCTGTGATAGTAGGTGTTTTTGTGACAGCCATAATAACCGCTTACCAAAAGACCAGGCAGGAAGCACGCAAGGTGAATATGGTGAGGGATGAGATGGAGAGGCTTTATTCGGAAGGAGATTATGAAGGATTATCCGAATATTATTACGAGCAAAAGCCGGATGCTGCGGATGCAAAATACGCAAAGTATAAAAGTGTGACTGACATTTACAATGAGTATTTTATAGTTATGACCTACATGGAAGAATCCTACGAAAAACTGACGGATGAATATGAAGGCAATGAGGATATAAGATGGGATCTCGAGCAGATGTTCAGGGTTATACTTTTATGTGATATCTGTCGTGAAGACGGATTCCCGCATGATGAAGAAAAAGGCGTTTCGGATATCAGAAAGATGCTCACCGATTACATGACTGAGAAGCTTCTCATCACAAGTGAAGAGATAGAATCGGTAGCGGAGAAGAATTTAAAGGCGATAAGCCTTGAAGATACAGAGAAGGTTAATGAAGT
>DEFA01000025.1:100820-119082 GCA_002350525.1 Lachnospiraceae bacterium UBA2864 | reverse complement strand
AGATTATGGTGCGGACTTCCGTGGACATTTACGGTGTACAGTTTTGATGCTGAGAGATTGTTTATTAAGAGTGGTATGCTGAATATAAAAGAGGACGAGATAAGACTGTACAGAATTCTCGATCTTTCGCTTAAACGTAATTTCATTCAGAGAATATTCGGACTGGGAACCATAGTTGTCGACAGCTCGGACAAAACTATGAAATGTTTTGAGATAAAAAATATAAAGCATGCAAAAGAAGGCAAGGAACAGCTTTCACAGCTGGTTGAGGAAGAGCGTGTGAGAAAACGTATTTCCGGACGTGAATTCATATCCGATCATGATCATGATGGATATGATGAGTATAGTGAAGATTATGATGATCAAAGATAAAATGGTTAGTTTTTAGAGGTTTTAATGTAACAGGGGTATATAATGGACGTGGATGAAAATGTCTATGTAGATGAAAAGGCATTTACAGATATGGCCGCAAGTAAGAAGAGAAGGAAGAAAGTGCTGGGAATCACGCTTACAACACTGCTTATGCTTATAATTGCGGCTTATTTTGTTATGGTTTACATAACGACGAAAAGGTTTAATCCGGGGACGATGATAGATGGCAAAGATATGTCATTTAAGACATTGGATGAGGCGTCTGATCTGATCACGGCGGATTATGCAGGTTATAAGATCAAGGTTAAGTATAAGGACGGAGAGGGAATCATAACAGGTGATGATGTTAAACTTCGTGTCGATGTCAGTAACAGCCTGAAGGATATAATGAATGCACAGAATCCGTATCTGTGGTTCAGATTTGATAAGAGACAGGAATACACGACCGAGAAGGTCATTACATTTAGCGAGGATATGGTAGATGTTGTCATGCAGGACGAGGAACGCCTGAATCCGGCCTCCATGAAAAAACCGGAGAACCCGAAAGTGGTTTTGGATGATGACGAGTTTGTTGCGGTTCCGGGTGATGAGGGAACCGAGATAGATCTTAAGAAATTCCGGACCGCGCTGGAGAAGCATCTTACGGTTATGGATAAGGAATTCGATGCGGATGCCGAAGGGTGTTATATAACACCGTCGCTTACGGTTGATTCTTCTTCTGTAAGGGAGTGTGTTGACAGAGCCAATGATATTCTTCATGCAGAGGTTTTTTATCTTTACGGGGAAACCAAAGTTCCGGTTGTCACATCCGAAGATATAGCCGACATGATGTCAATTGATAAAATGTACAGGATCACACTTGACAGGGATAAGATTGATATACTGCTTCAGGAATTTGCAAAAACACATGATACATACTACAGGGAAAGAAATTTCAGAGCTCATGACGGAAAGATAGTGAAAATTCCCGCTACCGAATACGGATGGGAAATCAACCTCGATGGTGAAGCTTCCAGAGTTTATAATGACATCGTATCGGGAATATCCGTTGCAAGAGAACCTGAATTTAACCATAAGGGTTATGCCTACAGCGTAGGAAGCAACGGACTTGTGAATGATATAGGAGACTCCTTTGCAGAGGTGGATCTTACGAATCAGAGAGTTTATCTTTATGTGAACGGATCTGAGGTCCTTGCTACCGATTGTGTATCCGGAAAAGTGACTGCGGGCATGTCTACGCCCGGAGGTCTGTATCAGATAAATATCCATCAGAGAGGGGCTATTCTCCGGGGCGGAGAGGAACCGGTTCCGGTTGATTATTGGATGAGATTTGTAAGAGGCATAGGCTTTCATGATGCGACATGGCGTTATGCTTTCGGGGGAAATATATATTATGCCAACGGTTCGCACGGATGCGTGAATCTTCCGTATGAATCGGCGAGAACTATGTTTAATAATACCGAAATAGGTACTCCGGTAGTATGTTACTGGAGAGAATGATAGGGAGAATCTATGAAGAAACTGCTCCTTGTACTTACAGGAGGAACCATTTGTTCTTTCAGGAACGATACCGGATATAATTCTGCGGATACGGGGCGTGCGGCTCCGATCCTCGTAAATCTATTAAGAGAGTCGGACAGCAGATCGAAAGACAGGGAATTTGATATAATCCGTCCGCTTGATACATTAAGTGAGAATATGACCGTGGACAAATGGAATATTCTTCTTGATGCTTTGAGAAAGGTAGATTATTCGGAGTATTCGGGAATTCTGATCCTGCACGGAACAGACACTCTTCATATGACCGCTCCGCTTCTGGGAGTGGTTATGGAAGGCTGTCCTATTCCGGTCGGACTGGTATCCAGCAATCGTATACTTGAAGATGAAAATGCAAACGGAAGAGAAAATTTTATAAAGTCGGTTGAATATATCGATGAGCTGTCGAAGCAAGAAATCCCGATGGACGAAGCTAAGGTGTGGATTTTTACGATTTACGGTAATTCCGACGGAGTGACATATCTTCATGATGCCAAAGCACTTCGGCGATGCGGAGACTTTTCGGAGGACTTCTTCAGCGAAGGAATGTGTCCGGTAGAGGATGTGAACAAAAACATTAGTGAGAAAGCCGATAGTTTAAAATCGGATACCGATGGGAGGATAGTGCAAAACTGCAGCAACATGCCGCTTTTTAAGATGGGAGCGCTTCGCGAATCGGTTCTTGTTATAGACCCTTATGTAGGAATTAATTATGACAGATATGATATCGGAGATGTGAAACATGTTCTTCATCTTACATACCATTCGGGAACGGCAGATCAGGAGCGGCTTTCCGCTTTTTCAAAAAAATGCGGAGAACAAGGGGTAGATATATATCTGGCTCCGCTTACGGAAGATTATAGATACAGCTCGACTGCAGCGCTTGTTGAGGCGGGAGTAAAACCTATGCCTGATATGACCATGGGCGAGGCATACGCAAGACTTCTCGTAGGGGATGCTTTAAAGGTACCAATCTTTGCAAAAAATCGATGCTCATGAGTGGAGTGTAGAGCATATGTGAAGTGGATGAAGAAATGCGAAAGTGGTTTGAGAACAATACAGGAGGTAAGGTTACATATGGATATTGATGCGATAATGAAGGAATTGACACTGGCTGAAAAGGCTTCTCTTGTGTCAGGAAACAGTGCGTGGACTGTGGGACCGATAGAAGATAAGGGAGTTCCTGAGATTTTTATGTGCGACGGCCCTTACGGACTGAGAAAACAGGAAAATGATTCTGCTGAGATATATGATTCGATAGATGCGGTGGCATTTCCTACTTCAGTTGCTACGGCTGCCAGTTTTGACAGGGATCTCATGTACGATATAGGAGTTACTCTCGGAAAAGAGTGTCAGGCCGAAGATGTTTCCGTTATCCTCGGACCGGCTGCCAATATTAAGAGATCTCCCTTATGTGGACGTAACTTCGAATATATTTCGGAAGACCCTTATGTAACGGGTGAGATGTCTGCAGCTCTTATCAACGGAGTCCAATCTCAGAATGTAGGAACAAGTCTGAAGCATTTTGCGGTAAATAATCAGGAGACCGAGAGAATGTATGTGTCTGCTGATGTAGATGAGAGGACTCTCAGGGAGATATACCTTGCCGGGTTCGAAACAGCCGTAAAGAAGTCCGATCCATGGACTCTTATGTGCTCTTACAACAGGATCAACGGAACATATGCATCGGAGAACAAATGGCTTCTTACAGATGTTTTGAGAGATGAGTGGGGATATGACGGCCTTGTTATGTCGGACTGGGGCGCCGTATCCGATCGTATAAGGGGAATAGCTGCGGGACTTGATCTTGAAATGCCGGGCAGCAACGGAGTTAACGATGCTCTGATAGTGGAAGCCGTTCGGTCGGGACGACTTGCGGAAGCCGATCTTGATAAAGCGGTCAGAAATGTACTGAAGCTTATGGAGAAGTACCATTCAGGTAAGAGAGAAGAAGTCTTCGACAGGGATAAGGATCATGAGAAGGCCGTACATGCAGAAGAGGAGAGCATAGTTCTTCTTAAAAATGATGAGGTCCTTCCTCTCAGATCCGATGAAAAGATTGCAATAATCGGAGGATTTGCGGCAAATCCGAGATTCCAGGGAGGCGGAAGTTCACATATAAATGCGCATAACATAGTATCTGCCGTATCCGTTATGGATTCTTACGGAAGCTGTGTTTATTCCGAGGGCTTCCCTTATGACGGAGACCGGACAACCGATGAGAAGATGAGCGCGGCAGTGGAAGCGGCAAAGAATGCCGATAAGGTAGTTGTATTTGCAGGACTTCCCGATTTGTATGAGAGTGAAGCTTATGACAGAGAACATATGCGTCTGCCTGAGTGTCAGAACATTCTTATAGAAGAACTGCTGAAACTCTCCAAGCCGGTTATAATAGTGCTTCACAACGGCTCTCCGGTAGAGATGCCTTGGGCTGAGTATGTTGACGGTATAGTCGAAGCATATCTTGGAGGTGAAGGCGTAGGGGAGGCTGTAATGAATGTCCTTTACGGAAAGGTTAATCCTTCAGGAAAGCTTGCCGAAAGTTTTCCTAAGAAGCTTGAGGATAATCCGAGTTATCTGAACTTCCCTGGACAGAATCACAGATGCAATTATGCCGAGGGCATATTTGTCGGATACAGATATTACGATACCAAGAAAACAGATGTTTTATTCCCGTTCGGATACGGTCTTTCGTATACAGAATTCGAATATAGCAATCTTAAGACAGAGTCCTTTGGAAGTGCGGATAACGGTCCTATTGACATTAACAGCGATAAGATAAAGGTATCGGTTGATGTTACAAATGTGGGAAAGGTTGCCGGCAAGGAAGTTGTTCAGCTATATATAAGTGATAAGACCAAAGCGGCCATAAGACCTGTTCATGAGTTAAAGGGATTTGAAAAGATATCTCTTAATCCGGGTGAAACAGGCACCGTATACTTTGAACTGGATAAGAGAAGCTTTGCCTGGTTTAACGAGGCGGTGTCAGACTGGTATGTCGCAAGCGGTG
The DNA here is from genome assembly GCA_002350525.1 of Lachnospiraceae bacterium UBA2864. GTDB lineage: Bacteria > Bacillota > Clostridia > Lachnospirales > Lachnospiraceae > Eubacterium_Q. Next base: position 114,164 of record DEFA01000025.1, on the reverse strand, counting down.
AATATGTGATCGAGATAGGTAAATCTTCGAGAGACATTGTTTTATGTGAGTCTGTTGAATTAAAAGGCGATGCACAGGTTCTTCCTGTGATCGATATGGATGTTCAGATAGGTGACCTTCTTAAGAATGATGTAACAAGAGAAGTTGTAATGAAGGTCATGAAGGAAGAAATTGATAAGTTTACAGGTTCGGACGGAATGGATATGGAGAGTCTTGATCCGATGACTTACAATATGCTTCAGTACCTGCCGATTAGAACGCTCAGGAGTTTTACATATATTACCAATGAGAGAGTGGAAAGCATAGTAGCAGCTCTTAAAGAAGAAGTTGAAAAGGTTAAGTAGGCGGGTACATTAGAGATGAATTATATATTGGTTGTTCTTACGCTTTTCGCCGGAGGAAGTGTATTCGGCTGGTTTATAGAACTGTTCTTCAGAAGATATCTGGATCCGGTGGAGAGACTTAAGAAAAAATTCTCAAATCCCGGATTTCTGGTCGGACCTTGTCTTCCGATTTACGGATCGGGTCTGATACTTCTCTTCGGACTTGCACATATCAGGATCCCTGCGCTGGAGTCGGCACATCCGGTACTTAATAAGCTGCTTGTATTCTTTATAATGGCACTTACCATGACTCTGATAGAGTTTGTGACCGGAATGATATTCATCGTACATATGCACCTTCAGCTGTGGGATTATACTCCTTACTGGGGAAATATAAAGGGCGTTATATGCCCGCTGTTTTCACTTATATGGTATGCGCTTGCCGCCTTCTATTATCTGGTCATGCATCCGAGGGTTGAAGCCATACTGCTATGGCTTTCGAATAATCTGGCTTTCAGCTTCTTTGTGGGATTGTTTTACGGAATCTTTATATTGGATGTGGTATATTCCTTCAACATCGTTATGAGGATCAAGAAACTGGCGGAAGAGTATCATGTGATAGTCCGTTACCGTGCATTTAAAAGTAAGGTGCAGGATTTAAGAGAAGATGCTAAGGACAGAAGCCTTGCATTTATCTTTACAAGATTTACCGCTACATCGCTCAGATCCATGTTTGCGGATTACAGAGAGAACTTTTCGGTAAAGAAGAAAGTTGTGGAACCTATAAAGGAAAAGATCACGGAGATAAAGAACCGAAAGGAAGTTATAAAGCCCGAGGATGAGGGCATCAAAATAGAAGATAAATGATGAAATTATAAGCCCTTACGTACCTGATTTTATCCGGGTTCGTAAGGGCTTGTATTATCTGATCAAAAAGATTTCCGCTATGTATACGGCACAGCAGGCGGCAACGGCAACAGTGGTAAGGCTTTTACCGCGCAGCGCAAGCAGTATTGCAACGAAGAGACCGATAGATGCGGATATAACACTTGCGGTAGCCGAGAAGATCGCCGGTATTGTCATGGCTGTTAGAACCGCATAAGGTATGTAATATAGGAAAGAACGGATAAAACGGTTCTCTATCTTCTTCTTCACGGCTGCAAAAGGAACGGCTCTTATAAGGTAGGTTGTAACTGCCATGATTATAAGATATATGAAGTAGGTACGCGTACTCATTCGGCACCTCCTTCCGAAACGGCAGGCGAAGCTTCATTTATATTTTCATCTTTGACCGGGAAGAAAACCGCACCGATTACGGCTGCTACGACCGCTGAGATACTGATGGCTATTCCCGGTGATATTTCCTTTATAACAGGAATATAAGTAAAGCAGGTGCTTATGGCAGCAGCAATTATAACGATTATAATGACCGGACGGACTTTCTTCATATCCGGTACTACGATGGCTACAAACATTCCGTAGATCGCAAGCCCGAGAGCACTCATTACGGAAGGCGGAAGTACATTTCCGAGGATGGCTCCGAACAGAGTTCCCAAGGCCCATCCAACATACGGAAGACTTATAAGGCCGGCCATAAAGCTTCGGGAAACTGATTTCTCCGAAACGGCAACGGCAAAGATCTCATCGGTTATCATAAAGCCGAATAACCAGCGCCATATTCCCCTGAAGCGTTCATTTACCTTCTGGGAAAGGGATATCGACATAAAACTGTAACGTACATTTATGGTGAGCTGTGATATGATCATGTCGAAATACTGACCGGGGATCATCATCGTATTGATTCCGGAGAATTGTCCCGCAGAAGTAACGCATGTCATGGAAATGATAAGAGCTTCCCACCATGTAAACCCGTTCTTTACCGCTATTATTCCAAATGTAAAAGACACGGAGAGATATCCCAAGGCAATCGGGATTCCCGCACGTAGTCCGCGAATATAATTTTTCATCACTTGTCCCTGCGATTTTTTACCATAGAAGTACTCCGGTAAATTTTCTTACTGTTTTAATATAGTACACCAACAAAAGGATTGATTCAAGTTAGATTATTAAGTATAATTAGTTGTGTGGTGCTCCGTAAGATAATTCCGCGGAGCACTTTATTCATAATGACAAAGAAGAAATTTATGAGGAGGGCAAAAAAATGGCTAAGTACAGATGCAAGATATGTGGGGAGATTATTGAATCAGAAACAACTCCTGAAGTATGTCCGAAGTGTAAGCAGACGGATTGTTTCGAGCTTGTAGAAGAGGAAGTTAAGAGTAATCCTTATGCGGGAACACAGACAGAGAAGAATCTTCAGGCAGCATTTGCAGGAGAGTCTCAGGCTAGAAATAAATATACTTACTTTGCTTCAGTTGCAAAGAAGGAAGGTTATGAGCAGATAGCTTCGATATTCCTTAAGACAGCAGATAATGAGAAGGAGCATGCAAAGCTTTGGTTTAAAGAGCTTGCGGGAATCGGTTCTACAGCTGAAAATCTTGAGGCTGCTGCTGACGGCGAAAATTATGAGTGGACAGATATGTATGAGGATTTTGCAAAGACAGCAGAGGCTGAGGGGTTCCCTGAACTTGCAGCTAAGTTCCGTGCAGTAGGCGAGATTGAGAAACATCATGAGGAGCGTTACAGAGCACTTCTTAAGAATGTTGAGACAGCTGCAGTATTTGAAAAGAGTGAAGTTAAGGTTTGGGAGTGCCGTAATTGTGGACATATCGTAGTCGGAACAAAGGCTCCGGATGTATGTCCTGTATGCAATCATCCACAGAGTTTCTTCGAGGTGCATGAAGAAAACTATTAAAATCGGGAGAACAATATGAAGAATAAGGAAAGGCTTATCGGAGTTATCATGTCAGTGATAATCTCTGTGGCAATGGGTGCCATGTTTACATTTCTTTCCAGAAGAAACTGGACACCCGAACAGGCTAAAATGATGCCGCCGGCAGCTGTGAATTATATTCTGAGTATTGTTGAATCTGTTGCAGTGGGATTGGTTATTGCGCTTGTTATACCTATCGCAAAGCTTGGAAGACGTCTTGCGGAGTCGTGTAACGCAAAACCGCCGTCAATAAAGTTTAATCTTATTAACGGCATTCCCTTTACTGTGATAAATTCATGTCTGCTTGGTACTATAATGAGCGGTCTGGGTATATTTCAGGCACGCAGGCATATGCCTATGGAGGTTCTGACAAAGCAGCCTCCGTTTGTAAAGGTATGGTTAAGCAGTTGTTTAGAAAACCTTCCTATTGCAATTATTGTTAGTTATATTTTGGCGATTATCATATCGCCGTTAGTAATCAAGGCGGTAGGACCGGGTGGCCCTCCGCCTGAAAATAGAAAACCGGAGAACTTGGAAAATGGGCATTAAAGAAGATGTAAGAAATATGAAGCTTGTGTCGCCTTATGTTGCGGCATTGAGTGTAGGAAAAAGAGATGCGGCACTTGAAAAAGTTGCTGAAGCAATCGAAGCAAAAAAGGAAGAGATATTTGCAGAGAATGAAAAAGATCTTGCTGCGGCAAAGGAGATGAATATTGCCGATGCGGTGGTGAAGAGACTGAAGTTTAATGAGGATAAATTGAGGGATGTGATAAGGGGAATAGATCAGCTTATCGATCTGCCGGATCCGTTGGGAAGAAAGACACTTGCAAGACAGCTTGACGAAGGACTTATACTTAACAGAGTCACATGTCCTATCGGAGTGATCGGTGTAATCTTTGAGGCTCGTCCCGATGCAATGGTTCAGATATCTTCTCTCTGCATAAAGAGCGGTAACTGTGCAATTCTTAAAGGAGGAAAGGAAACTTCCAATACCAACAGGATCCTTTTTGAGATTATAAATGAAGCGGTTATCAGTGCAGGATTCCCTAAGGGATGTCTTCTTCTTGCGGAAACTCACAGTGAGATTGATGAGCTTCTGGATTGCTACGGCCTTGTGGATCTTATAATTCCGAGAGGCTCAAACAGTTTTGTACAGTATATCATGAATAATACCAAGATTCCGGTTATGGGTCATGCTGACGGAATATGTCATATATATGTAGATGCAGCAGCAGATCAGGAAAAGGCAATTCCTATCATACTTGATGCAAAGACCCAGTATACAGCCGCATGTAATGCGGTTGAGACGCTTTTGATAAACAGAAGTATCGCCAGAGAATTTGTTCCTAAACTCTCCAACGCACTTGCGGAGGCCGGAATAGAATTAAAGGGTACGAAGGAAGTCACAGAACTGCTTGATGAGCTCGGATGCCTTGATAATAAGGCTGAGACGGGACTTCAGTATGAAGAGATAGCGGAGAGTGATTTTAAAGAGTACCTTGCACTCAAGGTTTCGGCAAAACTGGTTGAGGATGTTGATGAGGCAATCGATCATATAAACAGATTCGGATCACATCATACAGACAGTATAATAACCGAGGATGATGATATAGCCGACAGATTTATGCAGTTGGTGGATTCCGCCGGAGTATATCAGAACTGTTCTACAAGATTTGCAGACGGCTTCAGATACGGTTTCGGTGCGGAAGTCGGTATAAGCACCAGTAAGCTGCACGCAAGAGGCCCGGTAGGGCTGGAAGGACTTGTTACATACAAGTATAAGCTTTATGGCAGCGGACAGATAGTCGGGGATTATGCAAGCGGTAAATCAGAATTTCATTTTAAGGATCTGGAGGAAGAATGATCATGGAGCAGTTCTATCTGGAGAATATGAATCTCAAGGTAACTATCAATCAGAAAGGAGCGGAAGTTTCAAGAGTTCTCAGCAAAGAGAAGGGTACTGAATACATGTGGAATGCTGACGGTACTTACTGGAACAGAACGGCTCCGGTGCTTTTTCCTATAGTGGGAAGCCTGAAAGATAAGAAGTTTACAGCCGAGGGGAAAGATTATTCTATGTCTCAGCACGGATTTGCAAGAGATATGGATTTTAAGTTTGTTAAGCAGAATAACAAGTCGATCACCTTCAGACTGGATTCGAATAAGTTTACCAAAGAATTATATCCATATGATTTTACTCTGGAAGTTTCATATAAGCTTGACGGATACAGACTTACAACCAGCTGGAAGGTTATCAACAAAGATGAGAGAACCATTCATTTCCAGATAGGCGGACATCCGGCATTTATGTGTCCGGTTGATAAGAAGACGAAGCAGACGGATTATTTTATCGCATTTGATACGGATAAGCCGCTTAAATATTCGCTTCTTCAAGATGGTCTGGTATCTTCTGACGGCGGAGAACTGATCACAGAGGACGGAGTTATCAGAATCGATGAGCATTTGTTCGATAATGATGCGCTCATATTTGAAGGTCAGGGCGTAAAGAGAGTTGAATTATGTAAACCTGACAAAATGGTTTATATTGCGGTAACCTTTGATGCTCCGCTTTTCGGAATATGGTCTCCGGCTGGTAAAAATGCACCTTTTGTGTGCATCGAGCCTTGGTACGGAAGAGCAGATAAGACTGATTTCAGCGGTACGATAGCGGACAGAGATTACGATAATTCACTCGCTGCCGGTGAAAGCTTTGAAGCTGAATATACTGTTGATTATCTATAAATCAAGGCCTCAATTTACAGTTGGACTTGACAAAATTGCCTAAAAAGTCTATAAATGTGTGGTGCGCCTTCACAATGAAGGCATATAAGAAAACACACATCAGGAGGATTTTTTACTATGAACAAGACAGAACTTGTTGCAGCTATCGCTGAGAAGGCAGGACTTTCAAAGGCAGATTCAGAGAAGGCTCTTAAGGCTTTCGTTGAGACAGTAACAGAGGCTATGAAGAATGACGATAAGGTATCACTTGTCGGATTCGGTACATTCGAGAAGACACAGAGAGCAGCCAGAACAGGACTTAATCCTGCTACTAAGGAGACAATCAACATCCCTGCTTCATACGCACCAAAGTTCAAGGCAGGTAAGGCTCTTAAGGACGCTCTTAACTAAGAGGATATAGATATGAGGCTTGATAAGTATTTAAAGGTATCACGTCTGATAAAAAGGAGAACCGTTGCCAATGATGCCTGCGATGCGGGACGAGTAATGGTGAACGGTAAAGTTGCCAGAGCATCTTATGATGTTAAAGTGAATGATGTGATAGAGATAACTTTTGGTAACAGAACCGATAAGGTAAAAGTTACAAGAGTTGCGGAAACCGTGAAAAAAGATGATGCGGCAGATATGTACGAGAGCCTTGTATAAAAACTCTTGCATTCTTCCATCTGATGCTATAAAATTAAGAAGTATCATTATGTAAACGGGACAAGGGTGCAATGAGTAGAAGAAGAGTCAGGAAAATTAAACAATCCAGATTAATGCTTTTCCTTGCCATGATGATCATGTTCATGGTTGTGGCGGCATGCACATTCCGAAGCATAGAGCTGAGTAAGAGATCAAGGGAACTGCGTGTTACCGAGACAGCACTTGAGAATCAGCTTAACGAAGCAAATCTCCGGGCCGAACAGCTTAAGGAGAAGGAAATGTATATGCAGACAAAGAAGTATATTGAGGACGAAGCAAAGAAGAAACTCGGGCTTGTATATCCTGACGAGATAGTTATAAAACCTAAAGAAAAAGATAATTAGAACGGGTAGAAGATTCAGTCTTCTACCCGTTTGGGTTATTAGGGATATTGTGAGATTAAACAGTGGGGATTGGAACAGTGAATATCAAAGATATCGAAAGCTTTATAAGAGATGAAGGAATGCTGAAAGAAGGAGACATCGTTGTTGCGGGTATATCCGGAGGCGCCGATTCGGTATGTCTGCTTCATGTTCTGAACAGTCTTAAAGATGTCATAGGATATGATATACATGCGGTTCATGTAAATCATATGATAAGAGGTGCCGAAGCTGACAGAGATGAGGAATTTGTAAAGAAGCTGTGCGAGAAGCTTGGAATCGAAATCAGTGCATTTCACATCGATATTCCGGGTATTGCGAAGAAAACAGGCATGTCCTGTGAAGAAGCGGGCCGTAAGGAAAGATATGATGCTTTTGCAAGGATAGCGCAGGATTATGTGAAAAACACTGGAAGAAGAGTTAGGATAGCGGTTGCCCATAATAAAGATGATATGGTAGAGACGGTTATCTTCAATATGGCCAGAGGCACATCACTTAAGGGACTTGCAGGTATCAGACCTGTAAGAGAAAATATTATAAGACCTCTTCTTTTTGCGGGAAGAGATGAGATAGAAAGCTACCTTGAGGAACTCGGAGAGAGTTATTGTACCGATTCAACGAATCTCGAGGATGATTATACAAGAAACAGGATAAGACATGTGATCATACCGGCTCTTAAGGATATCAATCAGGGAGCGGTGGATCATATATACAGTGCGGCAAGAGACACTGAGGATGTTTATGCCGGAATAGAGAAGAAGGCTGCGGAATATCTGGCGTCTTTCTCAACACAAAGTATTCAGGATGATATCGTAACGGCGGTATCCTTCCCGATAATCCCATTCGAACTGCTATCGGATGCGGAACAAAGTGAGGCGGTTCTTGCAGCAATGGAAAAACTTGCAGGTAAGCGTAAGGATATAACCAGAAAGCATATAGATATGGTGCTTGATATAACCCGTGGAAGCAGTGGAAGAAGCGTTCATCTTCCATACGACATATCTGCCAGAAGAACTGGCGATACACTTATCCTAGAGGTAAGAGGCTGCGAAGATAATCAGGGTATCGAGGGCACTTTTAAGAAGGAAGTCTTCGAACTCCGCGGAGAAACGCATTTCACCAAAAATAAGTATACGGAAATAGTCGATTATGATAAAATAAAAGGCGTCTTACGTGTCAGAAAGCCTGAAACAGGGGATTCCATCGTTATTAATGATAAGGGCGGAAGAAAGAAACTCAGTAAGCTATTCACCGATCTTAAGGTGGACAGAGTGATGAGAGAAAGCTGGCCTGTTGTTGTGGATGACAGAGATGTAATCTGGGTTCCGGGACTCAGACTCAGTGAGGCATATAAGTTGGATAAGTCAAGTACTAAGGCAATAAGACTCGAATACATTTTAGAAGGAGGAAATCCGGATGAGTGATAAAATAGAAGTTCTTATAAGCAAGGAAGAAGTAGAAAATCGAATCCAGGAAATGGCTGATCAGATTACAAAGGATTATGCAGGTAAGACGGTACACCTGATCGGAATACTTAAAGGCAGCGTATTTTTCTTATGTGAGCTTGCCAAGAGAATAGACCTTCCTGTGACGATGGACTTTATCGGTACATCGAGTTATGGTGACGGAACGGAGTCATCGGGTATCGTAAAATTCTCGAAGGACCTTGATGATTCCATCGAAGGTAAGGAATGTATAGTAGTTGAGGATATTCTTGATTCGGGAAGAACTCTCAGTTATGTCATGGGTGTTCTTGCGGGACGTAAGCCTGCATCACTGAAGATAATCACACTTCTTGATAAGCCTGACAGAAGAGTTGTTCCGGTTGAACTGGATATGACGGGATTTGTTATTCCGGATAAGTTTATCGTAGGATACGGACTGGATTATGCTCAGAAGTACAGAAATCTTCCTTACATAGGAGTAATAGAGTAAGTTTTTGTTGAGAGGAAAAATTAAAATTGGAAAAAAAGACAGCTAGTAGAGGACCGGGGCTGTTTCTTCTGCTGATACTTGCAGGTATAGCTATATACTATTTCCTGTCAAGCAGACAGGGAACCATAACCCCGAATTACAAAAATGAAGATCTGGAGAGAAGTATCAGTAAGGGAAGCGTTGCAGCGGTTGAAATATACCAGAACAACGAAGTTCCGACAGGTACTGTATATGTACTTTTTACCGACAAATCCGATATCAGGTATTATACGGCGGATGTTAAGGAAACGCAGAAGATTCTTGAGAAGAGTGATATTGAGTATGCTCTGTATGACGTAGCAAGACCCGGGTGGGTAGAAAAACTGCTGCCATATCTTTTTGCTACATTTTTGTTTATCATGATTCTTCCAATGTTCCTTGGCGGAGTATCGGGTGGCGGCGGAAATTCACAGATTCTTAATTTTGGTAAGAGTCGTGCGAAAAAGGATGAAGAAACAGGCATAACATTTAAGGATGTTGCGGGCCTTGAGGAAGAAAAAGAAGAACTTTCAGAGGTAGTTGACTTCCTTAAGGATCCGGGTAAATATACACAGATCGGTGCAAGAATTCCTAAGGGAATCATCTTAGTAGGTCCTCCGGGAACAGGTAAGACACTTCTCGGTAAGGCCGTATCAGGTGAAGCAGGAGTTCCGTTCTTCTCCATATCCGGTTCGGACTTCGTAGAAATGTTTGTCGGTGTCGGTGCATCAAGAGTAAGAGACCTTTTTGCGGAAGCTAAGAAGAATGCACCTTGTATAGTATTTATAGATGAGATCGATGCGGTGGCAAGACGCCGTGGTACAGGTCTCGGCGGCGGTCACGATGAGAGAGAGCAGACACTCAATCAGCTTCTGGTTGAAATGGATGGCTTCACGGAGAATGAAGGAATCATCGTAATGGCTGCGACAAACCGTGTGGATATACTTGATCCGGCTATTATGCGTCCGGGAAGATTTGACCGCAAAGTTGCCGTAGGACGTCCTGATGTTAAGGGACGTGAGGAGATACTTAAGGTTCATACAAGAAAGAAGCCTGTCAGTGACGATGTTGATCTTCATGAAGTTGCAAGAACAACAGCAGGTTTCTCGGGAGCTGATCTTGAGAATCTCATGAATGAAGCTGCTATCCTTGCCGCTAAAGAGAATAAGAAGTTTATCAGTAAGGTAGAGGTTGATAAGGCATTCATTAAGGTTGGTGTCGGTACAGAGAAGAAATCGAAGATTGTATCTGAGAAAGAAAGACGCATCACTGCGTACCATGAGTCGGGACATGCAATACTCTTCCATGAGTTAAGTGAGATGGATCCTGTTTATACAGTGTCTATCATACCTACAGGAGTAGGTGCTGCGGGATATACCATGCCGCTTCCGGAAAATGATAATCAGTTCGGAACGAGAAAGAAGATGCTTCAGGAAATCATGGTTGACCTCGGCGGACGTATTGCCGAAGAACTTATATTTGATGACATTTCAACAGGTGCATCACAGGATATCAAAATGGCTTCAAAAACAGCCAGAGATATGGTCATGAAGTTCGGATTCTCAGAGAAGCTCGGACTTATCAATTATGAGGCCGGTGACAGTGATGAGGTATTCCTCGGAAGAGAATTGGGACATGAGAAGCCGTACGGCGCTCAGGTAGCTGCTTCGATAGATGAGGAAGTTAAGAGCATCATAGATAATTGTTATAAAGAAGCAAAGGCTATCATAGAGTCTAAGATAGACATTCTTCACAAGTCTGCGGAAGTACTTTTGGAGCGTGAAAGAATCTCAGGTGCTGAATTTGATGCACTTTTTGACAATGGAGCGGCTTAAATCGGGGGAAAATTGTATAAAATGACAGAAGCCCCAAAAACCATTAGCAAAAATTTACAAAAAGAAATAGCAAAAAAAAATATTTTTGTGAACATCTTTTTCCGGGGGTATGTATAATATACTTGTAACCCCCAATACATTATATAGTTTTTTGCTACACCCCATAAGTAACAAAATACCTTCTCCAAAAGAGCGTGTCTACCCCGACACGCTCTTTTACTTTCTTCAGTGTTTATGCGGGTTTGCGGGCTTTTAGCCTTATTTTTTTGACTTCGAAAATAGTTTACATAAACGTTAAGATTATGTCTACTGATACAATTACTGATACAATCAATGCAGAATTTTCTGCAAAAACTACACCCTTTTGATGTGGAGATATTATGTTAACTGATACAAAGTGTGACAATTTTGAATTATTAAAAGTCTCGGAACCCGCATAAATAAAGGAAAAATCCACCTTTCGAGGAGGTGGATTTTCTGCAAGATTATTTATTGGTTTGTATAAAATTGGCTATTTTACTTGATTTTCTTATCTGATGTGAGCAGGTTTAATAGTTCATCATCAGATTCTTTATCTAATTTCAGGTATTCTATTAGGGCATTATTTATCCCTTTTCCCTTAAAAGCGATTTTGACAGTATCAGGGATATATTCACCATTTTCATCTTTTTCAGCAGTAATTTTCATATTAAGCTGTTCATCAAGAGTTTTTATTATTGTTATTAGTTCTCCTACAGTAGTAATCTCTGACTCGTAAAAGTTATCTACACTTATTCCGAGTGCATCTGCTATTTTTTCCAGCTGTTCATACTTCGGGTTTCTAACACCTGTCTCATATTTTTTTATCGTTGATAGATTAATGCCGGAAGCCTTCCCCAGATCCCCCTGGGACATATTTTTAGCCTGTCTATAGTATTTCATGAGTCTTGCAACATTACTTATCTGTTTTTCCTTTATTTCGTCCATAATAATCCCTCTTTTCTTGGATTCTCGTTTATTTTTCTCACTGTTTCTATATATAACTTAATCTGTTGGTCATATCGCTTAAGTCCATATCAATTCTATCACAAGGTTCACAAAAGAGAAACTTTTTTCTGAATATGCTTGACAGTTCACAAAAAGGAACCTATAATATACACAAAGGTTCACAAAGAGGAACCTAAAATATAACTATCAGTGTCACAGATAGAAAAACACCCAAAACAGGCTGAAATTTGGCAGTGTGACAGACTTCTCGAATCAGTAAATCTGATGTACCATTATCACACAATTTAATAACACAGCTGCAGTTCAAGTGAAAACCTTGGGGTGCTGCCTGGAGGGGAAGCAGTCACTGTTACCACATTAGTAGCCTGACGGATCGAAAGATGAAGGGTGAGGAACAGGACAGCCAACTGATAAAGGGAATAACAGCATTGCTTGGAGATAATGAACCACAGAGGATATAGAAGAATATCCTCATCCTCGAAATGGCAGTAGAGGAGATAGTTCTTTTTTATAAAGAGCGTCGTGAGCGAAAGGGTGAATATAAATTCATCTGGATCGGCTTACTGCAGTTCCCAAGTGTACAGGGCGATGAGGTGGTTGAGAGACCGTTGTACACCTACATAGTACTTTACAGAATAATTAGTACCTGTTCTGTGGAAGCTACTAAATCCGGCCAGAAAAAAAGGAGGAGTAGAGATGAGTATATATGTAGAAACTGGCAGATTATATGGAGCCTCCGGTGGAGGTGGGCTTGATGGGTCGTAGAAAAAAGGTTTATTCAGTGAACTTTAATAGTTTAAATGACATGATCCTTTACGCCTATGGTAAAGAGAAGAAAATCAATAATAAAAAAGATACTGAGAGACTTCTCTTCGAAATCAAGGAAAGGATAGCAAAGGATAAAATCGACAGCTTTAGGAAGAAACATAACTGTAAGGAATGCTTTTTATTTAACGACAAAGATTGTAAGGCTGAATGTTATTGCAGATTTGATAAGCAGCGTCGTTTACGCCACAAGTCAAAAATCAACGGATGTCCACATAACAATAATGAACCTTGCTGTTATGCAAATGAATCTGGAACATGCTTCGGATATTGTTATAAGAAGCAGATGAATTCTGAAAAAAATACAGATCAAAAAGGTTTAGAGAGGAGTGATGGACAATGAGGGATTTAGAGATTATTGCAATAGATCATGGCTGGTCTATGTGCAAGACTCCGAATGATATTTATATCAGTGGCGTGAGTGAGATAACTACTGAGCCTGCCTACTTTGATAACATTCTGGAATACAAAGGCAGATACTTCAAGGTTGGAACTGATAGGTTAGAGGTAAAAGCTACAAAGGTAGAAACACCCGATTATTATTATCTGACACTTGCGGGTATCGCAAAGGAATTAAAGTTAAGAAATAAGACAGAAGCAAGAGTGGTACTTTCAGTAGGTCTTCCGGCTTCGAGATACGGTGATGAAAAGAATGAATTCATTAAGTATCTCAAACAAAATGATGAAGTATATTTCAAGTTTGAACAAACGAAGTATCATATCTGGATTGATAGAATTCTTGTTTATCCCCAGTGCTATGCAGCGGTTGTTGATCGTATTGC
>DEFA01000025.1:92678-100644 GCA_002350525.1 Lachnospiraceae bacterium UBA2864 | reverse complement strand
GAATATATGATATCACATAAAAGCTCACTACCTGATGAATACATACAGATAATGAATCAGGAAATAAGTTCATTTATCTCAATGGTAATAAATTCTCTCAGAGAAGAAAAATATAGCCTTAAAACAACCCCATTTGTATTTGTGGGTGGTGGTGCTGTAGTAATGAAGAACTTTGGAAGCTTCAATCAGAATAATTTTTCCTTTAATACTGATATTTGTGCAAATGCTAAAGGATTTGAAACATTGGCTAAGATAACGATGTCAAAGGAGCAGATTAATGTCCAGTGATGAAAGCATTCATTATGGTTTCAGGTTAAATATCAACAATCCAGAGCATTTAGCAATTCACAAAATACTTCGAGATCTAAACCCTGAAATATATCGCAACAAAAGCAATTTCATAATAGATATTCTTAAGAAAACGCTTCTTGATGCAGATATTGATCTTCTTACTGGCGAGGGCAGTAAGGAAATAAAAAAACAAGGGGGATATGCAACAAAGGAGTATGTGGATAAACAAAGGGAAATATTAAAGAAAGAATTAGAGGCTGAGATAAGACAAGAATTATTCAGTATGGTTATAACTACACTAAAATCAGGTGGAGGTAACTTCAATAATACTGGTTTTAGTTCGCAGGTAAATGAATCACCTACTGAAAAAGGTAAAAAGGAAGCTGAACAAGCTTTAGATGAATTAACTGATTTATGGTCATAGAAAGGCAGGTAAATTATGAGGATACTAAGCTTAATAGGAAAAGGAATACTGGATGTTTTATGGATATTAGTAAGAATAGCAGGGGCCGTTCTGTGGCTTGCCCTGGGAGCATTAAGAGGTTTTCTGATGTTGCTTAGTCTAGTCCTCAGAATCTTCTTTGCTTTTCTTGGCGGAGCATCTATATAAGGAAGGAGAGAGTGATCATGAATATTGAAGCAAGATATAGACTTTATATGTTTATCAGAAAAATGCGTAGGCTACTTTGCTACTATTTCAGAATCAGCAAGATGGCAGAAGCATAAGAGTAACTGACACAACTAAATAATACTTGTGGGCAGTTAAAGTCGTATCTCATCTGTCCACGGAAAGGACAGGTGGAAGATATGAAGAAACTAATGATGATTCTTATAACTATAGCAATACTTGGACTCACCGGCTGTACAACTGATGTTAAGGATGCAATAAATAATAGCAAGGATGTAGTTGCCAAGCAGACTGAAGAGTCAACTGAGATAAAGACAGAAGCTACTACTGAATGCAAAGAGCAGACAACTGAGAAAGCCAGGGAAGAGAAGAATACTTCCGATGATAAGAAGCGGAATAGCAGGATGTCAGTATCAACAGAGGCAACTACTGAGAACAAGAATAAAACAGAAACTTCAGTTCAAGTGAAAACTGAAAAAGCTACTGAAACTGTAACAGAAGTTTCAACAGAGACTCGTACAGAAACAGCTACGGAAGCCCCAACAGAGTCTTGTACTGAGGCAGAAACAGAGGCGGCTATAGAAGCTCCAACAGAGGCGGCTACAGAAGCTCCTGCACCAGCTGAAGTATCTTATAGTCCAGGGAATGTTGTATCACTAGCTACATCCAAATGTCAGGCAGGTGGTATGATAAAAACCACGGATAATCTTGCCAATCTTTTGGCACAGGGACAGATTACAGAAGATGAGTATAATGAATATTATCCGTATGATGGTCTCGGATACTACAGCGTGTTCGTAGAAACGGATCTGAACAAGGCAGCAACTACATCGGGAAGACTTCTCGGAAGTGAGGATGCTATAGCAACTTATATAGCAGACATGTTGCTTCTTGAATCAAATCCATACTTTCTTATAGAATATGGAGGAGTGACAAACTCAGGTGGTCAGGACTTTTATGAGTTCCGCTGCTATAGATAAGGATATATACAACTAAATATTTATACCGAAATGAAAGGTATATAACTGAGAGATTTGAGCCAAAGCTTAGGTCTCTCTTTTTTTGTTGCAAATTTACAAGGAGGAATTAAGAAAAATGAGACAGAAACTAAAACGATTTATGTCATTTATAATGGCTCTTTTGATTGTAGTTTCTTCTGTGTCCGGATCTGCAATGACAGCATTCGCAGCAAGTGCTGAAGCAAATATATGCTTCTGGTATGCATCAGCAAGTGAGCATGGCGTTGTGTCGGAATTCAATTCTTCTCATACAGGTCAGATTCTATATGCCATGATAGACGGTAAGATAGGCTACTGTCTTAATTTTGGTCTTACGGCAGAGACTGGTGAGTTGATGAAGAGTGATGACGAACCGAACAATACAAGCCTTTCTGCCAAGCAGGAAAAGCTGCTTGCTCTTTGTCTGTATTATGGTTATGCAGATACAGCAGATACACAGAATGAGCCATCAAATGACAAGAAGGATCAGTTTATTGCAACGCAGAGTCAGGTATGGATCATAGAAAAAGGACTCTTTGGAACAGATAGTGCAGATAATGCTGCCTATACTCTTTCAAGATGTGCTCCAGATCCAGATACTTGTTATGGTTATTATAAAACCCTAAGAGACAGTATCGGTGCAGCTTATGATCAGAAGATTCCAAGCTTTGCCAGCAAGACTAAGAGTGGCGCAGAAACTATAGAACTGAAGTGGAATGAGACAAATCAGAGATATGAAATAACACTTACAGATAAGAATAAGGAACTTAAGGGCTTTGATCTTAGTCTCAAGGGTTATGATACTTCTGTGGATGGTAATAAGCTTACCATTTCCAGTACAAAGGTTCAGACTGAGGCAACTACTGGAACATTTACATCAAATACCGGAAAGGTTGAACCAACATCTAGCTGTGTATTCTGGTTTAATGGTAATAGTAATTATCAAGAGTTCGTATCTGAAAGACCTTCAGCGGATCCTATCTATGCTTATATCAAAGTGAAAACTGAAGATATAGGTTATGGATATCTGGAGAAGATAGATAAGGCAACAGGTACTAAGCTTCCAGGTGCAACCTATGGTATTTATTCCGATAGTGGATGTACTGCACTTGTAGAGCAGATGGTCACAGGTGATGACGGTGGTTGCAAGTCAGGGCCTCTTACACCGGGAACCTACTATGTTAAGGAAATATCTTCACCAAAAGGATATGTACTTGATAAGGATGTTCACACACTTGTAGTTAAAGCAGGTCAGACAACTTCATTTACTGCCAAGGATGCTGAGCAGGTAGGTGCACTTACAATCTATAAGGAAGGTGAGGTTCTTGTAGGATGGAATGGAACCAACTTCACTTATGAGAAGAGAAAGCTCCCAGGAGCAACCTTTAAGGTTACAGCCGGGGCAGACATCTACAGAGCTGACGGAGCCAAGGTTTATAACAAAGGTGCTGTCATATCAGAGGGACTTGTGAGTGGTAAGGATGGTCAGGTGACACTGAATAATCTTCATCTTGGAACCTACAATGTTACTGAAACCAAAAGTATCGGTGGTTATACGATCAATGGTGAAACTAAGACTGTAACGATTGAATATAAGGATCAGAATGTCGAAGTGCAGTTTGAGAGCGTGACTATTGAAAATCATCGTCAGAAAGCAAAGGTTACTGTATCCAAGATTGACAAGGATACTAAGAATCCACTTAAGTGTGGAGAGTATACCATGTATGCCGGAAATGATATCAAGAATTATGATGGTACAGTCATCATGAAGAAGGATACAGCAATACAGACGGCTACAACCGGAAATGACGGAAACGGTGCTTATACAGTAGATCTTCCAATATCTAATTCATATTATATTAAGGAGACTAAGGCGCCATATGGTTATCTCCGTAATCAGACAGATGTATATAATTTCAGCTTTGAAATTATGGATGAGAAGACTCCTACAGCTGAGTTTAAGCATACATTTGAGAATGACAGGGTAACAGCCAAGATTCATCTTTATAAGGTTGATAAGGAAACTGGAAAGCCTTATCCACAGGGCGATGCTTCACTTGAGGGGGCAGTATATGGGCTCTATGCTCGTAATGATATAGTTCATCCTGACGGAAAGACAGGAGTTCTTTATAAGAAGGGTACAAAAGTTGCAGAGCTTAAAACAGATGCAAATGCAGAGGCTGAGATTAAAAACTTGTATCTAGGTGATTATTACATCAAAGAGATAGAGGCTCCGGTAGGTTATAACATTGACACTGAGGAGCATGACCTTAAATGTGATTATGAGGGTGATCTTGTAGCAGAGGTAGCGAGAGAGTCAACATCTGAGGAGCAGGTTAAGAAGCAACCATTCCAGCTGATCAAAGTATCAGATAATGGCGATGATACTGAGGCACCGCTTCTTGAAGGAGCAGGCTTTACAGCTTACCTTAAGTCAAAGCTTCCTGTAAAGGAAGACGGCAGCTATGATTTTGATAATGCTACCCCTATAGTTATCGGAGGCAAAGTAACTGGAAAGGAATCAGCCGAAGGTAAGGGAGAGACCACTATCTATACAGATAAAAAGGGACATGCAGTATCTATTCCGATACCATATGGAACCTATATCGTGGTTGAGTCAGTCACACCTCACAACATGGAAACAGTAAAGCCATTTGAGGTAAGAATCACAGAGCATAAGCCAGATGAACCTCTTGTTTGGCGAGTATTCATAGACAGGGAGTTCAGTGCAAAGCTCAGAATTATAAAGAAGGATGATGAGACTAAGAAAACAGTTCTTCTTCCTAACGCTGAGTTCCGTATCTACAACATGGATACAGAGGAATATGTTGAGATGATCACAACTTATCCTTCAAAGGTTACTCATAAGACTTTTAAGACAGATGATGATGGTGATCTTTTACTTCCTCAGGTACTTCATCTTGGAAATTACCGAATAGAAGAAATAGCAGCACCTTATGGCTATGTGAAGAATGAGAACTATGTTGAGGTCGCAGTTGATACTGATACTTTCTATGAGACAGATCCTGACACCTACGAGGCTATTATCACAGTGGAATATGAGAATCATCCAACAAAGGGCGAGATTACCATAGAAAAGCGTGGTGAAGTACTTGAAGGTTATGAAGGTGGATGGTTTGCTGACAGTGACGAAAAAGAGTTCGTATATGTTGAAGGCGGTCTTGAGGGGGCAGAGTTTGAGGTATATGCAGCAGAGGATATTTATACTGCTGATAACCAGGTGGATGAGTCTGGAGAGAGAACAAAGTATTATAGTGAGGGAGACCTGGTAGCAACGCTTACTTCTGATGCAGAAGGTAAAGCAGTACTTAAGGATATTCCTCTTGGACAGTACAAAGTTGTTGAAACAAAGGCTCCGTTTGGATATCTGCTTGATCCTCAGGAACAGACCAGTACACTTGTTTATGCTGATGATGAGACTCCTGTAATCTATGACACAAAGACATTTAAGGATGAACGAGAAAAACTTGAGCTTGTTGTAGAAAAGCGTGATGCAGAAGATGACAGAGCTATCGAAGGTGCAGTCTTCGGACTTTATGCAGCTGAAGATATTAAGACCAGAGATGGTAAGGTTGTTGTTGAGGCAGGAACACTTCTGGAACAGGCAACTTCAGATGCAGATGGACTTATAAAGTTCACTAAGGATTATCCTTTTGGTAAGTATACTGCAAAGGAAATTAAAACACCGGCTGGATATGTTTCATCTGAAGAGGTAATCGAGTTCGATGCCAGGTATATCGATGAGAATACTCCTGTAGCAAAGTACAGTAGTGAGTTTATAAATACTCCTACAAGCTTCGAATTCTCCAAGGAGGATATAACAAGCGGTGCTGAGCTTAATGGGGCTACACTTTCAGTGATCGATAAGGATGGTAATGTGGTAGAAACCTGGACATCAAAGGCAGGTGAAAAGCATGTGCTTAAGAGACTTGTGGTTGGAGAAACATATATACTTCGTGAGGAGTTCGCACCTTATGGATATCTCAGAGCGACAGATGTGGAGTTCACTGTAATTGATACAGAAGAAATCCAGTCAGTAACTATGAAGGACGAGGTACCTACAGGTACAATAATCATCAATAAGGATGGAGAGTTCCTTCAGGATATTGAGGCTACCAAGGATAAGTGGTATGACTTCCTGTTCAGTTGGAAGAAGAAATCCATGGCTGGCGTAACTTTTGAAGTATATGCAAAGGAAGACATAGTTAGTCCTGATGGTATTGATACTGTTTACTATGAGAAGGATGAACTTGTTGCAACTCTTGTAACAAACGATAAAGGTGTAGCATTTATAGATAAGCTGCCACTTGGTAAGTATTATCTGGTTGAGACTGATACACTTGAAGGCTTTATGCTGGATAGCACACCTATTGATGCTGACCTTTCATATATGGATCAGGATACTCCTATCGTTTATGCTGGAGACCATATCTTTAACGAAAGACAGAAGGTAGAAATCTCTGTTATAAAGAAGGATTCAGAAACGGGTAAAGCTCTTGAAGGCGCTATATTTGGACTGTATTCTGCTGAGGAAATAATTTGCACTGAAACTGATGCAAAGCTTCAAACAGACAGTCTAATTGAAAAGGCTGTTACAGATTCTGAAGGAAAGATTCACTTTGTATCAGATCTTCCGCTTGGAAAGTATTATATCCAGGAAATTGAACCTCCTAAGGGTTATGCTTCCAATAAAGAAAAAGTGCAGATTGATGCATCATATAATCCTGAAGGAGAAAAAGTACTTAAGTTCGAAGCAGAGTTCAAAGATGTTCCTATTAAGGTTGAATTTAGTAAAACAGATGTGACTGGAGAAAAAGAACTTGAAGGTGCAAAACTTACTATCATTGATTCCGAAGGTAAGACTGTTGAGACCTGGACCAGTACTAAGGAACCTCATATGGTTGAGAAGATACCGGCAGGTAAGTACACTCTTAGAGAGGAGACTTCACCTTATGGATATACCATAGCGAACGATATAGAGTTTGAGGTTAAGGATTCAGGCGAGATTCAGAAGTGTCAGATGAAGGATGACTATGTATATGGAAAACTGCTCCTTAAGAAGAGAGATTCCGAGCTTAATACCATGATTGAGGGTGTTGAATTCGAAATCAGAGATAAGGATGGTAAGGTGATTCAGACGCTTGTAACCGGTAAGGATGGATGTGCTGAAAGTGATCTGCTTCCAATCTGTACCTTTGACAAAGATGGCAGCTTCGATAAGGATATAACTTATACTGTAGTCGAAACAAAGGCTAAGGAAGATTATATTCTTGATAGTACTCCTCATGAAGTAGTATTTACATACGGCAGAGATGAGGATGGAAAGCTGAAGGAAGATGAAAAGGCTCCTGAAGTAGTTGAGTATACACTCGACCTTACTAATAAGCCTACACAGCCTAAGCTTCCTCAGACAGGTGATAATTATAATCCATTTGTCTGTGGTGCTATCGGACTTGCATTTATACTCTTTGCGGTATCATATATATTCTTCAGTAAAAAGACTTCTATGGTTGATGATATTGAAGAATATGATGACGATATAGAAGAGTAAAACACATTTTAGTAAAAGACAATTTAGTAAATGGAAATCGGGAGATATGAGCCATAAGGTTTGTATCTCCTATTTTTGTATCATTTTTAGGAGAAAACCCAAGTGATTGGGAGAAAGAATAAGAGGTAAAAATATATGAGAATGAATTTTGAGACATTTAAAGGCGTAGTAGAGACAGAGCTTTTGAACTTCTTTCCAGATTCTATGAAGAATGGAAAGGTAGTATTTGAAAAGGTTCCAAAGGTAAACAGAGAACTGGATGCTGTGACTATAGAGCTTGAGGGAGAGAAGAGAAATATCTGCCCTACTCTTTATCTTCAGGATATGTATGAAAGATATGAGGCTACTGAGAATCTTCCTGATGTTATGAGTGAGTTTGCGGCAGCATATCTTCAGAGCATGGAAAGAAGTGAGGAAGTGATTAAGAAGATTGATCTTCCTAACTGCAAGGACAGAATCATATTCCAGCTTATTAAT
>DEFA01000025.1:85367-92608 GCA_002350525.1 Lachnospiraceae bacterium UBA2864 | reverse complement strand
ATCTACAGAGTTGTAGTCGAGGATCGTGAAGGGGTTCTTGCATCTTCAATCATAACTAATAAGGTTGCTGATGCTATTGGTATGAAAGAAGCAGAGCTTTTTGAACTTGCTGCTGAAAATACTAAGAGGATAAATCCTGTGAAAATTATAGGTATGAGTGAAATGCTCAGAGGAACTTTATTTGATATTGGTGCTGATGAAGAGGAATTAGATATGATGATGCCTTATCAGCCTGAAGAGGAAATGATGTATGTGATCACAAATGAGAGAAATATGCATGGAGCTATTTCTATGATTTATGAGGATGAGCTCCATAAACTTTCAGAAGTAATTTCTGATGATCTCTATATTCTTCCAAGTTCGATTCATGAGGTGCTTGCAGTTCCTGCCAGCTCACAGTCTCCTGAAGAGCTTGCTGAAATGGTTCATACCATAAATATGGCAACAGTAAATCTTGAGGATAGATTATCAAATCAGGTTTATCACTATGACAGAAATGCACGTACACTTAAGCTTGCTACTGATACACCAAATAAAAGACTTGATGGTGAGGTGGCTGAGCAGCAGCTTGTATATGAGGCAAATAAAGGACCTAAGAGATAGGAGGATTCCTATGGAATTACAGACTGTTGATATAAAAGATTTAATAAGAATCATGAATGAAAGTCCTGAGGATTTTATAATCACGGTCGAAGGTCTGGATGGAGGTGACGAAGATGCCGAAGAAGAATCCATTTAAGTTGGATGTGGTGTCTATACGCCTTAATAAGGATGCTCCGCTTATGTCGGGGCATCCGGTTAAGTCTCCTGAGGATGCGGTAAAGCTTATAGGCAAGGAACTATGCGAGATGGATAGAGAGGTTGTATGTATCATAAATCTTAAATCTGACGGTACACCAATTAATTGTACCTTTGCAAGTATGGGTGCACTTGATAGATCAGTAGCGCATCCAAGAGAGTTATTAAAGGCAACTATACTATCCAATGCATCGACCATGATTATGATTCATAACCATCCGTCTGGAAATCTTGACCCTTCAATTGAAGACTCAATACTTACCGACAGGATGATTAAGATTTGTGATCTGGTAGGTGTGCCGCTTGTAGATCACATAATAGTTGGAGGCGATAATTCAGATTACTTCAGCTTTAAGGAAAAGGACAGGCTGCCAGCTTCCAACCTGAGATACAGTCTTAAGACAGACTATAAGGATATTGAATTCTCAGTACCAATGGCAGCAGAAGTAAATAGTAATAAGGGTGATGTAAGCAATGTTGCTGAAAATAATAAAACGGGAAGGAGGACCAAGAGATGAGCGATAGATTCACTGAAGAAGAACTAAGTATAGCGAAGTCAGTTGATCTTGTTGAGGTAGCCAGAAGTCTTGGATATACACCTAAGAAAATAGGACGGTTCTATACTTTAAAGGAGATGGATTCTATGAGAATCTATGACCATAGAAATTGGTTCCGTTTTTCCGGTAAATGTGAGAGTGGAAGGAATGGTGGTTCTCAAATAGATTTCTTAAGAGAGTTCGCAGGACTGGATGTTAAAGATGCTGTGTTCTGGCTTCTGGATTTTGCAGGAGTCAGACATGACAGCATAGGGGAAACTGTTTCGGGAGATTGTATCATTCATAATGATAAACCAGTATCTGAAAAGAAGGAATTTATCCTTCCGGTACCTGCTTCGAATAATGATAGGATCATCAGATATCTTAATCAGGATAGAGGGCTTAGCATAAGTACAATAGATTATTTTATCCGTAAGGGTATTATATATGAGAGCCAGGAATATCATAATGTGGTATTCCTCGGAAATGATAAGAGTGGTGTCACAAGATTTGCAAGCCAGAGAGGAATCTATGATAGAGATGGGAAAGCTTTTAAATGTGATGTGGCAGGGAATGATAAGAGGTACGGTTTCAATATTACAAATGATAATAGTAATCGGATAGTAGTGTTTGAAGCAGCTATAGACATGATGAGCTATGTAGATATCTTTCAGGATTTTGACAGCAATATGATTGCACTGGGAATGACAGCAGATCTTCCTCTTGAAACATTTTTAAGTGATCATCCGGGTATTAGTAAAATTGAGTTTGCTCTTGATAACGATGAACCTGGAAGGTTAGCTGCTGAAAAACTGATTCAGAAGTATAGAGATAAAGGCTACGAGGTAAAGGATGCCTCGGCTCCAGTCATGTATAAAGATATAAATGAATGGCTGGTGGCTACAAAACTGAAATTATCATCAGACTCTGTAGCTGAAAGAAAGTATGAATATCTTAAGTCGGGTATCCCAAAATGAATGTGTAACAAATTGTTGGCAGATGGATGATTTGTGTAACAAATTGTTGGAACTCGGGAGTTTCTGCCAACAAATTGTGTAACACTAAAAATGCCTGTGTAACAGATTGTTGGCAGAAGCCACATTTGTGTAACAAATTGTTGGAACTCATGGGTTTTTGCCAACAAATTGTTGGAACTTATGAATTTTATAGGGATTTATCAGGATTCATATATATCAGGGGTCTTAGGGTGCTCCCTAACAAGATGCAAAATGGAAATGTTAAACATTTTGCGTATCTTGCCACTATATTCAAATGATTTCAAAACATCAAAACATGAAGGTGATGTGACCAGAGATTTCATACAGATAAAAGAAGGGAGGAATGCTTATGGCGAGAGGAAAATCGATTGTTAAAGGCTTTAGAATTTCAGAAAAGGATGCTGAACTCTTATCAGCGAGGGCCTTGGAGTCAGGGATGAAGGAAAGCGATTATATAAGGCTGTGCATTTCTAAGGGACCGATGGATCATAAAGAAATAAGAATTATTCTTCATGATATGCTGACTGAGATTAATCATATTGGTATAAATATCAATCAGGTGGTAAAGAATAATAACTCCGGCTTATATCTTCCTTCCGATAAGGATAGGCTTCTTGCTTATATGCAGCGTCTTAGCTTAAGTATGGCAGAGGTGGTGAAGCGACTTGGCAATAACTAAGTTGATGAATATCAAGGATACCGGTACTCCTGATCATGCAGGACACTTAAACAGACTTCTTACTTATATGATGAATCCTGAAAAAACTCAGGAGGAGGCTAAGGTTGGAGCTGTGAACTGTATTCCGGAATCAGCTTCGATAACTATGCAGCAGACTAAGGATAGCTTCGGAAAGATAACTGGGAGGCAGGGATATCACTTTGTTATATCCTTCAAGCCAGGTGAGACTGATGCAGATACAGCATATAAGATAGCTGAAGAATTCATATCAGAATATCTTTCTGATAAGTATGAGACAGTATTTGCAGTCCATGATGATAAGGAGCATATTCATATTCATATAGCTTTCAACAGTGTCAGTTTTGTAGATGGTTATAAATACCATTATGCTAATAACGACTGGGCAAAGATAATACAGCCGATAGTTAATCGTCTTACAAGTAAGGAAGGACTTAGCACAGTCGAGCTTGATCCTAATGAAAAGCATGATCGATATAAGGATCATAATACCTATCGTGATGGTGCTGATAACTTCTCGGATATGATAAAGCGTGATATTGATGTGGCGATTGCTGAAGCTTATAGCTATGATGAGTTTCTTCAGATAATGAAGGACAGAGGATATGAAATAAAGGAAGGGAAGTATCTTGCATTTCGAGGAAAGGAAATGTCCAGATTCCGAAGATGTAAGAAAGAGACTCTTGGAATTGATTATACTGAGGAAGCAATCCGAAACAGAATTCCATATGAATCCCTTAATACCTTCAGAGCTGAAACTGAAGAGGAAGCTCAGAAAATAGTTTATTCGAAGATACCAAGAGGTAAGAGAGCCAAACTTAGTCCGGTGCAGAAGAAATACTTTGCAAGGCTCTATAGATTAAAACTAATTCAAAGAAGACCTTATAGTAAAGCATGGCAGTTTAGGGATGAGATAAAGAAGATGCATAAGTTGGAGGAACAGTATCTTTTTCTGGTAGAACATGATATAACCTCACTTGACCATCTTAAGGAAGTTAAGAGTGATCTTGATTCAGAAAGACGGAAAGTTGCCGGAGCTAAGAGCAAGAATTATAGAACCGTTAAGAAATTGAGAGAACTTTATCAGGTTGCTTCTGAAATGAGTGATCTTCTTCCTGGCGAAAGACTATTTCAGTCGGGAGATAAAGAATTTGAAACAGAGCATAGAAAGTATTCTGAACTTAATGATGCGCTTAAGAAAGAAGGATATACATATGAAGAGATAATGAGACTCAAGGAGCATTATCATAGTGAAGAACTTCTTCTTAAGGAGATGTCCAAGAAAACGTCGAGAGATGTAAGAATAGCTGTATCTATAATAAAAGAACTTGAAGAGGAAATAATCAGAAATCCAGAAGTTGATAAGGATACACCGGAAAAAGAACCGGAGAAGAAAATTGAAGAAAAGAAATTGATCAAACAGCCAAAGATAAGATAGGGCTGTTTTTTTATGGAGGTAGTTGAATGGAAGAATTTGTGATAAATGAAGCGAAAATAAAAGAAGATCTTGAATATTTAGATAATGTTAATGGTCTCACTAAAGATGATAAGAAGATGGCAAGATGCGATCTGATTGCAGGAATTGATCGTTTGCTTCTTAGGAAGTATTACAAAAGGAATGTAAGTCAGACACGCAAGAAAATAATATCTTTTCTGCTTAGGGCAGGTGCACCTGAATCAGTGATAGATAAATATCTTGATAAGAAGATAAAGGAAGAGAAGATTAGCCAGGCTGTGAGATATATAACTGAAGGTGTGCCAGCGCAGTATGTTGATCTTCATTTTAATGATTCCTTGTTTCCCAGGCTTAGTGAGTACTGGTTATATGAGCAGAATCTGCTCAAAATGAAGAAAGAAAAGGAAGAGGCAGAAAATAAGATAACTCCTGATGGTTTAATTAGAACTGAAGAGACCGAAGTGCCTGTAGAGGATAAATCTGATGAAATGGTGGAACCTGTGGAGAACGAAAAAGAGGATGAATCCACAAAAGATGAAAATGATGATGATTCCAAAGCAGAAGTGATTACGGGAGAAACTGTGACGGAAGTGGAAACTGAAGAGAAGAACGATTCTAAAAGCGATGAAGGTATAAAGCCAGAAGCTGCTGTTTCTCAGAATACAGTAATCAACGGCTTTACATTCGAACAGATGATGGAGCTGTTTTCTTATATGAATAGTAATGCAAATAGCAATGTACAGAAAATGTACGATGCTGCTCCGGCTGAGGTCGAAAAGCCAGTATCTGAAGACAAAATCCAGGCTATTGTAGCTGCTGCAATGAAGCAGACAATAGAAGAGGCTAAGAAGCAGACGCTGGAAGAAATCAGTAAGCAACGTACTTTAGATGTTGATAAAACTGTTAAGGCCGAGAGTAAATCGACGGATATCAATATAGATGATATCCGTAAGGAAATCAGTGAGCTGAGACGTGAGGCCGATGAGAATAAGAAAACTGAGAATGCACTTAGAAATGAGCTGGAAGAAAAGAGTAAGGAGACGGCTGAGAGAATGAAGGATTATTACGAGATGTTTAGAAATCTTAAGGCAAACCCAGAAGAGGATAAGGTTGAGACTTCTGAGGAACAGAACTCCAAGCTTTCAACCAGCGGCTATATGGTTCCGCTAAAAGATTCCAATGGAAATATTGTAGGAACAATGCCGGTAGAGATTGAAAGAAGAAAATCCAATGGTTTAGGTGGACTCTTTGGGCTTCTCGGTTTTAAGAAGAAGTCTCAGCAAAGTCTGGTTCGAATGGTTATATCCGGAGAACTTAATAAGGCGCAGCTTAGTCATATAGTTGGGGCTATGAAGAAAGGACTCAGTGAGGGGCAGCTTACGGATCTTATCGAGAGTAAGGTCCCTGCTGAAAAAATGCCGGAGATTATAGAGATAGCGCTACTTGAAAAG
The DNA here is from genome assembly GCA_002350525.1 of Lachnospiraceae bacterium UBA2864. Classification (GTDB taxonomy): domain Bacteria; phylum Bacillota; class Clostridia; order Lachnospirales; family Lachnospiraceae; genus Eubacterium_Q. Next base: position 86,672 of record DEFA01000025.1, on the reverse strand, counting down.
AGCATGGGCTATGCATACTAGAAGGGAGATGGAACTATGGCAGAAGAGATTCAGGAGGCGGTACAGATCATTCGTGTCGCTTATGATGGAATAGAGATAGCAATGAAAGCCGGCAGTGGCGGTATCAAAGCTATGCAGAAAATCTTTGAAGTGCTGAGAGGACTGCTTGATTATGAGAAGTCACTCGGTAAGGTAAATATGAGGAAACTACTTATGAAGGGTGGAGATCTTCAGGTGCTTCAGTTTAAGTCTGAGGACATGAAGAAGGTTGAAAAACTTGCCAAGAAATATGGAATCCTTTACTCGGTTCTTCCGAACATAAATAAGGAAAAAGGATTATCAGAGATCGTGTTTCATTCGGAAGCTGTTCCAAGAGTAAATATGATGCTTCAGAAAATGAAAAACGGCAAGGTGGCAACTTTCGATGAATATCTTAAGGAAGGAAATGGAGAGCAGATGGAGAAGCTCACACAGTTCCTTGAGAAGGAGAAGCAGAAGGGAAACCTGACAGGCCACACGGCACAGGAGGAAATAGTTGATAATGCAATAGACAACCTGCTTGAGAAGGTCGGTAATTTTGCGACAGAAAAGCAGAGTGTCAGTGTGGACTCAGTAAAAGAGAACTTTTCTGTATCTCAGGATCAGGCTGAGAATGTAATAAATAAGCTTTCCATCATGGGCCTTCTTGATCAGGCTGACAGAGATGGAAATCATAAGGTGCTGATGGATAAGGATTCATTTAATAATCGTATTCGCAGTTATCGTGGTATTGCTGACAGAATGAAGGCGGTATCGCTTTCCAAGAATGCCAGCATGATTGATATCACAATCAGTAAGACTTTAATAGTAGAGGAAAATCCTAACGCAGTTAAGACTCGAGTTCCAGGAACCTGGGGTGATAATGCAAGGTATTTATGGATATCCAAGGAAAATACTATGGAGATTCATGGAGGGAAAACTCTTCTTACATTCCTCGATAAGGATAAGGAGTATAAGCTCTATGATGAGTCTAATCATGTAGTGGAAAAGAAGAAGGGCGATGTGCTTCAGTCTACACATTATGACAGCGTAGAAATAGGTGTTCGTCAGAGGTATGAGAAAATGAAGCGTGATAAGGCAAAACGAGAAAAGCAGGTCGAGGATGCTCTTAAGAAGCTAGCAGGTGAGGATAAGAAATCAACCTCAGCTCTTAAGGTTGCAACTGTGAAACCAAAGTCTGGAAAGGGGAAGAAGAGATAAATGAAAACTACAAAGAAGAAACCGTTCTGGCCGATGATAGGTCTCGGAGGATTCTTTGCCATATAT
>DEFA01000025.1:80295-85268 GCA_002350525.1 Lachnospiraceae bacterium UBA2864 | reverse complement strand
GTGAATACCCCCAAGTGTGTAGTAGCGGTGACATTTGTATATGCCATCGCTATTACCATGTATTATACGAGTCAGAGGAATCTGATGCCGGGGCGTGAGTTTGGTACAGCTCAGTTTGCAAATATAAAACAGGTAGTACAAAAACTAAAGGATCCAGATATTGGTTTTAACAGAATCCTAAGTCAGAATGTAAGAATGAGTCTTAATACGCGACTGACAAAGTTGAATAACAATGTACTAATAATCGGTGGTTCCGGTGCAGGTAAAACATTTTTTGAAGTAAAGCCGAATCTAATGCAGATGCCGGATAAGTGTTCATTTATATGTACAGATCCTAAGGGAGAACTGCTTCGTTCATGTGGAGGTATGCTTAAGAAGAATGGCTACAATGTAAAGGTTATTAATCTTCTTGAGATGGATAAGTCGGATAGATATAATCCGTTTGCCTATATTCGTCAGGAGACAGATGTTGTAAAGCTTATTACTAACCTTATTGCTAATACAACACCTAAGGGAAGTAATCCATCGGATCCGTTTTGGGAGAAGGCTGAAGGACTATTTCTTCAGTCGATATTCTACTATGTATGGATGGAAATGAGACCTGAGGAGAGAAACTTCAAATCAGTACTTAAGCTGATAGGTGAAGCAAAGGTAAGCGAGAAGGGTGAACCTTCAAGGCTTGATATCAGAGTGCAGTATCTTTCGGATAACAATCCACTTGGGGAAAATCATCCAGCAGTAAAACAGTACAATAAATGTATGAGAGGTGCTGGAGATACAGTAAGATCCATTATCATAAGTGCTAACTCAAGACTTGCATTCCTGGAGAATCAGCAGGTACTTGATATGCTTTCAGAGGATGACCTGAAGCTGGCCGAGCTAGGTATTGGAGTGAATGGTGATGGGCGAACTAAAACAGCACTGTTCTGTGTAATACCGGATAATGATAAGTCATATAACTTCATTATAGGAATGCTATACACACAGATATTCCAGGAACTCTATTATCAGGCAGATTTTAACTGCGGTGGAAGACTTCCTATTCATGTGACATTTATGCTTGATGAGTTCGCAAATGTTGCACTTCCGGATGATTATTGCAGTTTACTTTCTACAATGCGAAGCAGGGAAATATCCAGTGTGATAATCATTCAGAACCTTGCTCAGATTAAAGCTCTTTTCAAGGATACCTGGGAAACAATTCCAGGCAACTGTGATACGCTTATCTACCTCGGTGGAAATGAGCAGAGCACGCATAAATATATATCTGAACTGCTTGGGAAAGCCACTATTGATAAGCGTACCAATGGAGAAACAAGAGGCCGTCAGGGTAGTTCTTCAAGGAACTATGATGTACTCGGAAGAGAACTGCTTACACCTGATGAGGCAAGAAAATTTGAGAATGAAAAGTGTCTTATATTTATACGAGGATTTGATCCTATTATGGATGAAAAGTATAAACCAATGGGACATCCAGCCTTTAGTCAGACCGCTGATGGAGGAGCAGAGCCTTATGTTCATACGCGGTGCAGTAATACTACAGCGATTAAAGAATATGAGATTCTTACACCAGAGTCACTGAAATATTACGAAGGTCTTGCTGAAAAGGGCGAAAATGTATTTATAGATAAACTCAGTATGGATGAAATGACAATCCTAAGTGAAGTCGGAGTTCAGAGAAAGCTCATGAATAACGATGAAAAGGAAGCAAGGGCAAAGATGTACGAAGAGGTTGAATCCAGCCTTGAGTATGTTGATCCTGCTGCAGAGGAAGAAATAACCACGGATATGAATAAGGTTATGCAGGAAGAACAGGAGGCTGATAAGAAGGCTGGAGCGATGCTTCTAGATAATTCCAAAGCTTCATCGAAGAAGCGTAACAAAGTTAACAGAAAGGCACAACAGCTTAAGTATCCTTCCGAAGCCTTCAGTGATGAATCAAGATATAATGCTGATCGTTTTGAAAAGGATCTGGCGGATAATAAGATAAGTGTAGAATCTGGTTCTTCAGATTCTGCTTCGAATGCTGATGGTGGTAAAGCTAGAGTAATCCATAGAAATGTTGGCCCTGAGGCAACTCTAATTGGAAATAAAAAGAATGAAAATATTGCGAAGAGTATTGATGCTGATGCTGAGAGAAAACGACGTATAGAAGAGTATAACAAACTTAGAACTGGAGAGATGCTTCCTGAACTTATTGGAAATGACACTCTCGTTAGCAGAATAGGTCAATGGCATTATTCGGCGGAACAGAAGGCTGAGATGCATACGGCGTTTGAGGCTGGTATGTCATCTGAACTTATACTTGAATTCTTCTATCCTGATATGCCAGTAGTGGCAATGAGAAAGATTATTACAAGGTTTAAAGAAAATGATGGAAATATACTTCGCAATAAGTAGTGAAGCTTGATTTTGCGAAATGAATTAATACTACAACCGGGAGACGTCCCGTTCATATAGATAACTGAATAAAAATCTTAGATGGAGCGTTTGCTTCAAATAAGTCGGAAATAGACAATCGATGATTATATGACAAGCATAGAGATTGCGGAAAAAGCCATATGATCTGAGGTTGTCTTTTTCTGTTCAAATGATACTTATCGATAATTTACGAATGAATAAATGAGGAGAAATAAAATGAAGAATAAGAATAGATTTTTTAAGAACATGAAGACAAAAGTTGTTTCACTCGTGGCTGCAGCTGCTGTAATCCCGACAATGCTTCCGAGTGTTGTATATGCGGCAGGAGATACTTCTTCTGTAACTGCACCACTGGACAGCCTTAAGACACTTGTTATCGCCATAATCGGTGCTGTAGGTGTGATCATTCTTGCAAAGAATGTAATGGAGTTTGCTCAGGCTTATCAGCAGCAGGATTCTTCCACAATGAACTCTGCACTTAAGGGTATAGTGGCTGGAATCATGATGGCAGGTATATCAACTGTACTTTCCTTCCTTGGATACTAGAGTTCTATCGGATATTCCGATAAAAGTACATGAAGGGAGTGAAGATAGATGGATATATTCAAACTTGGAGATAAGATCCTTGCACTTCTTGAGATGGTATTTGGCTTCTGGAACAACCAGGTAAGTCTGGTATTTGCGATGCTGGGACAGTCACCTACAGCTTTTAAGGGTGGCGGTCCCTGGGCTGCCATAGAGAAGATCAATCCGCTGTTTGTAGCAGTTGGTTCTTCTTTGGTAGTTCTGTTTTTTGTAATCGGATTCTGCGCTGAGAGTGTAGATATAAAAGAAGATATGAGATTTGAAACGATTCTAAGAATGCTTATAAGAGTGGGGATATCTGAATGGCTTGTAACCAATAATGTAACGATTATGAAGGCATTCTTTACAACCATTGGAAATATAGTCAATTCGATGTCGGCTGGTAGTGTGTCGGAACTTAAGATCGACAGTGCCCAGGCAGATATAATAAAGGATCTCGGCTTTGGAGAGAGTCTTGTGATGCTGATACTTACAGCTCTGCTCTCAATAGTAATCATAATATGCGGATTTTTTATCATATACACAGTATATTTCAGATTCCTCAAGCTTCTGGTGATAGTTCCTCTTGGTTCTATCGCCTTTTCAACTCTTGGAGGAAACAGAACAGTAGCAAATACGGCAGCAACATATGCAAAGCATTTTCTGGCAGTAACATTTGAGGCTGTCACGATGGCTATAGCTATAGTGGTTTGTAATGCATTTATCAATGCGGGACTACCGACATTTACCGGAAGTTATTCGGACTGGGCTAAAACTCTTATATACCTGTGCGAGATGACATTTTCCATAGCAATGACTGTGGGATTTGTAAGAGGGGCTCAGAACCTAACAAGCAAAGTGTTTGGATTGTAAGGAGGAAAAACATATGCAGAATTTATTTGAGATTAAGGACTGGTTTGGCGAGACACAGAATGTATCTCTAGAAATTAACCAGTACATGAATAATGACAACATTTATATCGGGCTTAGTCTTCCGAATGAAGAAGATGAGTTTTATGGAGATGTGACTGTTAATCTGTCGAATGAGCTGCCACCATACTGTGGTTATCTGGATGTGGATGGTATTCCGAGTATAGAGGATTTCATCAAGGATAATAAGCTTGGTGAAGATACCGGTCTTAAGAAACAGAGTGGATTCGTAGAATATCCACTTTATATTTTCAATCCAGAGAAGCTTAGAGAGATATGTCCGAAGCAGACCGAGAGGTACGAGAAGGATATGAGAGCAAAGGGGAAGCTTACAGATGTTGAGATGAACATCCTGACAGATAGGAAGGTGAGACCATGATTATAGAAATTAATAAGGACATAGATAAATACCAGGAGAGTATAGTTCTTGGTCTTACCGCAAGGCAGCTTATATTTTCTATTGCCAGCATTATAGTTGGCGGTGGTATTGTTCTCCTTCTATATAAGTACATAGGGCTTACAGGGGCTGCATATGTTGCAGTTCCCTGTATAGCGCCTATAGCACTTGAAGGGTTTTATTCTTACAACGGAATGAGCTTTATGCAGTACTGGATGAGAAAGATACATTTCATGATAGGCAACAGGACACTGACCTATATCTCAACAGAGAGTGAGTCTGAGATCCAGAAGTATAAACTTCAGGAGAATATCACTAAGGCTAAGAAGGGCAAAAAAGAGACAAATGAAGTAAATAAAATAAATAAAGATACTAAATCAAAAGGCAATAACAATAGCAATAAGGAGGAGTTTGAAGCTATGAAGAATAAGATGAAGAAGACTATTATTGGAACAATTATCGGTGTAGTGCTCGCTGTGATAGGTGCAGTAGCATACAAGTATTTCAGAGGGTAACTAAAGATAATATACCCACGGGTGGATGAGGTGGGCATTAACAGGAGGAAATAGAAATGGGAATATTAAAAGATGGCTTTAAGGAGTTGAAGAAGGCCAGTGAGCCTCTTTACAGAAGTCCTAAGTCGATACAGGAAACAATAGAG
>DEFA01000025.1:75746-80164 GCA_002350525.1 Lachnospiraceae bacterium UBA2864 | reverse complement strand
AAGTTTCTTAATTCTCTGGACTGTAATTTCAAGATAACAGTCAATAATAAGAATAAGAACATGATGGCTCTCAGGGAGTACATACTGCTTGCATATACAGGAGATATCTATGATAAGTTCAGAAAGATCTATAACGATATCATTGAAGAGAAAATCATGGAAGGCAGACAGGGAATCGAGCAGGAGAGGTATCTTACGCTTACCATAGAGAGAAAGAATTTTGAGGAGGCAAAGGCTCAGTTTGCAACACTGGAGGCAACAATTCATAAGGCATTCATAGAGCTTGGTGCTGAGATAGTACCTCTTACTGGAAATGAGAGGCTTAAGGTGCTGCATGATTTCTATCATCTTGGAGATGAGGAGTCATTTGACTTTGATATACGCAGCGCAATGAAGGTGGGTGCCGATTTTAAGAATGATCTCTGTAATGGAATGCTTAAGTTCTTTCCGGATCATTTTGAGGATGAAAGCAAGTTCTGCAGGGCGCTCTTCATTAAGAAGTATCCTAGCAGTCTTTCCGACAGATTCATAAATGAGATCACATCACTACCGGTTCATTCTATAACGAGTATTGATGTGGTTCCAGTCCCGAAGGATCTGACTACCAAAACACTTCAGAAGAAGTATCTTGGTATTGAATCTGATATCATAAAGCAGCAGAGAGTCCGTAATAGAAATAACGACTTCTCCACTGAGATATCCTATGCGAAGAGAACTGAGAAGAAGGAGATTGAAGAAATCATGGATGATGTCAGAGAAAATGATCAGTGTCTATTCTATGTGGCGGTGACAATCATTCTAATGGCGGAGTCTAAAGAAGAACTTGAAAGTATGACCGAAACGGTAGAAACCATTGGTAAGCGTAACAGCTGCACAATAGAAACACATTTTCTGAAGCAGAGGGAAGCACTTAATACTGCACTTCCAATAGGCGTAAGACAGGTAGAGACAATGAGAACAATGCTTACTCAGAGCCTTGCTGTTCTTATGCCTTTTAACGTTCAGGAACTTAATGATAATGGTGGTAATTACTACGGCATAAATCAGATAAGCAAGAATATCAATGTCGGTGATCGTAAGATGCTGATCAATGGTAATGGCTTTGTGTTCGGTGTTCCAGGTTCAGGTAAGTCGTTCTTCTGTAAGATGGAAATGGGATCTGTTTTTCTTAAGGGCGAAGATGAAATTATAATAATAGATCCTATGAATGAGTACTTCGACATAGCCTATACTTATGGAGGAACCGTAGTAAATATGTCGACGTACACAGACAACTATGTTAATCCACTTTCAATGGATGTTTGGAATCTTGATGTAAATGATACTAAGGGCTGGATACGTGAGAAAGGTGAATTTATGCTTGGTCTTTGCGAGCAGTGTATCGGTGACAGCCTTAACTCAAGGCAGAAGTCTATTATAGATAGATGCGTGAGAAAGCTTTATACAGATATAGCAAAGTTGCCTTCAGATGAAAGGTATATTCCGATAATGGAAGACTTCTATAATCTGCTTCTATCTCAGACTGAAGAGGAGGCAAAGGATATAGCACTTTCACTCGAACTTTTTGTAAGAGGCTCCCTTAATATCTTCAATCATCAGACTAATGTTGATGTAGATAATCGGTTCACTGTATATGGTATCAGAGATCTTGGAACAGAACTTAGTCCTATAACTATGCTTGTTATGATGGAGTCGATCCAGCAGAGAATAGTTGAGAATGGTCAGCGTGGAAAGGCAACCTGGCTTTATATAGATGAATTTCATGTGCTGCTGAATTCAGAATACTCAGCAAAGTATCTTCAGCAGCTCTGGAAGAAGGTCAGAAAGCAGGGCGGTCTTTGTACTGGCATAACTCAGAACGTGGTTGATCTGCTTCAGAATTATACAGCTACAACAATGCTTGCAAACTCCGAGTTTGTGGCACTTCTGAAGCAGGCTAATACTGATAGTGTAAAGATGGCTGAAGTTGTTGGAATATCACAGGCACAGCTTAGATATGTAACTAATACAGCATCCGGTATGGGACTTATCAAGTGCGGAAATGTAGTAATACCATTTGATAATCAGATCAGTAAGGATACAGATCTCTATAAGCTTTACAATACCAATATCCATGAGAAGATTGCTGAGCAGAAAGCAAGAGAAGAAACTGAAGACTATCAGGAGGATGATGTGAAGACATATAGTACTCAGAAGAAGGCTGTTCCGGCGGTTACAGAAAAGGTTGAAACAAAGAAATCAGAAGAACCTTCGAAGTCGGTTCCAAAGCGCTCTATGGGGACATTTGTAGGATAAAATTAAAATCCATTTTATTCTGTTCAGAGTATCAATATTATGATATATTTGGAAAGTAGTCCTGCCCTAAAATATGGGTGGGTAGAAAAATTATCTTCTAGGATAACCGAGAAAGGTTAATCTGAATTCAGGAGGAAAACAATGAATAATAAATGTGAAAAATGCGGTGGAGAGTTGATAAAAGGCTTAATGGCAGGAATGCATGGAGTGTTTTTTTACCCTGATGGAGAGATTAATAAATTAAAGCCCAAAAGAAGTCCTGTTATTTGCTATTGTTGTAAAGAATGCGGAATGATTCAGGGTTTTACTGCTACTCAGCTTGAGAAAATTTAATTAAATCAGTAAGTTTTATTTTATCGTGACAGTTAATTATTCCGGAAGTTACTTTCCGATGGCTATCCAGAATCACATGACTTTTTAACAACATAATATTGATACTTATTACGACCGCTATGAGCTTTTCATGGCGGTATTTTATTGCTTAGAAGGAGGTGGTTATGCTTGGACATAAAGAAAATAGATGATAAACCTATGGTGATTCATACGAAAAAGAAATCAAAGCTTCATATCCATGAGTCAAAAGAAGGGGTTGTTAAAGGCAAGAATGTCTATATGAAACAGAAGGTGGACGATGTTCAAGGGAACAACAAACCGGTTCATCCTAATTCATATGACAGAGGAAATAATAGAAGAAGGTTCCAAAGAATCAAGTATAGATTAGAAGCTCAGAATACTTCTATAAAAATCAAGGATTCCAGTCTTCATATAAGAGGTACAGGAAACGTATCTTCTATTAAGGGACTCGGTGAGCTTGGTGCAAATGCTATGGCTGATCAGATAGAAGGTGGAAATGAAATCCGCGATGCTGCATATATAGCACATACGATTCTGACTCCAGCTGAAGATGTGACTAAAGCAAGTTTCAAGTATTCGAAAGAAGCCATGGAAAAAGCCAGCCGTGAGTTTATCCGAAGGAAGATAAAAAAACAGGATATCAGTAAGAAACTAGCAAAGGATAGAATTAAGAGAATTGCTAAAAAGACAGCCAAGAAAACTGCTTCTGATGCAGCCAAGGAAACATCAAAGGAATTAGCCAAGGAAACAGCTAAAGTTTCTGCTCAGATTGCTGCTGAAGCAACAGCCGAGGTGGCGGCTGAAGTTGCAACTGAAACAGCAGGAGCAGCTGTCGGAACTGCAGCTGGACCAGAGGGAACGCTTATCGGATGGGCTGCCGGAAAAAAGATTGGGAAAGAAGTAGGAAATGAAGTTGGAAGAACGATTGAAAAAGCGGATGCAAAAGCAACAATCCGTCTCAGAAAACTGAGATGGTTCATAGATAAAATGAAGGCTCAGGAAGAGCAAAAAGATAGTATAGGGAAAATGATAAGGGATGTGATGATTACAGAACTTATCATGAAGATTAAGACAGCACGAAAGGGAATGATACTCTCTGCCGTGCTTATTTTATTTATGGTAATAGCTGTTGCATCTCCAATTGTTGCATCTTTAGGGATTATATATAATTCTCCGCTTGCAATATTCTTTCCTTCTCCTGATACAGAGTATGAAGATATAAGAACAGTTCTCAGTTCTTACTATATGGAGTTCAATCAGAATATCATTTCACTAGAAGAAGGTGGAAATACAGTGACTTATCAGAATACTCAGAATGGAGCACCGGTATCAAATTATAACGATACCCTAATGGTTTATATGGTCCTCTATAGTGATGGTGAAGCTGGGTATGTGATGGATGATGAGGGAAAGAAAAATCTAAAAAAGATATTTGATGAGATGAACTATATCGATGATTCCAGTACGACTACAGAGAAGACTTGCGGAGACAGTATTGGAATGGTCTGGGCGACAGCCTACTGTCCATGCTCCATCTGCTGCGGACCTTATGCAAATGGAATTACAGCATCGGGAAAGAAGGCGACTGCAAAGCATACCATAGCTGTTGATGCCTATAATCCGATAGTCCCTATGGGAACAAAGGTCATCATAGAAGGCGTTGAGTACACGGTGGAGGATACCGGAGATCTGAATCATTATGGAAATGATTTTGACATCTTCTATGCAAAGCATGATGACTGTCTCCAGTGGGGGCGCAAGCATGTAGA
>DEFA01000025.1:6306-75468 GCA_002350525.1 Lachnospiraceae bacterium UBA2864 | reverse complement strand
TATTACTGCTTTGAAAATGCAATGTTAGTCAATAAGGAAGACCTGAAGCCGGGAGATCTGATCTTTTATTCGTATGAAGAAAATGGATGTTTCAGGAACATTTCCCATGTGGCTATATATGTTGGAAATGGAATGATGGTTCATGCGGCAGGAAAATCAAGAGGTGTTGTACTTGATCCGCTGAGGGACGGAAATGTGGTCTTTTATGCGAGGCCATATAAGTAATAAAAGATACAGCATTATATCATAAAACATAGCGTAAAAAATATAGATGTAGATAAGCCGTTGGAATATGTCGTTTTCCTGTAAAAACTGGAGTACATATAAATCTTAAACATAACACTAAATTAAACACTATGGATAAAAATGCGCTCGAAATGCCGTAATTTGTGCTCGAACGACAAAAGTGAAGTAACATTCGCTACTAGCGAAGTTTATAAAATGGAGGGATCAGGATGTGGAGACGTGACAGAAAGAGTAAACAGGTGGATTTATCAGACCTGAATCCTGTGAGATATAAAAAGGAAGATAGGAAGCCATATAACAAAATAGTGGTCAGTTCCAGGGATAGGAAGCCAAAGAGAAAAAAGAAAAGAATAAATTGGCCATTTGTTATAGCTTTGATTATCGCCGGGATAGCATTTGTCATGTATCCCGAATTCCTGAAATACACAGGAGAAAAAGAAGCTGAGCAGTTGATGCAGGGCTTCGAAGATAAAATGGAGGATGAAAATGAAGAAGAGATGGATGTGGAAGAGGAGGAGACGGAAGAGCCGTCCTCCTTGTCACAGGAGGATGCCGATGCACTTTCTAAAGAGGAAGTCATCGGCATTATTAAGATAGAGTCTATTGATATTAAGTATCCAGTAATGGAAGGGACAGGAGAGGATGTTCTTTGCAAAGGTATAGGACATCTTGCCGAAACTGCCGGAATCGGAGAAAAGGGTAACTGTGTTCTCTGCGGACATAATGGTTCCAGGAGAGGTACATTTTTCACACCGCTGAATACTGTTCAGATTGGAGATAAGGTGGAGCTTATAGATAAAAGGGGGAAGAGTCACATTTACAAGATTGTGAATACAAAGGTTGTAGAACCAAGAGACAACTCCATTAAGAATACAGATGGAACAGAGAAGTTGACTCTCTTTACCTGTGCTGAGAGAGGAACTAAGCGGTTCGTGTGTGTGTGTATGCCTGTTGCAGATAAATCTGCAGAGACAACAAATAAAACGATAAGGGAAAGGTAAATGATTATGAATTATATGATTAAGATCAATGTCGTAAAGACAACTAATGAGGAAACAAAGGTAAAGGCATTTGCAAATGTGGTTTTTGGCAACAGTTTCAAGGTCACTAATATCTCCATAATTGAGAATTCCAAGAATGGGGAGCTTTTTGTGAGCATGCCAAGATACAGAAGCAGTGAGCTTGGAGAGGATGGACAGCCTGTATATAAGGATGTATGCAATCCTATAACAAAGGAATTCCGTGAGGAACTCTATACCAACATTCTAGCAACATATGAAAAGGCTGTTAACGATCATGTTGCTGTAATGACCGTTGGGGAGAAAGAAAGGGATAAGGTGGCTGAGCCAAAGCATTCGGTCAGAATGCATCCTCTTGATAAGGAAGGCAGTAATGTTAAGGCGGTTGGTCAAATCTATATCGAAGACAGCTTTATCATCAATAATATAAATGTCATCGAAGGAAAGAAGGGCCTCTTTGTAACAATGCCATCCTATAAGACCAAGAAGGTTGATGAGGAAGGTAAGGCTATCTATCAGGATATCTGTTATCCGGTAACAAAGGATTTCAGAGATAAGCTGTTTGCATCAATTCTGGATGGATATGCTGCTGAGAGAGATAAGACGGTAATTGAACCTGAGAAGAACCAGGAGACAGAGCTCCCTTTCAAGGGTAAGGAAGAATCCAAAGAAGAAACAATGGATGAGGATGCTCCTGATAAAACTCAGGAGCAGAAGGCTCCGGCGAAGAAAAGTAAGAAAAAGTGATAAAGGCAGTGAAGTCTAAAAGAATCTGGCTGCTATGTATCAGAAATGATATGTGGCAGCTATTTATATGGAGGATATGGTCAAATGGAAGAAATAGTACAGATTTCGACAGATAAAAATGTAATCGAACTGATAGAGCTTCTAAAGAAGAATCAGATGGAAAGAGAAGCTGCAAATGTGGTTGATCTTGTTTCATATATCGATGTACTTCAGGATAAGCTTGAAATGATGAATAATCAGCTTGACGAGATGCGTAAAGAAGTAAGATATGTCAGGGAAACTCAGGATAAAACTCTTGAAGCAAGGATGAACCGTGCTGAAGCTGCACTTGAGGACGGACTCAACAGACTTGGTTCTTATATGATCGAACAGACTCAGCTCCGAGTTGATGGCTTAAAGAAAAGCCTAAAGGCGACAAAGAACTATATAGCTGGAAAGGCAAAGGAGATAGTTTCGGATTTTAAGAAAACTGGAAAAAAAGCGCTGTTCAGAGTATCAGAGCTTCTGAGAGTGAGACATGTTCTCGATGGTATGAGGAATAGCGTAGATATCGGAATTCAGGAAACTAATGATATTATCACTCGTATAGATGACTTCGGTAAAGATATGAGAGAAGCAAAGCAGATCATTAAGGAGGCTCGTGGAGAGAAAAGAAAAGCTTTCAGAACTCTTCTTGGGAAAGATACCAAAGATGTTGATCTGACTAGCAAGGAGAAGAAGTTTTCAAAGACAGAGCTTGCCAAGAAACCATGGCGCTGGCAGCGTGGTGTATATGAAAGCATTAAGTTATTTCTGGAATCATCTATTGATAAGCTGAATAGTCTGGAAATGGCAGTCAGAGATAGTATGTCTAAAGAACCTGACTATGAAATTGATGAGAGAATATTCAGTGAAGCTGATAAGGCTCTGGTTCCTGTTGTAGCTGAACAGGATCATCAGTATGGGGCCGATGCCTTCGAAGATTATATGAAAACTGAAGGCACAAAAGAACCAGTGAGAGATGTTGCAACACTAAAACCACCGAAGAGATAGAAAGTATTGGGTGGTTACAGGGGAGACAACAATGAGTTTTTCACTAAATGTTTAATAATTTAAAAGCAGACAATCTGTGGTACGAGAGTATCATGGATTGCCTGCTTTTTTGTTTAGAAGTATTCTGACATAATTTCATTGAGTTTATTAATGGCTTTTTGAGATTCTTCGTTCGGATTAGGTTTTTTTCTAAACTCTTCTAAGTCATCGAAAGCATCATAATCGCAGTATTTTTCGAGCTTCATATCCCATAAACTGCATAAATCAGAATAAATATAGTTTTCTAATTTACCATAGATATCAAGTTTATGGAGTATTATATATTCTTGTTGTAAGACAATTTCAACTTGATGAAGATTGTCGCTTGCCATCGAGTATATTTCGTTAGTAATATGATCGTCTGAATATCCTTTGTCTTTTAAATCTTGCCAATACATTGCATACCCGAATGTGCAATCATATTCATCTAGATATAATATCGCTGCATCATATATTCTCTTAAGTGAATCTAATATTCTATCGTTTGTTCCCATTTTATCCTCTCCAGTCTTTTTGATTAATAGTATTTTATAGTCGCTTATTCCTAGTGCTTCAGCTATATCCTTTATGAGTTCTGTACTAGATGGAGCGTTGTTTCCGAATCTCCAGTTATGTATTGCATCAGTTGATAGATTTAGCGATTTAGAAAGCCTATTCTCGGTCTCTGTAATAGTTATTTTTTCTCTGGTTTTATATGTGCTAAACAAATGCTTGAAAACTGAAAAATCAAAGGAATAATCACAACCGTCAATATGATATGTTTTTGTTTCTTTAGACATTGGCTTACCTCCTGTCTTACGGATCACGTGATAATTGTATTCTAACAATATTGTGTTTGAAATAACAGTTTGAAAAACTTAAACAGTATCAAACAGGCGATAAATGTAGAGTTTATGCGGCTTTGAGAGCTGTGCTGAAAAAGGGACAACATATATGAGATGATTATACTATCAAAAAAAGGAAAAAGAATAAAAAGGAATAAAACAATTCTGAAAGAATATAAAGGGATAAAAACATTGGATTTAAGAGAAGGGAGTTGATCATATGTTAAGACTATTGTGGGAGTTATTTATATTACCGATAAAATTGATGATTTGGGCAGTTAAGACGGTATGCTGGATAACACTTATTGGAATAGGGTTATTCCTTTAATGAGAAGGAGATATCAATATGTGGAAGAGGTTTCTTTATTGGCTAAAACCAAAGAAAACATGCAAATGTTGCTGTATGCATTGCAAGTATTATAAGGAGTGTATCAGCGACTATGAGAGGATAGATAATGCTAAGTAATATGTTTATAAAAGACATCCGAATAAAGTGGGAAAATATAAGTGAGAGAAGCTATCTAAAAGGAATCCCGGCAATTGCATCGATTGATGAACTGTCTTTCGAAAAGCCTGTTACCTTCTTTGTAGGTGAAAATGGAAGCGGTAAGTCAACCCTCCTGGAAGCTATAGCAGTTGCTTATGGATTCAATCCAGAAGGTGGAACAAGAAATTATAGCTTCTCTACTTATGATTCTCATTCTGAACTATGTGAAGCGTTAAGAATCTCTAAGGGATATAGCAAACCCAAGTGGGGGTATTTTCTTAGGGCAGAGAGTTTTTATAATGTGGCTACAAAAGAAGATGAATATAGTCATTATGGTGGAACACCTGAATTCTTTCATGAGAGATCACATGGAGAGAGTTTCATGCAGGTTGTAAAAAGCAATTTTGGACCCAATGGTATTTATATACTTGATGAGCCAGAGGCGGCATTATCACCACAACGTCAGCTGACTCTTTTATATGAAATGAATAAATGTGCCTCATGTGGATCACAGTTTATAGTTGTTACACATTCTCCGATTCTGTTGGGAATTCCTGATGCGGATATTCTTAGTTTTGATGATGGAGCCATACACAGAATTAAATATGAAGACACGGATAGTTTTAAGGTTATGGAGATGTTTATAAACCGGAGAGAACAAGTGTTAGACAATTTGCTTTGATATATTGCTTCAATCGTTAAAAATGCAACGATTTCATGCATTTTATGATGTCCCTGTACTTCGACTTATGATATAATATTGAATGGCGTTTTGTATATATTTATACGCGGAGGATATCATATGTCAAGAAGTGCAAATCAGAAACTAAAACTGCTTTATCTCGAGAAGATTTTGAAAGAAAAAACAGATGATGAACACTATATTACAATGCCGGAAATACTTGATGCCCTTGCGGCATATGGCATAGAGGCGAATCGAAAGAGTATCTATACAGATATGGATGCTCTTGAACAGTATGGCATGGATATAATTAAAACTCGTATCGGTCCGCAGACATATTATCACTGTGGGGATAGAGAGTTTGAAATAGCTGAGCTTAAGTTCCTGGTTGATGCTATCCAGGCTTCTAAATTCATTTCTGAGAAGAAAACAAGAGAACTGATAAAGAAGCTTGAGACAAATCTCAGCACATATGATGCGACACTTCTTGATCGAGAGGTGACAGTTACCGGTCGTGTAAAGAATATGAATGAAAGTGTCTATTACACAATAGACTCTATTCATAATGCAATGAATGATGATAAATGTATTCAGTTCCGATATTTCAGCTGGAACGTCAAAGGCAAAGAAGAATACAGGCGTAATGGAGACTTTTATAAGGTAAGCCCTTGGGCACTTCATTTCGATGATGAGAAGTATTATCTGGTTGCTTATGATATGGAGAAAAGAGAAATGCGTCATTATCGAGTAGATAAGATGCGAGATGTGTCCGTTACTAACAATAAGCGTAAAGGTATAACGGAATTCAAGAAACAGAATAAAGCCAAGTATACTCAGCAACATTTCAGAATGTACGGCGGAGAGGTTGAGACAGTAACACTTAAGTGCAGAAATGATATGGCCAATGTCATCGTGGATCAGTTTGGTAAAGATGTAATGATGATTCCGGTGGATGATGAATATTTCAAGGTAAATGTTGAAGTGGCTGTAAGTGACCAGTTCTTCGGCTGGATTGTTGGAATTGGCGGAGAAGTGAAGATAGATGCTCCGGAGAATGTTATATATAGATTTAAAGAATGTATAGACAGATTTTGAGTATGGATAGTTGACGCTTTTAGGATATATAAATGGTTTTGCTTGTGTAGACAATAAAAGATTTCTGGATAATTAAATGTCTTTTGAGGAGATAATGATAAATGGTTTATAGTGACTTAAAATATGCACCGGGAATGCGAATTATAGTTCGTGGTGAGGAATGGATGGTTAAAAAAGTTGAGACAAATACGTTGGGGCATCAGACTCTTCATGTGATCGGATTATCCCAGCTGGTTAAGGATTATGAATCCATGTTCCTCGTGGATGTGGATAAGGATATAGAAATCGTGGATCCTGCGAAGGTCACGTTGATACCAGATGATTCAGCTTTCTTCAGAAAGTCTAAAATCTACATAGAGAGTCAGTGGCGTGGGAAAATACCTACTGACAAGAAAATTCATATTGGCAACCATGCTGCAATGGATCTTATGCATTATCAGCTTGAGCCTGCTCAGATGGCCCTTAACAGTACGAGACAGAGAATACTGATTGCTGATACAGTAGGCCTTGGAAAAACGCTTGAAGCTGGAATTCTCATGTCTGAATTGATAGCAAGGGGCAAGGGAAAACGTATCCTCGTTGTCACAGTTAAGAGTATGATGACGCAGTTTCAGAAGGAAATGTGGAACAGGTTCACTATTCCGCTGACGAGGCTGGACTCTTCCAAAATCCAGAGCATTAGAGGTAAGCTGCCCAGCAATTATAACCCTTTCTTCTACTATGACAAGACAATTATCTCTGTGGACACGCTGAAAAACGATCTGGATTATCGTACCCATTTGGAAAATGCATGGTGGGACATTATCGTTATTGATGAAGCTCATAATGTTGCAAAAAGAGGTGACCGTAGCTCCCAGCGAAGCAAACTCGCAAGTCTCCTGGCAACAAGGTCAGATACATTGATCATGCTTTCGGCTACTCCACATGACGGAAAGGGACAGTCTGTAGCCTCTCTCATGAATATGTTGGATCCGACCGCAATAGCTGACGAGGAAAACTATGGTCCAGAAGATACGAAAGGATACATTATCCGAAGATTCAAGAAAGACATTCAGGATCAGGTTTCGGTGACATTTAAAGACAGGAAGATTAGTATCGAGAAATGCAAAGCTTCCGCCAGAGAGGAATATGCATACGATATTTTTGCAGAGATGAAACTGCAGATGGATGACAAGAAAACAAGTGGAAAAGGAGTTCTGTTTAAGACGAGTCTTGAGAAGTCTCTTTTTTCCAGCCCGGCAGCCTGTATTAAGAGTGTGTCAGAACGTATCAAAAAGCTTGAAAAGAAGTATTCGGCTTCAAATATGCCGGATATAAACGCATTGAAGGAATTAAAGGCTGCCCTAGAGGAAATAAAGCCGGAAGATTTCTCAAGATACCAGAAGCTTCTGGAGATCCTTCGGAGTCCAGAATATGCTTGGGAACCATCAAAAACGGATGACAGGCTGGTTATCTTCACGGAACGGATTGAGACCATGAAATATCTTGCTGAACATCTGATACTTGATATGAAAATGTCGGATGCTCAGGTAGAAGTCATGCATGGAGGCATGAGTGATAAGGAACTTCAGCGAATAGTGGATGAATTCGGACGAGAGGAATCCCCTATTCGTGTTATTGTTGCGTCTGATGTTGCATCTGAAGGTATTAACCTTCATTATCTGTCACACAGGTTGATTCACTTCGATATCCCGTGGTCGCTTATGCTATTCCAGCAGAGAAACGGACGTATTGACAGATATGGCCAGCCCGAGTCCCCAGATATCCGATACATGTTGATAGACAGCGTAAATCCAAAAATCAAGGGAGATGCCAGAATCATGGAGATCCTGGTTCAGAAGGAAGAGCAAGCCTTAAAGAATATTGGTGACCCTGCCATGCTTTTTGGTAAGTTCAATCAGGAAGAAGAGGAAGAAGAAACTGCTCATGCCATTGAAAGCGGTATGGCGGCAGAGGATTTTGAAAGCAGCCTTGATAAGAAAGAGGAAGATGTCAATTGGCTGGATCTTTTGATGAATGCCGGGGAAGGTTCTGTAAAGGTTGATACCAGTGATGAGGAGACATTGTTTTCAGATTACGATTACCTGCAATGTGCCCTGGATGTTTTTACCGATACGGAAGAGATAAAGTATGCTCCTTTGTCTGCAACCAAGGGGCTTGAAATAAAGCTGACAGATAATGTGAGAGCGAAAATAAAGAAATTGATGCCGCCGGAAGCCATGCCGTCAGATGATTATCTTCGCTTATCTACGGATAAGGAATACTGCATGAAGGACATGAAACGCTGTATGCAGAATGACCTTGCTGAGTCCGCATGGCCTGCGACGCAGTATCTATGGAAACTTCACCCTATTTTTGGATGGATTGAAGATAAGGCAGCCATTTTCTATAAGAGATCGGATGTACCTGTGCTGGGATTGTCACAAGGACTTACACCAGATGAGATGATATTTATCGTTGCAGGACTGATACCAAACAGAAAATCTACGCCTGTTGTCGATGAATGGTTCGGAGTTTATTACAAAGAAGGAGAATTTGTCAAAATCCTTTCTATGAGTGAGATCATGCAGATGACGCATTTAAACTCCAAACTTCCTAATGTGAACCATATTACAGATAAGCAGCTGGAAAACGGCACAAGGCTTCTGGGTGATGTAGTGACACAGGCAAGGTTTGTCATGCAGACAAGATGTGATCAGTACCGAGAGGAAGTCGAGCCATATATCTATGGAGAAGACGGAGAACTGAAACGACTTGATGAACTTAAGGCAAGACACAAAGATGCACAGTTGACTATATTTGATATTTCCACTGAATTCGGAGAAAGAAAGAAGTCTGAAAAGGAAAGGGAAATTGATAAGATTTTTTCGGATTTCTGTACCTGGGTTGAGGATACTCTTGAGATTGAGGACAATCCTTACATCAGGATTATTGCTGTAGCAACGGGGGTTATGTGATATGGAAATGAACCTGATCGGAATTGAGAACAAAAACGAATATTACACCAGCCATTACTTCACTTCTATCTTTAAAGATAATGCGGAGGAAACGATATCCGATTGGAGAAGCAGGGCTAAGGAAGAGGGTATAGATCTGCCGTGGCACAGATTCAGGGATATCAGACGGCAATATTCACCCGCACAGGAGAAGTACAATTACTTTCGATCTGAGGAACAGAGTAAACCTCTGGTTCAGGAAATGGCGGAGCTCTATTTGAATGCTCTTGGATATGAAAAACGAAGGAGTGTAAGTGCTGATCTTAGTGACGGATTATCTATTCCTGTCTATCACGAAGAGGCCAAAGCAAATGGTGCACCGCTTCTCTGGGCATTTCTGTGTGTTAATGAAGAACATGATGGAGATATTTTGAGGGGCCACATCTTCGAGAAAAGTGAGGATGAGGATATTACCGGCGCTTCCATAGAAATGGCAAATGAGGATCTTATGGCGAAGATATTCTTTGCTGGTGAGGAGGTTCCTAGGTTTGTTATCCTAATAGGTATCAATCAGATTGCTCTGATCGATAGAAACAAATGGAATGAAAAAAGATTTCTGCAGTTTGACTTAAATGAAATCTTCGGTCGCCATGAAGAATCTACATACATGGCAATGATCGTCCTGCTGCACAGGGAGTCTCTGTGCCCTGCAGATGGAGGATGCGTTCTCGATACACTGGATGAAAACTCCAACAAACACAGTGCTGGAGTATCTGAGGCTCTAAAATTTGCACTCAGAGAATGTATAGAGATTCTCGGCAATGAAGTGATTTATGATCTGAAGACAAGACAGGGGATTAATCTGGAGGAAAAACCGGTGGATCCTGGAGAGCTTACTCTGCAGTGTCTGCGATATATGTACCGCTTTCTCTTCATGCTTTTTATTGAGTCAAGGAGTGAGTTGGGCTATGCTCCCATGAAGTCTGAGACCTATGTAAAGGGCTATTCTCTGGAAGGTTTGCGTGATGTATGTGCGAGGGTAAAAGATGCTGGAGAAGTTGTGTCTGAAGGCTACTACATAGATGATACGATTTCTGAACTGTTTCACATGATTTATATGGGTTATCCGGAAGACCTTGATGAATACAAAAAGGCTGTCGCTGAAGAATCTCTTCATGACGTATTCACCATAGAAGCTTTGAAAGCGCACATCTTTGATCCGGAGTATACAAAATTAATTACGGAGGCAAAGCTTCGCAACAGTGCAATGCTGCAGATTGTAGATTTGATGAGTATATCAAGGCCTTCCGGTAGCAGGGAAAGAAGGGGAAGGATTTCTTATTCTGCGCTTGGAATCAACCAGATGGGCGCGGTGTATGAGGCACTTCTTTCCTATCGAGGTTTCATTGCGGAGCAGGATCTGTACGAAGTAAAACGTGCCGGTGATAAGTTCAGCGAGCTTGATGTAGGATATTTTGTGCCCGAAAGTGAGCTTTCGAATTATGACGAGGAAACCGAGCGTGTACGTTATGAACACGGTGAGAAAAAGGGACAACTTCGCATGTACGAAAAAGGAACTTTTATTTACCGTCTTGCAGGAAGGGAAAGAGAAAAATCTGCTTCCTACTACACACCGGAGGTACTGACAAAGTGTCTGGTGAAGTATGCTTTAAAAGAACTCTTAAGGGATAAAACGGCGGATCAGATATTGGATCTTACTATCTGCGAGCCGGCTATGGGCTCCGCTGCGTTCCTGAATGAGGCTATCAACCAGATTGCGGAGGCCTATCTGCAGAAGAAGCAGGAAGAAACCGGATTGACAATAGAATATGAGAAACGTTTTGAGAAGCTCCAGCAAGTAAAGATGTATATTGCTGACAGGAACGTATATGGTGTGGATTTGAACCCGATTGCTGTCGAGCTTGCCGAAGTATCTCTCTGGCTTAATACAATATATAAGGGAGCTTTTGTACCGTGGTTTGGCACACAACTTGTCTGCGGCAATTCTCTGATCGGAGCAAGAAGACAGGTGTACTATGTTTCCAAGCTGGAAGTGGGTAAATGGTATGACGAGGCGCCAGTTCGGATAATGCCTGGGGAAAAGAGGAAAAGAACCGGTGTTTCCACTCGAATATATCATTTTCTTCTGGGCGATCCCGGTATGTCTAATTACACAGATAAGGTCATCAAAGGTCTTGAGCCAGAAAACATCAAAAAGATAAACAATTGGCGAAAGGAATTCACAAAGAAATATGATGAGGATGATCTTGTTACTCTTCAGAGACTTTCTGATGCCATCGACACTCTTTGGGATAAAACAGTTGAGCTTCGCAAAAGTGTAGAGAAGGCAACAGCTGAGCCATTAAGTGTATTTGGTCACGAAGAAACAGGCGAAGGTTCCCATACTACGATCAGAGAAAAGGATGCCATCTATCATAAGCTTTTCAAATCAGAGAATATGAATAATGCAGGTCCATATGCAAGGCTGAAAGCAGCTATGGACTACTGGTGTGCACTCTGGTTTTGGCCAATCGATAAAGCTGACTTGTTACCTTCAAGACAGGAATTCTTTTTTGAAATGTCGCTTATGCTTGAAGGAGGATTACAGGCTGTTAATGTAAACACGAGTAATCAGATGACCATAGATTTTGAAGCAACTCAGGAAGTAGGAATCCTTCAGTTGATTCCAGAGGGGGATCAGTTTGCATTGGAGTTTAATAGGCAGTACAGTGACCTTCCGGTAGTATGCCTTGATGACCTTCGTGAAAGAAGTGAGCGTCTTGCTATTGCAAATCAGATCGCAGAACAGCAGCATTTTATGCACTGGGAACTGGAATTTGCGGATGTATTTGCTGAGAAAGGTGGGTTTGATCTTGTAGTAGGAAATCCACCTTGGATTAAGATGACATGGAATGAACAAAATATTCTATCTGAATCTAATCCTCTTTTGGCTATAAGAAAAATAAGCGCAGCAGAAATAGCTAAAATCAGAACAAAAGAATTAGACGACGATAAAACATATAAATCGTATATTCAAGAATATAGATCCGTTTCAGCAATGCAAAACTATATGGATTCGCATCAAAACTATTATGAGTTATCGGGACAACAAACAAATCTATATAAATGTTTTATTCCTAAAGCATTTTACTTGAGTAATAATAATGGGGTAAACGGGTTGTTGCATCCAGATAGTGTTTTTGATGATCCTAAAGGAGATTTTTTACGAAAGGAAATCTACAGAAGATTAAGGAAGCATTTTCAATTTATGAATATGTTAAAACTTTTTCCAGATGTACATTCCAATGTTGTATATAGCATAAATATCTATTCGAATGTTTTTACCGAAAACTTTGAAATGATATGTAATTTATATTGGCCGTCAGCAATAGATGAATCATATGATAGATCACTTGAAATACCTTTGGAGGGGTTGAGGGATTTTAATGATAATTGGAGTCGTCATGGTAATCCAGAGAGAATTCTTAACATAGGTGAAAGAGAATTAAAAATGTTTATGAAACTTTTTGGCGGTGTGGCATATTCATCAGCGAAGATTTCCCCCATTCACACCAAAAATTTTGTTGAAATCTTATCTAAAATTTCAAATGTTGAAAAAAGATTATGCGATTTAGAAAAGCATTTCTATACCACCGAGCTATGGCATGAGACAAATGATGTAAAAAAAGGAATAATATCTTTGCATGAACATTTTCCTGAAAGCATGGATGTTTGTATATACTCAAGTCCGCATATTGCAAATGGAAATCCAATATACAAAACCACTAGAACCCAATATACATCTAATAGTTCATACGATAATATTGACCTCATGTGTATGGAGCCAAATTATATTCAACGATGTTTGTTTGAACCAACTGATTTCAAGGTTTACAACCAGGCGATTCCTATTTGTCCATGGGGAAAGAAATATAATAACACATATAAATTGGTAACAAGAAAAATGCTGAATTTAACTCAGGAACGTACAATGATGGCTACAATTATTCCTCAAGAAGCTACACATACGTTCGGATTATTTGGTGTGGCTTTTGAGGACATTAAACAGCTGTCATTGTTTTCGGGAGTGTGCATGTCGCTAGTTGGTGACTTTCTCATTAAAATTATGGGGAAATCTAATACTACTATGGATAATTTCGGTAAACTTCCAATATTAAATCCAGACAACATCCTCTCTTCGTTAATTATACACAGAGTAATGCTATTAAACTGTATTACTCAATATTTCTCTGATATCTGGGAAATTAATTATGATGATAAATTCGTACTGGATAGCTTTGCTAAGGATGATCCTAGGCTTAATGCAAATTTGTATAAATCAGCCAGTAAAACTTGGATGCCAACATCATTTGCGAGAGATGATTATGAAAGAAGACAACTCTTGGTGGAAATAGATGTGTTAGTTGCAATGTCAATAGGTATTACGCTTGAAGAGCTTAAAGAGATATATGATATTCAGTTTCCTGTTGTAAAAAAATATGAAAATGAAACATGGTTTGACAAAAATGGGAGAATTATTTTTTCATCTAAAGCGATGGGCAATTTAACGATTGATCGAAAACAATTTGAAGAGGTAATGAGTATGCAGGAAGGTGAGGTAAAAAAAGAAATTGATGATGATACTACGAATAAAGGAGTAATAAAGCGCGAAATAATATATGTCGCCCCATTCGACCGTTGTAACCGCGAAGAAGACTATGAAACAGCTTGGAGATTCTTTGAAGAGAAGTATGGGAAGGTGAATTGAAGTGACAGAAAACACAATCTTAAAAAATCTATTTTCAGCACTGCAGAATGAAATGTCAGCGAAATCCGGGCTTAGTGATGTTGTCAATCATCCTACTGATAAAGGTGATAATACAGAGTCGAACTGGATAGACTGGTTTAATCAGTATCTGCCTAAGAGATATAGAGCTGCAAAAGTTACTGTAATCGATTGCGAGGGTAATATCAGTGATCAGATTGATATTGCTATTTATGATGGTCAGTATTCGTATCTTGCTTTTAACGAAAATGGGATTTTATATATTCCGGCAGAGAGTGTTTATGCGGTGTTCGAAATCAAGCAGAATCTGAATAAGGATCATATGGAATACGCGGGAAAAAAAGCAGAAAGTGTAAGGATATTAAAACGTACATCTGCTGAGATTCCGTATGCGGGTGGGGTATATCCCCCTAAGGCTCCCAAAAGGATTCTGGCAGGAATCCTGACAACGAGAACCGACTGGAAACAACCTTTTGGAAATGCATTTAAAAAGCGATTTATGGAATACAATGAGAACCAAAGAATTGATTGTGGTTGTGTTCTTAGTAATGGAGCTTTCTTCTACAACTATGAGACAAATGAATTGTCAACAAGTGGTGGAGATGAATCACTCGTGTCATTTTTTCTGCAATTACTAATCCTGTTGCAGGGTATGGGTACGGTGCCTGCCATAGACTTGAAAGAATATATGAAAGCTTTAACAGTAAAGAAGGAGATTGTTGATGGCAAAGCAAAAGGACTTTGATAAATTCCTGAAAAATATTGAACCCAGTAAAAGTACGATCGATTACATAAGCGGTGTACAGACAAATCTTCGGAATTATTTGAAATCTCATAATTCCTACTCGAAGATTCATGTAGATACATTCCTCTCAGGGTCTTATGCTAAGCATACTGCTATACGACCTGCAAAAAGTGATAAGAAGAGGGATGTTGATATTATTGTAGTCATAGCATATGACAGTGACAAGAATTCGGGAGATGTTCTTGAAGAATTAAGGGAGGTCTTGAGGAAATCATCGACTTATGATACCGCTAAAATACAGCATCACTCCGTTGGGATAGAGATGGGGCAGATTAGTATAGATGTAGTTCCTGTAATACAGGATAGTGAAGATGCTGAGGTGTATTATATTGGGGATTCAGAAGAATGCAACTGGACTATTACAGATCCGAAGGGGCATAAGCAATGGTCAACAACAATCAACCAAGATAATAATGAAAAGTATAAACCACTCGTCAAGATTTTTAAATGGTGGAGGCGTGCAAATTGTCCGGAAGATGTGAAATATCCTAAAGGGATTACCTTGGAAAAGTTGATAGCAGATAATATCGGAGATTCTTCGGGATCCACTGAAGATTTGCTTATAGAGACTTTTGAAAATATCGTGACGGCATATAAGGAATCTTATACGGATATTGGACTCATCCCTACATTAGTGGATCCTTCTGACAAGATAGATGGGAATGATTTGCTGAAAGGTTATACCGCTGATGATTTCAGGAAATTTATAGAAAAAATAGATGAGCATTTGAAGCTGTTGAATGAAGAAGGAACAGAGAATGATACATGGAGAATAATACTTGGAACGGAATTTCCTAAGGAGACAAGTGCAAAATCTGCTTACAACCTTATAGTATGTGAAAAGGCAGTCCATAGACAACCAATGCCCTGGCCGTTTTCAAGAGGTAATGCGGCATTTATTAAGCTTGTAGTAAGGGATAAAAACAGCCATATTGTTGAATATGAAAGCAATGGACAACCTCTCCCTAAAGACTATTCTTTGTGCTTTCAGGCTTCAACGGGAACAAAACCGCCCTATACCGTAAAATGGCAGATTACCAATACTGGGGAAGAAGCTCGACAGGCAGAATGCCTTCGTGGGAATTTTGAGAATTCAGATGATGGAAAAAACACAAAGCACGAGACAACTTCTTATACGGGAAGTCATTCGGTTCAGTGTTTTATTGTAAAGAACGGAATATGTGTTGCCAAAAGCAATCCATATATCATAAATATCGAGTAGAAACAGGAGGACTGGCTGATGTTACCATCCATACTTGCACGACAATATCAGGAAGGACTGATTGATTATATTGATACGACATTTCCGATAACGAATCCTATATTCAGGGGGTCTCTTCGGAATATGCTTAAGACAGAGGACGCTGTTTTCCACGAGCCTTATGTGTCGGTGCGCCTTCCTTTTCGTGTGTATGAAGGTGACGATAATCTATTCCGTGGGATACATCAGTCTTTTGCTCCATATGTTCATCAGCAGAATGCGTTTCGAAGGTTGACGGGTGAGGACGGGAGATCTACGCTTGTGGCTACAGGCACCGGTTCCGGAAAGACAGAGTGTTTCCTTTATCCTATTCTGGAATATTGTTACCGACACGCCGGGGAACAGGGTATTAAGGCACTTATTATTTATCCGATGAACGCACTCGCATCTGACCAAGCAAAGCGTATCGCCGAGCTGGTGGATTCCAATCCGGGACTAAAAAAAGCTGGTATCCGTGTTGGCATGTATGTGGGCGGTGTTGAGAAAACATCGGCGAAAATGATGATGCCTGATCATGTCATCACGGATAAGGAAACCCTGCTGGCAGCTCCACCCGATATCTTGATGACGAACTATAAGATGCTGGACTATCTACTTGTTCGTCCGAAGGATGCCGAACTTTGGAAGTGGAATGACGGTCATCCGGATGTCTTAAAATATATAGCTGTAGACGAACTGCATACTTTTGATGGTGCACAGGGAACGGATCTTGCATGCCTTTTACGACGCTTGAAAGCACGTCTTAACATTCTGCCGGGGCAGCTTTGCTGTGTAGGAACATCTGCTACTATGGGAGCAAAGGACAGTGCAGAGAATATCAGAAAATATGCCGCCGATGTTTTTGGTGAGGAGTTTGAGGAAGATTCTGTCATAACAGAGGACAGGCTATCTCCTGATGAGTTTTTCGCAGGAACTGAGATTTCTGATTACAAATTCCCTTCTAAGGAGGAGGCAGAGCATCTTCTTGTGCTTTCCTCCAGAGAGGATGTGGAGGAATATCTACGTTCATCTGTCAGCGCCTGGTTTGAGGAAGATTTCAACTATTCTGATATTATGTCCGATATGACGAGGGTGGCTATTGGCGAGCGGCTGATGGTGCACAACTTTACAAAAAGCGTCATATTTGAGGCGGCTGGTTCCTATGTACAGGATAAGTTCCTAATCGAGGGGCTTGCCAAACGATATCCGGAGCTTATGCAGATGTCAGAAACTGAGGCGATGGCGGTCATTGATTCGCTGTATGCTCTTATCTCCCATGCGAGAAAACAGACTGAAACAGGAAAAATCCGTCCATTCCTGAATGTTCAGGTGCAGTTGTGGATGCGCGAATTGAAGCGACTGGTCGGGAAAGTATCTGATACGGATATTACTTATGCGCTTTCAAAGGACTTGAATGAGGCTCAGGCGAAGCACTATCTACCTGTTATTAACTGCAGAGAATGTGGCGAGACAGGCTGGGTATCTGTTGAAGATAATGGAAGCATTCAGTTAAGAGATATGGGAGCCTTCTATAATAGCTTCTTTGATGGGGATACAAAAGTTAGACTCATGTTTCCCTACAATAAGGATGAAAAGGAACTCCCTATTCAGAATCGCTATATGTTATGTCCTGAATGTATGGAAATCAGCTTTGACGAAGGTCGTGATCTATGCAGTAACGGTCACAAGACCATTCCGATTTGGATTCCTGACGTGAAGGCAGAAGGCAAAGCTCATCGAAAATCTTATCCATGCCCGTGCTGCGGAAGTAAGAGCAAGCTTTCCTTGATCGGTGTGCAGAGTGCCACGGCTGTCAGTGCTGGAATATCGGAACTATATGCTTCAAGGTTCAATGATGACAAAAAGCTTTTGGCGTTTACGGATAATGTGCAGGATGCTGCTCACCATGCAGGATTTTATAATGCAAGAACATGGAAGTTTGGGCTTAGAACTGCTGTTACACGCTTTATGTTAACAGATAAGACGGAATACTCTCTTGATGAGTTTCTGAAAAGAGTAATTGCGTATTGGCGCAATGAACTGGGAAATGAAGCATATGTGACCCAGTTTATCCCTGAAAGCATGACCTGGATGCGTGCTTACAAGAAAATGTGCGAATCGGGGGTGCTTTCTTCTGACGATGATGCAAAGAGATTATTGAACTATGTTGATCAGAGAACAAAGTATGAACTGCTTCTGGAATACGGAATTCTGTCGAGAATCGGAAGATCTCTTGAAAAATCAGGCTGTTCCGTAGTTTCGTTTGACTTTACGAAAGCTGTTCCAAGAATAGCGGAACGTGTGGCGAACGAAGTAGGTAAGCTTGTGGATGTAGATATAAATGTGTTCTATCAGATTGTGATGGGATTCCTCTATGAGATGAAGAGCAATGGAGCCTATACATACTATACTTATGATAGATTCATTGAAACTAACGGTAGTGTATATAACATAGATCATGCCGGACAACATAAAATTGCATGGATGCCGGGACCTCACAAAGGAAGAAATGTTCCTAAATATGTGGCAATTAACAGAGGATCAAAGAAGCTGGGTTATTTTGATCAGCCTACAAGCCGCTCCTGGTATGGAAACTGGATAAATAAGTATCTTCCTGTTTTTTCTCTGGAATCGGATTGCTTTGATATAGCAAAAATCATACTGGAAGAGTTGACAAGAGAAAGCGTTCTAACTAAGACCGAGGCTCAGGATGATGTGGATGTATGGGCAATCAACTCTGAACATTGTACCGTAAGCGGTAAAGTTCATCAGATGGTATGTGATTCCTGCGGATGCCAGATGTCTGTTTCCGAAGAAAATACTACACTATTTGATGGAGCCTTCTGTGTCAGAAAAGATTGTAATGGACATATGCATATTTTGGATTCAGAAGAACTGGATTTTTATGGAAAGCTGTATAGCCATGGTGAGATGGTGCGTATAGTAGCGAAGGAACATACAGGCCTTTTGGAACGTGATGACAGGGAGAACCTCGAAAAGAATTTTAAAAAATCGAAAGAAGAAAAAAGACCGTGGGATGCAAATCTTCTATCTTGTACGCCGACTCTTGAAATGGGTATCGACATTGGTGACTTGTCAACGGTAGTATTGTGTTCTATCCCCCCTGCGCAGGCTCAGTACGCACAGCGTGCCGGTCGTGGTGGACGTAAGGATGGTAATGCTCTTACTGTTGCTGTTGCCGGTGCAAAACCGCATGATTTGTATTTCTATCAGGATCCTTTGGAGATGATCGCTGGAAGTGTGGAACCTCCGAAGGTTTTCCTGCGTGCGTCGGCAGTCCTATCAAGGCAGTTTACCGCATATTGCATGGACTGCTGGGTAAAGGGAGGGGAAGCTCTGATACCGCAGGATGTAGGGGCATGCCTTGCAAAGTTGGAGGAATCCGGGGCTGACCGTTTTCCAAATAACTTTATGAAATATGTTCAGACCAACTTAAGTAAGCTGGTCAGGACTTTTATCAACACCTTCTCTGCCAATCCGGGAGGAAGCGGTGGCCTTAATGATAATGCGATTGCTGATATCAAGAAATTTGCCATGGGTGATATGCAAACAGAGGAATCCATGGCATTCAAAATTTACCATGAGTTCCGCGAGTTAAAGAATCAGCGTAATGCCATCCAGAAGAGCGTTAAGGAGCTGAGTGACATGATTAAAGAGCTAGAAGCCAAGCCGGAGGACTCTTCATATGAGGAGCAAATCAATGAGTTGAAAGCGGAACGCACGGCATGGAGAAAAGTTGTCGAAGGAATCAATAAAAAAGATGTATTCGGATTCCTTGCTGACTCAGGACTTCTTCCGAACTATGCTTTTCCGGAGGCAGGAATCGTCCTGAAGGCGGTTCTTACAAGAATGGAGAATGACGAAGAACATGAAGGTAAAAAGAAGTTTGAAAGCACATCATACGAGTACACAAGAGCGGCATCTGCTGCTATAAGTGAATTCGCACCACTGAATAGCTTCTATGCGGGAGGTCATAAGCTGACTATTGATCAGGTTGATATCAATACTGCTAAATCCGAGCCATGGAGATTATGTCCGAACTGTAGTCATGCAACATTGGAGAATTCTGGCAAAATACAGACAACCTGTCCTAAATGCGGAAGCCCGGGATGGGCTGATGCCGGGCAGGTGAGACCGATGTTCAAGGTGTCTATGGTTTATTCAAATATGCGCGAGCAGGATAGCCTTATTGGTGATGAGAGCGATGATAGAATCAAAGTCTTCTACGATAAGGAACTGCTTGTTGAGGTTGATGAGGAAAAAGACATTCTTCAGGCGTTTCAAATAGATTACGGGGAGTCTGGCGAGTATTCCTTTGGATATGAGTTCGTTAAAAATGCTACAATGCGTGAGATAAACTTCGGAGAATCCTCTATTGTCGGGGATAAACTATCTGTTGCTGGTCATGAAGGCGTTCGTAAAGGTTTTAAGATATGTAAGCACTGTGGCAAAATTCAAATTGAGGGAGAAAAGCCAAAGCACAGCAAGTTCTGTCGTATGGTGAAGGATAAGGATGCCGTTATGGATCCATACGAGGAGTGTCTCTTCCTTTATAGGGAGTTTAATACGGAAGCACTTCGTATTCTGATTCCGGCTACCACTATGGATGCCACCAATGTGCATTTGGAATCATTTGTGGCGGCATTTATGCTAGGGATGAAGAGTTATTTCGGCAATGTAGATCACCTTCAGGCAACGATCAGTGAAGTACCTGTACCGGATGCGGATTACCGCAAGCAGTATCTCGTTATCTACGATACCGTTCCTGGTGGAACAGGTTATCTTAAACAGCTTATGAACGACGAAAACGGAATCATTGATGTTCTGGAACGTTCTCTTGCTGTTATGGAGAGCTGTTCATGCAATGATGACCCTCAGAAAGACGGTTGCTATAAGTGTCTATACGCATATCGGCATAGCCACCATATAGGCGAGATATCCAGGCGAGATGCTGTGAAGATGCTGAAAGACATTCTCACAGGTAAAGATACAAAGAGAGAAATTAAGAAGCTTGCTTATGTAGATGTAAATCATCTTTTTGACAGTGAACTTGAACGGCGATTTATAGGAGCCTTTGAGAGACTGAGCACAGCAGAAAGACCTATTCAGGTACACAAACAGCTTGTTAATGATAAAGAGGGATATTCCCTACAGATTGGTGATGCACTGTGGTCTATTGAGCCACAGGTGGATTTTAATCTTTCAATGGGAATTGCGGTTAGTTCCAGGCCGGATTTTGTTATCAGACCTAAACGTGTAATAGGTGACCAGAAAGAGGTTGCCGTATTTACAGATGGATACAGATACCATCACGATTCAGTTGACAAAGATACCCGCAAGAGAATGGCTATTATGCTGTCCGGACAATACAGAGTATGGTCTTTGACATACAAAGATGTCCAGCATATGTATCAGGATCAGGGAGACTATCGGACGGCTACATTGCTACCAGACAAGATGCCTTCTGGAGTTACTGTGTATAGAAAAGCCGTAAAAAATGCTCATGCCGAAGCCCTAAAACCAGAGAAGAGAAACTCGTTTGAGCTTTTGGTGGATTATTTATCATTTTCTAATGCGGAGGCTATGTTCAAAGCTCATGCATTTGGCTATGCAATGTCGCTGGTTGACAAGGCTTCTATGGGTAATCAGGTTCTGTACGGGGAATGGAAAAACGGATGGCAGTCAGTCCTTACTGCAATAAGCTCAGAAAATGATCCCGATTCTTTTGGAAGTGCTATCACAGGAAAGTGGCTTCCGAGAAAGGATTTAGGAAACGTCGAGGTTTATGCAGAAGTGTCAACATCTGATCTGATGGCAGGAGGTGGTAATCCACCGGTTAAGGTAGGTGTTATTATCAATGATGATACGAACACAAGAACTGAAAAATATGAGGCGGATTTGAACGGCTTCTGGCAGTTTGTCAATGTTATGCAGTTTAATGAGACTGCCTACTTCCTTTCCTGCGTAGGAATGTCGAATGCTATCTACACCATTCTCGGAAGTATTGAATCCTCAGATGATGCCGATGTGATCACCTCAGCTCCGTCAATAGTTGTTGATGTGGGATGGGATGCGAAAATGGATGAGTTTTTAGATGATGTGGCAAGGACATGTGCGACAGAGATGAAAAAGAACGGAATTCCCGCACCATCCACTGTCGGATTCGAATATGAAGGCAAGGCTGAAGCGGAAATGGCATGGGAAGATAAAAAGATTGTATGGCTTATGCCGGAACAGGAAGAATATGCAGGTACCTTTAAGGCTGACGGCTGGAAGGTTCTGTATTCAACCGAGGAAGTAACTATAAACACATTTGGAGGATGAACAAATGAATAATAAACCTTTACTAGCAATATCAACAGATTTTTTTACTTCATTTGCCGCCCTTCCCGGAGCGCAGCAAAAGAAGGTTACTGCTTTTATCAACAAATTCAGAAATGACCCGACATCTCCGGGAATCAACTTTGAGAAGATTGAAGGTGGAATTGATAAAAATATTTGTTCTGTCAGAATAGATAACACTTACAGAGGCATTGTCGTCAAGGTTCAGGAATCCGGTGTATATATGCTTCTTTGGGTTGACCATCATGATGAAGCATATGCGTGGGCTAAAAACAAGAAATGCTCTATTAATAAAACTAATGGCAGCGTGCAGATTTTTGATGTGCAGAAGGTTATGGTTGAACAGGAAACTGAGCTCGGTATTTTTGCGAAGCTGTCTGATGATGTTCTGACAAGGATAGGTGTTCCGGAGGAACAGTTTTCATTTGTAAAAAGTATTGCTACCCTGCAGGACTTTTACAACCTGAAATCCACAATCCCTGAAGATGCGTATGAGGGTCTCGAGTGGATTGGAAATGGTTTTGACGTAGAAGAAGTTCTTGATACCCTTTATTCTGAACAGGACAATGCACCGATTGATGATGACGATTATGTTACAGCACTTCAGACTGATGCCAGCAAAAAGACCTTTGTCATTGTTGAGGGTGAGGAAGAGCTTGAAGAAATCATGAGCGAACCGCTGGAAAAATGGAGAATCTTCCTTCATCCCACACAGAGGAAAATTGTTAATAAAAACTTTTCTGGTCCGGCGAGAACGCTTGGAGGTGCAGGTACAGGCAAGACAGTTGTTGCCATGCACCGTGCTAAAAAGCTTGCTTCTGAACTTCAGGATGGGCAAAAGGTACTGTTTACGACATATACCAAAAACCTTGCTGAAGATATTAAGGTCAATCTCAGAAAGATATGCACCGTCGAGGAAATGCGTAGGATTGAAGTTATTAATCTGGATGCTTGGGTTACCACTTTTTTGAATGGCCAAGGTTATGAGTATAATATTATCTATGACTCAGAACTCGACAAAGTCTGGGACTCAGCAATCGCTTATGCTGCTGGAGATTTAAGCTTTCTTCCATCTTTCTATAAGGATGAATGGCTAAAGGTTGTGCAGGCACAGGAAGCCTACTCTCTCGGAGATTATGCGAAGGCACCGAGATTAGGCAGAGGTGTCAGACTTGACCGCAAGAAAAAAATGAAGATATGGGAGGTCTTTTCCGAATATCAGAATATCATGAATGAAAAGCAGATCCGTGATACGGAGACTGCAATGTATGAATGCAGAAAGATTTTCGAAAAGAAATACCCGGACGGCATGTATGCAAGCATCATTGTTGACGAGGGACAGGACTTAAGTCCGAGTGCGTACAGACTTCTTCGAGCTCTTGCCGGAGAGGAACATGAGAATGATATTTTTATTGTGGGCGACTCCCACCAGAGAATTTACAGGAATAAAGCCGTGTTAACCAAATGCGGAGTCAATGTTAGGGGAAGAAGCAGCTATCTGCGCATTAACTATAGGACAACAGAGGAAATCCGGAAGTTCGCGTTTGCACTTCTTAACGGTGTATCATTTGATGACCTTGACGAGGATTATGATAATGGAAAGGGAGTGCAGTCCCTTACTCACGGACAGAAGCCTGAGATTAAGGAATGTGCAACTCCAGAAGAGGAATTGAAGTACATTGTTGATAAGATTCATTCCCTTGAGTTGCAAGGTGTTGATCAAAAAAATATTTGTATTGTTGCAAGAACTCATAAACTACTTGATGGGTATATTGCCGGTCTGCAGAAAGAAGGAATTCGCTCATATGAAATCAAGGCAAATAAGATAGACGACAGAAGCATGAATGGCGTTCGCGTCGCTACTATGCATCGTGTTAAGGGACTTGAATTTGATTATATGTTTGTCGCTGCCGTGAACAAGAAGGTTCTTCCTTTCGGAAGTAAGGCTGATTATGAGGATGATATCTCACTCGAGGAGTTCCGTACAGGCGAGAAATGCCTGCTGTATGTTGCGCTTACCAGAGCAAGGAAAAGTGCTTATATCAGTTGTTTTGGTGGAATAAGTGAGCTTGTGAAGTGTTTATAATTTTAGAAATATAGTGTTTTTCGATATTGAAGAGAAATATAGAGAAGTTGTTACCAGAATAATTGGGCACTATATTAAACTTGGAAATTTGAGGTTTTATATTTGTACTATAGGAGATTTGAACAGTAAGTTGTTATAATCTATATGATTTACAATATGAGGGTGAACTAATATGAGGATTGATAGCGGAAGAATACTGAATGATTATATTCAGCCAAATAAAAAACAATACTGTATACCGGTATATCAGCGTGATTATGCCTGGACATCTGAACAGTGTGAAAAATTGTTTGAAGATATTGTGTTAGCTTATAAGAAAGATAGACCTCATTTTTGTGGTTCGTTTGTTTATGCACCGCTTAATTCAAAGAATCATATTGATTATTATATTATCATTGATGGACAGCAAAGATTTACGACTCTATACATTTTACTAAAAGCACTTGCTGATTGTGCTGAGGATTCTGCTGACAAAGAGTCCTTGGAAAAGTATCTGTATAATGAGGATAAGTTTAATAGATATAATCTTGATGAAAAAAGCAAGTTAAAACTTAAACCTGTTAAGACAGATAATGATCAGCTTCAATTATTGATGTCTGGTCAGATAGATAGTATGAATAAAAGCAAAAATGGGATTATCTATCATAATTATATGTTGTTTAAAAAATTAATACAGGAATTTCTAAAAGAAGACGCTGATAATTCGGTAATGATGATTCATGATGGAATGGATAATCTGATTTGCGCAGATATTCGTTTGGATCAAGATGATGATGCACAGGAGATATTTGAAAGAATTAATTCTACCGGTATTAAGCTTGGTTTGGCAGATTTGATTAGAAATTATGTTCTTATGACAGATGATGATCAAGACAGATTATATGAAGACTACTGGCTCCCTACTCAGGAACTTCTTTCAAAAGATCGTCTAGAAAGTTATTTCTTAGATTACCTTAATTTGAAATTAGATGGCTTTACAAAAGAAAGTAATGCTTATTCTGATTTTAAACAAGTGTATAGAGAAGGGCTATATACTAATGAGTCGATGCTTCAAGAGATACTACATTATGCTAAGTATTATCATACATTTTATTATGGCGATAAAAATTTAAGCGATGATATAAATGCATCACTTTCAGGTTTGCGGAGATTGAATCAGACGACAGTCTATCTATTCCTTTTTGATATTTTTGATGACTACGAGAATGGTATTATTGATCAGAGTGAACTTGGGAAGGTGCTTAGACTGTTACTCAGTTATAATATTCGAAGATTAATTTGCGAAATAGGTTCCAACTCATTGAGAGGTTTTTATAAGACGTTATATAGCCGTGTTTTTAGTAGAGTAGAGAATAAGGAACATTATTATGATGCGATAGTTTCGTTTATGCTTCAAGTTACATCTAAGGATGCAATTCCAAATGATGAATATTTTGAAACTGCATTGAAAGAAAAAAATCTTTACCGTAAAAATGCGCTATGTAAATATCTTTTAGCTACAATAGAAAACCAAGGTAAAGAAAGTGTAGTAACAGATAATCTGACAATAGAGCATATTATGCCACAGAATAAGAATTTATCATCGGCATGGCAGAAGATGCTTGGTGATGACTGGGAGACAGTTAGAGAACGTTATTTACATACACTTGGAAATCTTACATTAACTGGCTATAACAGCGAGCTTGGAGATAAACCATTTTTAGATAAGAAAGACCTTTTATCTGATGAGGTGACACATGTTGTTGTTCTGTATAGTGATGTTAAGGATAAAGACTATTGGAATGCAGAAACAATTGAGGCAAGAGCAAATCGTTTATCTTCACTTATAATAAAATTGTTTCCTATTGAACAACCTGCTGAAAAAATCGAATTCAAAGATCCTAGGTATTCATTATATACAGCAGCTGATTCTAGTAATGCTACGTACAAATATGTAAATTACTATGAGTTGTTGGGTGAAAGAGTTAACGTTGATAGCTTTGCAGTTATGGTGAGGTCTGTTGCTCAGAAATTATATGAGCTTGATAGTAGTGTTATTGAACAGATGGCCAGTTCAAAAGAGGTATTCCCTTCTTGGATGAACCCTGTGTTTTCTTATGACGATTCTGCTGTTCGAAATCCAATTAAGTTAAAAAAGGATTGTGATATTTATATTAGTACTGGGTATTCGGCGTTTGACTGTATAAGCTTTATCAGAGAATTGTTGAAAAAACATAATCTTGATGTTGAAGAGGACTTTGTTTATAGTGCACGGCCTAATTCGTCAAAAGAAAATGATTTGGATCGTATTAAAGTAGAAAAGGAATGGTGTGAAAAAAATAAGAGTATATCAAATATTGGTTTTGATCCGAAGAATAGTCAAGGAAGTTTGGTGAGATTTACAACTCCATTTCTTGATTCGATAATTCCGATATCTACTGAGAAACTAAGTCCTTGGAAAACATCAAATTTCTATTTTTATGAGATAGCAAATAAAAAAGGGGAAATGTTTATACAGCTTTATTTCTATTGTAGAAATCTTAGTAATGATATGAAAGTCGCGTTCATGCATCTAGCTGAATTGCTTAATCTAGGTGATCTTACAAAGGGATATAAGTTATATTTTAAATCGCCTGTATATAAGAATACGGATGATGACACTGCTGAAATTATCATGAAACAATTAGATGGTATGTTTGATGAGATAAAGAAATTTGAAGCAGATATTTCAAATAGATGGAATGATGAGAATACTTTGATGTAAAGGAGAAAGTGTTTATGTCTAAAATATTAGTAGCATATTTTTCAGCAACAGGAACAACAGGTGTTGTTGCAACTAAACTTGCAAAGGTTATAGGTGCGGATATCTATGAAATAGTACCGGAAGTTCCATATACGAATGCACATCTCGATTGGAAGGATAAGAGTTCACGTAGTTCTGTTGAGATGCAGGACAAATCTAGCAGACCAGCTATAGGAAGTGAACCAGTAGAGGATATAGGACAGTATGACACTATATTTATTGGATTTCCTGTATGGTGGTATGTGTGCCCAACCATCATAAATACATTTGTTGAGAGCTATGATTTGGCTGGTAAGAAGATAATTCTATTTGCTACATCCGGTGGTTCTACATCCCTTGGTAAATCAGCTGAGGAGCTTGCACCAAGTGCTCCAGGAGCAGAGGTTATAAATGGTGATATTCTTAATGGTGATAAGTCAGATGATGAGCTGAAGGCATTTGCCGAGAAGTATATCTAACACTTTTCGTATAGATTAATGAATGTGATATTAGTATGTGCAACCATGATAAGGTATTTGTCTGGTTGCACATATTCTATAAATGAGATATCACAAGACTTATTTATGACGATTATCATGGAAGGTATTACATAATATCATGTGATTCCTGAATGATAAGGAAAAACCAAAATCGAGCTGTACTGAATAAGGGACATCTAAAGCTTTATCCTTAAGATAGATACTTATAACATAGTTGATTAAAACTATAAGATAATGAAATTCTATTTTAAGGAGGTAGTTACTATGGCTGGATTTGGTTTTGATGCAGGAAAAGGACAGGGAGTAGGTAGTAATGATGATATCTATGTAGTTGTACAGGTTGTTTTAACTGAAAAATTTATTGGTACAGGATCAGGAGTGTCAAGTCTTTCGAATCTTCAAAGAGTCATCAATGAGCAGGCAAGAAAGGGATACAGATTACATACAATCTCTACAACTTCCTCAGGTTCTAAAGGATTTATGGGTGGAGATAAGATTCAGGCTACAATGGTATTTGAAAAACTGATGAGGTAAAGGGGGTAAATATGAACTATAACGAAACGGGGTTTAGAGGTTTTTATCATAATTTTTGTGTTATTCCTCTTACAGAAAAAACAATACAATCTATAGAAGGCTTCCCTGGAGCTGAAACGGCAAATGGAATTCTTGTATATGGATATATAGATAAAGAGGCTGGACTTACGCTTGAAGTTATTGCTGCGGCTCATGTCGAAGGAGATAAAGCAAGTTTTGAAGAACCATCTAAAGAGATAAGGTCTTTTATTAGGGTTGGTGCAATTGATCCTGATGACGATTTTTTATACTTTGATGATGAGGATGGTAAGCTTTCAGATCGCTATGCTGATCGAATAGATATACTCCATAACTACGATGCTAATGAGCAGGTTGAAAAGACAAGAGAAATGCCATTCTTGGATTCGTGTCGTCATGAGCATTATCCGGACGATATTATGGTTTTTCTTTATAAAGAAGACTTAGAACCTGAAGGGTGCTGGGTCAGAATAACAGGACTTGGTGATCATTATTTTATTGGTACACTTCTTAACGAGCCAAATCAGGACTTTGGATATCATAATGGTGAAACCGTTGCTTTCTTTGTTCAGAAAACTGAGGATGAGAGGTTTATTTGCATTTCAGATATGAATCCAAGCGCTAAGATTACGGCTGAAGATCTAGAAGATGGAAGTATGCTTGAAGCTGCTGTAGCAAAGTTTAATGCAGATCGAAATGAACCGAATTTCCTGGATATATTAGAGATTCTCAGAGATAGCTATGTGTGGGTACCATGCAATGCTATTATGAGTGATGCGGATAATGCTAGATTTCAGGAAATGATTAAAAGTGCAGGAGATGATCTGACTAAGTTGAAGGGATTGGAATTTACTGCTCACGATGAAACTCGTCTTGTACCTGATATTCTTAAAAATGGTGACGAGTATTTCTTCCCGATTTTTTCTAATGAAGAAGCTATGGGAGAATACGGGGATCATTTTTCAAAAGTCCAGAAGCATATGCTAGAAGTGATACCACTGGCGCGAAATAACGAAAAGAAGCCTGTGGGGATCGTATTAAATGCTTTTGGTGATTCATTTATCCTAGAAGATAAGATATGGGACGTTGTAGAAAATATGAAGTCAAGGATTCAGAACTAAGGAGCTATTATGTGGCCATATACAAATCATGCAGAGGAAGAATATAATAAGGCTATTGAATTTGTACAGAATTATGCTCAGTCTCTTGGAGCTAAATATATTTGTTCTAAACTGCAGAAGTTTACAACTATATCAGGTGATAAAGATCCGGTTAGTGAAACTTTAGAAATGAAAATTTTTAAATTCAAAGATGAGTATTTTTGGCTGGAGAATCACTTTCAGCCGGATCGACCTTTTATAGTTTTTTCGTTCGGAGATTCTGTAGATACAATATTCGAGGATGCAGAGCCCTTCCCATATAACCTTTCTGAGGAAGAACTCAAAGCTGAAGTAAGATATTCATTAGGAATTGAAAAGTATCCTAAGATATAGGAGGTGGTTAGCCATGATGATAAGTCCTAATTCTTATATTGATGAACATAAAAACGACTCTTTTGAGCAATTGATTAATGAGAGAGATTCACTAATAGAGGAAATAAGGAATCTTGAAAAAATAGTGTATGATAATGATCGAAGTGATTCGGCATGGGACATCCATCCTGGACCTGATGTTCATTATCAGGTGTATTTAGAATATCTATCTACTATTTGTGATTTTATAAAAGAGAAATATAATACTGAGATTGTGTGGGGAGAGTCGGATGAAGATTAAATAATATATCGATTATTATTTAACCCACAAGGTTACTTGCATATATCCAGATAAAGTGTTAGATTATGAGAGACGAAGGAAATAAGTAACCTTCAAAGACTAAATTATGAAAGGTAAGGAATACAATGTACGCTCTTAGAAACATACAATTTAATAAGATGCAGAAAAACGTTCAGTTCTTTAATAATAAGAAATCTGGACTAGTTTTGATGTCCTTATTAGAGAGTATGTGTAGAGAAAAGTTTGTCTGATTTTAAATGCAGATATATTAATGTATGCACACCGCTTGTCTAATAAGGCAGGCGGTTATTTTTATGCATATTTTGGGAAGATAGCTCCAATGGTAGAGCGATGGGTTGAAGCTCCATGCGGTACAGGTTCGAGTCCTGTTCTTCCCACTTGGCAGTTCGTCTAATGGTAAGACACGGGACTTTGACTCCTGTAATACGGGTTCAATTCCCGTACTGCTAGTATAGCCGATTGGTGTAATGGTAACACATCTGACTCTGACTCAGAGGTTCTTGGTTCGAATCCAAGGTCGGCTGTCCAAAGGAAAGTAGCTCAGCAGGTGAGAGCGGCGGCCTTATAAGCCGTGTGTCGGGAGTTCGAATCTCCCCTTTCCTATAATAATGCAGAGTAGCTCAGTTGGTGAGAGCAGTTCCTTCATACGGAAAAGGTCATGAGTTCGAGTCTCATTTCTGCAATATGAGTGTGTAGCTTAGTTGGCAGAGCAACGGGCCTTTAACCCGTAGGTCGAGGGTTCAAATCCCTCTACACTCACTATATCCGTGTAGAACAATGGTAGTTCGGCTCCCTGTTAAGGAGAAGGTTGTAGGTTCGAGTCCTACCACGGGTGCTTTTGGATGTGTAACTCAGTTGGTCAGAGTAGCGGTCTCTTAAACCGAAGGTCGAGGGTTCGAATCCCTTTAC
This sequence comes from Lachnospiraceae bacterium UBA2864, assembly GCA_002350525.1. Classification (GTDB taxonomy): domain Bacteria; phylum Bacillota; class Clostridia; order Lachnospirales; family Lachnospiraceae; genus Eubacterium_Q. The sequence goes on along the minus strand of DEFA01000025.1, from coordinate 44,565 downwards.
ATCCACTAATTCTAAAGAAGGGAGGTAAAATGGAAAAATGGTAGAGTATCCGGTCATTGATCTGAGAAGTACTGGCGCAAGGATCAATGAACTTAGAAGAGAAAGAGGAATTACCGTTGACGAGCTACGTGTTTATCTTGGAATGAACAACCCAAACTCAATCTATAAGTGGTTCAGGGGAGAAGTACTGCCGACACTTGAAAATATGTATGCTCTGTCTGTAATCCTCGAAGTTCCTATTGATGAAATTATTGGGAGGACAGCATAGTGGACAATATGATAAAGAATAAACAGAAAGAATAACACGCTAAACCTCGTTTATATTTTGAGATTTAGCGTGTTTTGTATTATACACTTCCAAGTTCGGTATAGATCATTCCATGTTTTCCTCTGTCAGAACGGTAGAGTGTTATCTTATTAACCGTCATGGACTTGTGAGGTATTGATATGCCAGGCATTCCCTTACGACATACAGCTTTACGAATAAGTGTAATGTGTGGAGAGAATTTCTTTCTATCATATGGAATCTCTGCATTGGAAAGATTATGGCGGAGTGATCTGACTACAGTTCTCAGTTCTTCTGAATTATCAAGACCAGCCCACCATAAGTCTCCGAAGTTTCCAAATCCCTTAAGGGAGATGTTGAACGGCTTGAAACTGACATTCTCCATCGCCTGAAGTACATAATCAGGATCTGGATAATCACCAATAAATGCAAGAGTAATGTGAGTATTATCTATAGCGGTATAGTTACCGGTAACACCGGTTTTTTTCATATTGCCTTGTATTTCCAGGAGGGCATTCTTGATATTCGGTTCCAGTTCTATTGCTATAAATAATCTCATATATTATTACCTTTTGACGCTGTAATTATATCTAAGCGTTGTATCAATTTTGCATCGTATCTATGCGGTTTCGTCATTATAGGGAAATAATTCTGTTATTGGAGTATCCAGTGTTTCAGAGAGCCTGTATGCATTAATAAGTGATGGGAGTCGAGTAAGTGCTTCGTAGTACTTAATGCAGCGTACACTTATTCCAGTTTTGGCAGACAGTTCCTTCTGACTTATGTTTTTCTCTGTTCTTACAGTCCTAAGATTTGAAGTGATATTATCCATAAGCATACCTCCTGTTTCGAATTGTCAGCTGAGATTTACTATTTCTAGACTATATAAATGCTTTTTTGTATATCTGACAATTCTAATTATAAAGAGGTAGATGTCCCTTAATCAGGACACGACTCTTCCGTACACACGGAAATCATTTGCCTCAGTGATAGGGATAGGATCATATTTTGGATTTAAAGAGATTAGTTCGACATAGTCAGGTTCTTTATGGAGTCTCTTACAGTACGCATTGCCATCAAGATAGAAGATACCGATATCTCCGTCGAGCAGTTCGGTTGTACGTTCTACCCATACTATCTGTCCATTCAGATATCTTGGTTCCATAGAATCTCCATTAAGTCTTATACCGAAATGAGCCTTTTCTGGAACTTCACTTCCAACCTCTTCAAGTTCATATTCATCGCCGTCAAGAAATTCACCAGATCCGGCAGATGCAGGTAGAAGATAGAGTGGAAGCTTTCTTCTGGGAAAGCTTATTACCTTATTTGTTTCTTCAGTTTGTATATGATACTTATCTGTCATTCCAAGTATATTTATATAATCCAATGCCTTTTCTTTTCCTTCAGGAGTCAGAATAGAAAATGGATTATCTGGATTCGGTTCGATAAATACTGAGTATATATCTGTTATTCCATATATCTTACATAATAAAAGGAACTGCTTTGGGCTTGGGGATGAAGTGCTCTTTTCCCATGCGGATATGCTTTTATTAGATATTTCCTGATCAAGAGCTGAAAGCTTTTCGGCTGCTTCTTTCTGAGATAATCCAGCAGCTCTTCTGTATTTACCTAAAGTTTCTCCTATCGTTACCATTGAATCACCACCTAATTTTTTATTATATATCATTCACAAGATGTGTCGATCACCTGTATATGACTATACAACATCTCGTGCTAAAAGACAAGAAAAATCTTAAAATGCTGGAATTAGGGAACAATGTTGCACTTGAAATCTGCGAATATTAGAATTATAATAGTCCTACAGTAAATGATTACTGCTAATTACTAAAAGCGCTTTTAAGTAGATTTTATTAAGGAAAATATTGAAAAGGAGAGGATGCGAATGATTGAAGAAAGCCCTTATAAGATCTATGTAGATGTAAATGTTGAATTTACAAAGGATGGTAGCCTGATTCCCAAAGCAATTCATTGGAATGATGATAAGACTTATGAGATAGAGAAGATTACTGATGTTAGGCGCGCAGCAAGTCTTATCGCTGGAGCAACAGGAATAAGGTATACCATTTATGTAGAAGGCTATGAGAGTCATCTGTATTACGGTGATAATCATAGATGGTTTGTTGAAGGTAAACAGAAACGTGAGGAAATGATTGAAAGTGCTTGAGTTATATAACGCTCAGCACTCCATTAAATCCATAAATCTGTATAGGGTTGATATAGGTGAACTAGTGATGCCTCTGGTTCATATTCTTAGTAGGTTATTACACGACATACTGATGTGATAGATGCTAAGATGCCGGATAATCGATAATCTGGTCTATGATTCTCTGACAGCATTACTTGGAGAAGGTGACATTTCCCTTTCCTTCGAAAAGTACATTTTAAAGATTGTATTGAGAAGGAGTGTTTCGAATGAATAAGGTTGGTTTTAAAGTAGATAATTCTACAGATACTATTGAACTTAGATGCAGCAAGTGTAACATGAAATTGATGGACTATATGGTCCAGAACGATGATACAGCATGTGCTCTGAATGGAGTATGTCTTAAGTGCTCCAGGTGCAAGAGGGTTATAATGCTGATGAAATATACAGAGGCAGTCATCAGACAAGGATCTGTGATTGTGAATAACAAGATAGTAAAGAAAATATGACTATAAGATTCTCTGATTTAAGGGAATCTGAATATATACAAATTAATAAGGCTCACCTGATAAGTGGCACATCAAAATGAATCAGAGGTTCCGACTGATTCTGGTGTGGACCATAAGGACGCAGGGAACTCATTACCACAGGCGTGGTTTTGATTCCTTTGCGTCCTTTTTTGTTGTCGATTGATTTATCCGTCCAAGATTCTTGGGCTGATACATCAGTGGATAACTTTACCGGTAAAAAATGACTGGCCAGTCATCATCCCTGAAATACAAATTTCAGGAGGTACGGTTATGTACGATTCAAAAAAGATGGGAGAGAGAATTAGAGATTTAAGAAAACAGAAAAAGATGACCCAGGAACAACTGGCAGCAGTGTTTAAAACTGAAAGTAGTGTAATATGTAAGATAGAAACTGGAAAACAGACTATCTCTATTGATTATGTAGTAGACATTGCTTCTTATTTTGAAGTTTCGATAGATTACCTGATAAATGGCGAGAATGTTATAGATAACGAGATAACTACAGCTTTTGCTAAGGTTCCATATTGTAAGAAAGGATTGGTGAAGAAACTGATTATAGATCTAATAAATGTATCCATATAAAAAAGTTGATATATCATTTTAAATAGCATGTTAACAATAATAAAAACAAATAATAATTGTTGACAAAAAAGGCGTTTGATGTTAAAGTGTTAACAATAGGAAATCAACTAGAGTGATTGTTAACAAGAAATAAAAAGAACGGAGTGAGTTAAAGTGATAACAAGAGAAAATGAGTTAAACATTGATTTTGGCTTGAACATAATATTTGAAGGGGATAAATATCAGTTGGTTATGGCACAGAGTGAGGATTACTATCCAATTGGAGGACTTATTTGTGAGTATATGCGTTTGGTTCCGTCTGATATTAAGCCAATAATAATGTCGTGTGAAGGATTAGATGAAGAGGGGACTGCTGAAAATTTCTCTAAAACATTTCTGAAATTCCATGAATTAATAAATAGAAAATTTCCTCCAGTTATAAGTACAATGATAGCTTTGGAATTTATGAATAGTTCAGCTGATTGGTTTAACGCAATAAGAGAGAATAGAGTAGAAGAATATTTAGAATTATTGGAGAATAATTATGATATTGTGAGAAAATTCATTTTTGATGGAACAGAATTAGATGGGCCAGGAGGAAATACTGTACTTCAAATCCTTTTAACTTCGTATTATGCGTTTGCAGATAATTATATTGTTACTAAGGAGATGTTCACACGTATAATGGAAAGTGATGAAATAGATGATGACGAACATAGAAAAGGTATAGAAGTTTTCGCTTCTATGTACGGAAATCATATGGATATGCAACATATTGATTATAGATTGATACTTACGGATCGAGGCTTCCTTAATTTATATACAATAAAGTCGTCATTTTCTCTTTTGATATTTGATTTAGCTCATTGCATTAACAAAGAGATTCAGATAGTGAAATGTAAAAACTGTGGTAATTATTTTGTTCCAGAAGGAAGATCGGATGCGATTTATTGTTCTTATCCTATAAGAGACAATATAGATAAGACGTGTAAGGATGTTGGGGCTCAGGTGACTAGAGCTAATAAAGAGAAAAATGATGTGGCGACAAGGGAGTATCGCAAAGTATATATGCGATATAAAATGACAATTAAGAGGCATCCGGAAAATAAGGAGGTTGCTGAAAAGTTTTCTCGGCTATTAAATGAAGTTCGTGAGTGGAGAAATAATTTGGTTCATGGACTTGTAACAACAGAAGACTTCCTTGAATGGTTGAAACAGTTTTAAAGGAGGTGATGATGTTGAGACAGGCAATTCGAAATTTAAGAAGTGACAAGCCGATTCCACCTCGATTCTGCGATGTTATAATAACTAATGATGAGGTGAAACTTGAGGTTAAGACAGATAAGAATAAATTCGAGACAATATCTTGGGAGGATATGAAATATCAAGTTAATGAAGCTATAAAGAGAGCATCAAATCAATAATTTAGAAACTACCGTAAATAGTCCCGTAATCAATCGTGGAACTGAAAATCGGAGTTATCTATTTCAGCCAATAGGCTAAGTAGGTAACTTCGTTTTTTTTATTGTTGTTTATTAAATAAATTATCTCTTGATTTATCCGTCCAAGATGCTTGGGCTGGTACATCAGTGGATAACTTTACCGGTAAAAAATGACTGGCCAGTCAACATCCCTGAAATACAAATTTCAGGAGGTACGGTTATGTACGATGCAAAAAAGACGGGAGAGAGAATTAGAGATTTGAGAAAACAGAGAAAGATGACACAGGAACAACTGGCAGCAGTGTTTAAAACTGAAAGTAGTGTCATATGTAAGATAGAAACTGGAAAACAGACTATCTCTATTGATTATGTAGTAGACATTGCAGCTTATTTTGAAGTGTCGATAGATTATCTGATAAATGGTGAAACCGTTGTAGATAATGAGATTTCAATGGCATTTGCTCAGGTCCCTTTCTGTAAGAAGGGAATGGTGAAGAGACTGATACTTGATTTGATAAAAGTATCTTTATGAAAAAAGAAAATACCATTCGCGACATCTTAATTTCCATTTACAACAGATTTTGTATATGTATTCTTAGGCTGTTGTATTATCCAGACATAAGTTAAATGAGAGCGGACAAATCGCAAGAAATAAACGAAAGATGAGGATATAAAAATGGAGAATACAAATAAGAAAGAAAACAAGATGGAGATAGTTAAAGGAGCAGTTATCGGTTTTGCAGTAGGTGTTATCTGGGAGCTTATGATCATCACACCACTTATGAGTGACTGGACACTGAGAAGCATTATAGTTGCACTCACAGTTTCAGGTTGTGGATGCAGTATTGCAGGTGGAATATTTGCACTTGGTAAAAAGAAAAAAGCTGAAAAATCAGCAGATAAGAATACAGTAATAGCTTAATAATATAGAAGGATAAAGTGAAAGAGAGGATACGACAATGGCTAATACAGTTAAGGATACAAATAAGAAAGAATCAAAGCTTCAAGCAATTTTTAAGGATGATAATCCTAAGTTATCAATGATATTAAACGCAATTACAGCAGCAATCTGGGTATTTATTACGGCAATGAATCTTTATTCGCTTAATGAATATGCTCATGTAAATACATTCAGTCCATATTTTACTGGAGATTTGGCACTCTTTTACATTGGAATGACACTTGGATGTGCATGCAAGTATGCTAAGGCTAAGAAGCTTGATAGAGGTGAGTAAGTATGACAGTAGGTGCAATTGTAGGATTATCTTTACTGACGCTTGTGGTTATTTCAGTAGTGGCACTTCTTTGTTACCAGTATAAGAAAGCAAGAATACCAAGCGTAATTGTTGGATTCATTATCGTGGCAGCAGCCTGGTCTATAGGAGTATGGTATTATACAGGAACTGAAGCAGGAAAGCGTGCTATTAAAACTCAGCAGAGCAACTTTGGTGGAGGTATTGAACGGTGCATCACAGTATATGATGTTGAGGGTGATGTCATTGCGAAATATGAGGGTAAATTCGATATTGAGTATGATAATGATAGGATTCTATTCGATGATGAGGATGGTCTGAGACATATAATCTATTATCCGACAGGAAATGTTATAGTGGATGAGGTCGCAAAATAAATAATAAAAATCAATGGAGCACCATGAGTCAAGGCTTGTGGTGCTTTTTCTATTAATTCATTTTTATGCTATGAAAATGATGACTTTATGTATTATACTAAAGCAATAATAATGATAGTTGTAAGAATGCAATAAATACTTGGAATAAGCGAGTATAAGAGAATAGTAAATTGTATAAATAATTTTAGTATTAGGAGTACATCATGGGGCGATTAAAAGAACTTAGAAAATATGTAAATAATGAACTTAATAAAATGGAGGATCCGGATGAACGCATCAGTGCAGTGGCTCACCTGTATGGAGTATCACTTGCAGCTACTATGCTTGCTAAGGCACGTGGTCTAAATGAGGAACTTGCGGCAATGGCTGCTATGCTTCATGACCTGTACGCATATAAGTCGGGCTCTTACGATGATCATGCTCATAAGGGTGCAGAGCTTGCTCGAGAAATTCTAAATGAGCTTAAGATTACTGATGAGTGTGAAACTGAAATTATCTGTTCGGCTATATATCATCATGATGATAAGCTGACAGTGGATGGTTCTATGGATGAGCTTCTTAAGGATGCTGACGTTATTCATCATACAATGAATGATTCTTCGAAGGATATAAAGGAAAAAGAGCAGGCAAGATATGATAGTATTATAGATGAACTAGGATTAAAACCTATTTATTACGATGACTTTGAATCATTTGATGAAGATTATCCAATGGAGACGATTTACTATAGAGTAGAAGGAATCGATAAAAACACAGAAGAATCTAAATGTGGCTATATAACCGTCTGCCAGCTAATTCTATGTGAAATTACGAGTCTACCTCCTGGATTAACTTCAGAAGAATATGTAGAGAAAGCGAGGGGGATAGATAATCCGGATATTCCAGTTTTATTTGAATTGATGGGAATTCTTGGAGATATGTATGTCCCTGATGAATATGAAGTTGATAAAGATAACCGAATTTGTCTTTGCAATGACGATTATTTTGGATTTGCTTATCCGTTCTTCTGCAAATTGGACAGTCTTACACAGAAGTATACAAGATTAAAACTTGGTTACTTAGAGTTTTGTTTAGATAATGACGAAAAACTATATGAAGATGATGAACAGTTGGTGATAACTAAGGAGATATATCTGAAACACAAATCCGAGTTAGATTATATGTATTTCGAAGAATGATATATTATGAAAATTATAATGAGCGTCTTAAGTGTAACAGCTTAAGGCGTTCTTTTTATGCTTTTCGGAAAGAATATATCAAAAATTGCTTCAAAAGAAATTTTTGACCCAAAACTTGCTTACACCGTCATAAAAATCCGAGTTTCTTTGTCGTATGATTTAACCATAGAAAACAGCACAGAACACCGGTTGCAAACGGGCTGTTTTGAGAGCGTGCACGCTTCGAACCTACAAACAAATCTAACAAATAATTAAAAGGAGCGAAGCAATGTATACAAAAGAAGATATTAATGTTTTAAGAACAGTTTCAGAAATGAATCACAACATGGATGCACTGATGGAGATAGTCAATAATTTCAATATTTCAGCCATGAAGATTGTAGCTGAAAAGGATCCTGAAAAGGTGACGCCGGAAATGATCATAATAATGGCTAATCATGGAGTGGATGTCAGAGAGTTAAATGACTATTTTCAGGATGTAATACCTGAGTGCCTGGAGATCAGAGGTAAGGATACTGAAAAAGATCCAGAGATAAAGAAGGTGAATGTAGTAAAGAAACCGGTAATGAGAAGATCAACTGATAGGAAGAATATCAAAACAGATAGAGTTGTAGATGATCAGGTTGATGAAACATTTAATCTGGGACATGAAGATGTTAAGCCTATACCGGAAATGTCTTCAATAAAAAAGGGTTCAGTTCCACCATCAGGAAGAAAGAACACCGGCAATATCGTCCATGATGATCTAAAGAAGAGAGGTGTCATATTTGTCAGATGTAATAAGTCACCTGAGATTGAGGAAAGAGTAGTAGATGAACTGATCCAGGCTGCTGATGATAGGGATATCATGATCCAGGAGTTCATTGTAAATGAAAAAGAAGGAGTTAATAAGCTTAAGGCCTGGATGGAATCAGGTGTCATTGATTACATCATAATGAACCGTCTTGAAGAATATAACCAGTTCAAAATCCCGCAGTTTTTCTTTCTTGATGAAGCGCACCGCAGAGGAATAAAGGTGCTTCTGAAGGATAATGATTTTAATCCGATTTTTCCATATTAGGAATTTGGAATGAAAACGAAAGGCTTATGTCCGGTCGTTATGCCAGCGGAGGTTGTAATCTTCGCTAGCAGCGAACCGGCAAAGGGAATCCCACGTTTTCCAACTGAGGAAGAAGCGTGGGAGTATTTAAGAGAATTGGAAGAGTCAGAAAAGGACGGTGACGATGATGAAATATGATCAGATGAGAGTTGGAATCTGTTTACAAGAAGTGCGTTTGGATAGATCAATGACACAATTAGAGGTTGCGGAAAAGATTGGTATTACTTCAAGCCATTATGCAAAAATCGAACAGGGAATAGATAAGATGAGTATAGATGTGCTATTTAAACTGATGGTACTTTTTGATGCTGATGCAAATACACTTCTTGCGTTGGGAGAAGATAAAAATAGTAGATTAAAAAAGGTGGCTACAAAGATATACAGTCTCGAAAATGTTAATAGGGATATGATCTTTGATGGTATTGAAAAGATGATTGAATCTCTGGATAACACGACAGCTGAGGAGGGATGATATGCGTAGAAAATATAAGAAGGTGGAGCCGGTCAAATGTATAGTAATCCTTTCAAGTACGGAGACGGATGACTGGGATAAGGCTAAACGAAAGGAAGACAGACAGCTCAGATATATAAACTCATATGCCAAGAAGCATTCTCTTATCCCTATGAAAATAGTAAGAAGGGGCTGCTTTGGAGCAATAGAGACAAATAAGATATTAAACAGAGTGATTAATAAATTGGATTCAGGAAAAGCTGATGCTGTACTTGTTGCAAATGCAATGTCAATCTCCAGAGGAGTTGCTGATGCATATGCAAAAGTTGGCAAGGTAATAGAGGCTGGGCACAGATTTATTACGGTTGATGAAGGAGAACTTCGATTTAGACTTTATAATCCAGAATCCGGAGAGGTGGTAGATGATGGATATTAGAAGAGGAGATATTATCTGGGTTGAGTTTAATGCAGGTAATGGACATATACAACGAGGCAGAAGACCTTGTGTAGTAGTTAGTACAAACAGAATAAATGGTCATGGCAAGATTATAAATGTAATACCAGGAACAACAAATTTGGAGAGAAGGAATAATCCAGTACATCTTATAATCAAGGATTCGGACATACATGGATATTTGGGGAAAGATACTATGCTGTTGACCGAACAACTTACAGCAATCGATACAGATCAGGTTTTAGCTAAAGCAGGTTTTCTGTCACAGGAAAAGGTTCATTGTTTGAATGGACTTATATTAATGCAGTTGGGAATCAAGGAGGAAGACTAATGAATACACCAGTTAGAAATGATGAGTCGGTTTATAGAACAGTAGCTCAGATGAGTAAGGAGACTAATATTTGTAGGAAAAAGCTAATAAAACTAGCTGAAAGAGCTAATGCGCTTATCCGTATTGATAGAATGCTTCGTATAAGAGCGGATAAGTTCTATGAGTATTTTGATAATCAGTCTAATAATAAAAAGAAGTGATCATTGGCTACTGTCTTCAGATAAGGTTTACTGGGCTATAAATCATATAAATGCATAAAAAAAGCTCAACTACAAGAGTGTACATTTGTGAACTTATTACAATTGATAAATAAAATGGTTGCAGTTATAATATAGGTAGCCAAAAGTGAACCGGTATAGAAGGGAGACATGATATGTATAAACCTATTAGAAATGATGATGCAATATATAGAACTGTGGATCAGATGAAAAATGAAACCAATTTGAGTAAGGGAAAGATTATGGCTTTAGCAGAGGAGTCAAAGTCGCTAATCAGGATTGATCGTATAGTTCGTATAAGAGCAGATAAGTTTTATGAGTATGTAGAAGAAAAATACGGATGCTAGTTAGTGTCGGGAACTGGATGATTAATCCAGTTCCCCTATAGGAAGAAGGTGAGAAAATGGCAAAATCTAAAGAAGGGAAAAGAACGGATTCGAAGAGAAGAATATTAAAGACAGGAGAATACGAACGTCCAGATGGAATGTATGTTTTTCGTACTACATATGAAGGCAAGAGACATACGATTTATGCTACAACTCTTGATGAGTTAAGAGAGAAAAAAGAAAAGCTGTTAAACAATCTTGAACAGGGGCTGGATGTTGAGAAGCAGAAACTATCTCTAAATGATATAGCTAATGACTATTTAGATAAGAAGTCAAAAACAGTTCAGCAAACGACATTACGGACTATGACTGTAATGTATAACAGATATGTACGAGATGTTTTTGGAAAAAAGAGTATTTCGGATATAAAGCGATCTCATGTGAAGGATTTTTATTTGAGCCTTATAAGTGGAAATAAAAAGATAAGCATTTCTACCCTACAAAGATTAGATACGATCATAAAACCCATGTTTGATAGTGCAGTCTATGATGAAATTATTATTAAGAATCCGGTAAAGGGTGTATACACTGAGATAAAAGGAGAGAGTCGTGAGGTTCCAAAGAAGGTTACTGCATTAACAGAGGAAGAACAGGATGAGTTTGTAGATTATGTATTATCTATGAAGAAGCACTCTCATGTAAGGTATTTGATTATATTCCTTCTTGGTACGGGGTGCAGAGTAGGTGAAGCATTGGCGCTACAGTGGGATGATGTAAATTTTGAAGAAAACAAAATATATATAAGACAAGCTGTAGCCTATCTTCCTATTGATGGTAAATATACTAATCTTATGAAGAGTACTAAGTCTGCAGCGGGTGATAGAACTATTCCTATGCTTACAGAAGTAAAGAAGGCACTTGAATTACAACTGGAACAGCAGAATATAATTGGAGGTCCTCAGCCTGAATGTTGTGGATATTCTAATTTTGTATTTCTTTCAAAGAAGAATACTGTAATGACTAAAGCGAATGTTCTTGAGCAGATCAAGCAGATTATCAAAGAACATAATGAGGAGTATCCTGATCGAGAGATTCCTGCCATATCTACACATCAGCTCCGCCATACATTTGCAACAAGACTTTGTAGGAATTCGGATGACTTAAAAGCAATTCAGGAGATACTCGGACATAAAGATATAAGTACTACTCTTAATACATATGCCGATGCAACTAAGGAAGGAGTAGAGGACTCAATGAGAGCACTTGAAGGGGTTATGTTTAAGAGGAAGAAGTGATATAAGTGGATTAAGGTAATTATATACGGCATATAAGTCAATTTGAAATCAAAAGCATGAAGAATACCCAGCTGAATCGTATATGATTTGGCTGAGTTTTTCTTGTTTTTTGGGGAAATCACAAAGGGGGAATTATTTGACAAAATTCGTTATAACGGGTATAATAATTTGTGTTAAATATAAAAGAAAAGTACAAAATTTGGCAAAGCATGGGAAACCGTGTGACGCAAAACTATCAGGGCCTAAGATTTTAGTTATGGCAGCCAGTTGCAACCAGTGTAAGCATCAGTCATAGGCTATTAAGTTCTATTCTGATGCGTTTTTTATTTGTTTTTTGAGGATTGTGTATGAATGATTATTTAACTATCAAAGAAGTATCAGTAAAATGGGAACTTACAGAACGGAGAATTCAAAAGCTGTGTTCAGAGGGAAAAATCCCAGGTGCGGTTAAATTCGGGCGTGATTGGGCTGTTCCAAAGGATGCAGAAAAACCACCTGATGGAAGAATTACTACGGGTGAGTATAAAAACTGGCGTAAAAAATTATCAAAAAATGATGAAGAATAAATGGAGGGTATGACATGTCTAAGATTATGGATGAAGGAATTATAAGCGTTATAAAGTATGAGGGACCAAACAATGTTTTTGCGTGGAAACATCCGATTGAAGATTTTAGTATGGGTTCTCAATTGATAGTTCATGAATCTCAAGAAGCAATCTTTTACAAAGATGGAAAGGCATTAGATCTTTTTGGCTCTGGTAGATATACACTTGAAACTCAGAATATTCCATTGATAAAAGATGCGTTCAAACTGGCTACAGGAAATGAAAGTATTTTCCATGCTGAAGTATACTTTGTAAATCTGACTACACAGATGGGTATCAAGTGGGGGACTGATTCGAAGGTTCGATTATTTGATCCGGCATCTGGACTTCATATTGAGATTGGTGCATGCGGTAGTTTCAACTTAAGGGTGATAGATTCTCGAAAGTTTTTGGTGAAAGTTGTTGGTACAACAAATGATCTAAATCAAGGCGATATATTAGCAGGAGATTCTGGCCTGACTTCAGGAAAATTTAAAGCTTTAATTATGAATAGAGTTAAAGCAAATCTTGCGAGGATTATTAAAGATCAGAATATCAATATTTTAGAAATAGATGAGCATTTAGATACACTTTCAGATGCTATGAAGATCTCTATAAATGAGAATCTTGATGATTATGGCATGGTAATGCCTGAGTTTTTCATAACAACTATTATGACGCCAGATGACGATCCGAATTTCAGGAGACTTAAACAACAGTTTGCAGAAAAAACATTAAAAGTTCGCGAAGAAGAGGTTCGTCAAGCAGAAGCTGAAGCAGCTCAAAAGAGAAAAATAGTGGAAGCACAAACTGACGCTCAACTTAAGTTGGTAGGTGCTCAGGGAGAGGCAGAAGCTGTAAAGATTAAGGCACAGGCTGAGGCTGAGGCATATAAAATGCAAGCTTTTGCAGAGGCAGCAGAGATGCAAGCAAAAGGATATACATATCAACAAGAAACAGCTCGACAGGTTGGATTGGAAGCGATGCAAAATGGTATAACAGGTGGTTCTGGCGGAGGAAGTGGTATTGGTGACATTGCAGGTTTGGGCGTCACGCTTGGAGCCATGGGCGGTGTTATGAATATGACACGAGAAGCTATGAATCCTATCATGGATAAGTCTACAGATATTGGTAGTAATGTTGGAAATGTTATTGCCGGAAATGTAAATGATTCATGGGAATGCCCGTCTTGTGGAACAAAAGGTATTACAAGTAAATTCTGTCCAGAATGCGGTTCGCCGAAACCAGTTCAGAACATTTCTTGGGTTTGTCCGGTATGTGGTGCGAAAGATATAACAAGTAAGTTCTGTCCGGATTGTGGTACACCAAAACCAAATGTTTCAAGTGGGGCATGGACTTGTAGTAAATGTGGAACAAAAGATATAACAAGTAAGTTCTGTCCAAATTGTGGAAATAAAAAAGAAGATTAATGTGAGGGGGGAAGTTGATGAATAATAAGCAAAAACTATCAGTTTTAATTGTATATGCAATAGTAGCAGTTGTTTATTTGGTTTGCTTTTTAGCTATCCCATTTGAGAGGACAAGTGCATTTTGGATATCATTTGTGTTTGGACTTATATCGATTATTGTGGGTTGTGGTTTAGCGTGTTATGCATTTAATAACGATGGGATAAAGTCAAAACTTTATGGTTTTCCCGTATTCAGGTTAGGGTATGTTTATACTATCATTCAGATTATCGTATCTTTTACAATTAGTTTTATTTGCAGTTCATACAAAGTTTCTAATTGGATACCTATAGTCATTAGTGTGATACTACTGGCATTTACTCTTATTGGTGTTGTTGCTGTAGATAATGCAAAAGACATTATTGAGAAGCAGGAAATACAAGACGCATATAAAACAAAAACAGTTGAGACATTTAGAGTGAATATAGATTCTTTACGAAACAGAAGTGCTGATTCAGAAATAAATAAGGCAATTGAAAAGCTTGCTGAGGAGTTTAAGTTTAGTGATCCGGTTTCGAATGATGCTGTAAAAGAAATTGAGATGCTGATTAATTCTAAAGTTACGGAGCTTAAGAATGCTATAAACGATAGTGCTGTTTGCTTACCATTGATTTCTGAAATAAGTGACCTGCTAAAAGAAAGAAATGCGATTTGTAAGGCTTCTAAATAACCGAGAGGAGATAAAAGCATGGCTGTATTTAAATGTAAAATGTGTGGTGGTGAACTACAGATAGCTGAAGGAATGACAGTATGTGAATGTGCTTATTGTGGAACGACGCAGACATTACCTAAGTTAAACACCGATAAGCGTGAAAATCTATATGATAGAGCAAATCATTTTCGTAGAAATAATGATTATGACAAAGCTATGACAATATATGAGCAAATACTAAATGAGGATTCCTCAGATGCAGAAGCTTACTGGTCTCTAGTTTTATGTAGGTATGGTATTGAGTATGTAGAAGATCCGACAACACATAAAAGAGTTCCGACAGTTAATAGAGCTCAGTATAAATCAATATTTGCAGATGAAGATTATAAATCGGCACTTTCTTATGCAGATGCAATGCAAAGGTCTGTGTATGAAGAAGAAGCAAAGACCATTGATGAAATACAAAAAGGAATTCTTGAAATTTCAAAGAAAGAGGAACCTTTTGATGTATTTATATGCTATAAGGAATCTGATGAGTTCGGACAGAGAACGAGGGATTCTGTTATAGCAAACGACTTATATCATCAGCTTACAAAAGAGGGGTATAAAACTTTCTTCGCAGCTATAACATTAGAGGATAAACTTGGAAAGGCTTATGAACCATATATATTTGCTGCATTAAATAGTGCCAAGGTTATGATAGTTATAGGTACAAAGCCTGAATATTTTGTCGCTCCTTGGGTAAAGAATGAGTGGAGCAGATTTCTTACCATTATTAAAAATGATTCTAGTAAGATGCTTATTCCTGCATATAGAGATATGGATCCGTATGAGCTTCCTGAGGAGTTTTCTTTTCTTCAGGCCCAAGATATGAGCAAGATAGGATTTGTTAATGACATAATTCATGGAATAAAAAAAGTTATAAAAAAAGAGGATAATACTACTGTTAGAGCAACTAATAAAACAGGGACTGGTTCAATTGGAACTAATACAGATAGTGATACATTACTAAAAAGGGCATTTTTGTTTATCGAAGGTGGTAACTGGGAAAATGCGACTATTTATTGTGATAAAGTACTGGATATAGATCCTAATAATGCATATGCGTATTTAGGTAAATTATTATCCGAAAAGAAATATAAAAAGCAGTCAGACCTTTCGAAGACAACAGAAGTATTGTCTAAAAATACTCTTTTCAAAAATGCATATAAATATGGTGATGATAATTTAAGGAAAGAATTGGATCAGTATGTCAATGATAGCATTAATAATCTTATTACATCGACAAGAGCAAAAGAGAGTACGGCAACAACTGAGGAAGAGTATCTTCAGTTAATAAATATTCTAAAAGAAAATAGTGGGTTTGAAGTAGTTGATAATTATTTGGCTGAATTGTCTCAAAAGTACAATGCTATTCATACTGAGAATGAATACATTAATGCATGTAATCGTATGAATTCTGCTAGAACGGAGTTGGATTTTCATGAAGCTTATTTGAGTTTCAAAAAACTTAGTGGTTACAAAGACTCTGAGGAATTAATGGCAAAATGTGCAGAACAAGAAGATTCTTTTTCATCACAAAACGGAATGTGCGCTATATGCAGAACTACATATGGAGCAATTAATTTTATTCCTCACAATACTATTGTAAAGTGTTGCAACAACTGTTTTTCGAGGTTATCAGCTTTGCAAAATAGCTTGGGACAAGATAACCAGATGGCAAGAAATTCTTATACATATCTGAATAATGCTATTTCTCAAACAATGACGCATAGTGCTGCTATTACACGCGTCCAGTCAATTCTTGAAAAATATAGGGAATCGGTACCTGGTGTTTTCGAAAATCAGGAAGATACAACTTCTAAAATAGTTGAGGAAATCACAGAAAGTGCAGAAGTTAGTGCTGTTAATATCAATAAGGAATATGAGTATGATATTCAAATAGTAATTGATAAACCTTCAGGTGGCGTAGATAACGAAATGTTGAAGTTTGTTATAGATAAATATTCCAATGATGGATGGAAATTACAAACAATGATGAGGGATATGAGTGAAGCAGGTGGGCAGGTGGTGGTTATTTTTGAAAGAAAATATAATAAAAAATAAATTGGAGGGTAAGGGGTATGAAGCAAATAAAATGCGAAATGTGTGGAAGCACAGATTTAATTAAGATGGATGGGGTTTTTGTCTGTCAAAGTTGTGGGACGAAGTATTCTGTTGAAGAAGCTAGAAAGATGATGATAGAAGGTACTGTGGATGTTTCCGGGAGTACTGTAAAACTGGATGATTCTGCGGAATTACAGAATTTATATGAATTGGCTAGGCGTGCTAAAGATACTGATAATAATGATAATGGCTTAAAATATTATGAGATGATACTTCTTAAGGATCCCACTAGTTGGGAGGCCAATTTTTATAGCATATATTTTAAAGCATTAAAATGTAAAATAGGTGAGATTAGTGAGGCTGCCACGACAGTAAAAAAGTGTATTGATACAACTTTTGAACTTATATGTAAAAACGTTGAGGATACAGAGAAAAATGCAGTAATAAGGGAAGTGTTTTATAAAACGGAATATCTTATCGATGTGCTTAGGGCAAATGTTCCAATGTCAGATATTTCAGATTTAAATGTTCTTTTGGCGATAGGACCGATAAGGCTTCAAGTTATAGAAAGCCTCCTAAAGTATTTTTCATCTGATGATGATGTTATGAGCGATGTAGGGGTGGAAATTTTAAAGAAAAGAGTCGATGGAAAACCTCCAGCTGCTGAGACTCAGCGTTTGATGTCTTATATTAGTAAATATGATCCTAATTATAATCCGCCAACTGAAGAAGACAACACTAGTAGCAATTCAAATGTAATTTCATCGAGTTCCTCAACCGTTAAATCCAATAATACTTCACAGGGATGTTATATTGCTACTGCTGTGTATGGCTCATATGATTGCCCTGAGGTTTGGACACTTAGAAGATATAGAGATTATAAATTAGCCCAATCATGGTTTGGACGAGCTTTTATATATAGTTATTATGCTATTAGTCCTTCATTGGTAAGATTATTTGGCGATAAAAAATGGTTCAGGAAAATGTGGAAAAGCAAATTAGATAGAATGGTGAAAAAACTCCAGGATTATGGATATGACTCTACACCATATAATGATATCGAATGGTGATACTATAGTTAGAACATAAAAAACTTTGGGTTTAATGGATAAAACAGTTTGTGGAGGGGCTCATGTCGATTATTAAATGCAAAATGTGTGGTGGAGAATTGAATATTGTACCAAACAGCACAGTGTGTGAGTGTGAATATTGTGGGAGTAAGCAGACTGTCCCAAATACTGATGATGAAAAGAGGCTTAGACTTTATGAAAGAGCCAATAAACTAAGATTTGAAAACGAATTTGATAAAGCTGAAGGTGTTTATGAGTCTATCATATCTGAATTTCAGATGGAAGCTGAAGCATACTGGGGGATTCTTCTCTGTAAGTATGGTATTGAATATGTGGATGATCCTAAAACTGGGAAGAAAATTCCTACATGCCATAGGACTTCATTTGATAGCATTATGGAAGATGACAATTTCGAACTGGTAATGGAAACTGCTGATGTTGTCGCTAGAGGAATATATAGGGAAGAAGCAAAGAAAATAGAAAGCCTCCGAAAAAACATAATAGAGGTATCTTCAAAAGAAGAGCCATATGATATTTTTATTTGCTATAAGGAAACAGCATATGATGGGCAGAGGACATTAGACAGCGTAATAGCTCAAGATGTATATAATGCATTAATTGAAAAAGGATACAAGGTGTTCTTCTCAAGAATAACATTAGAGGATAAATTGGGTGAGGAATATGAACCTTATATTTTTGCTGCGCTTAATTCTGCAAAGGTGATGTTAGTCTTTGGTACATCTTATGAATATTTTAATGCAGTTTGGGTTAAAAATGAATGGAGTCGATTTTTACAACTTATAGAATCAGGACAAAAGAAAACACTTATTCCCTGTTATAAAGATATTGATGCGTATGATATACCAAAAGAGTTTGCAAAACTACAAGCCCAGGATATGGGAAAGGTTGGTGCTGTTCAAGACTTGTTAAGAGGAATAGAAAAAATCATACCCATATCTAAACAGGATAATACTAAAGATATAGAAAGAAAAAGGGAAACGCTTATAATCAAAGATTCTAATAGTAATACTGATGCTTTACTAAAAAGAATTGTACTATTTTTAGAAGATGAAGAATGGAATTCAGCAGCTGAATACACAGAAAAAGTATTGGATATGGATCCGGAGAATGGATATGCATATTTTTACAAAATGCTGGCTGAGTTGAATATAAAAGAGGAATCGCAACTTAACGACTATTATGAGCCTATAGAAAACAATAAATTATTTAAAAAGGCAATGAGATTTGCTGATGATGATCTTCAGAATAAACTGAATGGATATAATGATGCAATTATTCAGAGAATAAAAGAAGAAACTAAGAAGAAGAAAGAAGCGGAAAAGGATAGAATATATAAATCATTAGTTGCTCAACTGAATAATAGCTTTACAGAAGCTGAATATAAAAGGACGTTTGATGCACTAAAAAAACTGAACGGTTATAAAGATTCAGATGAATTAGCTCAAAAATGTTTAGCTCTAGCTGAGAAAGCTAAAATAGAGGAAATATATGTACAGGCTTGTGATCTTATGACATCTGATGATAAACAGAAAATAACTAAAGCCATAGATATTTTTGGCAGTATTTCAAGTTATAAGGATTCTTATGAGAAAATAAATCAATGTAATTCTCTGATCAATACAATTGAATTAAAAGAGGAAGAAAAAAGGCAAAAAGAGGAAAAGGAAAAACAAGAAAAAATAGAAAAAGATTTGTTGATTAAAAAACGTCGAAAAATATTGGCGATTGTGTTGTCGGTGCTTTCACTATTTACGATAGCTCTTCTTGTTTTGATTTTTGTTGTCATTCCAAAAAATAAAGAGAAAAAACAATATAATGAAGCTATGAATCAAAAGAGTATAGGAAACTATAATGACGCGATTAATATTTTACAAGAATTGGATGCAGAAAAGTATTCAGAGGAGATTATTGATTGTAAGTATGGACAAGCAAATAATTATTTGGAAACCAAAGAATATGATAAAGCGAAGGATTCTTTCGAAGAGATAAGCGAATATAAAGATTCGAGTGATAAAATTAATGAATGTGTTTATTTAAAGGCTGTTGATTTAGAAAATAATAAAAAAAATAAAGAGGCACTAGAGTTGTATTCAGAAATTCTGTCTTATAAGGACTCTTCTGATAGAAAACTGCAGTGTGAGAAACAAATGTTTTTAGATAGGATTGATGCTGGGTATATAGCAAATAGAGCGGCAGAGAGCTTTAGTTTTAGTGATGAAAAAGATAGCGTATATGGTTCTAATGAAGTTGCGTATAAATATATAAAGGTTGAGGGCTTTGAGGCTGATTCAAATGAAACTATATCTTTATTTATTACATGCATAGACGGAGGCGAGATAATAAAGGTAGGTAAGCATGATTTTTCATATGGAGATAATTATTTTAAAATCGAAGAATCGATCGAAGGTATTGACTCAGAAATGTATATTTTTTCCAATGTTGATGAGTATAATAGTGATGACTTTAAAAACGCTTTAGTTCATGAAAAAATAGAATTTTCTGGAGATGAAACTCATAGTAATAATGTAGTCACAGAAATACCAGAGGGTGTTGAGATTTATGCAGGGTTTTATAATAGATATGAGTATCAAAACGGAACAGAATTTGATACCACTCATCCTGATTTTTTAACACAGTATGATGCTAAATCGTCTGATATTTGGGAAACACCGATAGTAATAGTTAATGGTTTGAACGATAATACAGTTTTAAAGCTTTATGTAGTCGTAGAAATGAGTCATTCTGAATACGGTACCTCATATTGTAATGAAGGTGAATTCGAATTTTCGAAGGACAAGAATTATTATCATCATACATTTTTAACAATGTATTGGGGCTCAGTATATCATTGTGATGGTAAATTATATGTTTTTAATGATTATGATGCTTATTTGGATCATGATTTTGATAAAGCAATTGCATCAGGAAGTATAAAATATACAGGGGAGTAGTTAAAAAAGATGCTATGAGTGCGAGTGACAAAAAAGTTGTGTTGTTTGGTGGGATTATGAACTATGGGGTGTGGAGAATCAGTGCAGAAATTCCAGTGATAGTATCTTTGATATTTTATTGTTATATTGTGATGATATAGTGATGGAGAAAGAAAAATATGGCCGAAATATTTATATGTGATTGTTCGTATGCTGAGAATACATTTTTGAGTGATGAAAATTTGAGAGAACTATTTGGTTTCTTTCAGTTGAATTCTCCATTTATTTCTTCGTATCAAAGTAGAGAAGTTAAAAAATCTCAAATGGAAGCAATATTGCAAAGAATGTTGAAAAATTGGGATGAAAATTCTGTAAATTTTATTAATCCAACAAGAAAAATAATGAAAGTTTTGAATGCAAATAAATTAGACCAATCAAGTGTTCAATGTAAAGGGAAAAGGTTTGTTGTTCAAAAACAAAATAATTCAGAAGAGGAATTAGTTTGTTTATTAAGACATATTCGTAATTCGTTGGCTCATGGAAGCGTGTTTGTTAAAACTGTTGGTGCCACTAGATATATTCTATTTGAGGATTATAAAAAGAGTAATTGTATTTCTGCAAAAATAATTTGTACACAAAAAGAATTAGAACGATGGAAAAAAATAATAGAACGCTATCAAAAAAAATAAGGAGAAGACTATGGCTATATTAAAATGTAAAATGTGTGGCGGAGAATTAACAGTTGTAGAAGGCATGTCTGTATGTGAATGCGCGTATTGTGGTAGTAAACAGACAATACCTAATACAAATGATGAAAAAAGACTTAAGCTTTATGAACGAGCAAATAAACTTCGTTTCGAAAATGAATTTGATAAAGCTTTTGGGGTATATGAATCTATCGTTTCGGATTATCAGTCTGAAGCTGAAGCGTATTGGGGACTGGTTCTATGTAAGTATGGAATAGAGTATGTTGATGATCCGATGACGGGTAATAAAATTCCTACTTGTCATAGATCTTCTTTTGATAGTGTATTTGATGATCCCGATTTTGATCTTGTTATGGAAAATGCAGACGTAGTATCAAGGAGTATATATAGGGAAGAAGCCAAAAAAATCGAGGAATTAAGAAAGAGTATTATAGAAGTTTCTTCAAAGGAAGAGGCATTTGACATCTTTATATGTTATAAAGAAACGGACGAAACTGGACAAAGAACTATTGATAGCGTTATTGCACAGGATGTATATGAAAAACTGATAGAAAAGGATTATAAGGTTTTCTTTTCTAGAATTACGTTAGAGGATAAGTTGGGGCAGGAATATGAACCATATATTTTTGCTGCGCTTAATTCTGCAAAAGTAATGCTGGCGTTTGGAACATCATATGATTATTATAATGCGGTATGGGTGAAGAATGAGTGGAGTAGATTCTTGCAACTGATAGAAACGGGACAGAAAAAAACATTAATTCCATGTTATAAGAATATAGATGCATATGATATGCCAAAGGAATTTGCACATCTTCAAGGCCAAGATATGGGAAAGGTTGGAGCAATTCAAGATTTATTACGTGGAATAGACAAAATATTTGATAGGGATAGGTTAACAACTAATAAAGAGAATGAAGCAAAAAAAGATTCTAATAGTAATTCGTTATATAAAAGGGGAATGATTTTTTTAGAGGAATCAAAATGGGAGGATGCTGAAAAATATTTTAACTTAGCGCTTGATATGGATCCGGAGTGCGCTGAAGCATATTTAGGTTTGTTTTTGACTCATCATAGAAGTCTTAAATTAGAGGATTACATTGATGAGATGATTGACGATATTACTTATGTAAATGTAGAAACACTAATTGCTTGTGATAGAGAAGAGGAAAGAATAAATTCTTTTGCTAAAGATAATTGTGTAAATGGTTTTCTAGACGAAAGTCAAATAATTGACCAATTTGAATATGATTTAACATATGAGTCAAGTTTGAATGGAATAATTGAGAAAGAAAATATATTTGATACTAATGATGAGTGGAAAAGAATTGAAAGGTTTGCTGACTCAGATCTGCTTGGGAAAATAAAGAAACAAAAAGAAAGATATGAAAAAGCTGTTTTATCAGCTGCGGATATTGAAAAAAATAAGGATGCTGAAAAAATAGCAACTATTAAGAATGAATATAGTGCTTTTATAGATAATAAAGAAAAACAGATAATTGAGCAAAAAGAAACAGCTTCGAACTTACGAGAAGCTCGATATAAAGATTTATGTGATAAGTTTTCTGCTGCAAATAATGAATCTGATTATAAAAGATTGAAGGAGGATTTTTCAAAGCTATTTGGATATAAAGAATCAAAAAAGTATATAGATGAGTGTTCCAGAAAAATAAAAGAAATAGAAGTTGAACGAAGGGATCAGGAATTAAATAAAATTGAAGAGAATAGAAGAATAAACGAAAAGAAGAAAAAAACAACTAGAATGATCATTATTGGAATAACTGCTATATTGTTGGTTGTGCTTACAATTTCAGGCGTTACATCATATATTAGGTCAAGTAAAGAACAACAACGCCAGATAGAAGAAGCGAATAATCTTATGGAAAATGGAGATTATTTAAAAGCTATTGATGCTTATTATAATATTGATAATTATGATAGATCCAATGATATCGATAAGTGTATTGAGGGACATATTAATAACATAAAAGATGATATAAAGAATAAAAATTATGATGAGGCTTTAGCTCAATATAAAGATTTGTGTGAATATGAAGAAAAATATACTGGCATAAAATATGATATTGATAGTTATTCGACGGTTATAGATATATGTAAGCTTATTGAAGAAATAAAAAACATCGATGATGGCGAAGTGCACAACATTGCGAATATACTTCAGGAAGTAAGTGAATATTCATCAGAATATGATATCAGTGATTTGATAGATAATTCAACTTTTGATTATGTAAAATCGTTAGATGGAGAATGGAAGTGTACAAAATCATGGAATACAAATAAAAATGAAGAATATTTGACGGGTGAATATTTATCTGATCAAGGGTTTAGTATTAAAGATGGTTTTATTAAACAGAGTGATTTTGACTGGGATATAACTTATGTTAATGGGAAGTATTATAAAGTATACTTAACTGGCACGGATGGTGATGTTATATCTGCGGACGAAATAATTAATTATAGTGGTGATGGAGATAATACATTTGACGTAATGCAGATAAATGGGATAAGCTTTTCTTACACAAAAAAATAAGTTGTGTGTTAATATTTCTCGTTTTTGTTTTTGAAAAAAGTAGCAAAAAACTATATATGGTATTTCTGATTTTATTTTGTCTTTGCTCTGGGGTGTAACAAAATTGCATCTAAATATATATTCGATAACAGGAATATTTTGTTACATCAGATTACATCATTATTTTATTTGGTTACTTAAAAAAAGTAGCAAAATAACCGTTTTAAAGAAAAAAAACACTGTGCCAATTTATGATACAATTGAAACGGAAAAAGATGCGTTTTTAGACCCAAAGATGCCTATGCGATTTTTTGGAAAGCTAGATTTTAAGCCATCTAAGACCATACAGACCTATCAGGATTTATACCCGGGCCGACGCCCCATAAGTAACAAAATACCTTCTCCAAAAGAGCGTGTCTACCCCGACACGCTCTTTTACTATCTTCAGTGTTTATGCGGCTTCCGAGACTTTTGGTCTTATTTTTTTACCTCAAAAATGGTTTACATAAACAAGAATATTATGTTTACTGATACAAATTACTGACTCAAATTATGCATTTTTTTATGTATAGAAATTGTTAATGTTATGTCTACTGATACAAAGTGTGACAATTATTCATTGTCAAAAGTCTCGGAACCCGCATAAATAAAGGGAAAATCCACCTTTCGAGGAGGTGGATTTTCTGTAAGGTTCTTTATCTAATTTCATACAATCTATTAGGGTGGTTTGGAAATTAACTAATAAAAATAAAGAAGTAAAACCTTCGAAGGCTCCCCCCAAAAAAATGGGACAAATAAAAGTAATATACTAAAACTTTCCAGCTGGTATATTTTTCATATAAATGTCATTCTGAGCGAAGCGAAGAATCTTTCTGTAATTTACAATGGGGAAAAAAACTTGACTAAAGTTAACAGATGTATATAATCTTATAGCATATATCAATGGTTTTTAAGAGGCAAAGGCGCTATATGGTCCTTTGCCTCTTTGTTTTTTATTCTTTTGATAGTCTGATAGTAGCCTGAATAAAGAAATTGAAAGATAGAGGTGAATGCGGTATGAGAAAACTGGAAACAAATGATTGGATTATATTGAATAGTATTATTTATAAGATATATACAACAGAAAATTTTACTGAAATGAGACAGGAATTATTGAATCAGTTGAAGATGGTTCTGGATTTTGACAGTGCAGATTTTTATCTGGCTTCAACTGAGAAGGGCAAGCTGCTTTGCAATCCTGTTACCCTAAACTGTGATGTGGATTTTTCGGAGACCTATGAAAATATAGATTACAGTAGAGGAATCTTAGGTAGCGGTAAAATGCTTGTGTACCGTGAAACAGATATTATATCCGATGAGTCCAGAGTGCAGACAGATTATTATCAGAAGGTATATAAGCCTAATAACTGGCACTATGCACTGCAGGTGGTTTTAGCGCGGCATAAGAAATTTCTGGGAGCCATCAGTTTATATCGTACTATTGGAAAAGAAGATTTTCAGTATGATGATATCTTTGTCATTGATATGCTGAAAGAGCATCTGGCTTTTCGGTTGGAGCAGCATTACAAAACGGGAGATCCGGATTATGAAAAACTGACTGTTTCAGAAACTGTGGCAAAGTATGATCTGACCCGCCGAGAACACACTATACTAAAGCTTCTCATGTCAGGAAAAGATAATAATGAGATATGTGAGGAGCTGGTGATCGCACCGAATACACTTAAAAAGCACATCCTGAATATCTATCGGAAATTGGGAATAAATAATCGTGTTCAGTTATTTAAATCGGTAAAAGAATTTGAATAAATGGCTTAAACTTCCCACTTAGTGACTTTTTCATATTAGTTTTATTCTGAGCGAAGCAGAGAATCTTTCAATATTTTAGGAAAACTACTACTTTTTAAGTATAAAAATGGTAAAAAATATGCATTTAAAAGTAACCTGTTCGAGGGTATTATTCTAAACATGAAAATCAATAATTATTTTGGTTCAAAAAGATGGCAAAGGGGCTTATCCAATACGGATAGGTCCTTTTCTTTATTTCTTAAAGGGAGGATATAAAAGATGAAAGAACTAGTTATGCTTATCAGACCGGAGAAGTTAGAGGAAATAAAAAGTATTCTGGATGAAATTAACTGTGGTGGTATGACTCTCTGCACAGTTATGGGATGTGGAACACAGAAGGGTGTTTCCGATGATGAAGCGGATTTTATAAATGAGATAAAAGGTTTTAAGACAACGATCAACTTACTTCCTAAGGTAAAGGTTGAGGTTGTTGTGGAAGCAAAGGATGTAGAAATGATCATCGATAGAGTCCGCGAGGCTTGTGCTACAGATCATGTGGGAGATGGAAAGATATTTATTCGTGATATAGAAGATGCGGTGAGAATCCGTACTGGTGAAAGAGGCATCAAAGCTTTATAAACCAGAAAGAATTATAGGAATATGAGAGGTGATTCCATGGGGAATATTGTTGAAATAAAAGGTGTTAATAAAATATATGGAAAAAACCATGTAGTTAAAGATTTGAATCTTAATATAGAAGAGGGAGAATTCTTAACCTTACTTGGTTCCTCCGGATGTGGAAAAACAACTACTCTCAGAATGATTGCCGGATTTGAAGAACCAACCACTGGTACCATTACAGTTGAGGGAGAACGGGTAGATGAGAAAGAGCCATTTGAGAGAAATGTAAATACTGTGTTTCAGTCTTATGCATTATTTCCGCATAAAACAATATATGACAATATTGCTTATGGTCTCAAGATGAAAAAAGTTCCCAAAGCTGAGATCAAGGAAAGGGTTCTTAAGATGATGGATATGGTCCAGCTGAATGGATTTGAAAAAAGATATCCGGCACAGCTTTCTGGCGGGCAGAAACAAAGAGTTGCCATAGCAAGGGCACTGATCAACAGACCAAGAGTTCTCTTGCTGGATGAGCCCTTGGGAGCACTTGATCTGAAGCTTCGTAAGCAGATGCAGCTGGAATTAAAGAGACTTCAGAAGAAGCTGAATATCACATTTATATATGTCACCCACGATCAGGAAGAGGCACTTACCATGAGTGACAGGATTGCAGTTATGCACGACGGTATCATAGATCAGCTTTCTACACCGACAGAGATTTACGAACATCCGGTTACAAAGTTTGTAGCAACTTTTATAGGAGAAACAAATATATATGATGGCTGTATCACAAGTATTATTGATGGAGTAGCAACCATGACACTGGAAAATGGAAATGTTTCAGTTGCCTGTCCTTCAGATTTTTCGTTACTTGAATATGCGACGATTTCTGTCAGACCGGAAAAGATGAGATTTTCTAAAACTCCTGTGGAAGGCTTTGGTCTGGTTGCTCAGGTTAAGGATTATGTATATGTAGGATCTGTATTAAAATGTATCGTTTCTCTTCCAAATAGAAATGAGCTTAAGATAGAAAGGCTTGCAGGACAGGATCTTCCGAAGATAGGAAGTATATGCTATCCGTACTGGAGACCAGAGGATGCGGTTCTGATACATAATAAGAGTCATTATATTTTTGAAGCTTTGAATAATATCAAGTTAGGGTAGGTGAATTCTATGAATAAAACAAAACATGAATTTCGGGCAAATACCTTACCGGCTTTATTAATGGTTGGACCTGTTACTCTGATAATGATTCTGCTTATAGCTGTTCCACTTATTTACGTGGCTGTAATGAGTTTTTGCTCTATTGATGAATACTATAATGTCACTTTCAAGCTGACATTAGATAATTATATAAGGCTTGTAAATACCGACTACTTAAAAATCTATGCTCAGTCTCTTGGAATTGCAGTGGTAACAACCATTCTCTGTATACTGATTGGCTATCCGTTTTCGTACTGGATTGCGAGAACTAAAAGCAAAAAGAAGAAAATTCTTTATATGCTGGTTATTATTCCATTCTGGACAAACTCTCTTATCAGGATTTATGGATGGAGAACTTTTCTTGGAACCAGCGGTTGGCTGAATTCTGTATTGATGGGACTGCATATAGTTAAGGAACCTGTAGATTTTCTGTATCAGACAGGGACAACAGTCCTTGGTATGGTATATTGCCTGATTCCATTTATGATACTTCCTCTTTATACAGCGATTGAAAAACTTGACAGCTCTTTACTGGAAGCATCTTCGGATCTAGGGGCAAAACCAGTATCTACTTTTTTTGAAGTAATCCTTCCACTTACATCAAGTGGGATCTTTTCAGGAAGCCTTATGGTTTTCATACCTTGTATGGGATATTTCTTTGTATCAGACATTCTGGGTGGTGGTAATTCCGATATGATAGGAAATCTGATTGAGAGACAGTTTCAAAGTGGAAATAACTGGCCTTTAGGAGCAGCACTTTCTATCATCTTGATCATCGTTACACTGATCCTCGTTAAGCTTTATCAGAAGCTGGGCGGAGATATGGATTCCCTTGGAGTTTAGAGGAAAGGAGGGGCATATGAGAAAAAGTAAAGAAAAAAGAAAGAAATGTATAAGTATTACCTTCTGTACGCTGGTATATCTGTTTCTGTTTCTTCCAATCTCTGTGATTGTAGTGAATTCCTTCAATGCTTCTACCACAAAGCCGTATATGAGCTGGAAAGGATTTACATTTGACTGGTATATAAAGCTCTGGGAAAACAGCTCGTTACTGAATGCATTTGGAACTACGATGATCATTGCAGTAGTCAGTACTCTGCTGGCAACCATAATTGGTACCTTAGGCGCTATCGGTATGTATAAGTATAGATTCAAGGGAAAGGCTATAATTGACGGGCTGCTTTATATACCTGTTGTTATTCCTGAAATTGTACTTGGTATTGCCTTACTTACAATCTTTGCAAAGGTTAATATCCCACGAGGAATGATCACATTGATTCTGTCACATGTAACATTCTGCATACCATTTGTTATCTTCAATGTAAGGGCAAGACTTTCCGGATATGATAACTCGATTGAAGAAGCCAGCATGGATCTGGGAGCGAATCGTCTGGTGACATTTTTTGAAATAACTCTGCCTGTGCTCGCTCCGGGTATTCTGGGAGGCGCTTTACTGGCATTCACACTTTCGATAGATGATGTGATCATAAGCTACTTCGTATATGGTCAGACTAAAACCTATCCGCTTAAGGTTATGGAGTCGGTAAAATCCGGAGTGGCTCCGGATGTAAATGCACTTTCAACCTTTATACTAATTGGAACGATAGTGTTTGTTGTTCTGACTCAGGGGGATCTCTTTAAGAATCTCGCAGGTAAGAAGCATAAATATGCGATTGGGAAATTAATCTCAAGTAAAAACGGGAAGCAGGAGAAAAGCATATATATCCCAAAGTATAAACGTGAGTAAAATCCCAAATACAAACACCGATACAAACACTGATATAAACATTGATACTAACACTAATACCAAAATTAAAAGAAATATAAATAAGCACATGAAATTACAGCATAACTAATAACTATTCGAGGAGGATAATAATTATGAGAAAAAACAGATTTGAGAAAAAATGGGCTGGTTTATTGATGTCTGCAGTGATTACTGCTTCGTTACTTTCAGGCTGTGGCAGCTCCGGTGACTCCAGTAGTTCTGCCGCTTCCGCAGGATCTTTAAATGTATTTGTCTGGACTGAATATGTTTCAGAGTCTTCGATAAAGGCATTTGAAGAAGAGTCAGGTATCAAAGTCAATGTATCAACGTACTCTTCAAATGAAGACCTTCTGGCAAAACTGAAATCAGAATCTGAGGGCACATACGACATAATTCTTCCTTCAGATTATGCTGTCGAATATCTTATTAAACAGGGAGAGTTAGAGGAATTAGATACTACTAAGTTGCCTAACCTTGAGAATATCGATCCTGCGTTTCTGGATGAAGCTTTTGATCCGGGAAATAAGTATTCTGTACCATATGAAGGTGGTGTGGCATGTATCGCTGTGAATACTTCAAAGGTAGATATGGATATAACCTCTTATGATGATCTTTTTGATCCATCACTTGCCGGACAGCTGGTTGTATTAGACGATTATCGTGCCGTTATTGGTATGACAGAAAGAAGTATGGGACTCAGTATGAGTGAGTCTGATCCCGATAAACTGAAAACCGTCAGCGATAAGCTGATGACATTAAAGGATAATGTAAAACTGTATGATTCTGATTCACCAAAGTCAGCTATGATCTCAGGTGACTGTACAGTTGGCATGATCTGGTCAGCAGAAGCAGCCTTATCTATGGATGAAAATCCGGATATCAAAGTTGTATATCCTACTGAGGGAGCTTATGTGTTCCTTGACAACTGGTGCATACCTAAAGGCGCAAAGAATGTGGATAATGCATACAAGTTTATTGATTATATGCTTTCACCAGAAGCGGCAAAAATGAACATCGAGGAATTCCCATATCTTTGTCCTAATACAAAAGCTCTTGAAATGATGGGTGAAGATTATGTGGCAAATGAAGCGAAAAATGTTCCATCAGAAGTTATTTCGGCAGGAGAGTTTATATCAAATCTGGATACAGATACTATAGCTATCTATGATGAAATGTGGACAAAAGTAAAAGAGTAATTAAATGAATAGTCATAGAATGGAGACAGTTTATGAGTTATCCGAATATTGATTTTGTATATTTAAATGAAGAAGATATGATCAGGGCCGGTGTGCTGGATGCTGCAAAATGCATCGAAACTATGCGGGATACCATGGCTTTGTTTGGAAAGAAGGATTTTCTGCTGGGAGGTCCCAAAGCAGATGAGCATGGCCTTCAGATGAATTTTCCTCAAAAGTCAGATATTGAGGGCTTTCCACTGGATGATGGACCCGATAGAAGATTTATGGCGATGCCCGCATATCTGGGTGGTAGATTCCATATTGCCGGTCAGAAGTACTATGGATCTAATAGTCATAATTCAGAGAAAGGTCTTCCCAGATCTATACTGATGGTTACGCTTTCTGATGTAGAGACAGGTGCTCCGAAGGCCATTATGTCAGCTAATCTGCTATCCGCAATGAGAACAGGAGCGATGCCGGCTATGGCAGCTACTTACCTTGCTGATAGAGATTCTGAAGTGCTGTCACTTCTTGGCCCTGGGGTAATAAATAAGTGTGCCCTGATGTGTTATATGGAAGTCCTTCCGAATATTAGAAAGATCAAGATAAGAGGCTCATCAATTAATTCAAAGACGGCTCTTTCCATGAAGTCATTTATAGAAGAAAAATATCCTCGGGTAAATGAAATTCAGATATGTGGCAGTCTGGAAGAGGCGTGTAGAGATGCTGATGTTGTCTCTGAGGCTATGTCTGTCACAAAGGATAATATGGAGGAATTCCATATGGACTGGTTCAAAAAAGGTGCAACTGTTTTTAGTATGGGATCCTTCTTATATAGGAATTATGAAGAATTTTTAAAAACTACTATGGTTGTAGATAATTATGGTATGTATCAGAAATACTTAAGCAACTTTAAGGCTCGTGGAGAATATGATGAACTGGGCAATAAAAGAGAATGGGTAATTATGGGAATTCATTTTGTTCACCTGGTTGATTCTGGACAGACACCAAGAGAGAATGTGATAAATCTCAGTGATATGGTGAATGGAACAGCAAAGGGGCGGACAGATAAAGATGAGATTGTCATGTGCTCCATAGGAGGAATGCCCTTAGAGGATCTTTCCTGGGGCTATGACTGTTATCAGAGAGCCTTGGAAATGGGAATAGGTCAGTCGTTAAATCTCTGGCATGAGCCATATATGAAGTGATTATACTATTATAAACAGATTATTCTGAAGCAGATTACATTAATATAAGCAGATTAAGTTACTATCAAGTAGATTACTTTTGTAATGAGCAGAATACTCCAAAATAAGTATTACTACTCCAAATGGAGTATAAAATAGGTACTGTTGTGTAATTGCTTTCTAATCCTAAAATAGGTAAAGTAGAGCTATGAAAAGCAAAGGAGCTGATGATTATCGTCGGCTCCTTTTTTATGCGAAAAGGGAGGGAAAAATTATGGGTTATCCGACATTAGATTTCATATTTTTATCTGAAGAAGACATGATCAAGTCTGGAGTAAAAAACATGCCAGATTGTATAGATGTAATGGAAGAAGTAGTTAAATGTCTGAATGCTGGTGATTATGTTATGGGTGGAGAAAATCATAACTCCCATGGAAGTCAGGTATCATTTCCCAAGAAGTCAAAGTTCCCCAATATGCCCTTAGACACGGGGGATGACAGAAGATTTATGGCAATGCCAGCCTATATTGGTGGTCCATTTGATCTGATGGGAATGAAATGGTACGGCTCAAACAGTGATAACCGAAATCTTGGGCTTCCGAGATCTATACTTACGGTGATGCTAAATGATAAAGAAACTGGTGCACCGCTGGCACTGCTATCAGCGAATCTTTTATCCGCCATGAGAACAGGTGCTATTCCAGGGGTGGGAGCCAGATATCTTGCAGATAAGAACGCCAGGGTTGCTGGTATCTGCGGACCGGGAGTTATGGGCAAAACCTCACTGGAAGCAATTCTTTGTTCCTGTCCCGGTATTGAGGAGATAAAGGTAAAAGGAAGAGGACAGAAATCCCTGGATGCTTTTATAGAATATGCAAAAGAAAAATATCCCCAGCTGAAAAAGATTGAAGCAGTAGAAACGGTGGAGGAGCTGGTGAGAGGAACAGACGTTATCTCATTTGCAAATTCGGGTAATACAGATCCGAGTACATATCCCTTCGTAAAACTGGAGTGGGTAAAACCTGGAGCTTTAATTATCGGCCTCAGCTGTTTCGATATGGATAGCAGTGAAATGAAAAAATGCAGGCTGATTGTGGACAATACTGAGTTATATGAAGCCTGGGCTGAAGAGTTTCCTTATCCATCCTTCGGAGTGAACAACATAATCGGTTCAAAATTCACTGATATGATCCATGATGGAATCATAGCTAAAGAAGACATGATGGATCTGGGAGACATCATAAGTGGTGAGAAAAAAGGGAGAAATTCAGAAGAGGACATCGTTATTTTTTCTGTAGGTGGTATGCCTGTAGAGGATGTTGCCTGGGGTAAGTATTGTTATGAGAATGCGAAAAAGCTTGGGCTGGGAACGACACTTAGACTGTGGGAAAAACCTGACATGTTTTAGAGAGGAGAACAATGTTATGGGAATAAGAATAGAAGAGCATCCGATACTCGGAGTGCAGGAAAAGGGAAAACTTATCAAGTTTACATTCGACGGAAAAGAAGTTGAAGGATATGAAGGTGAGCCGATTGCAGCTGCATTAAAGGCTGCAGGACTCATGGTTCATAGATATACAAAGAAGGAACATAAGCCAAGAGGAATATTCTGTGCCATCGGGCGTTGTACAGATTGTGTCATGGTTGTAGATGGGATTCCAAATGTAAGAACCTGTATCACTCCTCTGAAAGAGGGGATGGTTGTTAAGACACAGTATGGCGTTACAGATATTCCATTCGAGGATATTAAGAAAGCAAAAGAAAATGATGGATAAAAGAAGGAGGAGAGGGTCATGAAAAGATTTGATCTTATTATAGTTGGTGCTGGACCTTCTGGTCTTTCAGCTGCTATAGAAGCTGCTAAAAGAGGTTTAAATGTTGTAGTTTTTGATGAAAATGAAAAACCGGGTGGTCAGCTGTTTAAGCAGATACATAAATTTTTCGGTTCAAAGGAACATAGGGCTAAAGAAAGAGGATTTATGATTGGACGTCAGCTTCTGGATGAAGCTGAGGAAGTAGGGGTAAAGGTTGTATTAAATGCTACTGTTATAGGACTCTATCAGGATAAAGAGGTAGTAGTCAGGTTTGGCGATGAAGTACAGCATTATAAGGGCGATACCGTACTGATTGCAACCGGTGCGGCAGAGAATATGGTTACATTTCCAGGCTGGACACTTCCAGGTGTGATCGGAGCTGGAGCGGCTCAGACATTGATGAATCTTCATGGCGTATTACCGGGAAAAAAGGTTTTGATGCTTGGATCCGGAAATGTCGGACTGGTGGTTTCATTTCAGTTAATGCAGTGTGGATGTGAAGTGGTCGCTCTGGTTGATGCAGCTCCACGGGTTGGTGGTTATGGGGTTCATGCAGCTAAGGTTGCAAGGACAGGAGTACCATTTTATCTGTCACACACAATTGTAAAAGCTGAAGGAGATACAGAGGTTACTGGAGTGACCATAGCTGAGATTGATGATAAGTTCCATTTTATTCCTGGAACAGAAAAGCATTTTGATGTAGATACGATATGTCTTGCAGTAGGACTATCGCCTATGAGTCAGCTGCTTAAAATGGCCGGATGCGATATGGAAGATAATCCTAAACGTGGTGGACAGGTTCCTGTATGTGATGAATATGGAAGGACGTCTTTACCTGGTGTCTTTGTTGCAGGTGATGTATCTGGTATCGAGGAAGCTTCGTCAGCTATGATTGAAGGTCGTATGGCTGGGATTGTTGCAGCAGAGTATCTGGGCTATATCACAAAAACTGAAATGGAGGATGCTTTAACTGAACTGGATAAAGCATTAAATGGACTTCGTCAGGGAATGTTTGCTCCTGAAAACAGAGGAAAAAATATAGAAAAAACTGAGGAAGGTATAGATATTTCAAAGAATCTGTTACTCCACGGTTTTGTAGCTGATGATGAGATAGAGAGATATCCGGGAGTAACTCATAAAAAAGGAATTCATCCGGTAATCGAATGTACGCAGAATATTCCATGTAATCCGTGTCAGGATGCTTGTAAAAAGGGCTGTATATCTATTGGTTCTGACATCACATCACTTCCGATTGTAGTGGAGGGAAGTGAATGTATCAATTGTGGAATGTGTGTCGCAAATTGCTCCGGACAGGCTATATTCTTAGTTGATGAAGATTGTGGTGATGGAACGGCAACTGTAACTTTACCATACGAATTTCTGCCACTTCCTGAAGCAGGGACGAAGGGCTTTGGACTTGGCCGTGATGGAAAGGTTGTCTGCGAAGCTGAGGTTGTTTCAGTTAAGAGTATGAAGGTTTTTGATAAAACAAATCTGTTAACTATGCGTATTCCTAAAGAATATGCCATGAAGGCGCGTTTTTTCAAGGTAATTGAAAATGAAGAATAAATTAGCGGAACGGAGGTAGAGTTATGAATTCTGTAAATGATAGATCAAGAGATATAGGACCTTTTGTTCCGGGGGAAGATGATGATATGTTAATCTGCCGATGCGAGGAGATAACAAAAGGGGAAATCCGGAAAGCTGTTCACGATGGAATGTGGACACTTACTGAGATCAGAAGATATTTACGAACAGGTATGGGGCTTTGTCAGGGACAGACCTGTTCGAAGCTGGTAAAAGGTATAGTGGCAAGGGAACTGGGGATAAGTCCTGCAGAGCTGGAACCGGCAACAAGCCGTGTGCCTATGAGACCGATTGAAATGAGAATCTTTGCGAACGAGGCTTTAGATGAAAAAGCTTTAGATGAAAAAGCTTTAGATGAATAGGTTTTAGAAGAAAAAAGCTTCAGATAAAAAAGCTTTAGGAGAAAAGGCTTCAGAAGAAATAGTTATAGTAAAAAGCTTTGAAGGATTTGAGGATTGCTTCTAAGAACCGGGAGCAGAAAGAAGGTGAAACATATGAAAAACACTGCAGAAGTTATAATTATTGGCGGTGGTATTATAGGCTGTGCTACAGCATATTATCTGGCAAAAATGGGAATTGAAGTAATAGTACTGGAAGGTTCTGATCATATTGGAAATGGTGGCTCAAGCCGAAATGGTGGTGGCGTAAGACAGTCTGGCAGGGATGTGAGAGAATTACCACTCGTTATGTATGGAATAAAAAATCTATGGCCGAATCTGTCAGAAGAATTAGAGGTTGATTGTGAATATCATCAGGATGGAAATTTAAGATTAGGGAAAAATGATAAGCATAAAGCTATCCTTACAAAACTGGCTGACAATGCCAGAGGAGTTGGACTGGATGTGAGAATGATAGACGGTGATGAAGTAAGAGAAATCAATCCTTACCTTTCTGATGAAGTGACCTGTGCCAGCTGGTGCCCGACAGATGGACATGCTAATCCATTAACTACAACCCTGGGTTATTACAAGATGGCGAGAAGACTTGGAGTTACATTTATCTCAGGAGAGCAGGTTAAGGAACTTCGTGTGATGCGGGGGAGGATACGCCAGGTTATTACACCTAATAATGTGTATGAAGGTGAAAATGTACTTGTTGCAGCCGGTCTTGATTCCAGAGAAGTTCTTACATCAGTTGGTATTGATATACCGATGACTAATTCGTTACTGGAATGTCTTGTTACGGAGGCTCAGCCACATATGTTTGATCAGATGCTGGGAACAGCAGAAGCTGATTTTTATGGGCATCAGACCAAGCATGGATCCTTTGTATTTGGAGGTTCTTCGGGGCTGGAACGATATAATAAGGACAACGGAACTCCGATCAATTCGTCTAAAACAGCTCCATGTATCTGCCGTGGAATTATGAAATATTTTCCTGATCTGGCAGATGCAAAGATAGTCCGTACCTGGGCAGGCTGGATGGATGCTTCCAGTGATGGTGTGCCGTCTTTGGGAACGATTGATGAAATACCAGGACTATATGTAGCATGCGCATTCAACGGACATGGTTTTGGGATTGCACCTGCAGTCGGCGAGCAGTTAGCTAAACTTATAGTAACTGGTAAAACAGATATAGATCTGAGCGAACTTCACTACGACAGATACAAAGCGAAGATATAAAGCCAAAATATAAAGTAAAGTTATAAAGTCAAAATATGAAGTCAAATTATGAAGAAAAGATATGAGAGAAACTAACATTTGGGTGTCATTCTGAGCGAAGCGAAGAATCTTCTGTTATGCATGGATAAGAAACGAGAAAACTTTAGAAATCGACACAGAAAACATCCTGCAGAGTATACATAAGAAAGGACAAAAACGTGAATAATTTTACATTCAATATTCCCACAGAAATCAGATTCGGAAAAGGTCAGATAAGCTGTCTTCCTGAAGAGCTTTCCCAATATGGAAAAAGAGTCCTTCTAACCTATGGCGGAGGCAGTATAAAAAGAAGTGGACTTTATGATAAGGTGAAAGAACTTCTGAAAGATTTTGAAGTGTATGAGCTCGGCGGAATTGAGCCAAATCCTAAACTTAAGTATGTGGTAACTGGTGCCATGCTTTGTAAGGAGAAGGTTATCGATGTGATTCTTGCAGTTGGTGGAGGAAGTACAATTGATGCATCAAAGCATATTGCTTGTGCGGCCTGCTATGATGGACCGGCCTGGAATCTGATGATGGACAGAACCCTGATCAAAAGGGCTTTACCTATAGCTGTTGTACTTACAATCTGTGCTACCGGCTCGGAAATGAATTCAGGTGGTGTAATTACGAATGAGAGTACTCAGGAAAAACTGGAAATTAATAGTCCTCTTTTGTATCCGCGTTTATCCATATGTGATCCGACGTATCTGTATACTCTGCCGCCAAAGCAGACTGCAGCCGGATCTGTAGATATTCTATCTCATGCCATGGAACAGTATTTTCAGCCCAATGACGAAGCATATATTACAGATGTTCTAACAGAGGGAGTAATGAAAACGGTTATTAAATATGCTCCTATAGCCATGAAAATACCAGATAATTATGAAGCCAGATCTAATCTGATGTGGGCTTCAACGGTTGGATTAAATCATCTGCTCACCGTAGGAAAGGGTGGAGCATGGAGTGTTCATATGATAGAACATGTTGTCAGTGCGTTTTATGATCTGACGCATGGAGTGGGTCTTGCAATATTAACTCCTGCTTGGATGCGATATGTATTATCAGATGATAACAAAAAGCGATTTGCCAGATTTGCAAGAGAAGTATTTGGCGTTACAGTGCAGGATGATATGACTGCAGCCCTTATGGGCATTGACTGTGTTGAACAGTTTTTCAGGAGCCTTGATATGCCATTATCCTTTTCTGAAGTTGGAATACCTTCGGATCAGTTTGAAAAAATTGCTGAGGAATCCATCAGAACCAGTGGTTTGTCAACAAGGGCATATGTAAAACTGGATAAAGATGATGTTGAAACGATTCTGGAAATGTGCAAGTAGTAGTTATACGTTGTTTAGCCAGGCGTTGAAGTCTAGATTAAAATTATATTTTCCATTAAAGATATCGCCATATTCGCAAAATATTGACAAAATAAAAAAATATGCTA
>DEFA01000025.1:2118-6261 GCA_002350525.1 Lachnospiraceae bacterium UBA2864 | reverse complement strand
ATGGGCAAAATGATCATATACAAATGGACCGATGGAAATGACGAAGATTTTCAAAGGTTTTATCTCAAAACAGAAGAGTATTACAGCAGCATTGTTGGAGGAATAGAGAATAGAAAAGGATTTATTCCATATAATATTTCTGAAAGTATAACTGAGGTGCTTATTGCATATATTGATGACACAGCTGTTGGATGTGCCGGATTGAAAAGATACTCGGAAGAAGATGTTGAGATAAAAAGAGTCTGGGTGAATCCGGAGAATCGTGGACAGCATATAGCATTAGATATGATGGCGCAGATTGAAGAGAGAGCCGTAAATGAAGGTTACAAAAGAACAGTCTTGCAGACCAGAGAGATAATGGAAGATGCAGTGGGGCTATATAAAAAACTGGGATATAAACAGATAGAAAACTATTCTCCATATGACAAGCTTAATGGAGCAATATGCTTTGCAAAGGAGCTAAAAGGAGGCAATAATGTCTATACCGATTATAGGAGTAATGCCTTTATGGGATGATGAAAAGAATAGTATGTGGATGCTTCCCGGATACTTTGAGGGAATTAGTCAGGCGGGTGGTGTTCCGATAATGCTGCCGCTTTCTGTAGATAAAGATGGTTTGGATCAATTGATTGAAATGTGTGACGGATTTTTATTCTCCGGTGGACATGATGTGTCTCCGGAAATATATAATGAGAAGCCATTAGATAATCTGGTATCAAGCTGTATAAGACGCGATGAGATGGAAGCATATATTCTTAAAAAAGCTATTGAGATTGATAAGCCGATATTTGGCATATGCAGAGGAATACAGTTTATCAATGCGGCACTTGGCGGTTCTCTCTATCAGGATCTTCCAACGCAGCATAAGTCTGAGGTTGAACACCATCAGACTCCGCCATATGATATTCCGGTCCATAAGGTAAAAATAGTGAAGGATTCACCGCTGTATAAGTGTTTAAACACTGAATTGCTTGAAGTAAACAGTTATCATCATCAGGCAGTTCGGGAAGTGGCTCCGG
The DNA here is from genome assembly GCA_002350525.1 of Lachnospiraceae bacterium UBA2864. Classification (GTDB taxonomy): domain Bacteria; phylum Bacillota; class Clostridia; order Lachnospirales; family Lachnospiraceae; genus Eubacterium_Q. Next base: position 5,242 of record DEFA01000025.1, on the reverse strand, counting down.
TACTCAAAACAATGGCACTATCAGAAGATGGACTTGTTGAAGCACTCTATAAGCCGGATAATAAATTCCTATGGGCTGTTCAGTGGCATCCGGAGTTTTCTTATAAAACGGATGAAAAGAGCAGAATGATATTTAAGAAATTTGTTGATGCCTCCACTTTATGAGAGGATGAATTGTATATATTATCCAACAAGACGGGGCAGATTGCACATTGTAAAGCATCTGAGTTTTGTTTATTATAGTGACTAGCAAAGGCGCTGGTGAAACTTTGGTTTCAACCGGCGCCTTTTTGTTTTTAAAACAATGAATAAAAAATGGACTGTAAATGTCCTGAGTTATGAAGGGAGGACGAACAAAATGAATAATCAGAAGCTTGTTCAGCATACTGACAGGATAAATACTTTGTTGGCCCGCTATGGTGTTAAGTTTGGTATCTATAAGAATAATACATTTAAGGAACAGTTGTTTCCATTTGATTCTATTCCGAGAATTATTGAATATACCGAGTTTAAAATGCTGGAAAAGGGGCTTAAACAAAGAGTTTTAGCCCTTAATTATTTCTTGAAGGACATTTACTCAGATAAAAGAATTGTTAAGGACGGTGTGGTACCTGAAGACTTTATATATGCGTCTTCAGGATATATGGCTGAATGTGAAGATGTTATGCCGCTGAAAGGAATATATTCTCATATTTCAGGAATAGATCTGGTAAAGGGTAAAGATAATGAATGGTATATTCTGGAGGATAATCTCAGAGTGCCGTCAGGTGCATCTTATCCGATGATTGCCAGAGACTTGTGCCGAAAGAGTTCGCCGGAAACCTTCCATAATGTCAAGCTGATGGATAACCGTAATTATGCAGATCTGCTGAGAAAGACCATGGACTATGTAAATGCCGGCGGACATACTGTTATCCTTACGCCGGGACGATATAATGCAGCTTATTTTGAACATTCATATCTTGCTGAAAAGACTGGTGCACATCTTGTGACAGGGTCGGAACTCTTTGTTGAAAATGATGTTCTGTATTATATCAGTTCAAATGGCTCGAAGGAAAAAGTTGGAGCGGTCTACAGAAGAATATCAGATGAATATCTTGATCCGATGAACTTTAATCCGGAGTCTCTTATAGGCATACCACATATCTATGATGTCTTTAGAAAAGGCAATGTGGCGCTGATAAATGCACCGGGAAATGGAGTCGCAGATGATAAGGGAATATACTATTTTGTTCCTAAGATGATCAGATATTATCTGTCGGAGGAGCCGATTCTTAAAAATGCACCGACATATCTTCCTTTTTACGAAGAGGATATGCAGTATGTTCTTGAGAACTTTGACAAGCTGGTTCTTAAGGATGTGGCCGAAGCCGGTGGTTACGGGGTGGTATTTGGAAATACCATGACAAAGCAACAGAAGGAAGATTTTATTGTTTTATTAAAGAATGAACCGAGAAGATTTATAGCACAGGAGATTATAGATTTTCAGGATCTTGAGATTCTGGATGAGGGTGAGATAGTACCAAGGAAGGCAGACCTTAGAGCGTTTGTCCTGATGGCTGATGAACCTTACGTCTGGGCGAGTGGCCTTACCAGGTTTTCAAGAAATCCGGATTCATTTATTGTCAATTCATCTCAGGGAGGAGGATTTAAAGATACATGGGTATTATCTCAGTAGAACAGGTTGACCACCTTTATTGGTTAGGAAGATATACAGAGAGAGTATATACAACACTAAAGATATATTCTGAAAGCTTTGACAGAATGATTGATGAATCGGAGGACAGCTATCAGAAATATTGTGACTCCCTGGATATTCCGAATATATATGAATCAAAAGAGGATTTTTTAAAGAGATATCCCTTTGATATCAGTGTGCCGGATTCCATAATAAGTAATCTAAACAGGGCTTATGATAATGCCATAGTTCTTAGAGAAACTATAGGTTCTGAGGCACTTTCATATATTCAGCTTTCGATTTATGCAATGAATAATGCATCTGTAAGCGATGCTCCCCTTATCGACCTTCAGCAGATTATGGATGATCTTCTTTCATTCTGGGGACTGGTTGATGATCAGATCGATTCAGATCAGATAAGAAATATCATTAAAGCAGGAAAAAGAATCGAGAGAATTGATTTGTATGCAAGGCTGGAGGTTGAGAAACCACGTCTGGTTCGGGAGGTTCGCAGAATGATTCCACGAGTGTTAAGAAGTGGAATGAAGTATGATGATATGTCACTCAGCAGGGTGAGTACACTGATAAATGACGTAAATCTTGATTATGAAAAAATAATCACGAATGTTGAAAAAATAATTTCATATTAAGAAGGTGATAATGTGGCTTTTTTGAACTATGAATATAAGATGAAAATCAAATATTCAAAGCCGGTGGACAAGTGCTATTTTACGATAAAGTCAATACCGGCAGATGATTTCAGACAAAGAAATATATCATATGAAATAAGCATAAATCCGTATGTCCAATATTCAGAAGGCGTTGATTCGTTTGGAAATATTCAGATTATCGGTCAGGAACTGGAGAGCCATTCGGAATTTGAATTTGTCATCAAGGGTCTTGTCGAAACCTATCAGGTAAATGTTCAGGGAGGGGTGAACACCGGCAAGATAGGAATGTATAAATATCCCTATGGTAAATGCATTCCGGGAGAAAAGATAATGGGATTTGTGGATGAGCTGTCGGCCGAGACGAAAGGGCTAACTGATGAAAAAGAAAAATGTCGTTTTATTATGAATCAGCTGTATGAAAGAATACGATATGAAAAAGGCAGCACTGAGATAGAAACTACAGCTGAAGAGGCCTTCGCAAATGGGAAAGGTGTATGTCAGGATTATGCCCATATATATATCAGTCTTCTTCGAGCCTTTTCTATTCCGGCAAGATACGTATGCGGCCTTATCGTGGGGGAAGGACAGAGTCATGCCTGGGTTGAAGCAGTATGCGATGGAAGCTTTATAGCCTTTGATCCGACACATAACAGAGAGATAACGGATGAGTATATAAAGCTGGGGGTAGGAAGAGATGCTACAGACTGTGCCATAAACAGAGGTGTTATGTGGGGTGGTGGACTTCAGACCCAGGAGATAGAGTGCATCGTAGAGAA
>DEFA01000025.1:0-2033 GCA_002350525.1 Lachnospiraceae bacterium UBA2864 | reverse complement strand
GTAACATCGGTAGATCTTCCTATTGATGAAAAACTGATGATTAAAAAGAATCGAATATGTCCCCGGGTAATGAGTGAAGATGATGCGTCGTTAAAAAGGATCAGCATCGTTACAGGTATTCACGGTGATGAGCTTGAAGGGCAGTATGTCTGCTACGAGCTTCAAAGAAGGATAATGGAAGAATATGATAATCTGCAGGGAATAGTCGATATATATCCGGCTATGAATCCTCTTGGAATTGATTCCATTACCAGAGGAATACCTGCATTTGATCTTGATATGAATAGACTCTTTCCCGGAAACAAAGATGGCAATATGACAGAGTATATAGCTGCAGGAATTATGGAGGATGTGGCCGGTTCTGACCTGGTTTTTGATATCCATGCAAGCAATATATATCTTACGGAAATACCACAGATAAGAATAAATGAACTACATGCGGAAACCCTTGTTCCACTGGCTAAACTTTCAAATGTAGATTTTATATGGGTACACGGAGCCAGTACAGTTTTGGAGGCTACATTTGCGCATAGTTTGAACAGTATCGGAACACCTGTGCTTGTAGTTGAAATGGGTGTGGGAATGAGACTTACCAGAGAATATGGAGAGCAGCTGATAGACGGCATATTTAATACGATGAAAGAACTCGGAATGTGGAAGGGAGAAGTGCCTGAAGTAAGATCTCCGATGATATCAGAGAATCCGGAGGATGTAAGCTACTTAAATGCATCGGCTAGCGGGCTTTTTGTTCCAGAGGTAAAGCATGGTGCATTTGTATCAAAGGGAGATCTGGTTGGCAGAATTGTGGATCCCCTGGAGGGAAAAGTGCTTGATGAGGTGAGGGCACCTCAGGGAGGAATGCTTTTTACAATCAGAGATTATCCTATAGTAGATGAAGGTTCGCTCATGGGAAGAATACTGAATGAGGAGGTCTGCATCTATGAATAAGAGAATAATATATGAGATAAAAGGAATGTATCGTGATGACTTCAGAGTTACCGGTTATGAATTCGGTCAGGGGGAAGAATCAGTTTGTATAATAGGTAATTCAAGGGGAAATGAAGTGCAGCAGATATATTGCTGTTCCCAGCTTGTAAAAAAAATGAAACAGCTTGAGGAAGAGGGGAGAATAAAGGATGGAGTGAAAATACTGATTATTCCATCCATCAATCCATACTCAGTCAATATTCAGAAAAGATTCTGGTCTACAGACAATACGGATATTAACAGAATGTTTCCCGGCTACAATCTGGGAGAGACAACTCAGAGAATTGCAGATGGAGTTTTTAAAGAAATAAAAGACTATAAATACGGAATACAGTTTACTTCGTTTTATATGTCCGGAGATTTTGTACCGCATATCAGGTATATGAAAGAGGGATTCACACAAAGAGAAGATGCTGAAAAGTTTGGGCTTAAATATATAGTTGAAAGAACTGTGAGACCATATGATACAGCAACGCTTAATTATAACTGGCAGGTGTGGGATACGACTGCATTTTCCCTGTACACAAATACAACTTCAAGGATCAGCAGTACAGGTGCAGGTCAGGCCGTGCTGGCCGTGATGAACTTTATGGCAAACAGCGGAATGATAAAGTACAGTGCTATCGGCGAGAAAAATATCCGATTGATCGATGATAAGGATTTTATCTCGGTCAGGACAGCTAAGTCAGGGTTTTATGAGCCGTTGGTAAAAGCCGGGGATATGGTTGAGGCCGGAAGACCGCTGGCAAATATTATAAATCCATATGAGGGGAACATTATAGAAACGCTGTATTCTCCGATCAATGGAATTATCTTTTTTATTCATAATGAACCGATTACCTATGCTAATACGGCGGTAATAAAACTAATTGAACATGCATGATAAACAGAGGAGGAATAAAGAATTATGAATAAGATACAGATGAAAACACCTTTGGTAGAAATGGATGGGGATGAAATGACCAGAATCCTCTGGAAGATGATCAAGGATGAACTTATCCTGCCATTTATAGACCTGAAGTCAGAGTATTATGATCTGGGATTGG
>DEFA01000014.1 GCA_002350525.1 Lachnospiraceae bacterium UBA2864 | reverse complement strand
TATGATAGAGCTAAAGGATTTACATTAATCACCGAAAAAACAAATACAACCGCTAAAGCTTTCTATAATGCTAATGGTTGGAAAACAGATGAATATGATTTTTACACATTCTTTTATTAAAATAAATCGCTGATTTAATCATTTACTCTTCTCCAAAACCTGCATAGGGGATATCATTTATCAGACATTCTGCAGGATCCTCTATATCTTCATAATCTACTTCTTCACCTTCCTCAGCGGCGCATTCAAACTCGTCAACCACATTTTCTATAAGTACCATATCGATGAAAAGTGGCAGCAGCTCAAGGAGTTTTTCATCAACCTCTATCTCGCTCCTATATCCTTCGAGAATCGTATCGAAATAATGCTTCATGAATTCCATACGTTTTTCAGGGCTTGGCTCAAACTGGCACCATCCGTAACCATGCGTCCAAAGATTAGCCAGATCAAACATATACCAGCAATATATACAGTTATCAAAATCAAAAACCGTAATATCACCATTACTCATATCTATATGATAATTTCCATCACTGAAATCAAAATGTACCAGCCCGAAACAATTATCATCTATCGGAAGCTTCTTAAATTCATCCAGACGTTTTTCAATAGCTCTCTTTAACTCACTATATGAATCCGGAATCAACTTTCCTATATAATCCATATTGTACTTATCAAAATATGAATAGCGTTTATGCTCCGGATTATAGGTCTTTGAAATACGATGTATTTGTCCGAGAGTTTTTCCCGTATTATAAAAATACTCTTCAAGTGGAGCGCCGTCACGGTACTTATATCCGTTATCGTAGAGCAGCATACCCTTTGCATATTCAAAGAGAACTACGAATGCTGATTTACCTTCTTCAATAATTCTTTCTACAAGTTTTCCGTTTACAGATTTTTTAACATCGGCCACCGGGCCACCATTTTCAGCCAAATACTTTACAAACTCTGTTTCTGCAAGAAAGTCTTTCTCACTTCTATCATCAAGTAAAGATATTCTCAGTACGCCCTTTTTCTCTCCGTCACGTATACAGATATATACGATATTTCGGCCACCATCATGTCCCGGAACCTTGAAAAAATCATATTCGTCTAAACTAAATAATTTCTTAGCTTTATTAAATATCTTCTCCATATATCGCTCTATCCTCCTAACTCATCAGATCTGAAAGTGTATCTTCCGTTTCTACTGGTACCCAGTGACCTTCTACACATATTTCAGGATTGATTTCTTTTATCTTATCAGCAAGTTTTTCACAAAGTTCCTTACTTTTAATCCCTGTATAAAAATCTTTACAATTTGAATCACCGAGAAAAAGCGTTTTATACCATATGTGCTCTGTTAGTTTTTTCAGTTCCATATCAACTTAACTCCTAATGCTATTAAAATCAAAATTTCACAACATTTTTGCAAAAGATACATTTGTTGTAACCTCAACGAATCCATTTTTCTTGTAAAAATCATAAGCAGGAACATTTGAATCAGTTAAAAGGAATATCTGTTTAAGTCCCAACTCCTTTATTGCTTTCTCAATCTCAGCGATAAAGAATGTACCTGCTCCAGCGCCTTGTCTTTCTGTTTTGATACAGAGCTCATTAATTATATATTCTGTTCCCGAGTACCAATGCTTAATATATCCCATAGATATCCCTATAAGCACATCATCGTCATATAATCCATATGTCAAAGAATAGCCCTGACCTATAAGATCAGTTATATACATATCCAATTGTTCTTTATCCGACCAGTCATCATTCCAAGGCTCTTTTGTAAATACGCTAACAAAAACCTCTTTGATAGCTTCCTTATTATCTATATTTAATCTCTTAACTTCAAACATTTATTATTCCCTCGTCAACTTATCTAACTAATTCAACCCAATAGATTAAGCTTAACATGCACTGTACCTATCTGTCATTTAACTTATAGTATAAAATGCTCCTCAATTATTTTCAGTGTATTTTCAAGCGTATCTCCTTCTTTTCTTTCAAGATACTTACCCACTTTCAACTATCTTATTCCCTCACGTATATGCAACACATTATTTTCAAAATCAACATTATCCCATGTACAAGCCGAGATCTCACTCACCCTTCCTCCAGTACCGGCAATGCATATAAATATATTCTTGATTGTCGGAGAATATGAAGGATTATTAATCATAAAACTAAGAAATCTTTTTACTTCATCAGGGTCAGGATCATTAACCTTCGGTACAGTTATATGATTTTCCCTTCTGATTTCACCACATACTCTGCTTGCCGGATTCTTTAAAATAATATAGGCTCCTGCTTCTTTTGCAATACTAACTACAGAACTCCGACAGTAATTTGTCTCTGCCCTGATCTGATTCACCGTCTCCTTTCGTAAATATAATACCTTGTATTATCATTATACATTACGAAGGAATTGTTAAATTATCAGATAAGTAGAAATTTCTTTAAATAATTAACGGATTTGATGATTTCATACACTCGAACGATAGTCAAACCAACAAAAAAAGAGCCTACAGGAGCAGTCATTTGATCACTCCCATAGGCTGAAAACAACCTCTGTTTATCTGATTTCTATATTGTCTGATGCATTTTTTGATTCTGCATCTTCTCTCTTCTTTTTATCTATCTCACAGCAAAGGATGCATACATTTGCACATAATGCTGTAAGGAATCCACCGTTGAATGGATTGTAATTCTTAATTGTGAGAATGCTGAGGAAGCATCCTGCTACAAGTAAAACAAGTGTTGCTGTTACGATTTTGATTGATGTTGTTGTTTTCATAGTTGTATCTCCTTAGAATTTATATTATAGTTTTTTGCGATCATTTTTTGTATCTCTCGCTTACAAACACATAATACAATAATCCTGGAGATCAGTCGTTTGATTAACATTACAAATCCTTACAGTTCTGTAATGTTACAAATTCTCTTTTCTTCACTGCTTTGCAACTATTTATGCATTTTTTCCTGTAGTCTCCTCAGATGCTTCTTCTCAAAGCAAAATATCAGATCCGCCCATCCGATTAATCCCGGTGTGACTTTTATCCTGGCTGCATACAAATAAAATGTTCACTTACCGCTCCTCTTCAGTTGATTCTTGCAGTTTTATAATGATAGCATATCAGTATGGGATGTTATTATCATCAAGAATATTACGAAGTCTTATAATCTCCCCGATCAGTGCAGGTACATCCTGACGAGCCGCCGCTATAAAGTCCTGATCATTTGTAGTAGCTCCAGACAATTCTATATCATTACCTGATGTTCTTATGAAGCTACTTCCACTTGTGTGGTCTCTTCCTTCGATAAAGGACTTCCATGGTCCCGGTGTTGTTTTATCACACCGCTCTTTAATATCGTTAATTTCCTTAATATCCAATTACTTATCTCCTTATGTCTTAAGATAAATCTAACATTCATAATCATGTCTTCGGAAGATTTTTCTCAACAACTTTAGCGTCCAAAATAAGCCTGTCCAAAATCTTGCAAGCAACGGAACGATATATAAGTTCCACCTTTCTGAGGAAATTCCCAATCCCCTTTTATGAAAGATATACATCATGGCTAAATTGGACAAATTACAGATTTGCAGCTTTTTATGCATTTTTTATTTTTCAAAACCCTTTGATTCTTCTAATATCTTACACGTTTTTTTACATCATTTGGCAACGAATTTGGCACCAGGATCCTATACCAACTCGTGTTCATCATTAGCTCTCTAATAATCACCTTAAGAATTAATATTAGGCCTATTTATAATCCGTATTTATCTCTCATATCTATAACAACATCTTCAGCATCTCTATATAAGCCCTGATCAGCATGTTCTCTAGATGCATCAAGTTTGCCATCAAGATAATCATAATACAGTGAAAATGCTTCTTCCTCTGCGCCATCCAACAAGCACATAAAACAGTAATCAA
>DEFA01000026.1 GCA_002350525.1 Lachnospiraceae bacterium UBA2864 | reverse complement strand
GTTCGATTCCGGTTCTGGGCACTAGCCCTGAGATTTTCTCGGGGCTTTTCTGTGATATATTTATAATATCCTTGGTTCCTTACATATGCACTGCAATTTCAGCCTTAGGGCTGTGGCGAAAGCTATCCGTGAGTTGCGATTTTAAGGAACCCAAATAGTCCATAAGGAGGTGCAAAACATGAGTAAGTATGAGATCGCGTTAGTTGTCAGCACAAGGATTGATGACGACGAGAGAACTGCTGTTCTTGAGAAGGTTAAGTCTTATATCGAGAGATATGAGGGTACAGCTATCGCTGTTGATGACCAGGGTAAGAAGAGAATGGCATACGAGATCCAGGATATGAAGGAAGGCTACTACTACTTCATCACTTTTGAAGGCCCGGTAGAAGCTCCGGCTCGTATCGAGAAGAAGCTTCGTATCATGGATTCTGTTATCAGATTCTTGATTGTTAGACAGGACGCTTAGTTAGATAATTAGGGGGTGTCCTATGAACAAGGTTATTTTGATGGGTCGTCTTACCAGAGATCCGGATGTTAGGTATTCACAATCACAAAGTGGTGAGCAGATGTGTATAGCAAGATATACTCTTGCTGTTGATAGAAGATTCGCTAGACGTGGTCAGGACGGTAATGATCAGTCAGCTGATTTCATCGGATGTGTTGCATTCGGCAAGCAGGGTGAATTCGCTGAGAAGTATCTTCACCAGGGTACAAAGATTGCTGTAACAGGCAGAATTCAGACAGGATCATATACCAACAAGGATGGACAGAAGGTTTATACAACCGATGTCGTTGTCGAAGAGCAGGAATTCGCTGAAAGCAAGAATTCCGCAGGACAGGAGTCCGGAGGATATCAGCCACAGGCCGCACCGGCATCACCTGCAGACGCAAGTGCAGAAGGATTTATGAAGATTCCTAATGGTATTGAGAACGACCTTCCATTTAAGTAAAATAGGAGGATAAAAAGATGCCTTACAATAAGTCAGAGCAGACAGGTGCTGCACCTATGAGAAGAAGACCTATGCATAGAAGAAAGAAAGTTTGCGTATTCTGTGCAGATAAGGAACAGGTTATTGATTACAAGGATGTTAATACTCTTAAGAAGTACATTTCTGAGAGAGGAAAGATCCTTCCACGTAGAATTACAGGTAACTGCGCTAAGCATCAGAGAGAGCTTACAGTTGCTCTTAAGAGAGCTAGACAGATCGCTCTTATCCCTTACGTAGTAGAGTAATTTAAAATTTAAAAACTATGTGAATTTGGACCTCAACGACGAGTAATTTGTTGAGGTCCTTTTTGTATTGTGATAGAATATTAAATGGCGATTTAGTCGATTTTATAACAATATCAATAGGGGTTAGAAGTTTATGAAGTTTACGAAAATGCAGGGAATCGGAAACGATTATGTATATGTTAACTGCTTTGAGGAGAAGATAGACGATCCCTCGGCACTGGCAGTACTTGTAAGTGAGCGGCATTTCGGAATCGGTTCAGACGGACTTATTCTTGTCTGCCCGAGTGATATAGCGGATGTTCGTATGGATATGTATAATCTGGACGGATCACGCGGAGAGATGTGCGGCAACGGCATAAGATGTGTCGGTAAGTTTGCATATGATAAGGGAATAGTCGACAAAACCGATATTACAGTAGAAACACTTGCGGGAATCAAGAAGCTTTCCATGCATCTTAAGGAAGACGGAAAGGTGGGCTCCGTTACAGTCGATATGGGTGCACCGATCCTTCAATATGATAAGGTACCTGCTGCACTTCAGGAAGGACAGAAGCCTGATGAGGCGACGGGAGCTTTGATAAATGTTCCTATTACAGTTAGCGGAAATGTGTACCGGACCACTGCGGTTTCCATGGGAAATCCTCACAGTGTGATATTTGTCGGTACGGCTGAGGACTCTCCGACTGTCGGAACAGACAGTAACGTAAAACCAGATCTGATATGTGATATGGGTTCGAGCCTTAAGGATATGGATCTTGAGGCAATCGGTCCCGATTTCGAAAATCATCCTATGTTTCCTAACAGGGTGAATACGGAGTTTGTGTATGTTAAGGACATAACTCATGTAGATATGCGTGTCTGGGAAAGAGGTTCGGGTGAAACTCTCGCATGCGGAACCGGAGCATGTGCTGTTACGGTTGCATGTATATTAAACGGTCTCACAGAGGATGAGATAACAGTATCTCTGCTGGGGGGAGATCTTAAGATCAAGTGGGACAGAGATGAAAATATAGTATATATGACCGGACCTGCCACAACAGTTTTTGATGGTGTGATAGCTAAGGAGAGTGGGTTAATATGAGAAAAAGATTTTTAAAGAGTACTGCGATTCTGATGATGACGGCTGGTCTTATCTTCGGAACACCCGCCGGAACAACTGATATCTTCGGAACAGAGTACAGCAGTACGGTTTATGCGGCTGAGGCTGAAACAGAGGAGACTGAGGCTCCTCCTGTAGAAGATCCGAGTCATTATGATGATTATAACGTCCAGAGCTTCGGTTCTACCGATTTTGCTCCGGGTGCTGAGGATATGGCTGCTATCGTATACTCACGAAGCGGCGATAAGTCGATTACAAAGCCGACTCAGAGTCAGATCCTTGCAAAGTATCAGACAGCAGCAAATGTAAATGTAACGAGTACATTTTCATCTACACCTTCGGTAGTATCTCCGTATGCTGTAGGAAGACTTAATACGACATTTGTAAATTCTGCTCTTACATTTCTGAATTTTTACAGATACTGCAGCGGCCTCGGACAGGTTACGCTTGATAGTAATCTGTCATACGGAACCGATGGTGCACAGTACGGAGCCGTGGTTCTTGCGGCAAACAATCTGCTTACACATACCCCGTCACGACCGAGTGATATGTCTACGGATTTTTATGATAACGGTTATGGAGCAACTACAACAAGTAACATATCAAAGAGAACAGGTTATGATAAGAATAATTCCTTCAGACAGTCTATATACGGCTGTATGAACGAGAAGAATTCGACTTCCAATATAACAACAATGGGACACAGAAGATGGTTCTTAAATCCTTCTCTCGGAAAGGTCGGTTTCGGTTATGCGGAAAGTACATCCGGTTCAAGCTTCATAGTAAGTAAGGTATTCGACAGAAGCGCAACACCGGGAGATTATGATTTTGTATCCTGGCCGGCAAGCGGCAATTTCCCGAATGATATACTTGATACAACAACACCCTGGTCGATAACTCTTAATCCGTCAAAGTTCAATACTTCGTCATCTGTTCTTAATTCGGTAAAGGTAAAGATTACAAGAACCTCCGACGGAAGATCGTGGACGCTTTCTTCCGCAAATGATAAGAGCTCACCTGTGGAAAGTGATATGAAGAATTCTTATTTCCATGTGGATAGAGGCGGATATGCGATCGGAAACTGTATCATATTCCAGATCGGTTCATCGAATCTGGGACACAGTTCATACAGCGGAGAGTACAGAGTAGAAGTTACCGGACTGAAGACTTTAGGCGGTTCGGATGCGAAGCTTGATTATAAGGTAAACTTCTTCAGCATGGGTGCCGATATATCAAAGATAAATACACCGGCACCGATAAGCATCACATGTCTCAGTGTATATAACGGAGTGGATTACTCCAAGGTTTATGATTATGTCTATTATCTGATCAACAATACGGATGTATATAGAGCATTTGGCGGTGATCCGCAGAAAACGCTGCAGCATTTCATTAATAACGGAATGAAAGAAGGCCGTCAGGCTAAGGCTACATTTGATGTTTTCTCATATAAGAATAAGTATTCCGATCTGAGATCGAAGTTCGGAAAGAATCTTAAACTTTATTATGAGCATTATATGAAGTACGGAGCAAACGAAGGCAGGATTGCAACGGGAGTTCCGACAGTTCAGAATCCGATCACTAAGCTGAACGGTGTGGATTACAGCAGAGTATATGATTTTAACTATTATATAAGCAAATATCCGGACATGAAGAGACTCTTCGGAAATGATGATATCGGAGCACTCGAGCACTTCATCAATTACGGAATGAAAGAGGGACGTCAGGGTAAGGCAAGCTTTGAACTTGCTTCATATAAGAATGCTTACAGGGATCTCAGAGTGGCATTCGGAGATAATAACAAAGCTTACTATATGCACTACATCAATTCCGGATATAAGGAAAATCGTGTGACTAAGGGAGTTACAACGGTAAAGAATCCGATAACCGTATATAACGGAGTGGATTACAGCAGAGTTTATGATTATAACTACTATCTGAACAACAATTCGGATATTAAGAGAATATACGGCAACAACGATATCGGAGCCTTAAAGCACTTTGTGACATACGGTATGAAGGAAGGCCGTCAGGGAAGTGCAGAGTTCAGTCTTGTGAAATATAAAGCAAGATATGCAGATCTCAGAAGAAACTTCGGTAACGATAATGTGAAGTATTATATGCACTACATTACTAACGGATATAAGGAGCATCGAAGCGCAAAGTAGGAAGCATATCGATAAAATGCCTTTGGGGGATGGCATGATTATATTTAATCATGAGGAGGACATCATACAATGCTAAAGGGTAAAAGAGTAACAAGCAGGTTTGTGTCTATACTGATGGCACTGGTTATGGCTTTATCGATGGTGGTCATAGCTCCGCCTAAGGACACGGCGTTCGCGGCTTCCGCAACACTTCAGTATACGCTTACAGGTTCGACAAAGAATCTGGCTGCAAGTGAGACGCCTTACGGAAAGCACGGAAAGCTTCATGTAGACGGCATATATCTTAAGGATTCCCATAACGAGAAGTATCAGTTAAGAGGAGCTTCTCTTCACGGAATTCAGTGGGATGTCGGATACAACTATATCAGCAAAGAAGCATTTCAGAGTCTCAGAGATGAGTGGGGAGTTACGGCTATAAGACTTCCGGTATATGTTACACAGGGCGGTTATACTGAGGGTGCAGCATCCGCTATGGATACACGTATCCAGAATGCGGTAAAGTACGCTACAGACCTTGGAATGTATGTTCTTATAGACTGGCACGTTCATGATGCGTATGGCGGATCATGTAATCCTAATTCATGGAAGAGTCAGTCAAAGTCATTTTTCGAAAAATATGCAAAGATGTATAAGAGCTACGGAAATGTACTCTTTGAGATATGTAACGAGCCGGTAAATACACCTTGGTATAACGGCAGCGGCAACGACCTATACTCTTATGCCAATGCGATTATTCCGGTCATCAGAAAGTATACGGATGCAATCGTGATCGTAGGAACAAATACATGGTCACAGCAGCCGGACGAGGTTGCGGACCACAAGCTTTCTTATAAGAATACAATGTATACGGTACATTTCTATTCCGCAACCCATATAGGCGGAGATGGAAACTGGGTATATGACAATGTTAAGAAAGCACTTAACAAGGGAGTTCCGGTAATGTGTACCGAGTTCGGTGTATGTGATGCCAGCGGTAACGGAAGCTACAACATCGACAGCGCCAACAAGTGGATGTCCCTTTTTGATCAGTACGGAATCAGCTATTTCTGCTGGCAGCTTTCCAATAAGAACGAGAGTTCGTCTTATCTTAAGTCGAGCTGTTCGAAGAGATCAAAATGGACCAGCGGAGATCTTTCGACAACAGGCTCCTGGTTTGTAAATGTAAACAGAGAACGTGAAGCAAAAGAGAAACCGTCGGGACCTGTTACGGTATATAACGGCGTTGATTATGCCCGCGTATTTAACTTTAACTATTACGTTAATAAGTATTCCGATATAAAGAGAGTTTTCGGAAACGATTATGCAGGTGCTTTAAAGCATTTTGTTACATCGGGAATGAAAGAAGGCCGTCAGGCAATCGCTACATTTGATGTTAAGTCCTATAAAAATAAGTATGCGGATCTCAGATCGAAATTCGGTAACGATCTTCCGAAGTACTATGATCATTATATGAAGTACGGCTACGCTGAAAAGAGAGTAGCCACAGGTGTTACTACGGTTCAGAATCCGATAACAAAGCTGAACGGCGTGGATTACAGCAAGGTTTACGACTTTAATTTCTACATTAACAAGTATTCGGATATGAAGAGACTGTTCGGAAATGATGATGTAGGAGCACTTCAGCATTTTATCAATAACGGAATGAAAGAAGGCCGCCAGGGTAAGGCAAGCTTTGAACTGAGCTCATACAAGAATGCATACAGCGATTTAAGAAAAGCTTTCGGATCAAACAATAAAGCTTACTACCTGCACTATATGAGTACCGGCTACAAGGAAAAGAGAGTAGCCACAGGCGTTAAGACAGTAAAGAATCCGATAACCGTATATAACGGTGTGGATTACAGCCGCGTTTATAACTTTACGTATTATACAAATAAATACTCGGATATTAAGAGAATTTACGGAAATGATGATATCGGTGCTCTGAAACATTTTGTTACCTGCGGAATGAAGGAAGGCCGTCAGGCAAGTGCCGAGTTCAATGTTGCGCATTATAAAGCAAGATATGCGGATCTCAGAAGAAATCTGGGTAATGATAACGTGAAGTATTATATGCACTATATATCCAACGGATATAAGGAACATAGAGATGCTAGATAAGGTAATTTGACATAAGTTTGGAGGAAATTATGATTAAGGTAAATGAAGATTATCTGAAACTGCCGGGAAGTTATCTGTTCTCGACGATCGCAAAGAAGGTAGCTGCTTTCAGTGAGGCAAATCCCGACAAGAAGATTATAAGACTCGGAATAGGAGATGTTACACAGCCTCTTTGTCCTACTGTAATTAAGGCGCTTCATGATGCTGTCGATGAGATGGCTGATGCAGGTACATTTAAGGGATATGCTCCGGATCTCGGTTATGCATTTCTCAGAGATACTATTTCCGAAAAGGTTTATAAACCTCTTGGAGCGGATATTGCTTCTGATGAGATATTCGTGAGCGACGGTGCAAAGAGTGACTGCGGAAATATTCAGGAGATCTTTGCAAAGGATGTTAAGGTTGCCGTATGCGATCCTGTATATCCTGTATATGTAGATACAAATGTTATGGCCGGAAGAGCGGGTTCTTATGATCCGGCAACAGAGCTTTGGAGTGATGTGGTCTATATGCCTTGTACGGCTGATAACGGATTTGCTCCCGAATTTCCTTCGGAAGTTCCGGATATAATATATCTTTGTTTCCCGAATAATCCTACGGGTGCTACCATTACAAAGGCTCAGCTTCAGGAGTGGGTTGATTATGCTGCTCGGAACAGAGCGGTAATAATATATGATGCGGCTTATGAAGCTTATATCAGTGAGCCGGACGTTCCTCATTCCATATATGAATGTGAGGGCGCAAGAGAGTGTGCTATCGAGATCAGAAGTTTTTCGAAGAATGCGGGATTTACCGGACTCAGACTCGGATATACCGTAATACCTAAGGACCTTAAGGGAGAGAACGGAGAGTCTCTTCATGCCCTTTGGGCAAGACGTCACGGAACAAAGTTTAACGGTGCTCCGTACATAGTACAGAAAGCGGGAGAAGCTGTTTATTCGGAGGAAGGACAGCGCGAGACAAGAGAGCAGATCGCTTATTATATGAATAATGCGAAAGTTATATATGAAGGACTTAAGGCTGCCGGATATACCGTATCGGGTGGTGTAAATGCGCCGTATATATGGCTTAAGACACCTGATAATATGTCTTCATGGGATTTCTTCGATTATCTATTAGAGAAGGCAAATGTTGTGGGAACTCCGGGTTCGGGATTCGGTCCGAGCGGCGAAGGATACTTCCGTCTGACAGCTTTCGGTTCATATGAGAATACGGTTCAGGCTATAGAACGAATTAAGTCTTTATAAGAGAGTATTTGAACATACTGTGAAAATGTTACAAAAATGTTACATGTTTTGGCGATTTTAAGTTGATTTTAGAGACTCGTAATGTTAGTATAGTCAAGGCTGAAGATTCAGCATGAGAAGAATACAAACATTTAACAGTATAAATAGGAGACAGATCGTATATGAAGTTTAAGAAATACGCACTTACAAAAAGAGTGGCAGCAGGTGCGCTTGCTCTTATGATGGGACTGACGGTTCCCGTATTTTCGCCGATTGCGGATACGGTATATGCCGATGAAGTTAAAAAAGATGATAAGAAGGATGAACAGAAGAACGATCAGGGAACTTTCATAAACGGTGATGATATAGTAGCCATGGCGAGATCCTACATCGGTAAGGTTCCTTACGGTGGTGGCAAGAGCCTCGAAACCAGTGTAGACTGTGCATGGTTCGCCGGACGAATCTATGAGAAGTTCGGTATCAACATTTATAAGACTTCTTACAGATACGGATATGGTTCATTATCCGCATATCTTTACTATCAGGGAAAGGATATCGGAGAATATATAGGTACCGATGCAAGACTTGCTCAGGCAGGTGATATTATCGTATCTACGGGACACGTTGCCATTGCGACAGGAAAGGAAACCGCAATATCAGCGCTTAATCCGAGCAAGGGTATTCAGGAGCACAGCCTTACGGTAAGTTATGCTTATACATACTTCGGCGGTGCAAGATACAACGGAGACTGGAAGATATTCAGACCTTATAATGTCAAGGCTACAGGTGTATATAATGACCCTATGAAGGGTATGTACCAGGGCAAAGACTATTCGGCGGTATTTGATTTTGATTACTATTACGGAAAATATCCGGAGCTTGCAGAGAAGTTCGGAAAGCTTACCGCTTCAGCAACCGTGGATGAGAAAAACCGTGTTGCATCCGAATGCCTCAAGTACTTCATAGAAGAAGGAATGGCAAAGGGTGAGCAGGCTTCAGAAAAGTTCGATGTAGAAATCTATAAGAGAAATTATCCGGATCTTCAGAGAGCATACGGTAATAAGCTTGCCGGATATTACGATCATTACATTAAGTACGGTGCAAAGGAAAAGAGAAATGCTGCCAAGCTTCTTAATCCGGCTACAGTATATGACGGAGTGGATTATTCATCCGTATATAATTTTGATTTTTATCAGAACAAATACAGTGATATAAAGAGAGTATTCGGCTATGACGATGCTGCGGCACTTAAGCATTTCGTACAGTTCGGAATGAAGGAAGGCCGTCAGGGATCGGATTCATTTAATCTCGTTATATATAAGAAGAATTATCCTGAACTTACAAAACAGTTCGGAGACAATAACGCAAATTATTATCTGGATTATGTAAAGAACGGTGTACAGAACAAGAAGAACGCAACAACTATCTTAAAGCCTGTTACGGTATACAGGGGTGTTGATTATTCTGCGGTATATAACTTTGAGTTTTATCTTAAGAGTTATTCCGATATGAAGAGACTTTTCAGCATGGATGACGTTGCCGCACTTCAGCACTTTGTTACTTACGGAATGAAGGAAGGCCGTCAGGCATCCGAAGAGTTTAACCTTAAGATATATAAGGAAAACTATCCGGGTCTTGTAAAGAAGTACGGTTCAAACAATGCCAAGTATTATATGGACTATGTTGAGACCGGTAAAAAATACGGCAGAAATGCAGCTACCAAGAATGCACTTTCAACACTTGACGGTGTAGATTATTCTGCGGTATATGACTTTAAGTATTATCAGGAGAAGTATCCTGACATTAAGAGAAATTTCGGTAATAACGAAGAAGCTGCGCTTAAGCACTTTGTTCTCTACGGAATGAAGGAAGGCCGTCAGGGTACAGCCGGATTTGATTATGCATCTTACAGAAACGAGTATTCGGATCTTAGAAATGCATTCGGAAGCAACAAGGAAGCTTATTACCGTCATTATATGACTTACGGACAGTTTGAAAACAGAGTTTCCGCAGGTGTTACCGCCATTAAAAACCCTACTACCAAGGGGGTTATAAGCATTAATGGTAAGAAGACTGTGGTTGATTTCAGCCCTGTTTACGATTATAATTACTATGTGTCCAAGTATCCGACGCTTAAGGCTGCATTTGCAAATGATGATATTGCGGCACTTAATCATTTCATCAATTATGGAATGAGAGAAGGACGTCAGGCGAAAGAGACTTTTGACCTTTCATATTACAAGGGAACTTATGCCGATCTGAGAAGACATTTCGGAATCACACCTGCAGATAATTATAAGTATTATATGCATTACATTCAGACAGGAATGAAGGAAGGAAGAAAAGCTTCCGGAAAATAAGAATTATAATGGATTTTACATATTGCGAAGTGCAGATTACCGCACTTCGCAATATTATGACTAAAACCATTAAGATATCATTAAGAAGAAGGCGAATTATTATGAAAAAGAGAGCTGTTGTTTCAACAGTATTATTAACTATAGCGCTTGGACTCTCGGGATGCGCATCCGGGCAGGCAGGCACATCCGAAAGTACAACCGAGGCTGTGACAGAAGCTGTTACCGAAGAGAAAACAACCGAGGCTGCGACGGAAGCTAAAGAGGAAAAGACAGAAAAGAAGACAGAAAAGAAAACCGAAGAAGCTAAGAAGACTGAAGCGACTACAGAAGAGAAAAAGGTTGAAGAAACAACAGAGGCGCCGAAAAAGCAGACTACTACTTCGGGCTCAAAGTCCTCTTCGAATAAGACGGTAACATCTACACCGGCACCAACACCAGAACCGACACCGACACCTGAACCGGCACCAACACCAGAACCGACACCAGAACCGGCACCGGCACCAGAGCCGACACCTGAGCCGGCACCAACACCAGAGCCGACACCTGAACCGGCACCGGCACCTGAACCGGACGAATCGTGTATAGGTGATGATGGACTCATGAACTAATATCGGAAGGAATCACAGTGACCGAAAGAAAAGCATATATTTCGTATATCAGAGCCCTGGCATGTATCGGTATAGTATTTCTTCATACCTTTACCATGTGTACCATGGCATATCCGGATCAGATGAACGGGGTAAATAAAGAAGTTTTTTATCTTATTCCGTATCTTATGATGTGGGCCGTTCCCTGTTTTGTGATGGTGACGGGAACACTGCTTTTAGACGATGCAAAGAACATTACTTACGGAAAGGTATTTAAGAAGTACATTCCGAGAGTGTTAAAGGCATTGATCATATGTGTTATAGTGTTCAGATTTCTTGACGTGTGGATGAACAGAGAAAAGTTTTCATTTGTCGTATTCAAGGAAATGCTCTATAAATTTTATACTGCAACAAGCTGGGCACATCTTTGGTATCTGTACCTTATAATAGGGCTTTATCTTCTGATGCCGGTATTTAAAAAAATTACGGAGAATTTTGAAGCAAAAGATCTGCTGATACTATGTATCATATATATAGTATTTGTTTCTGTGGTACCGCTTCTTAATGACGTGACCGGTATAACCACAGGATTTTATATAACTACGAATTCTATCTTTCCGGCATATCTTATCATAGGATATATGATAGATTCGGATAAGCTGAGGATCAGAAAAACTGCAGCGGCTATGTGTCTTATCCTGGGTGCTGTAAGCATAGTGGTAATAAATCATATCGGAATAAATACCGGAGATGAGAAGGTGAGCAACCTCATATCGAAAAATCTCGGCAGTTATGCATTTATTCCGGTGCTTATCATGTCTGTCGGAGCATTTTCGCTTCTGGGACAGATCGGGAAGAACGAAAAGGACGAAACTACGAGAAGCTTTTTCGGGAAATGGCTTCTTTCCGTTGATAAATGTTCTTTCGGAATATATCTGATACATCTGGTATTTCTCAGATATGTCTTTAAATGCACGGATTTTAATCCATTTGATTACAGCGGGATTCCGGCAGCGGTTATATTTGCGATAGCTGTATTTTCGCTGTCATACGGCAGCGTGTGGATATATAATCTTATTGTGAATAAAATAGTTGGAGATAAAAAGAAGAATGAGACTAAAGAATAAGGTGGTTTCGTTATCATTCATGCTGGCTGTATCCGGAATGCTGGCAATGGGAAACGGAACAAAAGCATATGCTGCGGAAAGTGATTCGACTAATGAGGCTGTTGCTACAAGCACAGATGCCATAAGTGCAGAAGAATCAGAAGACACTGTCGATGCAGAAGAGACAGAAGAGACTGCCGGTGAATTATCCGTGTTGAAGGAAGAACCTGCGCAGAGCGAGGTTACTGATACGCTTGAAACCGCAGGGGCAGTCGAGGTTACTGAGGAAATCGAAGTATCTTCAGAGAACTCGGATACCGCTGAAACATCAGAAGAAATCACGGATCTAAAAAGTGAAAGTGCCGAAGGAGAAAACATCGAAGAAAAAGATGATATGCTTCTCCTTGAGGAAGAGGATGCACCGGCTGTAAATTATCTCACGGTATATAACGGAGTAGATTACAGTCTGGTATATGATTATGAGTATTATATTAAGAAATATCCCGATGTAAAAAGAGCATTTAATGGAGACGAAGAGGCAACACTGAAGCACTTCGTAACCTACGGAATGAAAGAGGGAAGACAGGGAAATCAGTCTTTCGAACTATCTTCATACAGGAATGCATATGCGGATCTCAGAAGAGAGTACGGTGCCAATAATGATTATTATTACAAGCATTATGTGACATACGGAGTTAACGAGCATAGAGTAACATCGGGCGTTACACAGGTGGTAAATCCGATCAGTGTACTTCAGGGCAGAGATTACTCGGGCGTTTATAATTTTGATTATTATGTAGGACATTATTCTGATATAAAGAGACTCTTCGGTAACAATGATATTGCGGCTCTCCAGCATTTTATCAACAATGGAATGGCCGAGAAGAGAAAAGCAAACGAAAGCTTTGATGTTGATTCATACTATCTCTCTTATCAGGATCTCCGTGTTGCATATAATAGGAACTGGAAACAGTATTATGATCATTATGTAAAATACGGAGCAAAGGAGCACAGAAAAACATCCGGAGAAACTGTTCTTCAGAATCCTGTTACAAAATATAAGACAGTTGATTACCGTTCGGTTTACGATTACTATTATTATTACGGAAATCAGTCGGACTTAAGAAGAATATACGGTCAGGATGACATTGCTTTACTTAATCACTTTGTACATTACGGTATTATAGAAGGTCGTCAGGCAAAGGCAAGTTACAACAAAACAAATTATAATAATTTAAAGAAGAAGTCCTCTGAGATAATAGCAAAAGAAAAGGCAGAGGAGGAAGCAAGACGTAAGGCCGAAGAGGCAAGGAAACGTGCTGAAGAAGAAGCACGCCGTAAAGCCGAGGAAGAGAAGAAACGTGCTGAGGAACTTGCGAAAAGACGCGCAGCCGATCCTGCAGCCGCGGCTGTTCTGGACAGAGTAGGATGGACACTTCCTGCAGCATATAATTATGCTTCATCGGAGATAGAATATTACGGTAAATTAGTCTTTACGGAGTCATGGGGAAGCTACAATTTAGCTCAGCAAGGATTTAATAACAAAACAGGAAACTGTTATGTTATGGCTGCAGTGTTCTATGAGATGGCAAAGATGCTGGGGTATGATGTACATCAGATAGCCGGCGGTATCCCGCTTATAGGTGGTGGGGAATGCCCTCATTCATGGTGTGAAGTGGTTTTGGATGGGAAAGCATATGTATGTGATCCGGATTTGACAAAGGAACGTGGTAATGATGCTTATATGAAGCCTTACGGAAGCAAGGGAATCTGGAAATATCAGAATTACCACAGAATGAATTAGTACATAATAAAGATTTACTATATATTTAAGACAAAAAGAGGGGGTGTCCACAATTTTTAAGAGATTTAAAAAGACAATTGCTTTAGTACTTACGGCATTCATGTTAGTTCAGGCTTTACCTGTTACAACATATGCAAGTGAGGGAAAGGATGACGGCGAGGAATACGGTGATGAGTATGGATTATTCTCTTCATTTGATGAGGAGGATATGAATTATACACCTTATCCGGATGCAGCATCGGTTTCGAATCCTAATTCGGGTATGACATGGGATGAGTATTTCGGCGGTGTTGCCAATACAGGATTTTCTATGTCAAAGATGCCGCTGGTCAGCCTGGAAAACGGATACTATGATTATGTCGCACATGGCGGATATACATCTGCAACACCGGCTTATCAGAGATATATAGGTACACCTTTTGCATGGGTTCAGGATAATGTACATCCGGGTCCGGGCGGAAAGCTTAACTGTACTGCTTTCTTTACATGGCTCGTTCTTAACATGGGTGTTTCACAGTCAACCTATATGTCAAAGACAAGTTACGGAAGCGGCGGACTGTACAGTCTGAGAAGAGTAACCGATACATTCAGAGCTCTTGCCAACAACGGTCGTATCATCATGTACAACTTCCCTTCATTTGAAGCTGCTCAGGCAAGCGGAAAGTTAAAGAAGGGTGATATCATGATCATGGAGCCGGCAAACGGAAACAGCCATGACCATCATTTCACGGTTTACTGGGGTGATACTCCGAATCAGAATATCGTACAGCACAGTATCGATAGTTCTGATTGTATCCTGTATCACGGAAATGAGAAATCAGGTAATATCATATCGAATCTTCCTGTAGGTTCATGGGGAAGACGAGTATGGACATTCCCGAACTCTGTATTTGAATTCTATATCGGCCTTCAGAAGGAGTCAGGTACACCTGATATCGCTGACGGAAGTGAATTTACGATAATGAACGAGAGACAGGATGAGGTTCTCTGCGTTGCGGTTGTAGATAAGAACGGAAATATCAAGTCTATTAAGAATAAGATCAACGATGATGATTTCAAACTCGATCTTATAACATATAACGGACAGAAGTATATAAGAGTTATGGAGCATGAAGCAGGCTCCAGAATCTATAATGATACAACAGCCATGAAGGTTTCCGTAAAGCAGACATCTTCACCTGCAGGAACAGTTTCGGGCGACAGCACCGGAATCATTATAGTAGGTAACGGCCTTGACAAGCGCAAGAATATTTCCATAAAGGAAAGCATCGATTATTCGGCAGTATTTGATTTTAATTTCTATATCAACAAGTATCCTGATGTTAAGAAAGCAGTAGGTAACAACAAGGCCGCTGCACTTAATCACTTCATCACTTTCGGTATGAAAGAAGGAAGACAGGGTAGTGCAAACTTTGATGTAAATTCATATAAGAACAGATATTCGGATCTCAGAATTCAGTTCAGAAACGATCTACCTAAGTATTATATGCATTACATCAATACGGGAAAGAAGAAGGGACTTGTAGCAACAGGTAACGTTCAGCTTGTTCCGCTTACCAAGTGGGGTGGAGTTGATTACAGCGCAGTATACGATTTCAACTACTACAAGACAAAGTACTCTGATATCAACAGAATTTACGGAAAAGACGATGTAGGTGCACTTGAGCATTTCGTAAACAGCGGAATGAAGGAAGGCCGTCAGGCAAGCGCTGCATTTGACGTAAAGTCATATAAGAATAAGTACAGCGATCTGAGAACTGCTTATAAGAACGATCTGAAGCAGTATTATCTGCACTACATAAAGTTCGGAAAGAAAGAGAACAGAGTCGCTACGGGCGTAACAAAAGTTCAGAATCCGATAACAAAGCTGAACGGAGTTGATTACAGCGCAGTATATGATTTCAACTATTATATCAGCAGATATTCCGATATTAAGAGACTTTTCGGAAATGATGATGTCGGAGCACTCGATCACTTTATCAAGAGTGGTATGAAAGAAGGCCGTCAGGCTAAGGCTACTTTCAATGTTGAAGCATATAAGAGCAACTATGCCGATCTCAACAGAAACTTCAAGAATGATAATACAAAGTATTATCTGCACTATATGAATTACGGTGCGAAGGAAAAGAGAAATGCAGCTTATACAACTATCTTTAAGGGAATAGATTATAAGGCTGTTTTCGACGCTAAGTATTATGCAGACAACAATCCGGATCTCAAGAAGATTTACGGATATGATGAAATGAAGCTCTTTAATCATTTCACAAGCTGCGGTATGAAGGAAGGCCGTCAGGCAAGTGCAAACTTCAATGTAAGGATATACAGAAACCGTTATAAAGACTTACAGAGACACTTCGGAAGTGATTTTTTCCTGTACTACAAGCACTATGTTCTGACAGGAAAAGCAGAAGGCAGAAGCGGCAAATAATTGTAATTAAACTTTAACATAAATGTAACAATAAATTGCTTGAATTCTCTGCTGTTTGAAGTAAAATTGAATATGTAGAAACACCGGATGCCCTGTTTTTATAACAGGGCATTCGTTTTATCTATAGAAAAAACAGTGGAGGTATAGACGTGAAGAAAAGCAGACGTGTTTTTCAAAAAATGCTGGCCGGATTGCTGGCAGTACTGATTGCATTTACCTTAGTATATGTTGGGGAACCTAAGGTAAAGGTTGAGGCAGCGGGAACTAAGCTC
This sequence comes from Lachnospiraceae bacterium UBA2864, assembly GCA_002350525.1. GTDB lineage: Bacteria > Bacillota > Clostridia > Lachnospirales > Lachnospiraceae > Eubacterium_Q. Next base: position 13,361 of record DEFA01000026.1, on the reverse strand, counting down.
ATAGCTTTCACTTTCGATGACGGACCGTCATCGGCGCAGACAGGAAGGCTTCTTGACGGGCTCAGTGCACGTGGAGCCAAGGCAACATTTTTCATGAACGGTGTTAACGGTGCTCACGGTGTCAGAAATAACATGAGTCTTGTAAGACGTATGGTCAGAGACGGACACCAGATTGCCAATCACACATGGAGTCATGTTACTCCTTTTACAAAACTCAGCGGGGGACAGATGCAGTCCCAGGTTGCTGATGTCAATTCATATCTTTATGATGCAATGGGCGGATACTTTCAGACCTTTGTACGTATCCCGGGAGGTGCAAGATCAAGTACAATATCGAACAATGTAAATGCACCTATGATCCTCTGGTCGGTCGATCCGCTTGACTGGAAGTACAGAAATTCAAATACGGTTTATAACAACATCATGAATGCAGCCAGCGACGGCGGTATCGTGCTTGTTCATGATCTTTACGGATCGAGCGTTGACGGAGCTCTCAGAGCTATATCATCACTTCAGGCTCAGGGATATGAATGTGTAACCGTAGCAGAGCTTTTCAGAAGAAGAGGAGTTACTCCTTCAAACGGTTCAACATATTCAAAGGTTGGAGTTACCGGAACAAACCTTCCGGCATATTCGGCTCCGGAACTGGAGATATCACGTGACAATTATGCTAATGTTACCATATCTCTGGATAAGAAGAGCGGACTCACATATTATTACACTACAGACGGTTCAACACCGGCTTATAAGGGAAATGAGTTTAACGGAAGCATAACACCGGACAAAAACATGACCATAAAGGTTGTTGGTTATGATAAATACGGTACAAGAACACCTGTAGCATCTTATGATGTTACCGCAGGCGGATTCTACGGAACCTTTGATGCGAAGTTCTATGCAGATAAGTATCCGGATTTAAAGAAAGCTTTCGGATATGATACGGATGCACTGTGGAATCATTATATCAAGTACGGAATGAAGGAAGGCAGACAGGGTAGTGCCGTATTCTCGCTCAGTTATTATAAGAGTAAGTATTCAGATCTGAGAACTGCATTCGGCGATAACGATAATCTCTATCTGATACATTTCGCACAGTTTGGTATAAATGAGAAGAGACAGGCAAGTGAGAACTTTGATGCCAAGTACTACAGCCAGAGATATGATGATCTGAGCAGAAAATACGGATCTGATTCAAAGGCTTACTATACACATTACATGCAGTTCGGATATAACGAGAAGAGAGCGGGTGCCGCAAATCTCAACAATCCGGTAACTACATATAACGGTGTTGATTATTCAAAGGTATTTAATTACAAGTACTATGTTTCAAAATATCCGGATGTAAAGAGAGTATGCGGAAATAATGACTATGCGGCTCTGAAGCAGTTCGTACAGTACGGAATGAAGGAAGGAAGACAGGGAAGCCCGAACTTCGAACTTCAGTCATATAAGAATGCGAACTCCGACCTCAGACGTAAGTTCGGAAAAGATAACGTTAAGTACTATATGCACTACATAAACTTCGGTGCTAAAGAAGGAAGAAAGGCTGTAGGAGTTACAAAGATAATCAATCCGACAACAGTATATGAAGGAAAAGATTACAGTAGTGAGTACAACTTTGATTATTATATAAGTCATTATGCTGATATCAAAAGGAATTATGCAAATGACGATGCAGGCGCTTTAAGGCACTACGTACTTTACGGTAAGAGTGAAGGAAGAAGAGGCAAGTAAGAATGGCGATTGGTAGTTGCCGGTAAATAAAATAATAAGCAGATTAAAAGGAATCTTTAATATTTTGTGAAGATTCCTTTTTTTCTTTGCAAATTGTTACGAATATGTTACAATTAGTTATCTATGCGATTTTGAATAATATTTATATATATAACAGGAGATTTACACAATGGGAAAGATTAATGTTGAAACTTGTGAGATTGAAGGATTAAAGATTATTACTCCTACCGTTTTCGGAGATGACAGAGGTTATTTTATGGAGACTTATAACTATAACGACTTCAAAGAGGCCGGTATAGATCTTCAGTTTGTTCAGGATAATCAGTCAGCTTCCAAGAAGGGCGTTTTAAGAGGACTTCATTTTCAGATCAACTTCCCACAGGATAAACTTGTAAGAGTTGTGAACGGAGAGGTATTCGATGTTGCGGTTGATCTCAGACCGGGTTCTAAAACATTCGGAAAGTGGCATGGCGTAAGACTTTCAGCGGAAAACAAGAAGCAGTTCTTTATTCCGAAGAATTTTGCACACGGATTTATAGTATTATCGGACTATGCTGAATTCACTTATAAGTGCACGGACTTCTATCATCCGAACGATGAGGGCGGACTTCTGTGGTCCGATCCGGATATCGGTGTTGAGTGGCCTATGCCGGAAGGAATGACTGCCGCAGACCTTACATTTTCGGATAAGGATCAGAAGTGGGGCGGAATCAAAGAATATATGTCAGAAAGAGGGCTGGCTTAATCATAGATTAAACAAGAGATTTTAGATTTATATTTTTAAGAAAGGATTTTTTATGAAGTTTTTAAGTGTATCTAAGAGGCTATTTGCATGCGTACTTATAGCGTGTCTGATAGTAACAACTATCTATTCACCTGAAGCAAAAGCGGCAGAACCTGACTGGAGCAGACACAGAGCGGTTTATACCATCGTTATCGATCCGGGACACGGACAGAAGGGTGGCAGCGATTGCGGCGCAATCGGAAACGGACTTTATGAAAGAGATGTAAATCTTAAGATAGCTTTATATCTGAGAGACGAGCTTAAGAAATATGATAATGTAAGAGTCTACATGACACGTGAAAAGCAGGCATCGTCTTTTTATACAATGGACGGAATCGGAACATATGCAGCAAGTGTAAATGCAGATCTGCTTATCAGTATCCATAATAATGCGGGATCTTCAAGTGCAACAGGCTGTATGGTATGCGTTCCGAACGACCATTACGACAAGAATTGTTATGCAGTAGGTAATGGCGTTGCGGCAAAGATTGTTAATAATCTTGCGGCACTCGGTCTTAAGAAGAATGCACTCAACGGTCTGTATCCGCGTCTTACAGAAAGTGGTTCAAAGTATCCTGACGGATCGCTTTCGGATTACTACAGTATAGTAAGACAGGGAAAAGAGAATCATGTTCCGGCTATCATAGTAGAGCATGCATTTATAACAAATGAGGATGACTGCAAGAAGTGGCTTTCAAACGAGGCGGGACTTAAGAAGCTCGCACAGGCTGATGCAAAGGGACTCGCAGAGTATTTTAATTTCGAAAGAAACAAATCATTTATTCCTACTATCAGCAGAAATGTAGATTACAGTGCAGTATACGATCATGATTACTATGTAAACAAATATTCTGACGTAAAGAAGGCTTACGGAAACAACAAGGTCGGAGCTTTCTTCCATTTCTTACAGTATGGTATGAAGGAAGGACGTCAGGCATCCGCAAACTTTAATCCTGAAATATATAAGAATAATTATGCGGATCTTAAGAGAAACTTCGGAACAAATAATGTCAGATATTATCAGCATTATGTATCCAACGGAGCGGCTGAAAAGAGAGTAGCTGATAAAGTTGTTCAAAACGGTGCAACCAACAATCAGAACCAGAATAGTAATCCGCCTAAAATAACAAATCCGACAACCGTATATAACGGAAAGAATTACAGTGCCATATATGATTTCAATTACTATATTGAAAAGTATGCTGATATAAAGAGAAACTTTGCGAATAATGATGCCGGAGCTCTCAGACATTTTGTGGAGTACGGAATTAACGAAAACAGAATAGCAAAAGCGGGAACAACTCCTGCAGGTAATAAGGCATTCGTTCAGAGTCTTAACAACACTCCGAAGAATCCTACAACAGTTTATGAAGGTACGGATTACAGTGCGGTATATGATTTCAACTATTACATCAATAAGTATTCCGACATGAAGAGACTGTTCTCAAATGATGACAAGGCTGCACTTAAGCATTTCGTAACCTGCGGAATGAAAGAAGGCCGTCAGGCTTCTGCAAACTTCGATGTAAGAATATACAGACTTAATAACTCCGATCTTTCCAGAATATTCGGTGCGAACAAGGCTCTTTACTATATTCACTATGTACAGTACGGAAAGAAAGAAGGAAGGGCGGCAACCGGTACACCGAATATGACAGGTGCAACAACCGTGTATAACGGAGTGGATTACAGATCGGTTTATGACTTTAATTATTACGTAAATAAGTATGCTGATATTAAGAGAGCATTCGGACAGTTTGATGAGGACGGAGTTCTTAAGCACTTCGTAACTTACGGTCTGAAAGAAAACCGTCAGGCTAAAGCATCATACGATAAGAACGAATATGCTAAACTCAGAACAAATGCAATTAATGCGGCTAATGCAAACGGAAAAACTCCGATAATGGGATCATCTACGGTTACTAAGGCTCAGATGGTTTCATATTATAAGAAGAATGCTTCATATCCGGAATACTATAAAAATTCTGATGCAAAAACGATAGAAGATTTTTGTCAGATATACTTAGAAGAGTGTGCAGCTGAGGGCGTAAGAGCTGAAGTTGCATTTGCTCAGGCTATGAATGAAACAGGATTTCTCAGGTTCGGAGGACTGGTTCATATTGAGGATTATAACTTCGCGGGAATCGGAGCAACAGATTCGGCAAATAACAGAAAAATTGCAGAGTTCACATCCGTAAGAATGGGTGTAAGAGCTCAGGTTCAGCATCTTAAAGCTTATGCTTGTACCGATGCTATAAAGAATACAATCGTGGATCCTAGATTTAAGCTTGTAACCAGAGGAACCGCACCATATGTTGAATGGCTTGGACAGAAAGAAAATCCAAAAGGATTTGGATGGGCAACAACAGAAAGATATGGTTATAACCTTGTTGAACAATATATGAAGAAATTAATGTCACAGTAAATTGGAGGATTGTACTATGAAGGGAATTATACTTGCCGGCGGATCGGGAACAAGACTTTATCCGCTGACTAAGGCAGTATCAAAGCAGATAATGCCGGTTTATGATAAGCCGATGATATATTATCCGCTTTCAACACTTATGCTTGCGGGAATCAGAGAGGTTCTTATAATATCAACACCGAGAGACCTGCCTGTATTTAAGGAACTGTTCGGTGACGGTTCACAGATGGGAATGGAATTTTCATATGCTGTGCAGGACAAGCCTCGCGGACTTGCCGATGCGTTCATTATCGGTGAAGAATTTATCGGAAATGACAGAGTTGCACTTGTTCTCGGAGACAATATCTTCTATGGACAGAGCTTTTCAAAAGTTCTTAAGGCAGCTGCCGAGAGAGAGAAGGGAGCAACTATCTTCGGTTACTATGTAAAGGATCCGAGAGAGTACGGGGTTGTAGAGTTCGATGCAGAAGGTAAGGCACTTTCCATTGAAGAAAAGCCTGCAAATCCAAAGTCGAATTACGCTGTACCGGGACTTTACTTCTATGATAATGATGTTGTGGAAATAGCTAAAAATGTTAAGCCTTCAGCACGTGGAGAGATTGAAATCACATCCATTAACAATGAGTATCTCAGCAGAGGAACACTTATGGTAGAGACACTCGGTCGGGGCTTTGCATGGCTTGATACGGGAAATCATGATATGCTCCTCGATGCAGCTGATTTCGTCGCTGCATTTCAGAAGAGACAGGGCATGTACATCTCATGTATAGAGGAAATTGCATACAGAAAGGGATTCATCAGCAGGGAACAGCTTCTTAAATTGGCTGAACCGCTTATGAAGACGGCATACGGAGAATACCTTGTAGAGGTGGCAAACGGATTATAAACATTTGATTTGGAGGATACGACTATAATGATGTATTCGGGGACAAGAAAATGGTTTACCAAGGTATGCATAATTGTTTTATCGGTGGCGCTCATTATCGGGGTGCCACCGATGAATCATGTTGAGGCTTCTTCGATTACTTTTGCAGGAAAAGCATACAGAGCGGAAAAGCAGGAAGAAATGATGTGGGAAGCCTTCGACCTTGTAAATGAGGAAAGGGAAAAGAACGGACTTCCGAAGCTCGTGATGGATCAGGATCTTCTTGAGACTGCTGTTGGAAGAGCATGTGAGCTTACGGAAAGATTTGAATATACGAGACCTGACGGAACTGCATGTTGGACAGTATATCCGGATATGAGTAAGTATTATTCATTTGCCGAAAGCTTTGCCAGAGGATTCTCAACTCCTCAAAGTGCGATAGATGGACTCTTAAAATCCGCAACTGATAAGAAGAGAATCTTAAATGCAAATTATAAGAGTATAGGTATCGGATGCATCAAGGATGAATCGGGTTCCGGAAAAATATACTGGGTTCTCAGCTTTGGCGGAAGAGCTGTAAAACAGGCAGAGAGACCGTCTTATGTGAAGAACAAATGTCAGAATACGGGAATCCATGCATGGGATGCAGGTAAGGTTACCAAGGCTGCAACCTGTTCAGAGACAGGTATAAGAACCTATACCTGTAAGGAATGCGGAATTACAAAAAGGGAAATCTTAAGTACAACAGCACATACCAAAGTCTTACTTGGTGAGATTAAACCGACCTGTACTTCAGACGGACTGTCGGCAGGATATAAGTGTGCCAAGTGTGGAAAAGTGCTTCAGGAGCAGCAGATCATACCTTCACTGGGACATACCTGGGATAAGGGGCAGATTGTAAAGAATCCTACAGAAGAGGAAGAGGGTATAATAGTTTATACCTGTAATGTCTGCGGAATCACGAGAACCGAAAAGATATATGTGGATGAAGATATAGAAACGCCAGATGTTTTATGTCGGACACATGTACAGTCATACGGCTGGATGGACTGGAGATCGAATGGATGGTATTCGGGAACAGTCGGAGAAGGAAAGAGACTTGAAAGCATCATGTTGAAACTCGACCATGCTCCATTTCCGGGAACTATTGAATATAGATCTCATGTACAGTCATACGGCTGGATGGACTGGAAACAGCAGGGAGAAGTATCGGGTACAGCAGGCGAATCAAAGCGTATAGAAGCTGTACAGATCAGACTGACTGAAGAGATGGCCGATCACTATGATGTATATTACAGAGTACAGGCACAGGGCTTCGGTTGGCTTGCATGGGCTAAGAACGGTGAATGTGCCGGAACTTCGGGACGTTCACTCAGACTTGAAGCACTTCAGGTTGTCCTTGTTCAGAAGGGACAGGAACCGAAGAATGACGAGCTCGATTCAAAGGCTCTGATAACCCCATCGACAAAGAAGACAGAGAACACGGCTTATGCAGCGCAGACGCCGGATATCAGATACAGAACTCATGTTCAGTCCTACGGCTGGCAGGGATGGAAATATAACGGCGCTATGTCCGGAACCAGCGGACAGGCAAAGCGTCTGGAAGGAATAGAGATTAAGCTCGGAAGCCTTCCGTATGACGGCGGAATAAGATATAAGACTCATGTACAGACTTACGGCTGGCAGAACTGGAAAGAAGACGGAGTAATGTCCGGAACCAGTGGTGAAGCAAAACGTCTTGAGGCTATATGTATAGAACTTACCGGAGAGATGGGAGAACATTTCGACGTGTATTACAGAGTTCATGCTCAGAGTTACGGATGGATGGGTTGGGCAAAGAACGGTGAAGAAGCCGGCACGGCAGGATTTGCCAAGAGACTCGAAGGAATACAGATAGTTCTCGTTCCAAAGGGTAATCCTGCACCGGGAAAGACTTATCAGGGTATTACCTCGGCAAAAACTGAGGCATATATAGTTAAGTAATCATTTTGAAGGAATGGGGACATTACTATGAGGAAGATAGGGTGTTTATTAATCGCCATATGTATGATCATCGGACTGCTTTACATACCGCAGAGTACGGTTCATGCAGATGGTATAAAGCTTTCCGGAAGCCTTACCGAGGATACGGTAATACAGGGAGATGCTGAGATATCGGGCAGTCTGGATCTGGCAGGATATTCACTTACCATACAGGGAAATGTCGATATATATGGAAATGTTATGCTTGCGGGAGGACAGCTTACAGTCGAAGGCGATGTAAATCATTCGGCCAAGAATATAGTCATAGGTAACGGATCGGTTGATATCAGTGGAAACTATATTCAGGCAAAGCTTTCTGATGAAGGAGCATATTCATTTAATATAGGTGAAAATGAGTATAAGGCGGCAGCAACCGATGCAGCGCTTGTTATGGATGACGCCAGAGGCAGAATGAATGTTTCGGGAGCCATCGTCCTGTCAAATTCCAATTCGTCCGTAGGAAATGTTGACGGTTCGAATATACTGACTGCAGGAATCATAAGCATTTCAGGTGATTTTCTTACGGTAGATACAGGGACAGACAGTAATTTCATTCCGAGAGGAAATCATGTGGTCGAGTTTGCAGGAACAGGTGCACAGGCCATTACGATCCCGGGCGAAAAGAACGGCTTTAACGGCATTATCATCAACAATGATAACTTTGTTTTGGATGACTCATTCAGATATGAGAGACTGCTCGATGTTAATTCGGATACGCCATCGATAGATGATGTTAACAGAGGACATATCGTTATAGGTTTCAACTCAAAGGATTCGTCATGCAGTGAGGAAGGAAATATAGTTTATTACCGCTGTGTTGATTGCGGAAAGTATTTCAGTAATCAGGATGCAACCGAGGAGATAACCAAAGAGGATACCATAGTTCAGAAGAAAGAGCATACATGGGGAGAGCCTGTTATCATCGAAGAAGCAACAACGAAGACGGCAGGCGTAAAGAGATATACATGTACGGTATGCGGAGAAACCAAGGATGAGGCGATTGCGAGACTCTCATCTCCTAAGCTGTACTACAGTACTCATGTTCAGAGTTTTGGATGGCAGGATGAAGTATATGACGGCGAGCTTTCGGGCACGGTAGGTCAGTCAAAACGTCTTGAAGGAATAATAATCCGTATGGAGGATCAGCCATATGAAGGAAATATCAGTTACAGAACTCATATTCAGGGAATAGGCTGGCAGGACTGGAAAGAAGACGGAAATCTGTCGGGAACAAGCGGAGAGAACAGACGTCTTGAGGCCATACAGATAAAACTTACCGGAGCTATGGCAGAACACTATGATATATATTACAGAGTGCAGGCTCAGAGTTACGGCTGGCTTGATTGGGCTAAGAACGGTGAGTATTCCGGAACAGCGGGATACGCAAAGAGACTTGAAGCTATTCAGATAGTTCTTCTCGATAAGGGTGATTCACTTGATAAGGCAAGACTTAACGGAAAAGCTGAGATAACATCTGCAACCAAGGTGACTGCCGGAAAGACATACATTTCCAAGGAACCGAGCGTCCGTTATCACACACATGTGCAGAGTATCGGCTGGCAGGACTATGTTATGAACGGAGTAATGTCCGGAACAAGCGGACAGGCAAAACGTCTTGAAGCTATAGAGATGAATCTCATGGACAGGCCGTATGACGGAGGAATCCGTTATAAGACTCATATACAGGGAATAGGCTGGCAGGACTGGAAGGAAGACGGTGAGATGTCCGGAACCAGCGGACAGGCAAAACGACTCGAAGCAATCAGTATCGAACTCACCGGAGATATGGCTGATTACTATGATGTATATTACAGAGTTCATGCACAGAGTTACGGCTGGCTCAACTGGACAAGAAACGGCGGATATGCCGGAACAAGTGGACTTTCGAAGAGACTTGAAGGAATTCAGGTAGTGCTTGTAAAGAAAGGAAGTACACCACCGGGTGTGTCATATCAGGGAATAACATCTGTTCAGACGAGAGCTTATATACAGAACTGATAATCTATACAGAATATAATATTTTGCGGAAATAATAAGAAAGCGGAATGATGATCGTTGACCATCATTCCGCTTTTTGATGTTTCATGATTTATCATTTTCAGTTGCATTAGAACCGCGACTGCTTTTCTTGTTCTTACTCAGCCCAAGTAAATAATCCGTACTCACCTTATACAGTTTACTGAGACGTATAAGATGACGTATAGGTAACTCGTTGGCACCACGTTCATATCTGGCATACATAGTCTGAGAGGTGCCGAGATAGTGGGCAACGTATTCCTGAGTATAGTCGGAATCTTCACGAAGGTTACGAATAATTACTATATAAGGCTTTTCAGATAAATTCATACGCAACCTCAGAAAATTGACAAAAAAGACAGATTAAATAAATTACTATAGTCACATTATATCAAGTAAAGTTCTTTACTATTGACTTTAGTAAATAACTTTACTAAAATCGTATGTATATTAACGATTGTTAAAAGAAAGTGAATATTTAGCAAAGCAGAAGAAATTTTGTGACGCAAAGCTAAAGGGCCTAAGGAGTTATTTATGGTAGCCAGTTGCAGATATTAATTATGTGAAATCAGCGTCATAACAAGGTATTGTTATGACGCTATTTTTTAAAAGGGAGGGTATTTAAAACATGAAAAAGGCATTTAAATGTATGGCATTATTGTTACTTTCTGTTTTCATTACTTTAACTATGTTTGGGGTTGATGTTAAAGCAGATGAAGCGGATGAACCTATTGTTTCTGAAGAAAATGGAGGAAACAATGACACAGAGGAAACTTTGACAGATACTGATTATGTTGACGAAACAAGTAATGATGCGAAAAGTGATATAAATGAACAAAATGAAGTGAATATATTGGATGTCGAAGAAGAATGGGGGATTGAATCTGAAGATCAGTTAGAAGGAAGATACCTTGTTATGTTTGATAAAGGTGATCATGGAAGAGGATATGAAGAGATATCAATTGATAAAAACGGAGATATAGCAAAAGAATATAGAGAAGAAGAAGGTATTTATGTTGCTATAGGTAGTAATGTATGGCAATACCCTTATGCTGTTGGGGATGATGGATATGTTTTTATAGGTTGGAAAACAGAGGGGGATGATACGTTATACCTTAGAGGTGAATTAGAAGATACAATAACAGAGAAATATATAACTAATTATGTTCCTCAAAAAGATACTGTTTTTATAGCACAGTGGGCTGAAGGGTGCACGGTTACAGCAAAGTCTGGAAATCATGGAAAGGGATTTGAGAGACGTGTTCTTTATCCAGATGAACAAGAATACAGAATAGGTTATGAAAAGCAGATAGAATTGCAGCATAAAAAAGGAGAGACTTGTTTCTTATGGGAACAGCCGGTTGCAGATGATGGATACGCTTTTATAGGTTGGAAAGCAGAAGGCGATGATAATTTATATTTAGATGAATACGGATTTAAAGATACGGAAAATAAGAAATATATATATAATTATAAAGTTACAAAAGATATTGTATTTACCGCACAGTGGGCTGAAGGTTATAAAATATCGTTAGTATCTGATATTGGATATATAAATGGAGATCAATGTCAAAAAGAATGGCAACTCAGTGTTAGAAAGGGAAGCACTTTATCGGCACAAGGCAATTATGTGAATGTACCTTATATGAGTTGCCCGGATAAAGCCTTTATTGGATGGGAATTGGAGAGTACAGGAGAAGTGTATTATGATAATCCAGATAAGGGACAAAACTCAATATATGATTATATTCCTTCGGGTGATGTTACATTTATTGCAAAATGGAGTGACGATGTCTATAAAATAAAATTTGATGCAAATGGTGGAAATTGGGTGAGTGATGAATTATCAGGAAAGAGCTTTGTTATTTCCAAGAAAGAAAGATTAGGAATTGGCCCTGATGCTATGAATATTTCAAGAGATGGATATGCATTGACCGGATATAAAGTTAAGGAGACGGGGGAGTTCTTTAGTATAAAAAGTGTAGGTATGCATAATTATGTTCCGAGTTCGGATATAACGTTAGTTGCACAGTGGAAAGAGGCATATAAAGTCACTATCAAGACAGAGAGGGGATATATATATACATATAGTGGAACTTCATATGATAGTCCACATGAAGTAGTGATAAATGTTGGTAAAGGTGATTCCATGTCGAGCGAAAACTCATATTATAGGTTTTCTGTAGATGATGAGCCTGGATACGGGATTATAGGATATGAAATTGAAGGTACCGGAAAAATATTGGAAACGAGTGATTCCGGGAAAAAGGAAAATAATATAGATAACTTTATTCCAACATCAGATGTTACATTGATCGTAAAGTGGAAAGAAGCATATAAGATAACGGTAAAATACGATGGGGCTGATAATGACATGGGAGAAGAGATACATTTTACACCGAAAGGGTATCCTTTATCCTATGGACTTTCATTTTTCTTCCCTAATGCAGATAAGCAGAAGAAAGAATTTTTAGGATTTAAAATAGCCGGCGATAAATCAGGAAAGATCTATAATCCATGGAGGGAAGTAGAAGGAAGTATTTATACTTATACTCCAAAGTCTGATATTACATTAATTCCAGCTTGGGCAGATGCATATTATGTTTCAATAGATGGAGATGGAGGAAAACACTATATTGGTAAAAGTGGAGATTACTTTAAAATCGATGATGAACCTTTTGAGTATGAGATAGATACTGAAAACTGGGCAGTTGCAAAGAATACAAATTTAGTTTTAGGAGACCATCCGTATATTGGAGTATTTGATGAAGGTGCAATATTTAAAAAGGGATATGATTTTGTCGGATGGACAGTTGTTGGTAAAGAAAACAAGATATACAAATTCGGAGAACCGATAAAGATCGATTCGGATATGACTATTAAAGCCGTTTGGAAAAAGAAAGGCGAAATAGAAAAACCAGGAGTAAAATATTCTACGCATGTTCAAACATATGCTTGGCAGAACGAAGCAAAAAATGGTGAAATGTCCGGTACGGTCGGACAGTCTAAACGACTTGAGGCCATCAAGATTAATCTTGAGAATGCTCCGTATAGTGGAGATATCGAATATAGAACTCATGTTCAGAGCTACGGCTGGATGAATTGGGCAAAGAATGGCAATCTTTCCGGTACCAGTGGCGAAGCAAAGCGACTTGAAGCTATACAGATTCGACTTACAGGAGAAATGGCTAAGTATTATGATGTATATTACCGTGTTCAGGCACAGACCTACGGCTGGCTGGGATGGGCTAAAAATGGTGAATATGCAGGAACAGCCGGTTTTGCAAAACGACTTGAAGCTATTCAGATACTTCTTGTAGAAAAAGGCAGTAAAGTAACAGGAAACACTAAGGTTGATGGAAAAACACTTGATAAGCTTGGAAATATATCTTCAGCGACAAAGCAGACTCCGGGTTCGGCATATATAGCAAAACAACCTAACATTTCATATAGAACCCACGTTCAGAGTTTTGGCTGGCAGAGTTTTGTATCAAATGGTGCAATGTCCGGAACCA
>DEFA01000010.1 GCA_002350525.1 Lachnospiraceae bacterium UBA2864 | reverse complement strand
AGCCTGAATTTTTTGAAGGCAAGGGAAAGGAGGCTGTATGATCAAAAATATTGCTGCTGTTGTTTCCGGCATGGACGAAGAGTATCCTTATCATATAATAAATGGGATTAATGATTTTGCCCGGGTACACGACCTGAATGTGTCTTTTTTTGCTTCCTTTGGCGGTATTATTGACAGCAAGGATTTCGATTTGGGTGAGTTTAGTATCTACGGTCTTCCAGACATTTCAACCTTTGATGGTGCTCTTCTGCTTACTAATACTTTTGCAAATGAAGTCGTCAGGAAGCTGATTATTGAAAAAGTAAAGTCAGCTGGAATTCCTACAGTTATTTTTGAATGTGATGATTACGAAGAATTCTACAATGTAAATATCAATAATTATTCAGTAATGAAGAAGCTGGTGGAACACTTAATAACTGTCCACGGGGCGAGAGTCTTTAACTTTATATCTGGTCCGTCAAGTAATCCAGAGTCACAGGAGCGACTTCGGGCTTTCCGCGATGTATTGAAGGAGCACGATATAGAATTTGACAGCAGAAGATTTTTCGTTGGAAAATTCAGAAGCTATGATGGTATAAAGGCTATAGAAGACTTTGTTGAGTCAGGTCTTGATCTTCCTGATGCCTTTGTATGCGCGAATGATAGTATGGCGCTGACGGCTATGAGCAAGCTTCAGCGAATGGGCTACAACGTGCCTGAGGATGTTATTGTAACAGGATTTGATAATACCTTTAATGCACAGAATTCATACCCGACACTGACAACAGTAAAACGTCCGGTTTATGATTCGGGCTATAAAGCCTGTCAGGTTCTATATAATCTGATGAAGGGCGAGAATCAGCCGAAAAGTATTCCACTCGAGGCTGAGCCGGTGTTTGGTCAAAGCTGTGGATGCGGCGAACATGACCTTGAAAATATTAAAGAGTTTAAACGTGATGTATCTCTTCGCCTGGAGCGTACCTACACCAATGTTCATATGTTAAACCGCCTGATTGCCGGGCTTGCAGGTTCCAAGAATATGACTGAATGCGTTGATGCCATATCACAGATTGTCGGAACTCTGGAAATGGAAAAGTTTAGTCTCTGCCTTATCGAGGACTGGGAAAATACATACCATACATTATCTCCTGCAGATAAGGACGCTTCTTATCCGGAATATATGACGGCACCTCTTATCTGGGACAGGGGCAGGAAGATGTCGCTGGACCGTTTTCCAAGCAGACAGCTACAGCCGATTCCATTTGGGACCGGAGGAAATATCAGTTATTTTCTTCCGTTACATTTTTCGGAGAGAATTTTAGGATATCTGATTGTGACCAATAATGATTTTCCAATATACAGCATGCTCTGCCATACACTCACCATGTGCATTGGAAATGCAATCGAAAATGTTTCGAAATTTAGTGTTCTTGATTCACTTTGTAAGATTGCCAATCGTAATGGTTTTACGAGAACTTCTGAGGAGCTTTTCAAAGAGTGTATTAATGAGAATCATACGCTGATGGTATGCTTTATAGATCTGGATGGTCTAAAGACTATTAATGATACCTATGGTCATAAGGAGGGAGACTTTGCAATCCAACAGGTAGCTTCGGCTCTTAGTGGTTGCTGCAGGGAAAACACAGATATCTGTGCCCGCTTTGGCGGTGATGAGTTTGTGGTGTTATGTTCGAATGTATCGGAAGGCTTTGAGAAGAATTTCGAAGCCAGACTATACAGCAAAATAGCTAGGATCAATGCAAGCATTGACAAGCCTTACCAGATATCGATAAGCTATGGAAGTGTTTTTGCAACTCCTAAATATGGAGACAAGCTTTTTGATATTATACAGGAAGCTGATAAAATAATGTACGCTGCCAAAAGAGAAAAGAAAGCTCAGAAGGACACTAACTGACCTAATAACAAAGGATCGGACTAATAATCCGATCCTTTTATTAATCATAAATCTTATTAGTTGGGGTTATCTGACAAAAACTTTTTCAACGTGCTTTTGTTTAACATTGTTTGCACTCCCGTATTCTTTATAAATCTTGCATCGGCTAGTTTCTATTTACCAAAAGAAATCAGCCAGGGCTCTCTTTTTTGATAGTTCTCTCCACATGACCTTCAGCACACAATATGCTTATTCTTAAGTAATAATCCGTACTTCTGACATATCATTTGATGTCAAGTGCTTAATCCATCGGACATATAGTTAATACATTTATAATTAATCTCGATCAATAATCGCACCTAATTGAGGTCATTATATCATTCCATTTAAACAACTAATCAAAAACGACCGGACTTTCATCCGATTGCAAAATCCTAAACACATCTACGAGGGTACATATCGTAAAACTTCAAGGCATCAAGAATCGCCTTTTCTTTTTGCGGGGTGCAATTGTTGGAGTCGGGCGGAATTAGCCACCCAGAGTCGCATAGAAATCGCCAATCTCAGTCAAATAGAAAAAGCCAATGCAACTGCCTAACTCCTTTCCTTTAAGATTTTGTTTTAGTTAATGTAATCGGATCGCCTGCAGATAATGCAATCGTTTCACAGCGCTTTCCACGATAACTGTTGCCCTTTATCATAAATACTGTAGCTATATCAAAGATCCTGTCCAAAGAACATAAAAGGGATGAATCTTCGCTGAAATACTCGTTCCATTTGTCCGGGCCTTCCGTAAGAAATACTTCGACATCATCTGTTGTAAGAGCAGAAACATCTTTGTTCACAATACGAAGGAAATAATCTACAGAGTTACAGTAAGCGTTAATCGTGGATTCCTTCAGGTTCCGCATTTCGGCTTCATTGCGGATTTTACAAAAAATATCTTCGTACATTGAAAAACCTCCTAAATGTATAGTGTTATCGGTAACAACTACCTATCAGGAGGTGCATTGGCATCATAATTACAATTGAATTTGATACCAGGAAATGTTATTCTTTTCATAGGCAGTGGAACTTTCTTGGTTCAGTTGTTTTGTTGTGGTGACTAAACTATACTGAATTCAGAAAGATATTTCCACTGCTTTTTAGAAAAAGTAAAACTGCGCCACAGCCTTGGCAGGCCATCGCGCAGCGATTTTGTTCAATGTGAATTTGGATTGTTACCCATGATTATCACCAGTCCTTTCAAGGACGGTTGCCAGAATCACTATTGTAAGACTAAATTCAACTACATATAAGTGGAACTTAGGGGGAGATCCTGTAAGAGTAAGATCTACTTAGAGGTATTAGAAGTGGAATTTACTTTTTCACTTCACACGTGCAAATTAACACGTAAATATACTTGTACGTTTATTTTTTGTGTGGTATTATAAGAATAGGGTTATTGTAGAACAATTTATGGAAAGAGGTGTGAATATGCCAAGTATAATGCCAATTTCAGATTTGAGGAACTATACAGAGGTCTTAAAAGAAGTTGATAATAAAAACCGTGTCTATCTTACCAGAAACGGTCATGGTGCATATGCAATCATGACGGTTGCTGAAGCTGATGAATTGGATAGGATCAGAGCTGCCAGGGCACTCGCTGCTGATTTGAGAAGAGCTGAAGAGCGGGCAAATCGAGAAGGTTGGATTGATGCGGATGACTTTGACCGCGAAATGGGGATAATAGATTGAAAAAATTAAAGTACTCACCAGATTATACTGAAAAAATGCGGGAACTTAAAAAGTATCTTGATTTCCAGTTTGGTGGGGATGTAAGAAAAAGGGTTATCAAAGAGATAGGAAGCAGTGTCCGATCATTACGAGAGAATGAACAGATAGGTATTTCTGTTCGTGAAATGTACGGTGTAGATACAGATTGCTTGTGCGTTTTTGTTGCAAAGAATTACGTGTTTTACCGGATAGAACCGGATTGTATTTATGTCGTGAACATCTATAATGAACGTGAAGATTTCATGATGGACCTTTTTGGGATATCCGGACGCACGCAGGAGTCTATAGATTATTGGGGGGAATGATACTCAACAAGGGAGCTATAGCATTGTCACCCGTGACAATAAAATGACAATACAAACTTCAAAAAGTATAGTAGATACGCTCGAACAGTTCAGAAATGAACTGTTAAACCGACCTAAATTCGCTCGCAAATACATTGTTCAGAAAATGTATTTGCGAGCTCCTATAATGAAAAATGTTCGGAGGCAAAAAGGATTATTCTGAAAAGGGCAAAACAGATTATCCTTTTGAAAGATAAATGAATATGTCATAAGACAATAATGAATTATAAGACCTTGTATCATCATATTTTGGTGATATGAGGTCTTTTTTTGTTTTCGCAGTAAAGTTGGATTTTTTCATCAGCTTGTATATAAAAAATTATTGGGATATAATTTCATATCAGTATAATATTTTTCAAATGGGTAATCATTCGCTGTTCATGGTAAAGACTTTCTTATGATTATCTGATAGATTTTTTTCGGAGGTGAGAAAGATGGATCTACAAAAAATCGGAAAATTCATATCAGATCTTAGAAAAGAAAAAGGACTTACTCAGGAACAGCTAGGAGAAAAACTTGGCGTTACAAACAAAACGGTTTCTCGATGGGAGACAGGTACATATTTACCGCCGGTTGATATTCTTATGTCATTAAGTGAGATGTATGATATTTCTATTAATGAGATTCTGAGTGGAAAGAGGTTATCTGAACATGAATACAAGAATGCAGCAGAAGAGAATCTTACTCAAGCACTTAAATCTACCAGCTTTACTCTAAAGGATAGGATCAGCTACTTCAAAAAGAAGTGGTTAAAAGAACATATAGCAATAATGGTTTTTATTGCTATTATTATAATCGGGATCATTATAGCCGGGATATTATCTAAAAACTTCTGGATACTGGCAGCCTCAATTCCTTCACTTGTGTTAGCTCATGCATGGAGAAATAACACCATGATGACATATGTTGAAAAGAATGCATTTGATGGGACAGGGCAGTAGAAGTATGAATAACATTTCGATAAGGAAAAGAAAATGAATGCAATTATAGAAAGAGAAATTGTAAAATCCATTTTTAAAGAACAAGCAGGATCGTCTAATATGGGAATTAAATGATCCTCGTAAAAGGAAACGATTTGTTGATCGAATAGCACATCCAACTTATATTGATGAAAGTTGTATGAAGGTTTCAGAAATGAACAGCCTTGAAGAAGTAAAACATTTTTTGCAAAATATATCCAGGACAAATGAAATATACATGATAGGAGAGAGTTATATAGGAGAGATAACTATCCTAAGATAATTGACGAGTTGAATGACAGTATGATTACCGTTGTTCAACTCGTTTCGACTATACCTAATCCCATTGATTTCATCAAGTATTATGATACAATTGGTACATGATTATATTCAGTTTAAACGAATACAACGAATTGACATTCAAGAAAGAAATATGTAAGATAATAAGCAAGATAATAAGCAAGATGAAATGGAGTGGACAAGCATATGGGGAATTATATTCCACCTTATACAATTTCAGAAAAAATGCTGGAGCAGGTATCAGCTATTTCTGAGAAAGTTGGAAAGATTACCAGTCATAGAGAGTTGGAATCTAAACCGCATCTTCGAAGAAACAACCGTATCCGCTCGATTCACTCATCACTAAAGATAGAAGCAAATTCTCTTTCTTTAAACGAGGTTAGGGATGTCATAAACGGTCATTTGGTTATAGGAGATCAGAAGGAGATTCAGGAGGTAAAGAATGCTTACGCAGCTTACGAAAAAATTTCTGAGATCGATCCTTCAAGCGCAAAACAATTGAAAGAGATCCATGGGATAATGACGCATCTGACTGTTGAAGAATCAGGTGTTTTCCGTAAAGGTGATGAGGGAGTATTCTCCGGAGATAAGTGCATATTTGTTGCTCCCCCACCAAACATGGTATCTGAACTTATGAAAGATTTGCTTTCATGGGTGAAAAAATACGAAGGGAAAGTACACCCTCTTATAATGGCGGCGGTATTTCATTATGAGTTTGTGTTTATACATCCATTTGCTGATGGAAACGGGCGTATGGCAAGACTTTGGCATACGGTTTTGCTATATCGTTGGAGAAGTGTATTTGAATATATTCCATTAGAAAGCCAAATAGAGCGATTTCAGGAACAATATTATGATGCAATTGCCAAGTGTAATACGTCAGGTAATTCCAACATCTTTATTGAATTTATGCTTGATATGATCGATCAGGTTTTAGATGACGTCATATTACAGGTTAATAAAGCAAATGCTGAAACCAGTGAATATGTGAAAAAGATGCTTGATCTGATGGAATATGATATCCCGTACACATCAAATGATATTATGGCCGGACTTGGACTAAAGTCTAAAGAAACACTTCGAAAGAACTATATTAATCCTGCGATTGAATTAGGAATGATACGTATGACAATACCTGATAAACCTAATAGCAAAAATCAAAGATATGTTAAAGTGTAAGATTTTGTATTCCAGTTATATCGATTGTGAGTAAAGAGATGAAAGAACTGAAAGAATTGAATGGTTTGAAACAACCTTAAAAGAGTGCTGTTCAACTGTAAATACATTAAATGTAGAACAATTCTTAAATATGCTTTTTGAAGAGTTTTGTATAAATGTTGTTTCCTGCTTTTCAGAATACAGTTTGGACATATTACTTGATGCCGGCATGATTTCGGATACAAATAGGGATAGTTGTATTTTAATCAGGGATTTATATATTACATATGAAAATGAATTTCGTGCGTGCACTAATCCTGAAGAGATAAAGAGCATGAAACAATGGAAGGAAATAAATGATTTGGCAGATAATGTATGGGTTGATTACATTAAGTGTAAATCGCGGAGTTGATCATCGTTTACAGTTTTATAGACGATGACAAATCGGTGTTTGTTGAGCGGTGACTGCATTCGCATTCCGCTACGCTTCATGCTCATGTCGCGCTGTCGCACTATAAGTCTGCACACGAATATGTCTGTCCGTGAGCAAGCTCCCGACAGCCAATTCGGTGCATCCTTGCACCGCTCGTAGAAACGCGCAAATTCAGGTTTGTCGGGATGAACGATAGAGCGTTATCTTAATCTGCTTATAAAGATAGCTACAAAAACGATAAAAACTGATCCTGAAAAAGGATTGCATTTTTGGATGAAAGACTCTTCGAGACACCTTCGGTGGCGATTTCAGAGTGTAATAAACTCTCAAATGAAATGGCACTACTTACCAAGGATGCGGTTCACGATTCATTAGATAATCTCTTCATTAATTCCGGAGAAACAAACGAAGCTATAGCTGACCTGGAGAACCAGGTTGATGTATATGAAGATAGACTTGGCTCATATCTGGTTAGAATAGCTGGTGAAAAACTGTCCCAAAGTGACAGCAGAACTATGTCAAAAATACTACATTCAATAGGAAATTTTGAGAGAATATCAGATCATTGTTCCAATATAGCAGTAGCTGTCATCGAAGTTGATTCTGATATATATGATCCGCATGAATATCTTAAAAAGGTGAGAGTAGAAGAGAAATCTGTATTTAATAGTTTTCTGGAGGAGTATGATCAGAAATATAATATAAAAAAGCTTCAATAATACAAAGTTGAACCGTAAGATAAATCGTTAATAAGTGGTGGCAAATTAAGAATATTATGATTAATAAGATTAAAAATGTTGCGATAGTAAGCCTTTCAAGTGGCCGGTTGGGAGAAGAATATAAATGAATAAGATAAAAAATAAGAGTCTTGTTATCAACAGTCCGGAGTCTATCTGTTCTGAATTTGTGGCTCGATCTCAAGATATCCTGAAGGAAAATCTGGTTGGAGTTTATCTGCATGGTTCTGCGGTGATGGGGTGCTTTAATCCGGCGAAGAGTGATATAGATCTAATCGTCGTGACTGAGGAGAAAATGTCAGATGACGATAAACGAAAGTACATGGATATGGTGATGGAGCTGAATACTATCGGACCGGCTAAGGGCATTGAGATGAGCGTCGTTTTAAAGAAGGACTGTAACCCGTTTGTTTATCCGACACCATTCGATCTGCATTTTTCCGTAGCTCATATCAAATGGTATTCAGATAATCCTGAGGACTATATCAGTAAAATGAACGGAACAGATCCTGACCTTGCGGCACATTTTACCATCATTCGAAAAAGAGGCAGGTGTCTCTATGGTTTACCGATTGAACAGGTATTCGGAGAAGTTCCGAAGGAAGATTATTTTGATTCTATTTGGAACGATATTGCAGATTCAAAGGATGATATACAAGAAGATACAATGTATATTACTCTGAATCTTGCAAGAGTGCTTGCATATAAAAGAGAGAAATTGGTTCTCTCAAAAAAAGAAGGCGGAAAGTGGGCATTGGATAATCTTCCCGAAGAATATCATCCACTTATAAATGAAGCCCTTAAAGAATACGCAGAGGGTACTAAAGGCAATTATGATACAGAATGTGCGAGAAAGTATGCGGAATATATGCTGCACAGTATAATCTTCTGAGGGATTCGGTTTTCCATGCAGTGATGTTCGTTCCGAGTGTTATGATGTTGAGTGTATTTGTATCCTTTGTTTATATCAAGACGAACCGGAGCATTCTCGCGGGTGCACTTGTGCATATGTTCAGCAACCTGATCGGAAGTCAGCTGTTATCTTCTTATACTACAGACATGAGTATGCTGATAAGGTACATTAATATGGCATTCTTCCTTGGTGTGATAATATACACGACATGCTCCCGCAAGTTCAAGACCGAATTTACTGAACTACGGTATATAGAGCTTTGAAATATCCGTTATTATCCATCAATTCATCGAAACTTCCTTTTTCTTCTATGGTTCCGTCTTTGATCACGATGATCTCATCATAGCGGCGGAGCAGTGCTTCCTCCAGAGAATGAGTTACAACTATGCGAGTCATGGAATCGAGTTCCAGAATCTCATTTATCACTTCGTAAGAAGTCTTAGCGTCCAGAGCGGATGTTGCTTCATCGGCGATAAGGATGGAAGATTCTTTGAGAAGGCTCCTTGCTATGGAGATACGCTGCTTCTCGCCACCGGAAAGTCCCTGACCATTTTCACCGCAGAGATAATCTGTACCGCGTTCTTTGATAAGCTCCTTAAGATGAGCTTTGGTTATTGCTTCGTTAATCTTCTCATCCGGAAAGTCACGGAACATTGTAACGTTATCTTTTATTGATGAATTGAAGACGAATACATTTTGCTGTATTACTGTCATAAGTTCATACAGAGAATCTGTGCTGATATTTTTCAGTTCCTTTCCGCCGATGGTTATATCTCCCTTGTAATTATTATGGGAAGCCATAAGGAGATTCAAAAATGTGGACTTTCCGCTTCCGCTGCCTCCGACTATCGCATAGGATCTGCCCGGAAGAAATTCACAGTTTATGTCATGAAGAACTTCTCTGTCATTATCATCATAACTGAATGAGACGTCTTTAAAACATATAGTATTGTTATCCTTCGGTAAGCTTTCTGTTCCGGAAGAATTGCTGCTTTCACTAAGGGAGTCAGACAGTTTATCTATGAGACCTTCGGCAGCTTTCTTACCTGCGAGGAGCTTCGGGAGCTCGGCAACAGGAGGTATAAGGAAGTTCATCAGATTAACAAACATAAGTACGGATCCGGCAGTAACAGAACCGCCGCTCATGGCGAGATAAGAACCAAAGAGGAATACTCCGAGCTGTGCGAGAACACCCGAGAGAAGACCGAGGGAACCGGCCAGACCGTTGATCTTATGCAGACGGCCCTTGGTTTCTTCAAGCTTACGGTTTTCTTCGGTGAATATTCTACCGATCTGATCTTCAGCCTTGAAGCTCTTTATGACATTGAAACCATTCAGACAGTCAGTCATGGTTGATGTAAATGCAGTATTTTTGTCTGATACTTCCTTTTGAACCGAAGTGAGTTTCTTTCCTATAATCACCGATACTACTGTAGGGATAAATGTGATAAGGATAGAGAAAAGTGTAAGAAGCGGAGAATAGCAGATCATCAGGGCGAGCGCTCCGAAGAAAGATACTGCTTTCGAAGCAATCGGAAGTATGGAGGCTACGAACTGCTGCTCTATGGTTGTGGCATCATTTGTCAGAGCTGACAGATAGGAGGCTGTAGATTCCTTCTGAAAAGAAGAAATGTTCTTCATAGAGAGAAAGCTGAATGCTTTGTCCTTATACTGATTCATGGCACGGCGTACAAAGACAGGTTCGGATATATAATTCAGTAATGTGATTACCAGTGCAAATACGATGAATCCGGCACAGATGAGAAGTATCTCTTCAAGTGTAAATGTACCTTGTCCGGAGATTATGTCTATAAGCTCTTTGACAATCCAGGAGACGATGATTCCTATGGTTCCGGAGAGAATAGATGCTATAATTGCCAGAAAAAGGGCGCATGAATTATTCCTGTAGAATTGGCTGACCAATTCCGCACGGATTGACTTATTATTCATATTTAATTACCTCACAGTTTATGATTTTTTAATTGAGTTATTGGATCTGATGTTAGTTAATAGATTGAGTTCCGGAACTTAGTCATTGAAACTGATTTTAAGTTGATAGATTATATCCGGAAAATCAGTTTATGGATTTCCATAACTTAGACAGCTCGGGAGACTTAAGTAGTTCGATTGAATTTCCGATTACTTCTATGCAGGTTTCACCGGTGTTATCGTATGCCATGCAGGTTTCCTTGATTTCCACGAAGCGTTCTTTCCTGGCATCATATTCGGGAGCTGCATCGAAGGCTTCGGCTTTGGCTTTGGCCTTCTTTAGCGTGTCAGCTGCTTCTTTCTTATGTTTCTGCTTCAGAAAAATGTATGCAAGACCTGCAAGATACATGCAGTTGATCCGGTCAAGATAAGAAGGCTTATCATCTCTTTTGAACATGTCGTTCATGTTAAGTCCCATTTCAAGTATGGCCTTTGCCTCGCCGAGATTGTCGGTTCGGATATAGCATAGGGCTTTATTGATTATAAGATTGACCCAGTGGGTTATCTCACCTACAAGAGCGTAGGACAGGTTTATCTCGGCCTCCTCATAATCGCCTTTATATAGCAGCAGCTGTCCAATCTGAGAGTTGTATATATATCCGGCGTTATGTGCCTTATAGATTTCGAGGCCTTTGTCATAATCCTCCATGATGAGATATACCTGAGCAAGCCTGCCATATAAAGCAGTCTCGTCGATGTTCGGGTCTGTGTTCTGGGAAATGAGCCTAAGGGATTGTTCATACAGATCCCTTGCACGGATTGCGTATTCCATAGTGGTCTTAAACATGGAACTGAAGGCAGTATACAGATAGGCACATTCATAAACGACTTTGAAACTGTTAGGATATTTCTTAAGGGCTTTATCAGCCTCCTCAGGTCCGTTCGGATCCATCGTATCAGTCATCTTACGGAGACGTTTGCACAGAACATCTATGCGGTTGTCCCGCACATTGTATCCGGCCAGTACATCCAGAGAAGTATCGAAGAAGTCTGCCAGTTCCATAAGAATCGATATGTCGGGAGTGGATAATCCCGCTTCCCATTTGTGGACCGCACCGACTGTCATGTCGAAGACTTCGGCAAGCTGTTCCTGAGTGAGCCCACGCTCTTTTCTAAAGTTTCTTATGTTTTCTGCAAGATTATTCTTCATGTACTTCATCTCCTTTACTGTTGGTATTGCTTTAACTGTCCTGATTGTATAATAAAACCCCGGGGAAGTGAATACACTAGCTATATAATTAGTATAGTGTTTTTTATACTAATGGTATAAAAACAGGAATATTATACTAGCAGTATAATAAGAAAGTCTGGGAAAATACGTGCCTTTATAGTAAAATGAGATATATCGAATTAATATAAGGAGGTAACCAATGATGATACGAGATAACTACTCGGTGCAGTTCTAATGCTGACAACAGGTTGTACCGAGGTTAATTCATGAAGATCATATTCACATGTTGTCAGAATAAGGCTGCACCTTTCATGACTCATTAGATTAATTGCAGATAGTAGAAAGGAATGCAGAAATGAAAAAAACGAATGAAACAGAATTAAATGAAAAAGAATTAAGAGAAATCTGGAAACATGAGGAAGAGATAGCCCACATCAAGGGGTGGGACTTTTCTTATCTGGATGGTCGTTTTGAAGAAGATGCCGATTTCCCGTGGGATTATGCGGACTTAATCCATCAGTATGTGACTGATGATATGAAGATAATGGATTATGATACAGGCGGAGGAGAGTTTCTTCTTTCACTGAATCATCCGTATAAGAACACTGCGGCAACAGAAGGCTGGGAGCCAAATGTAAAGATTTGTGAAGAAAGACTTCTCCCGCTCGGAATTGATTTCAGATTTTGTGATGATGCATCGCACTTTCCATTTGAGGACGAATCCTTTGACGCATGCATCAACAGACACGGTGATTTTGATCCGAAGGAGCTTTACAGAGTTCTGAGACCGAACGGTTTATTCATAACCCAGCAGGTCGGGGACCAAAATGACAGGGACCTGGTAGAGATGGTTCTTCCGGATGCTGAGAATCCGTTTCCCGGACTCAATAAAGGTAATCAGGTAAAGCTGCTTAAAGAGGCGGGATTTGAGATCCTGCAGGCGGACGAGGTAAGGAGACCTATCAGATTTTACGATGTCGGAGCATTTGTATGGTTTGCCCGTGTCATTGTATGGGAATTTCCTGATTTCTCAGTAGATAGATGTTTTGAAAAGCTGTTGAAATTACAGAATATAATTTCAGAAAAAGGATTTATAGAGGGAACGATTCACAGATATATGATCGTTGCCAAAAAAATGTAACAATGAGCTCGCGGGGAATCCCAAAAGGATTCCCTGGCGAGCCGATTTAAACTTAGCTTTTAGCGCGGAGAGAGTATTATATGGAACGACTAT
Organism: Lachnospiraceae bacterium UBA2864; assembly: GCA_002350525.1. Lineage (GTDB taxonomy): Bacteria > Bacillota > Clostridia > Lachnospirales > Lachnospiraceae > Eubacterium_Q. The sequence goes on along the minus strand of DEFA01000010.1, from coordinate 28,644 downwards.
TTGAGATTGATTTAAAGGATTATAAGGATACGGATAAAGTGTTCCGCAGGCCGTCTGCCAGAGCAATCATTATTCAGGGTGACAAGATAGCACTTGTATACAGCAAGAAGGAAAAATACTATAAATTCCCGGGTGGCGGAATACATGATGGTGAGGATAAAGAAAAAGCGCTGGTTCGTGAAGTGAGAGAAGAGGTCGGAATGGTCGTAATTCCCGAAAGTATCAGAGAATTCGGGAGTGTTCTAAGGAGACAGAAAAGTGACAGAGACGAGAATACGATTTTCGAACAGGAAAACTATTACTATTTCTGTGATGTAAAGGATGGTCTTGTGGATCAGAATCTGGATGATTACGAAGATGAAGCCGGATTTGTTCTGAGAATAGTTGATATAGATACAGCGATAGAAGCTAATGACATTTATAAGAGCGATATTTTTTTCAATGAAGTAATGATCAAAAGAGACCTTCGAATGCTTAGATTAATTAGGGGGAGAATATGTCAATCGGATTAAAAAGTAAAACCGTGGTCCTGGAACCGCATCAGGTTGAATGGGAAGAAGAAGGAAGACGGAAATGTGCCGAGATTAAAGAGATTCTCGGGAGTGACGCAGTGGATGTTCAGCATGTGGGCAGTACCTCCATCATCGGAATAAGTGCAAAACCGATCATTGATATAGCGGTTGCGGTAAGAGCATTTGAGGATATCAGAAAGCATGACGCCAAGCTGGCGGAGCACGGGATCATATATCGTAAGGAAGATTATCCCGGCCAGCATTTATACAGATGTGGAGATTTTGAACGGGAGATGATCACTCATTATATCCACGTTGTGCTTGCCGGTTCTTATCAGTGGAGGAATTATATCAATTTCAGGGATTATCTGAATACGCATGAGGAAGATGCGAAGGCATATGAGAAATGTAAGCTCGACCTGTGGGAGAAGTATCCTAATGACCGTGATGCTTATGTCGAAGGAAAGAGTGCGCTTGTTACCGAAATTCTTGGAAAGACATCAAAACGTGTAGTGGTTCAGGCCTATGATCCGGTCTGGGTGAAGGATTTTGAAGATATACGAAAAGAAATCTCAGAAGTAATAGGTGATCTGGTTCTAAGTATAGAACATGTGGGAAGTACATCTGTTAAGGGCCTTTCCGCAAAGCCGATAATAGATATAGATGTTGTGATCGAGGACGGAACGAGACTCAATCCGGTAATCAGTGCATTGGATAAGATCGGATACCATCACAGAGGAAATCTCGGGATTCCCGGACGTGAAGCTTTTGGCTATGAAGGAAAGGATCATCTGAGAAAGCATCACTTATATGTCTGTGAGAAGAATGCCGAAGAACTATGTAGACACATTGCATTCAGAGACTATCTGAGAACACATCCGGAGGCAGTTGCGGAGTACAGCAGGATCAAAACAGAGGGAGCGGCGCTGTACCCTTTCGATATCGATAAGTATATAGAATATAAGGGGCCTTTTATTGAAGGGATTTATAAAACCATAGGGAAAAATTTCCGGAGATTGACGAATCCGTAAGTTGACACTATAATATATCGGACATTTTAAAATATGCGGAGGAAATCATGAAACTAAGAAAATATGTGACTTGTGGTTTAATTACAGGACTAATTGCACTTTCAGGTTGTGGAAAGAACGGTAACACTGAAGCGGTTACAGAAGGAACTACCGCTGCAACGGAGGCAGTGACTGAAGCGGTTACGGAAGCCGCCACAGAGGTCTCTACGGAGGCATCTACCGAAGCAGTAACAGAGGCAGTGACTGAAACAGTAACAGAAGAGGATAACAGTTCCGAAGCAGGTCAGCTTTACGAAGATTTTAAGGCCGGAACTGCAAAGGCTGTATACAGAGGTACGGCAGATTATACATCTTATCTGGATACAAAAAGCGTACTAACCAAGGGAGAGGCATACAGCATAAACGATATTGCCGATGCGATGAAGAACGCAGATGAATATATGGAATTAACACTTTCGGGTGAGCCGGAATATACCATGATAGATTGTGGTTCGGACGGTATACAGGAGCTTTTGGTTGAGGCACCTTTCGGAACGGAATTCAGACTCCTCATGATCATCAAGGAAATTGACGGTCAGCTTGTAATCTGCTACTCTCAGGATGCGTGGTCAAGATGCAGTGTAACTGTGGATAATGACGGCTCTATAGAGCTTTTTGGTTCGAGTGGAGCCAATGTTCATTCAAGTGAATTTGCAAATGTAGATGCAAACGGCGATTATAGATTTTACTATGGCGTAACCGAGACAATTACGTTATTCGGAGATTTCTATGCATATAAGACAGGACTTGATTATATAGTGATATCTTCAGAGGGGATAGATCCGAACCGTGTGGGAGTCAGGGAATTTTACTTTGAGCCTGATTATGAAACCCGTGCGCATTATTATAATATAGTCGGAGTTGATGAGGATTATAATGCTAAAACGGATATAGACGATAACGAAGACGCAGCTGTTCTTAAAGGACGTTTTGAGCAGGAAGGAATTACGGTTTATTCATCTGACGAAATTGAGAAAATGATCGAAGACCATATGAAATAAGAATCAGTGAATTAAGCTTGACAAAAATATAAGAGACTGATATTATTCACAGCATATTAAGCAATATGCTTGATCCACGCTTGTTAGGGAAAATTCTTTCCCTAACAAGCGTTTTTTTTTACCCGCGCCGCGGCGGCAGAAAATCTAAGAAAACTCAAAAGGAGGATAATGTAATGGTCAAGATCAGCAGATTCGGTTTTGAAAACCCAAGGTATCTGAATCTTTTATCAAGAAGAAGCAGCATACCGGAAACAGTGGAGATCACTGTGAAAGATGTACTTAAGAATGTCAAAGAAAAAGGCGATGAAGCCCTTCATTCTTACATGAAGAAGTTTGATGGTGTCGATATAGATGAGATCGGCCTGATGGTTACGGAAGATGAGTTTGAAGCTGCAAAGGCAAAGGTATCGGAGGAATTTAAGGATGCTGTAAAGCGTGCCTGTGATAATCTCTTTAAATTCCACAGAAGACAGCTTCCTACGGGCTTTACAGAGGAGTATGAGAACGGTGCTGTACTGGAACGTAAGTATACACCGCTTAACAGTGTGGCGGTAACGGTTCCGGGGGATAAAGCTCCGCTCATATCAACGCTCTGTATGAATCTTGTTCCCGCTGTGGTTGCGGGAGTTCCGAACATTTATATACTTACAAAGCCGAGACGTGACGGAACTATAGATGAGAGACTTCTCTATGTGGCAGATTATCTCGGTGTTAAGAATTATTATAAGATATCCGGTTCCCAGGGACTGGCCGCAGTGGCTTACGGTACGGAAACCGTTAAGAAGGTAGATGCCATAACGGGTCCGGGAAATAATTATACTCAGATGGCGAAGAAGCTTCTTTTCGGAGAAGTAAAGATCGATTCTATAGCCGGACCTTCTGAGATAGTGATAATAGCAGATGAGAAGGCGAATCCAACCTTTATAGCAGCCGATATGATGTCTCAGGCCGAACACGGAACAGGCTTTGAGGCAAGTACGACATTCTGCCTTTCCGAAAGACAGGCTGAAGAGATAAGAGCTGAGATAAATCGTCTCGCAGAGGAGAACAGTCTTATAGATGCGACAAAGAAGACTTTTGATAATTACGGAGATATCTTCGTTGTTCAGTCCATAGATGAAGCAGTACGGGCAGCAAATGAAATTGCGCCGGAACATGTAGAGCTTCTTGTGGAGAACGGTGAAGACGTGCTTCAGAAGCTTACAAATGCCGGCGCAGTATTTGTCGGAGAATATAGTACCGAACCCGTAGGTGACTACTTCTGCGGAACCAATCACATTCTTCCTACTTGCGGAACCGCAAGGTTTTCTTCGGGAATGTCGGTAAATGAATTTATGAGAGGTTATAGTGTGATCCGTTATCCGGAGAATGCACTTAAGGAAAATGCAGACTTTATTACTCTTCTTGCCGAGGCGGAGGGGCTTAGAGCACATGCCCTGGCTGTGAAAGTAAGATGTGACAGGTCATAGTCGATTCTTTACTCACCGGCTCCCTCTAATCCCGATATGGCTTCATCATACAGTTCCTGATAACCGTTAAGCAATTCTTCTTCATCTTCAATCACGGAACCGTCCATAGCATTTATCAGAATATCATTACAGTATATGCCACTGTTATCCTGGGCGGTTCCGGAAAGATTAAATCTCCAGACCGGAAACATTATGATATGATCGGGATCTTCAGAATCGACCTCTTTATGATAATCTATCATCATATCCGTAACAGTGGCAGTTTTTACAAATGCAGTAAGAGACGGCTCATTTTCCAGACTGTCCGTAAAAGATTTTTTGAGATTATCGATATCAAGAACCTCTATTCTTTCCGTGACATTTTCTATCTGACCGGTAAGCATAAGATCCATACCGTAGATCCCTTTGCTTGTGATCTTTATTATTCCTGTATTTTCGTATTTTTTGGTGATAAACATATTATCATCATTTGGTTCTTCAACACGGAACTGTGACTTAAGATATACGGCATATCCGTCGGTTGTTATGTTTGTTCCCAGATCGGTTTCAGGAAAACTCGTAACTCTAAAAAAACCTTCAGATGGATATTTACTGTCATGGGTCTGATTATATTCTTCGAGCTGATCGACCTGATCCCGGAGTATTTCCATTCCTCTGTATTGGGTATTATAGTTATGAAGAGTACTGATATAATCCGAATCGGAGAAGGACAGAGCTGTTACGGTATCGTGATAAGTAACGGCGGATCCTGTCATATAGTAATAGTTATCAAATACATTTGAATAAGGCTCGAAGTCAAGAGTTAACTTTAACTCCTCATCCGAAAGGCCCACACGTTCCGACAGAAAATCTTTGGCAGTGCTGAACAGTGCATCCTCATCAAGAGTACATTTGTTCTCAATCGGTTCGGTATAAGGAGTCTTTGATTCTTCAAGCATAAGGCTTGTATATTTTTCGCCCGGAAAATATTCGTCTATATCAAGCGGCTCAAAGAATATATAGGACAGGCCGTCATCTTTACTTTGTGCAAGTATAAGACCGTACGCTGTTCCGTTATAGGTCCCTTCATACAGATGTATGCTGTAGGAGTCGTTATCAACCCAGGCAATATGCATATCCGTGTCAGGCTTTATGATCGAACCGTCATGGGGGTTATGTTCAAGCATATTTACGAGATCTTTATATTTATGCATGAGTGACATATACTTTGTCTCGCTTGTGTAATCAAAGCTCATTACTTTTTCGGCTCCGCCGTCAAAGAAACCGTCTGCAAAAGATTTATCATCCGCCCACCAGTCACGGCTCCTCTTAATATCATATACATTCAGATAATCGAGGCCCTCAGGCAGTTCCTTGGATATGTTAGCCTTGATTTCCGTGCCGTTCAAATTAAGTTCTGTTTTGAATTCAATAGGATTACCGTATATTTCGTGAAGGGTCATAGAGGTTGTGTCTCTTGATACTTCATTTATATTCTCTACGGGTACTGTCTCCTCGCTTTCTGTTGTTATCGGAATCGTACCGTAATCATTCACGTCTTCAAGATCTTTGGTGCCGCAGCCCGTAAGAGATGACACGATGCCCCCTATAAGTAAAAGTGATATTATTCTTTCTTTTATTTCAAGCTTTTTCATTTTTACCTCCTCCAATGAAATAGCGTAATATGTAACTGTACTCACTTTACTATGGGCATGTATCAAGCGTGTATCAGAATTGATACATTTTTGATACATATAAATAAGATTATTATAATTGATAAGACGGCCTTTGCGTATAAAGAATTACTGTGTTACTATTCTTATATATGATCCGGGGGGAGACGAACATGATAAAGATTCTGATAGTAGAAGATGAAAAACCGATTTCCGACATGATGGTTATGAGTCTTAAGCTCATGGGATATGAGTGTACAGCTTTATATAACGGAATGGATGCTGCAAATCTTTTGGAGGAAGATCAAAGCTTTGATCTGATACTTCTGGATATCATGCTTCCGGAGATAAACGGTTATGAACTTATGGAATATATCCGTCCTATGGGAATACCGGTAATCTTTATAACAGCAAAGGCTTCTTTGGATGATCGTATCAAAGGCCTCACATCAGGTGCGGAAGATTATATCATCAAGCCGTTCGACATGGTGGAACTGAGAGCCCGTATAAATATTGTTCTCAGACGTTTCAATAAGTCCGACACGCTTCTCGCCTATAAAAATATATCCATTGATGTTGAAAACAGAGTTGTAACCCGTGGTAATGAAGAGGTCAAGCTCTCCCCGAGAGAGTTCGATCTTTTTGTGATGTTTGTTCGAAATGTCAATATCACACTTTTTAAAGACAGGATATATGAGACTATATGGGAGGGCGAGTGGCAGCCTGAGTCAAGAATCATAGATTTAAATGTTCAGCGCCTCCGGAAAAAGCTGAATCTAAAAGAAGAATTAATAACCGTATATAATGCGGGATACAGACTGGTGGATAAGTAAGACTGTATATTTGGGTACACATTATGAAATTCAGATACAAGGTTCTTTTGATAAATATAATATTTATATCGCTGACCCTTTCCGTATCGGGTTTTATTATGCTGCTCAGACAGAACCGTATGATGATCGATTCGGAGATAAAGAATGCGGTAACAGAGAATAATCTCGCACAGACGGTAATAGAATATTCCATGCTGGATATTATCAATACGGCTTCTGAGCATCTGATAGAGGAGATTCCGGGTATTGCGGACAAAGTATCGGTCGGACTTATGACCGATAAGTCGGAGCTATACATATCCTTCAACTCAGAGCTTTTATATTCAACCGAACAGGGTGATAATGTTACGGTTCCGATTCCCGATACGGAGATCATGGGTAAGAGATATATCATAGATGAACGTGACGGAAGATTCTATGTTTACGTTTCCGCAACCAGTAAGCCTGATCAGAGAACACTCAGCATCATAACAAGAAGAGATATTACGGACACGGCCAGACTCATGAATAATACCAGGGACAGCTTTCGTATCTTTCTGGTGTTAATGCTGCTTCTCTCCGGATTTATCGTATACTTTATCACAAAGCTTCTTACAAGACCCCTTGAAAAACTTAATACAGTCACGGACAGATTCGCAGAAGGAAAGTTTGATACCAGAAGTGATGTATCTTCCAGAGATGAAGTAGGACTTCTCTCGGAGAAGTTTAATCATATGGCGGATTCTGTTGAAGAGCATATAGATGAACTCGGAGATATGATCCACAGAAGAGATCAGTTTGTTGCGGATTTTACCCATGAGATCAAAACACCTATGACAACTATCATAGGTTATGCGGATATTATCCGTTCGGTGGATCTTCCGAGAGAAGAGCAGGTTAAAGCATCCAGTTACATTTATTCCGAGGGAAGAAGGCTCGAGCAGATGGCAGCTCATCTTTTTGACCTTATATACCTTAAGGACGGAAGCATACCGAAGGCTCCCGTTAACAGTGTTGCTCTCGGAGAAGCGGTCATACAGACCGTAAAGCCTGCTATCGATAAGGCGGGACTGAAGCTCGATTATGCGTTTGATGATTTTACGATCACAGGCGACAGTGCACTTCTTACCACCGCATTTGTCAATCTTCTTGATAATGCCCGTAAAGCGTCTTCTCCGGGCAGTGACATATCCTTTACGGGGAAAAAAGATGGTGAGTCGTATCGTTTTGTTGTGGAAGATCATGGTATAGGAATATCCGATGAGGATATAGGAAAGATATGCGATGAATTCTATATGGTCGATAAGTCCCGTTCCCGCAAGGAAGGTGGTGCGGGTCTTGGAATGTCGCTTGTAAGTGCTATTATGCGTGAACACGGGTTTAAGCTTGAGATAGAAAGTGAACTTGGTAAAGGTACGAGGATGATAATAATTATATGAGAAGAGAATTCTTTAAAAATATAATATTTGTCACTACGACTCTGATCATAGCAGTGCTTTCTGTTATTCTTCCGGGAGTAATCCTTGATTATCTGAACAGACAGGAAGTTTCCGATCTCAGAGATGTTCCGGCTGAATATTACGCGGGACCGTCGGAATCGGTCATACTGAATTCATCAAGACAGCTTTCGGATCTGGAGAATCTGCATCTTGTAACCGGCATCTGGGAGAGCGAGGTCACAACGGTCAATCCGTCTTCATGCAGATTGACGGATGTTGATGCGAGAACACTCGCTTCGATGAGAATGAGTAACCTGTATAATAAGGAAATATATCCGGTCGATCTTTCAAGTGATGTCAATCAGTGGTATGCCTGGGATGCAACGGCGTACAGAGCTATCGATACGACTTTCAGAACTTATGCGGCAAATTTCTGGAGAATAACCTTCTATAAATATGATCACACCGAAAAACATACGATCATTATGACAGAAACGGGTGCTATAGTTTATGCTCATGCGGAAATGTCAGAAGGCGGAAAACTTGATTCGTTTTTGCCGAACACTGACAGGATAGGTTATTTATTGCTCATTGACAGGGAATCCCGTAAATATCTTACCGAAATTCTTGGCGATCAGACACATTATACTCTTGTCGAAGGAACAAAAAGACTTATCGATAAAGATATGTCCGACGAGGATTTAAAGGAATTTGACGTAAATGCCGCCTCGCATTATACACCGATTTCGGAGGACTTTACTCCGGATAGTGGGGTAATGATTTATGATGACGATGACAGTGTAAATTTTAATGTTTATATACAAAAAGACGACAAGAATTATACTGTAATTGTTGAACCGTGAAAATTCAGACGATTGTCGGAAAAAAATATTTTTTTCTGACAAAAAATGATTGACATATGTCATATGTGTAAGTATACTTTGCAGATATAGTTTCCAGATTTGGGGCATATTTTAAGTGAAGGAGAAAACGTTTCAATGCTTAAGTCTGTTATCAATTCCAAATATACAGTTTACGTGGCACCGCATATGAAATATTATCGTGGGCTTGGTTTTGTATATATGAATATTGATAAAGATAAGCAGTAGGTTTTGATGTTGTTTACTATATAGATTTATTATGTAAGTATGTAAACCACTTATCTTTTTGCGGATAAGTGGTTTTTTTGTCTATAAATTTTGTACGGAGTTTATCATTATGAAGAATAATCTGAAGAAAATGGCGGGCTATTATAGGCCGTATATGGGAACCTTTGTTCTCGATATGTTCTTTGCACTGCTTGCATCGCTTATAAGTCTGGTGATTCCTCTTGTAGTCCGATATATCACAACAGGAGTGATGGAAATGGATACGGCGGCAGCGGTAAGGCGTATCTCTGTTATCTGCGGAGCGCTTGTAGTACTTGTGCTGATCCAGTTTGCAGCTAATTATTTCATAACCAATATAGGACACGTTATGGGTGCAAAAATGGAATATGATATGAGAGCCGAAATCTTCGATCATTATCAGAAACTTTCTTTTTCATTCTATGATGATCAGAAGGTCGGACAGCTGATGAGCCGTATTACAAGCGATCTTTTTGAAATTACAGAGCTTCTGCATCATGGCCCTGAGAATCTGGCCATATCTTCAATCAAGATAATCGGTGCATTTATCATCCTTTCAAATATCAGCGGATATCTTACATTGGCGGCTTTCATCCTTCTTCCGTTCATGTTTACCTATGCGTACTTCATGAATAAGAGAATGAGAAGAGCTTTCAGAGAAAACCGTGTTCAGATTGCAGAGGTCAATTCCAGGATAGAAGATAATCTTTCGGGTATAAGGGTTGTTAAGTCTTTTGCCAATGAAGATATCGAGAAGAAGAAGTTCAAGGTCGGAAATGACGGCTTCCTGAAAGCCAAGAAACAGAGCTATTTCTATATGGGCTTCTACCATTCGGGAATGACAGCCTTTACCATGCTTATAAATGTTGCGGTAATCTTTATCGGCGGAATCTTTATGGCAAAGGGAACTGTCACAGCTGCCGACTTCGTAACATTTCTGCTTTATATAAATGTATTTACGGATCCAATAAGAACACTTGTGGATTTCGCAGAACAGTTCCAGAACGGATATTCGGGCTTTGAAAGATTTGCGGAGATTCTTGCGATAGAGCCGGATATAAAAGACAGTGAAACAGCGGTTCCGCTGGAAAATGTAAGAGGCGATATAAGTTTCAATGACGTTTCCTTTAAGTATAAGGATACGGCACACAGAGTTCTGAGACATATTAATCTGGATGTAAAGGCCGGCTCTTATGTGGCACTGGTCGGTTCCTCGGGTGGAGGCAAGACAACACTCTGCAGTCTGATCCCGAGATTCTATGATGTAACAAAGGGAAGCATCAGTATAGACGGCAAGGATATTCGTGATGTAACGCTTAAGAGCCTCAGGGAAAATATCGGTATAGTTCAGCAGGATGTATATCTTTTCGCGGGAACGGTATATGAGAATATCAGTTACGGAAAGCCGGACGCAACAAGGGAAGAGATAATAGAGGCGGCTAAGAGAGCAAATGCACATGATTTTATAATGGAGCTTCCGAACGGATATGATACGGACATCGGACAGCGCGGTATAAAGCTTTCCGGTGGTCAGAAGCAGAGACTCTCTATCGCAAGAGTATTCCTGAAGAATCCGCCGATACTTATCTTTGATGAAGCTACAAGCGCACTGGATAATGAAAGTGAAAATATAGTTAAGGAATCACTGGAGCGTCTGGCACATAACAGGACCACGTTCGTTATAGCACACAGGCTTTCGACCATAAGAAATGCCGAAAGAATCCTGGTACTTACGGAAAACGGTATAGAGGAGTCGGGAACTCATGACGAGCTGATGGCAAAGCAGGGAATATATTCTCAGCTTTATAAGTGGACAAAATAGTTTCGTTAACGAAACAACTAGTTGAGAAAGGCATAAGAATGAATATTTCGGAATTAAAGAGAAAGATAAAAGAAGACTATGGATCGAATCCGCTTGAAAAATGCGATAAAGACGAAGCGAAGAACATGCTTCGACTGGTAAAGATCTATCATGATCTTAAAGAAGAGAAGGATGCCCGGGTGATAGATGATATCACATGGGAAGACATCGAGATGGATGAAGTGTTCTTCAGAGTAAATCATACCAGAAGCTACGCGGGAGAGCAGATCCTTTATCATATGCTTCATATGATAAAAAATGATAAGCCCGGGGTGGATGAAGAGGCAGACTTTTTTGACAGAGACGAGAAGACCCGTGTTGAAACGGAGATGAAGCTCCGTTCACTCGGCAAGAGATATATGAAGTATTATCTTCCGGAGACCATTTTTAATCTGGATGGTCTTGTAATGGGAGGCACCTTTATGTATCCGATCCTGCTGCTCCTTCTTATAGGATCGTTCGTGATAAGTGCATTTAAACCCGGCTTTCTGGCGGTTACGGTAGCTATAGCTGTTGTTAACCTTATGGTATATATGGTTGTGAAGATGAAGTATGACAGCACGCTCATATCCTTATGTTCTGTAAGAGAGATTGTGGACTTCGGAGATTATGTTATGAAGTCGGATAAACTCTGGGAAGTTTATAAGAACAAGGAGATAGAGGAGTCGATGAGTGCTCTTCAGAAGGCAACTAAGTTTCTGATATACTATAAGTATACGAAGAACATGATCCAGTCCGGAGATTTCGTTGCTATCATTCTGGAATACATTTTCGGAATGACTATGATCGATGCCATATGCTGTGCATCTGCCATTAAGAGACTCAGATCACATAAGGATGAGATCATACGCCTCTATGAAATGATCGGAAATATCGATGCGGCAATCTCGGTTGCATCTTTCAGAAGAAGCCTGGACAGCTGTAAGCCGGAGCTCACATCAGACGGAAAGATTTCAGCAGACGGACTTTATCATCCTCTGCTTGAGAATCCGGTAAAGAATGATTTTCATATGAAGAGGAATTCTTTCTTTACAGGTGCAAATGCAACGGGTAAGTCTACATTTATGAAAGCAATAGCTATAAATGTAATCCTGGGAGAAACCATATATACCTGTACGGCGGATAAGATGTGTTTCCCTAATATGTATGTTATGACGTCAATGGCACTTAGGGATGATGTCCTGAACGGAGAAAGCTACTACGTCAGAGAAATCAGATATCTTAAAAGAATGCTTGAACAGGTGGAGTCAGGTGTTAAGACGCTCATAGTAATAGATGAGATACTGAAGGGAACCAACACGAAGGAGCGTGTTGCGGCATCTCGTGCAGTGCTTGAATATCTGGCGGATACATCAGCGGTTGTTATTACGGCAACGCATGATATCGAGCTGGTTGAACAGATGGATGAGCTGTATGACGCTTTCTACTTTGAATGTATAGTTAATGACGGTGAAGTAAAGTTTACCTACGAGATAAGAGAAGGCGTTAACAAGATAACCAATGCGATAGAACTTATGAAGGGAATGGGATTCCCACAGCAGATAATAGAAAATGCAGAAAAAAGAAGGTAAGGGTTAAGGGAAAATATGACGGATAAAGAGATACTCGCGATTGCGCTGGCGCAGTCTGCGGAGGATATAGGATGTAAAGCGGAGGACTTTACTAAAAACGAAAATATAATATGTACTCATCATATGGGTGAAAATGCAAGAAAGTATTATGAGAAGCCGATCATCGGAACCTTTGTTTCTTACGGAAGTAACGTGGTTGCGGCTGTTCAGGATGATATAAGAGATATCACCGAGGAGTATCTGAAGAAATTCGAATACTACCATCTCTTTGAAACACCGAATATGAACTGGCTGAACGATAAGCTGAGGCCGATGGGATACGGAGTATGCTTTATGGCGGAGTATTATCTGCCGAAGCTTGATATGGTAAAGCAGCAGTCCTGTGATGCGAAACTAAAGGTTCTGGAGCAAAAGGATTTTCAGGAGCTCTATCTTCCAGAATGGAGCAACGCACTCTGTGAAGGCAGGAAAGAACTCGATGTGCTCGGAGTTGGGGCATATAAGGATGATAAGCTGGTCGGATTTGCAGCCTGCTCCGCGGATGCGGATGAAATGTGGCAGATAGGTGTGGATGTACTTCCCGAGTTTAGAAGGGAAGGAATAGCATCGGCTGTAACGAGTAAGCTTATTTCGGAAATTCTGAAGAGAGATAAGGTTCCATTCTACTGCACTGCATGGTCGAATGTCCGTTCGGTGAGGAATGCGGTTAAATGCGGCTTTATCCCTGCATGGGTCGAGATGACTGTAAAGCCGTTATCGGTTATAGAGAAGATGAATTCAGAGGGCAAGTAAATCCGGTAAATGAGAAATATTATCGTATGATAGTGCCGAAGAGATTTTGGATAGAAGGAACTATACGATGAATAAATATTTAGATGCAGTTAAAAAAGAATTAAAAGGATGGAAGAAGTGGCAGATATTCTGGATGATATTTGCCAATATCATGATCCTCGGAGTATCCGTATATCAGGGTGATACCTGGCTCGGTATAGCGGCCTCGATCTCCGGTGTTATATGCGTTATTCTGTGCGGAATGGGTAAGGTTTCGAATTATCTGTTCGGAACCGTAAATGTAATACTCTATGCGATTGTTGCCTGGAAGGCAAAGTATTACGGTGATGTAATGCTGAATCTTCTCTATTATCTTCCGACAAATATTCTCGGATGGGTCGTATGGAAGAAGCATATCGATAAAGAGTCGAATGCGGTTTATAAAAGACGCATGACCATAAAGCAGGATTTTCTTCTGCTCTTAATAAGTGCAGTCGGTGTATGGGGATATGGATTTGTCCTGAGACGTCTGGGAGGCAATCTTCCCTTCGTTGACAGTATGAGTACCGTACTTTCGGTAATCGCACAGATACTCATGATCAAAAGATTCATGGAGCAGTGGATAATCTGGATAGTAGTGGATGTGGTATCAGTCATCATGTGGGTTGTCGCACTCTTTTCGGAGGGTGCAAGTATCGCAGTGCTTCTTATGTGGAGTGTGTATCTCTTAAATGCGATAATCATGTTTGTCAAATGGCTGAAGGAATCGAAGAATCAACATATGACCGAAAAAGTCGAAGAACCAACATTTGACTGAAAAGATTGAAGAGCCAACATTTGACTGAAGAGATTGAAGAACCGATAAAACATGGAAGGTAAATCATTATGGTGAATAAGAAAAAGTATAAGGTCGGAATGTACGGTGGTGCATTTAATCCGCTTCATCTGGGGCATCTCGAATGCATCATCAAAGCTGCGGGGCTGTGTGAAGAGCTGTATATAGTTATCTCATACAGAGAAAATGATACTGACGTTCCGCTTAAGGTTAAGATCAGATGGATATATCAGCTGACAAAGCATATCGGAAATGTACATGTCATCCCGCTTCCCGACAAGCTCACGAATAAAGAGGATTATGTGGAAGAGCTCTGGACGGAGGACTGCAGAAAGGTTAAGGAAAGTATAGGAAAGCCGATAGACGTTGTCTTCTGCGGAGGCGATTATGATGAGAACAGTTTCTGGAATAAATGCTACGAAGGATCGGATTTTGTTGTATTTCCGAGAAACGAATATAATTCAACCGATATCAGAAAAGATATTTACGGACACTGGGATTGGATGCCTCAGGTTGTAAGAACTTATTATACAAAGAAAGTGCTTCTGATAGGCGGGGAAAGCTCGGGGAAATCAATACTTACAGTAAATCTCGCAAACTATTTTAATACAGTATATCTGGAAGAAGTGGGGAAAGATCTATCAGAATTATCGGGAACGGATGTATATATGCTATCCGAGGATTTTACAAGAATTCTTCTGGAGCATAAAGCAAAGGAAATGCGTCTGATAGATCAAAGCAACAAGGTTTTCTTTGAGGATACGGACTGCCTTATCACCAGATTTTTCATGGACTTTCTGGAAGATGAAAATATAGAGAATCAGCGCCTTGCGGAGGCGATAGCCGGTATTAATTCTTATGATCTTATACTTTATCTTGAGCCCGATGTGGAGTGGGTTCAGGACGGAGACAGAAGTGAAGTGATCGCTGCCGACAGGAGAAAATACGGCGATATGATCAAAGCACTGTATAAAAAATACGGATTTAATTATGTAACGATAAGCGGCGACTATAACAGCAGATTCGATCAGGCAGTTAAATACGTGAAGGAACTGCTGGCAGGGAGTAAATATTAAAAGTGAGACGGAGAATGATGAATCTCCGCTGTAAGGAAAGGAAATATAAGCAGAAATGATACAAAAAGATAAAATAGAAGTTGAACTCGTTCCGGTGAAGGAGGATGAGCTTGAAATGCTTCATAAGATGCAGATCGAAAGCTTCATGCCGCTATACGAGAAATATCATGATGACGGCTCTCCGGCTATAGAATCTATAGAAAGGATCAGAAGGAGAGCGGCGGTTATAAACAGGCAGTATTACTTTATAGTTAAAGATGGTGTGCGTGTCGGAGTGATCAATATCGGTCATAATGATCCGAATGAGAAAAAGGTTTCCTTCATAAGTCCGCTCTTTGTACTTCCGAAATATCAGAATCAGGGGTTAGGATATGCGGCAATCCAAAAAGCATTTGAGATAAGCCCGGAAGTGACGACCTGGAAGCTGGAAACTATTTTGCAGGAAAAAGGAAACTGTCATCTATATGAAAAATGCGGTTTCAAAAGAGTCGGGGATGAAAATATCGTAAATGATAAGATGACACTTATATTTTATGAGCTACACGTTTAATAGTAAGGGGTACAGTAAAAATGAAGATTATAAAGTATTTAATCGGCATAGCTTTGATCGTCGGAATATCTATATTAAACAGTTATCTGTTTCAGATTATTCTGTTTGGCATAGATCCCAAGACGACCGCGGTATCGGCGGTTGTTTTGATGCTTGTCGGCTGTGGGGCGGTAACGGTACTCATCTATATCATAGCGGTACTTTTAAGCAGACATTTTAAATGGTTTGCAGCCGGAGATGGCTGTATAGTGATCCTCATTTCGACAATTATCCTTGCAATATTTATGATATTGTTTTTCCCACATCTGGAAGTTCCTTACTCCTTAATTCCGGCAAGGGAAGGAGCGGTCGCATACGGAGGTTTATTGATTCAGATATTTACTGTTATCCCTGCCGCGGTCATAGGTATGATCAGTCTGGGATTAATGATAGTGAAACGTAAGGGGAGGTAATAAATGGGCATCGAGGACTTTTTATCAAGCGGAAATATCAGGCTGGATAAACAGCTTAAATTTACCGCGGAAATCGATAAGATGACCGGAATCCTGCGAAGGACATTATTACTCGATAAGAACAGGAGAGAAAATGATGCGGAGCACTCGTGGCATATAGCCGTGATGGCTTAAGGAATGATAGGACAGCGAGGGGAAAATGGCAGATATAAAGATAAAAAAGATCGGACTGGTCGGTGGAACGGGACCGGAGTCCACACTGATGTATTATAAAGAATTGAACAGCAGAATAGATGCTTTGACAGGCGGTCAGGCTATGCCTGATGTTGCTATCGAAAGCGTGAATTTCAGAAGAGCATGGGAATATGTAACATCATCTGATAAGGAAGCACTTTCGGATTATCTTGCTGAAAAAGTAAACAGCTTATATGCAGGTGGAGCGGAGGTAATATCACTTACTGCGGCAACCATGCATATAGTTGTTGATGAGCTTAATGCGAAGACAGACGCAAAACTTGTAAGTATACCCAAGGCGATAGCTGATGACGCAGCTGCAAAAGGTTTTAAGAAAGTCGGACTACTCGGAACAATCTTTACTATGGAGCAGGATTATATGAAGAAGGACATCCGGGATGCCGGAATTGGAATCTTTATTCCCGAGAAGAAAGACAGGGAACTTATCGCAAAAAGAATATACGAGGAGCTTGAGCTTGGAATAGTAAAGGAAAGTACGTTAAAGGAGTTTGTTGATATTATAAACAAGATGAAGGAAGAGCAGGGAATAGAGGCGGTAATCCTCGGATGTACTGAACTTCCGCTTCTTCTTAATTCGGAGAATACGCCTGTTCCGTGTTTGGACAGTGTGGAGATCCATATCAGAAAACTAATAGAGCTTGCGATGAAATAATATAACTGACAGAGTCAGGCTGAAATGTGGAATTGATGAAATTTGATCCGGAGGGAAGATAGTGAAGATTAAATGGATATTTTTTGATGTGGGATCGACGCTTGTTGATGAGACAAAAGTATATGAAAGCAGGTTTGCCAAGATTGCGGAAGCTGCAGGAGTTTCTGCAGATTATGTTGCCGAGCAGGCACTGGAGTTTTATAAGCAGAATAGAAAAGGTGACAAAGAGATTCTCAAGAAACTTAATGTAAAACTTCCCAAATGGGAATCAGAGTATGAAGAGCTTTATCCCGATACTGAAAATATTCTGAAGGAACTTCATGAAAAATATAAGATAGGCATTATAGCTAATCAGGATTTTGGAACTGCGGACAGATTACAAAACTTTGGAATTCTGAAATATATAGATCTGGTTGTTGCATCTGCGGAAGAGGGAGTTGCGAAGCCTGATATAAGGATTTTCGATATAGCTTTGGAAAGAGCGGGAGTCAAGCCGGAAGAAACATTTATGATCGGGGACCGTGTTGATAATGATATCGTTCCGGCAAAGAAAATCGGAATGAGAACTATGTGGATCAGACAGGGCTTCGGTGGACTGTGGAAGATTGAAAGTGATGATGAACTTCCGGACTTTATAGCTGATGATATTCCGGAAATTGCAGCTATACTGGATAGATATGAAAATTCAAAAAGCCTGCTTGAGACAACTCTGAATACAAGAGACCTCGGAGATTATATCGGCGGTAACGGAAAGCCCCTCAGGTTAAGACAGCTTATCAGAAGCGACAGACAGGCATATCCGAACGGAAGAGATCTGGAATTCTTAAGGTCAAACGGAATTACGACAATTATAGATATGCGTACACCTGATGACATTTCCGGAAAACCGAGTGCATTTTCAACGATAGATGGATTTGATTATTTTAATTTCCCGATACAGGAAGGAAGCCAGGTTCCGGAATCGGTGGAAGCTGTACCGGGAAGCTATATGATAATAGCGGGTTCACCGTCTTTAAAGGATATTTTTAACAAGATGGCAGAAGCTGAGTCGGGAGTTATGTTTAACTGCTCTGCCGGAAAAGACAGAACAGGAGTAGTAAGCGCAATCATCCTTATGCTGTGCGGAGTAAGTGAGGATGATATAGTTTCGGATTACATGCTCTCGAAAGAGTATAACAAAGAACGTTTCAAGATGGCGGCGATACATCACCCGGATCTCGATATCAATATAATAATTCCGAGAGAATCCTATATAAGAGACTTTATGAGGCTCTTTAAAAAGAAGTACGGAAGTGTTGAAGACTACTTTGAATGTATCGGAATATCGAAGGAAAATGTAGAGAAGATACGTAACAAGATGATCAGTTGATCGTTTATCGGAAGATGAAGATTTTTATCTCGTAAACAGATATGCCTGTTAATGAACGGAGAAATATATGAATTTTGATGCATTTATAAAAGACATAGAAGATAACGGATGGTGTGTTTTCGGAGCTGAAGTTTATGAGGATGGACGCCTCACCCACAGCTGGGGAGATACAACAGAGAAAATGCATGATATTTATTCTGCGACGAAAGTTGTTCAGTCTGTTGCAGTCGGAATAGCCTATGACAGAGGACTTATAGATTTTGACAGGTCTGTGCTTGATTATCTTCCGAAGGAGAATGTTGAAAAGCTTTCCGAGAGTCAGGCGGAGACATTTAAGAAGATAACTGTTCAGCGACTTCTTACCATGTCTGTGGATGGATTCCCGTTTCGACCGGAGGGAGATTCATGGATAGACTTTGCGCTTTCCTGTGATATAAAGAACCCGGAGACGAGGGTATTTAATTATAATAACATCTGTGCTTATCTAGTGAGTGTTGTACTTACTGAGATCCTTGGAGAAGACCTTGGCGGTTTTATAGAAAGGGAAATATTTAAACCTCTCGGAATTACTGATTATGAATACGGAAGAAGCCCTGAAGGATATTTTTACGGAGCGTCAATGATGAAACTTACGGTGAATGGTCTGAGTAAGATCGGTCTTCTGCTCTATAATAAGGGCATATATGATGGACAGAGGATAGTATCCGAAGAATACGTCAATATGGCCACGTCTGTTCAACAGATGAACAGGGAGGGCGGCTACGGTTACTTTATCTGGAAATATAGAGACGGTTTCAGCATCAACGGTAAATGGAAGCAGAAGTGCTATGTGCTTCCCCCAAGAGGGCTTATAGTGACATATCTTTCGCATATAGAAGATGATTCGCATGATCTTCTAGACAGTATGGAGAAGAATATACTCGATTTGGATCGGTAATTATATTTCTGAAAAACAGATCGGTAAATGGAATACCGGAAGCGGATTGAAAATATAATGCTGAAAGCGTATCGGTAAATGAAATACCGAAAAAGGAGAAAATAATGAAAATACTTGTTTTGGGAGGCACAAGATTCTTCGGAATACATATGGTGGAAGCACTGCTTCATGCCGGACATGATGTAACTATAGCGACCAGAGGAAATGCAAAGGATTACTTCGGTGACAGGGTAAAAAGGATAATTGTTGAGAGAACAAATGCCGAGAGTATGAAGCGGGCTTTCGAAGGAAAGCATTATGATGTGGTTATCGATAAGCTGGCTTATTCCTCGAATGATGTCCGCATTGCAATGGATGCAGTTGACTGTGATAAGTATATTCAGATGTCCAGTACGGCAATATATGAGCCGAAGACCATTAATACCCGGGAGGATGATTTTGATGGAACGAAGAATCCCGTAATATGGTGCAGCCGACAGGACTTTCCTTATGATGAGATAAAGCGTCAGGCAGAAAAAGCATTATGGCAGGAATATGCCGATAGAAAATGGCTGGCCGTAAGATATCCCGTGGTTCTCGGGAAGGATGATTATACGGGAAGACTTAAGTTTTATGTAGAGCATGTAATTAACGAGAAGCCGATGTATATAGATAACGTGGATTATCAGATGAGCTATATCAGATCGGATGAAGCAGGACGCTTTATGGCATACCTTGTAGATAAGGATATTACGGGAGCTTATAACGGAGCCTCTGCAGGAACCATATCTTTACGTGAAGTAATTAATTACGTGGAAGAGAAGACCGGTAAGAAGGCGGTGTTGGTTGAGAAGGAAGCTATGGATATAGCGAAAGATAGGACAACACAAACAGGATCAGATAATGATTCACCGGCGGTAGACACAGCTCCATATAACGGAGATCCCGAGTTCAGCATAAATACTGATAAAGCAAAGGCTTTGGGATTTGAGTTTACCGATATACATGACTGGATATATGAGCTGATCGATTACTATATAAGCGAATCAGAAAATGACTGATCAATCAACATCAGATTTTTAGTTAGGAATAGTAAGTATGAATAATAAAAAATTTCCGGAACTTCCGGATTACAGAAACTGCCTGGTGAACCTGGCAAATTCAATCGAGAAAAAATTCGGAGCAGAGACAACGGCAGAAACGCTTCCGCTGGCTGATAGATACTTAAGCAAAAAATATAAGAATGTTGTCGTGCTTCTTCTTGATGCTATGGGCGTCTCCATACTTGAGAAGCATCTTAAGGAAGACGGTTTCTTCAGATCTCATCTTGCAGGTGAATATAATTCCGTATATCCTCCGACTACCGTTGCTGCGACAACATCGCTGTTAAGCGGACTCTATCCGAATGAACACGGCTGGCTCGGCTGGGATGTATATATTCCGGATCTGGATAAGAATGTGACACTGTTCAGAAATACCGAACAGATGGTTGAGAAGAAAGGTGCAGAACCGATAGATACAGATCCGGACGGAAAGAGTATCTGGGGAGAAAATTCCATTCGGGAGGATCGTGAGGCGGCAGATGTAAATGTTGGATTTACCTACTTACCATACAGGTCGGTAGTAGATAAGATCAATGATGCAGGAGGAAAGGCATATTATTCGATGCCATTCATGCCTCCGTTTCCTCGGGACTATGAGGCCATACTGAAACGAGTAGAGAATCTCTGCAACGAGCCTGGGGAAAAGTATATCTATGCTTATTGGAATGAACCTGACGGAACTATGCATAGAACAGGAACGGTCAGTGAAGAAACTCATGATATGGTAACGGAACTTGAAAGGATAACGGAGAAGTACTTATCGAAGCTTGAAGATACGCTCATCTTGATCACGGCGGATCATGGACATATGGACAGTAAGAATTTATGCATACTTGACTATCCTGAAGTAGTAAATTGCCTGAAGATTCTTCCTTCAATCGAACCGCGTACACTTAATCTTTATGTAAAGGATGAGTATAAAGCAGACTTTCCGGGAATCTTCCGTAAGAACTTTGGAGACAGGTTTCTGCTGCTTACAAGAGAGGAAGTTCTGAAACATAAAGTGTTCGGAATCGGTAATTCGAGAGACGGACTCGAAGAAATGCTTGGCGATTATATAGCCTTTGCGATATCCGATACATCGATATTCAATACGCATTTCGAAGCACAGATGATGCCGGGCGGTCATGCGGGGCTGACTCCCGAGGAATATATAATTCCTTTGATAGTTGTTGAAAATAAGTAGGATATTTAAAAAACAGGCAAAGATTATTATTATAATGATTGGTATGATACGGCTATACACATAAGTATGGTCGTATTTTTTCTTTGCGGGAAAATGCGTGAACAAAATTAATAAGCGGACGCTTTTGAATGAGATATCTTGAAAATACAGAGTATATATGATAATCATGAAATAGTAAATGGTCACTATTGAAATGTGCTTATGATGGAGAAAAATAATGCAGATAAAGAAAGATGAGATATATCAAAGGATTCTGGCTGTTTCAAAAAGACTTTTTATACATAACGGATATGAGAAAACTTCGCTCAGAATGGTCGCTGATAAATGTTTTATAAGTAAAAGTAACATTTACAGATATTTCAGATCCAAGGAAGAAATCTATGAAACTCTTGTAGGGAAGGCAAGGCAGAGTGTTATGAAAGCTATAGGCCATTTCGGAAGCTCGGAGTATGCCGGAAACTATACGGACGATAAGATAGAAGATGTGTCAACGGCTCTTGCGAAGGTAATGAGTGAACATCGTGAGGGGCTGCTCATAATGCTTAAATCCACGGGAAGTAAAGATAAGGCGATGCTGACGGATATGATGACTGAATTCTTTGTCGAAGCATGTCCGATAGAGGATGATGAATTTAAGATTCAGATAGTATCGATCCTTGTTATGGGACTTACGGATATACTGAAAAGTTACAGCGAGGAAGATGAAATGCGATACAGATTAAGGCTGCTGATCACATATCATTATCTGGGACTTAACGGAATAAAGGGCAGGCTTGGATTTGATGCGAAGTAGTTGCCGGTAAAAATCAGTCACATATCGTAGAAAAGAAATAGATTAAATTCGAAAAAAACGGAAGGGGTCATCATGAAAGAGAAAAGTGAGAAACAAACAAAGAAGAAAGGTAAAGGCGTGCGCAGATTTTTAATCGGTTTCGGAATATTCTGTGCGATCATCGGTGTGGCTGCAATCTGGTACATAAACCACATGCACTATGATATAGAGGCACATGAGTTTTATGATGTTGAAACGCTGAAAGCAGAAGGAAGAAGCTATGATGAGGCATCCGTGGTTTATATGACGAGGGATATCAGTCCCGAAGGACTTGATAAAGTTTATAAGGCATTAAATGTTTCACCGACCGGAAAGGTAGCTATCAAGCTGTCGACAGGTGAAGCGGGTAATCCTAACCATCTGGATCCGGATCTTATCAAGGATCTGGTTCAAAGTGTGGATGGAACAATAGTAGAGTGTAATACCGCATATTCCGGTTCCCAAAGAGCAGAAACCGAGATGCATATGCAGGTCGCAAAGGATCACGGCTTTACTGCAATTGCGGACGTGGACATTATGGACAGGGACGGTTATATGAAGATTCCCGTTGAAGGAGGAGTTAATCTTCAGGAAAACTGGGTCGGAAAAAATCTGGCTGAGTATGATTATGTGATAGTACTCACGCATTTCAAAGGTCATCCCATGGCCGGCTTCGGAGGCGCACTCAAGAATATTTCAATAGGTATCGCATCAAGTGAAGGTAAGACCAGAATCCAT
The DNA here is from genome assembly GCA_002350525.1 of Lachnospiraceae bacterium UBA2864. Classification (GTDB taxonomy): domain Bacteria; phylum Bacillota; class Clostridia; order Lachnospirales; family Lachnospiraceae; genus Eubacterium_Q. The sequence goes on along the minus strand of DEFA01000010.1, from coordinate 5,416 downwards.
ACCGGCGGAGTGTTTTCAAAACCGCCGATCGATATCGGAAGCCTGCTTACAAATCAGGATGTGTTTACGGAATCTATGGCAGAGGCTGCAAAGTCTGTCTCTGATTATGAGGGATATGGACAGAATATTGTTTATATAAGTGTTATGAACAGAATGTCAGTCGACTGTGACTGCGTATCGCACCCGGCAGATGTTGATATGCATGATATCGGAATACTGGCGTCAACCGATCCTGTTGCACTTGATCAGGCATGTGTCGATCTTGTATTCAGAGCCGAAGACGGTCAGTCACTAAAGAACAGGATACTTGAGAAAAACGGGCTTCACATTCTGACACACAGTGAAGAAATAGGATTCGGAAACAGGGCATATGAAATCGTTAACGTGGATGAGGACGATTCACAGGAAATGGATGAGACCGTGTCACAAGAAGTTGAAAACAGTGAAGAATGATAAACAGCGAAAAATGATAAACGGAGAAGAATTATAAGTGTTTGAAATATTAAAAAGAGAGATTATATACATATGGTACTATTTTACGGTCCAGTTTCGTCAGATATTTCTGTACTGGCTCATAGGAATGGTTATAGGCTCGATAATCTCGGTATTCTTTAAAGATAAGATCCATAACCTTATGAGAAATATGAAAAGTGACGGCAGCAGCATAATCGGGATTATAGCGGCGTCGATTCTGGGAGTTCTTTCTCCGCTTTGCATGTATGGAACGATTCCGATAGCGGCTTCTTTCTCGAGAGGTGGAATAAGAGATGAATGGCTTGCGTCATTCATGATGAGTTCTATACTTCTTAACCCGCAGCTTATCATTTACAGTGCGGCACTTGGTGTGAAGGTGCTTGTGGTCCGTATAGTTACTTGTTTTCTTTGTGGAATCGTGGCAGGACTGGTTATCCGTTTCTTTTTCAAGAAGAAAAATTTCTTCAGGTTTGAAAGCTTTGATGAACCGAAGAACAGAGATACGGACCCGAATATATTCAAAAGACTGCTAAAGAATCTTTACAGAAACTTTAGGGCGACAGGACTTTACTTTCTTATAGGAATACTTCTTTCGGCAATCTTTCAGAGATATGTACCGGCGGAGGCTGTGACCTTTATGTTTGGAGGAAATGAGGCCTGGGGAGTACTGATGGCGTCTACGGTAGGAGTTCCGCTTTATGTCTGCGGAGGCGGTACTATTCCGATTCTTAAAACCTGGCTTATGAATGGTATGAGTCTCGGAAGTGCGGCTGCATTTATGATAACGGGACCCGCAACTAAGATAACAAATCTCGGAGCACTTAAGGTAGTGCTCGGGATAAAGCATTTCCTGTTTTACTGGGCTTTTATCATAGTATATGCATGTTTGTCGGGGATTTTGATAAATCTGGTTTTATAGATGGAGTATCCGATCAACCTTGGGATTTGTGTATATCCCAAGGTTTTTTAGTTGTATTCTTTTGACGGATGAAATATTATTTTATTTGTATAGTTATGAATATATGAAGGGAGTTTATGCGTATGAGGGAAATTACACTTGGTAAAACAGGGATTACGGTTCCGCAGAATGCATTTGGTGCACTGCCTATTCAGAGAGTCGATACGGCTACGGCTGTAAAGCTTCTCCGTGGTGCTTATGAAGGTGGAATGAGATTTTTTGATACGGCACGTGCTTACTCCGACAGCGAAGAAAAAATGGGAGAAGCATTCGGTACGATAGAAGGGATGCGTGAGAAGATATATATTTCTTCTAAGACCATGGCGAAAACGCCGGAAAAGTTTTGGGAAGATCTGGAGACGACTCTTCGGAATCTTAAAACGGATTATCTGGACATATATCAGTTCCACTGCGTATCTCAGTGCTATAAGCCGGGAGACGGTACCGGAATGTACGAGGCGATGGAGGAAGCAAAACGTCAGGGAAAGATAAGACATATCGGAATTACGGCACATCTTATCGGAGTTGCGGAAGAAATTGTGGAGAGTGGATTGTATGAGACACTGCAGTTCCCGTTCTGTTATCTCGCAACAGACAGAGATATAGCACTGGTACGGACAGCCGAGAAGGCTGATATGGGCTTCATAGCCATGAAGGGACTGTCGGGCGGACTTCTTACCAACAGTGATGCCTGCATGGCATTTATGAGTCAGTACAATGCACTTCCGATATGGGGAATACAGAGAGAAGAGGAACTGGCTCAGTGGCTCAGCTTCTTTGATAAAGAGGTTACCATGACGGATGAGATGGCCGCATTTATTGAAGAAGACAGACAAAATCTTATGGGTGACTTCTGCCGCGGATGCGGATACTGCATGCCGTGTACTGTGGGAATACAGATTAATAACTGTGCGAGAATGTCACAGCTGATACGCCGTGCACCGTCGGAAAATTTCCTTTCCGAAGAATGGCAGGCTAATATGATGCAGATAGAGGATTGCGTGGACTGCGGACTCTGCAAGTCGAGATGTCCGTATGAACTTGATACACCGAATCTTTTGAGAAAGAATCTGGCGGATTATAAAGATATCCTTGCGGGAAAAGTAAAGATATAGATTAATTATTGTTTGTAATCAAGAATAATTGATAAATAATATTAGACTTTCAGTCGTTTTTCTTTTGATTATTCAGACAATTATAGGTTATAATATGTCTGTAAATGTATCTCTTTTTAAGTCTGTGCGAAACTTAAAACCCAGTATGATGATAGGCGAAACAGTTCGGAGGTGGCTTCATTGGATTATAGTGAAGTGGCGAATAAACAAAAGAAAATTGCCAGTGTCCTTTCTGTTCGGATTAATGAAGACGGATCATGCGGAGAAATATGTCTTGAAGCAGCAAATGATCTGTATCTTAAATCCGTAAACGTAAAGAGAGAGGATTTTGTTCCGGGAAAGCCGTATTATAATTATATCCCGAGGGATCTTAATTATGAGGCTATGAGCGTTAGATGTGTAAAAGAAGGCAGGATGGTTCATTCCTATATAGATGCGGAGTATTACAATGCATGGATGGAAGTTATAATGCTTCCGCTTATAACCGATGAAAAAGGAAAGGAATTCTATCTGTTCTCCTATGATATGCAGCCAAAGGTTGATGTATCAAAGCTTTCCGATATATCTCCGGATATTGCGGTACAGGTTATAAGAACCAGTATCAAGCTCAGAGAAACAGATGATTTTCAGGCGGCTATGGATTCCATCATATCGGATCTGAGAGATTCATGCAGTGCAAACAGAAGCTGTATACTCCTTACGGATTTCAAGAAGCGCAAGTGTTCCATGCTTTGCGACAGTTTAGGTGAAAATGAGGTACTGGCGGAGGATGAAAGCTTCATGAGTGAAGGCTTTTTCGATGTAGTTGAGGTATGGGATAAACTGATCGCGGGAAGCAATTGTTATATCATTCATGACAGGAAAGAACTTGAGACTTTAAAAGATATAAGTCCTATCTGGTATAAATCACTGGTAACAGACGGTATATACAGTCTGGTTCTGTATCCGCTCAGATCGAACGGTGAAACCATAGGCTATATAATGGCAACCAATTTTGACAGCAGAGATACATTAAATATAAAATCCATTCTCGGCGTAACTTCATTTATACTTGCTGCCGAGATAGCCAATCATCAGCTGTTTAAGCGTATGAAGATTCTCAGCGATACGGATCTTCTTACGGGACTCTATAATCGAAATGCGATGAACAACAGAGTTACCGATATCGTATCCGGACTTAATCCTATCAGCAGTGTTTACGGAGTTGTTTTTGTGGATCTGAACGGCCTTAAGACCGTAAATGATACGGAAGGACATGTGGCCGGAGATGAGCTGCTTAAAACTGCGGCATGCATGCTTAAGGATTGTTTCCCTGAAGGCGAGATATTCAGAGTCGGTGGAGATGAGTTCCTGATACTTCAGACAGAAGTGGATGAAGAATCATTTAACAAACTGGTAGATAATCTGAGAAGAAAAGCAGAAGAATCGGATACGGTTAAACTTGCCGTGGGAACCTGCTTCGGAGACAGTAAGCTGGATATCAGAAAAGCCATGCATGATGCCGATGAGAAAATGTATGCGGATAAGGATGAGTATTATAAGAAACATCCGGAGCTTCAGTACAGAAGCAACAGACGGAATTAGTAGAGAAAAAAGATGGATAAAGAATATCTGACCTCAGGCCGTTTTGCTAAGATGGCCAGGGTCTCCGTCAGAACCGTGAGGTTCTATGATAAACAGAATATATTAAAACCGAGCTATGTAAACGAAACAACGGGAGCTAGGTATTATCAAGCGAAGGATCTGGTGAAGCTTCAGCAGATCCTTCTTTATAAATATCTGGGATTTTCGCTGGATGAGATAAAAGAGCTGATGGTCAAGGCAGAGGACAAGAACTTTATGGTGGACTCCATGAAGCTTCAGCAGACTCTTATAAGCGATAAGATCGATCAGATGATGCTGGTAAAGAAAGCGGTGGATGAAACACTTGCGGCATATGAAAAGGGGCAGAATATCGACTGGGATAAGATGCTCAGGATCATCGATCTTACGAGTATGGAGAACAGCCTTAACAAACAGTATCAGAATGCAAGTAACGTATCAGCGAGGATCAAACTGCATAAACTGTATTCGGTGAATAAAACAGGCTGGTTCCCGTGGATGTTCGGTGAAATGCATCTTCTGCCGGGAATGAAGATTCTTGAACTGGGATGCGGAAACGGTGCTCTCTGGGCTGAAAATAAAGCGTTGATCCCTAAGGGAAGAGGTACCGAGATCATACTGTCTGATATATCGGGCGGAATGCTCCAGGATGCAAGGAGAAATCTGGAATCGCTTAAAAAAACCGTGACTTTCAGGGAGTTTGGATGTGAGGACATCCCGTATCCCGATAACTGCTTTGATGTAGTGATCGCAAATCATATGCTGTTTTACTGTGAGGATCCGGCGGATGCGGCTTCTCAGATAAGGCGGGTACTTAAGCCGAACGGAGTACTTTACGCAAGTACTTACGGAAGCAGGCATATGAAAGAGATCACTGAACTCGTGAAGGAATTCGATGACAGGATTGATCTTGCCGCAAGGGAACTCTATCACATATTCGGATTGGATAACGGTGCCGATATTTTGGGAACAAGTTTCGAAAATGTTGAGAAGCATATCTATGATGATGCCCTTCTTGTGGATAAAGCCGAACCGCTCCTTGAATATATTATGTCCTGCCACGGGAATCAGAATCAGTATATAATTGACAGATATAAAGAGTTCAGAGCATTTGTGGAGAAAAAGGTTAGCGGCAGGGGCTTCAGGATCACCAAGGAAGCCGGATATTTCAAGGCTTTTTAACACGCCGTGAGCAAGCAATCCCCCACCTCTACAGGTGGTGGGATGAATTGCGATAAACACGGCGTTTTATTGACTTTTGCATCTC
>DEFA01000032.1:22369-75184 GCA_002350525.1 Lachnospiraceae bacterium UBA2864 | reverse complement strand
TATGATAGAGCTAAAGGATTTACCTTAATCACCGAAAAAACAAATTCAACCGCTAAAGCTTTCTATAATGCTAATGGTTGGAAAACAGATGAATATGATTTTTACACATTCTTTTATTAAAATAAATATGAGTTCATGCCTTTATATTTATCGGAATCAAAACTTTCTCTCCCGCATGCGCAGCTATTCCTTTTTATTTACGATTATTCCGAAATTGTCTCGGCGTGATATTGTAACATTTCACAAACTGCTCCGTCATATAACTGGAGGAATTAAAGCCACACAAACTACTGATAAACTCAACACTGTCATCCGAGGATGCAAGAAGCTCCATGGCCTTATCCAGCCTGTAGCGGATCAGATATTCATTTGGCGTATGCCCGGTATATTTTTTAAAGAGATTATTGCAGCTGGATTTACTCATGCTTCCGGCCCTTGCGATTTCTTCCAATGAAAGCCTGTCAGAATAATTATCTCGGATAAAACCGATCATATTCTTCAGACTTCCTATCCGCTGGAAATGAATCTCGGATAACTCTTCCTGATTTATCTTCGCAGATTCCAGGATGTAATGCCATATCTGGAAGAAGCATCGGGTAATCTCAAACTGATTCCCGGAGAAACTGTTCAGTTCCCGTGTCAGCATAGCAATGCTCTTTGCTGTTTTATCCCCATTTCGAAACAATATGTATTGCAAGTCAGGGTCGGTAATGATTGGAAGCACATATTCCGATTCAACCTCCGGAGAAGAAATCAGAAGTCTCGGATGGATAACCGTGATAATATAGGTACAATAAGTATTATCCACGTCGGTGGAGTAATGCATCTGACGTGAATTGATAAAAAGCGTATCACCTGCCGAAACCTCAACAATCGAACCGTTTATATTATAGGCCATTTTCCCTGTAAGGACACTCATCATCTCCACATCCTCATGCCAGTGGACCTTTCTGATCCATGGTGAAGTGCCATCCATATGCCCTTCAAATGAATATGACGGAAATGAAGGATCATCATAATTAACAATCTCCGAGCGATCATCTCTCTGCCTGATCATGGCACGCCATTGTTCGCGTTTCTCCAGATATTGTTTGTTTTTCATTCTGTTTCACCTCTGATCTGATATTCTTAATTCAGTCCAATTTACGATATTGTTATAAATTATAACATTATCCTTATGGTTTTGACAGTAAAATGAAATTATAATGGTTTTCGCAGACAACACAAGGGGGAAATAGATATGAAGAAAAACAGAAATAAAAGATTGATCACAGTATGTATATTAACCTGCATGCTTCTACCTCTGAACGCATGCGGAAAGCAAGGGGACATAACCGCTTCTGAAGAACCACAGCAGCAGATAACGGAGCAGGTTTCAACGGAAGAGACAGCAGAAATATTTCTGACAAATCAAATGACCGAAAACGAACTGTCCCGTGTGTCAAAGCACGAGCTGACTCTGCTGGATGAACCAACGGAAGATTCAGATAAAGCAGAATGGGATCCCACCGGACACACCGTAGCTGTTGAGGAAAAAACCACCACACCAGCGGAAGAAATCGCAAAGCTTGAGGAAATGCGGGATTATCTGCCGGAGTCTGACTATCAGGATATATTAAAAGACTATCAGGCAATGGAACCCGACGCAGTAATAAAAAATCGATTTGTCCTGCTTGATGGAAAGCTTATGGAATATACAATACCTGAAACGGATTTTAAAGATGATTTCATTTCGATATCAGAAATTCGTACAGATTCTGATGGAAATGAGACAGAGATCATAGAAAAGTTTTCAAGTCTGGATGAGTATCTGGACTGGGTCAGAAAAGATTGTGTAGCGTCTAAAGGATATTCTGAGAGTGCAGCTGAACTGATGGCTCAGCGTGTTAAATATGCTTATGAAGCCATCCAAAACGGCGAAGCGGAGATACTTCCGCAAGGCACTGTCAATCCATCAGATCCTTCTTTATATTCTGATTTCGATGAAGAATCATCGGACTATCGAAATGAATGGGAATATGACCGTGCTGAGGTAGAAAAAATAAAAGACTCCATCGATGAGATCAACATTTATGATGAAGAGCTGGATACAGAATTTCTGGTTCACGTTACCCTGCCTCCGAATTACGATAAGGATAAATCATATCCGGTATTCTTTCTGACTGACGGTGTATGGCGTTTCGGAAATCATCCTTCCCTCCGAAAGGCTATGGAAGAGGGAGAAGCATCAGATGTAATCCTAGTAAGCCTTGGTTATAACTACCACATGAATGGTGCAGACGGAAATATCCGTGGTCAGTATTTCGTGCAGAACAGAGCTCTTCTGCTGGATTTTATTACGAACAATCTGATGCCATATCTTGGAGAAAACTATAATATCGATTACGAGAATTCAACCCTTTACGGTCACTCCGACGGAGGCGTATTTACTCATTATGCCTTATTCAATTCAGACCGTTATGAGAATCAGCCCTTCGGGCGCTACATCATCGGAAGTCCGGCTTTCTGGGGACTGTATGACACAACATTCAACCTGGATCCTGAAGGCTGTGAGACAGATTACGGCTACTTTGACCGACATGAAGTTCTGGATAAGAAAGTGTTTCTCTGTGGAGGATCAGAAGAGGATCCTGATTATGAAGCCTCCTACAACGGACATGCCTCAACACTTGAGGGAATCGAGAATCTGAAAAACCGGTTGGAAGCCCATAACGCTAGTGTAACTTGTAAATTGTACGAATCCCACCATTATCAGTATATTCCTGATATGTTGGTCGAATATCTGAAGGATACATATCCTCCTGAATAACAACAATGTAAAATAGACAAGTCTTATTGAAGTGCACCCCAAATGCTAAACTTTTTTGTCTAACATTTAGGGTGCACTTCAATTTTATACAGCCTCCTATAAATTATCTATTCTTTTCTATTATTTCTTTGCCGCTTCTTGGCACTAATAATCCATTGCTCTGATTCCCATTTCAACATTAAAAATATATTATACCACATTATACCTCTTCAAGCATCTGAGACGGATTCTCCGCGGCCTTTACATTTCCGAAAGCCTTAACGATAACTCCCTTCTCGTCAATAAGATAAGTAGTTCTTACGACGCCCATAGTCACCTTGCCGTAATTCTTCTTCTCTTTCCAGACATCATATGCTTCAATAGCTACCCTGTCCACATCTGAAAGCAGCGTGAATGGCAGCCCGTACTTCTCCTCGAACTTCTTATGGGAAGCAACTGAGTCCTTGCTGACTCCTATTATCACTGCCCCCTTCTCCTTAAACTGAGGCATCAGCTCCCCAAAGCTGCAGGCCTGCTTCGTACAGCCTGAAGTATTATCCTTAGGATAAAAGTATAAGATAACCTTCTTACCCTTATAGTCCTTTAAGCTATGCATTTCCCCATTCTGATCCGGCAGCTTAAAATCCGGTGCCTTTGTTCCTACTTCTAACATATTTTACCCTCCTCCATAAATGCCCATAAGGGCAGGCCTAGGCCTACCCTCTATGTCTGCTGTTATAATCTTCTCTTATTTCTTCTAATACCATATCCTCGTCAAACATATCTCCCATAGCTTCTGCTGACTTGCAGGCTCTTACGGAACTTATCATCTCTGACATTACTGAAAAGTTCTTTCTGGTTCCCCTCTTGTCGCATTCATATCTGACTGCTCGGCTGGCTGAAACTCCGAAGCGTCCTGCCACATCTATGGCATCGATATTTGCTCCAAGAAATACAAATTCCCAGTGATATTTCTCCTTCTGACGCTCCACCATCTTCTTAACTCTGCTATAATCATAGTCGTGACTGGCATTCTCCATACCGTCTGTTGTGATTATGAAGAGTGTCTTCTCAGGAACGTCCTCAGGTCTTGCGTACTTATGTACATTTCCTATATGATGGATAGCCTTTCCGATAGCATCCAGAAGAGCTGTACATCCTCTTACATAATACTGCTTATTCGTCATCGGCTCAACTTTTCTTATCGGAACCCTGTCGTAGAGAACCTCTGACTTATCGTCGAAAAGAACTGTTGAGATATAAGCCTCTCCCTCTTCCTCCTGCTGCTTCTCGATCATGGAATTGAAACCACCTATGGTATCAGCCTCAAGACCTCTCATTGATCCACTTCTGTCTAAGATAAATACTATCTCTGTTAAACCCTTACGCATAATATTGTCCTCCTTTTAATCCGTAACCTTTCGGTTTGTTTACTTGTTGGACTCATTATACGAAATTGTTTTCAAAAACCGGTCTCCCGGGAAGCGACCTTTAAAAATATTTGAAATGCATGGCTGTCAGGCAATTATACATGGAAGCCCATGCTCTTCCAGCTGTATATCCAGCTCTATCATGTCATATATCTCATTCTCTATAAAATACGAAAATATAATATCCGTCTTATCACAAGGTGAAAGGGCATAACCCGCTCTCGCCAGCAGGTCCTTCGACTCATCCAGATTGAGTCTCGCTCCCACACATAGGCACAGAGCAGTCAGCTTCTGCGGATGATAATCTACGTTATTCTTTATCTTAGAGAAGGTCTTCTTATCTACGATGGCCCTCTTATAAACCTCTGCATTCTCCATGTTCTTATCATGGATCAGATACAGCAGATACTCAGAAAATGTATCGGACAGGTGTCTCATTCTCTCCTCAAGACGGCTCTCATGCTTTTCCTCAAAGGATGCAGCTGCCTCACAGAGATCCATGTCGGCACTGGCAAATGCCTCTTCATCCACACATGTATCTTTTGCTGCCTCATACATGCAGCTATCAGAAAGAATAGAATGTTCTTCTCTTCTTGGATGGGCCGCCTCTTCACGTCTTGGACGAGCAGCTTCCCCTTGTAATCGGGCAGCTTCTTCTCTCGGACGGGCAGACGCCTTCTCGCTCCTAGATATCCCCATCTTAAGCATCTGGCCGAGGCTCAGTCTATTTCTGCTGGCCTTCGAATAGGAAGAATTATATTCTGCGTCACTAGCTTGCTCCACATAGTTCCTGTCAATATACTCTTCCAGTCCCAGATAAGCTCTTCTGCCAAGAGATGCCGACTTCTCATCAAAGACCACAAGATAGATCATCATTCTATGGTCTTCCAGAAAAGCCTGTATCTCATCAAGAGCTATACGCATTCCCTCTTCCTTCGGATATCCAAAACCTCCTGTGGATATAAGCGGAAATGCTATGGAACGTATCCCCTTCTCATCTGCCAGAGAAAGTGCTTTCCTGTAACAGCTTCGAAGTCTGTCCTCTTCACCTGACTCACCATCAATATATAGAGGACTTACTGCATGAATTATAAATTCGGCCTTAAGATTAAATCCCGGAGTTATAAAGACCTCACCCTCCGGGACATCACCTATATGCTCACGTCTATAGGCTAATAACTCATCATAACCCGCAGCTGCATATATCGCACTGTCACAGCCTGTATCCACAACAGCACGTTCATTGGCTGTATTAACCACAGCCTCAGTATTCATCTTAGTTATGTCATTACGAACAATCTTAAATGGCATGTACTCACCCCTTCACACAAGCCGCTTCACCTATCACCGTATACTTCATACCACTCTTCGTGAACTCTGACTTCACCAAAGAGATTTCCTTCACCTTCATCTTCATCTCTGGCATCCACTCTGGAAGCCTTCCACCCTTATCAAATGCACCGTCCCGCACCAGCGTTATATGTGGCGAAAACTTCTTCTTGTCGTAAGGAATACCACTCTCTTTCAACTTATCTCTCATAGCCCTCACATAAGAAGAAAGCCTCGGATTATCCTTCAGTCCAGCCCAGTAGATATCACCGAAACGCCCCATTCCATCTATCTCGAGCGGAAATGCCTCAAATGGAACTTCCTTCATAACACGCAGCACTTTATCCGGATCATCATATTCACCGATAAAGGCTAGTGTCAGATGAAAATTCTCTTCTCTTGTATATCTTCCTCTCAACCCACAGGCCTTTAGGCTTCCCTGAACCTGCTTTAACGAGTTTATTATCTTTCTATCAAATTCAATCGCTATAAAAAGCCTCATATCTATCCTTATTCAATATACTCTATAGAAAATGGATTTACCCAAATGTAACTTCTTCCTGCTTGGCAGGTCTTACTGAAACGTTATCAAGTACAACCAAATATCCACTTGCCTTAAGATCACCTCTATAGGCCTCTTCAATTTCGGATGATTCAGCCTTTACAAGTTCTCCTACTCCATGTACCGGTATAAGCATGTTGTGATGATCACATTAAAACCATCTATGCAGATGGTCTCACCTTCAATAGAATTTACCTCTCTATTCTTACGAGAAACAATCTCTTCTTCAGGAGATACAGTTCTTGCCAGAGCAAGTCGCTGGCGCTCTGAAAACATATAGTGGTCTCCTACGAATCTCGTTGCTCCCTTCACAGGGTATCCGTGATTCAGCAGGAATAATACTTCTTCCGCAGCCTTTCGGAGCTTTGGTATAACCTCTGTCCCAAACTCTCTTTCATCAGATGGAACAAAGCCCCTCTTAGCATCCTTCATCTTCATCAATCTCCTACAATATCTCTAAACAAATCCCTTACTCCCATAAGAACGAATCCAAGATTATTCTGTGCTTGTCTTGTTGAATCCTTCTTATGCCAGTTCTGTGGAAGAACCTTAAGTGTTCCATCCGAATTAAGAAGATCCTTCTTCTCCATTCCCGCCCCATATATATCATCAGTAGGACTTGCCTCAATCAGAACAGCATCTTCTGTCTCAAGTAATGCATTAAGAATCTTTATATCTGACTGCATCTTTCCAAGATTTCCATGGAATATAATCTCTCTAAAAGTTTTATCCCATAAATTCCCATTAAAGTTCTTTACTTTCCTTCCCAATGCTTTACTATTATGAGGATCCGGATCTTTCATTATCTTCTCATAGACTTCTAAATCATTGAATAATAGAGCCTTCTCAGACATCATATACTGTTCTGCTGTAGCATACGCTCTGCCATTTATCACTATATGCTTACCTGCATACCACTGACCAAAATAGTTATTCTCACATCCCTCATCAGCTTTCCAGAATGTAACATATTTGAGTTTTTCTCCAGAATTAACTTTGTCTATGAGCCAGTTAATATCGTATCTGTAAATATATTTATTCATACCTCAGCTACCTCGTCAAGATTTCAACTATTCTGAATATCCAAATGCACCTGTAGAAATAAATGGAAACGCAATTGTTCTTATACCATTATCAATAAAGAACAATACTGATTAACAAATCATAAAAATTTTCAATCATAAATAATAAATTGATAGATTCAATTTATTCAAATCACTACTTCTTTTTTTCCAAAACGAAATTATCATATGACTTCACAATATAGCCTTCCTTAAACTCTACAGTTTCTTCAATCTCAGACGAAAAAATAGTATCTACGAGATCACCATTTTCATCATTGATACAAATATGGAGATAACATAAAACCATATCAGATTATTTCATCGAGCTTTGAGACTATGAATTCCTGAGCTGTTTTTCCATATAGTATGAATGTATATTTTTCTTTTCTAAATCCCGTTTTAATTTCCGATTTTATACCTAACTCTTGCCCTTTCTCAGTTACCATTGTACACTTACTATCTCTGCCTTCTATATTACCATCTTCCAGATAGCCATTTTTCTTCAACCAATCTACGATTGGTTTATAAGTAAGTTTTTTAAAACGCGCAATATCTACCAGATCATTAAGCTGATCTACAAACTTCGTAATTGTTTTATCCCCCGTATATTGATATTTCTCAAGTACTACCAAGGGATAGCTTGGCAAATCACTTTTTCGAGGTCGTCTACCAATATATCCATCATTTCGTTTTAGCTCTTCAAGCACTTCTTTTACAAACAACATACAACGCAATACGTTCGGATTATTAATCACCGAATCTTCATCAGCCGGCATATTGTTTACAGGGTTATTTCCTTCTGTGATTCTCTGTAAATAAATTAATGCTGTTTCAAGTTTTTCAGTATCCACTACATCCATAAGATAACATCCTCCTCAAGATATTTCTTAAGCTTTTTAAGCTTTCCCTCAGTTATGAATTCAGAATAATGCAGTCCATCATACGTTGAATGCAAAACTGGATATCTTTCTTTTGTCTTTAACATCAGATGCTCTTTAATCATCCACTCAATAGTTGCCTGAATTACATCATATGATAAATCGCTAAGTGCTTTAAATTCCGGAATCTGACTTAAGTTATTCTTTACGACCTTCTCACTTTCTGTACCATAAAGAACATCTGTCAAAACTTTAACGTTGAAAAATTTATTTCTGCTGACATTCTGTAAAGCTTTTACAATCGTATATACAACTTCATTAAGATCCGTATCGTTATACATAACCGGCTTTACATTTGCTCGCTGTATCTCAACATAATCATTTTCGATTCTTATCTTCTCGTTGTTCTTATCTGAACTCTTTTCAGTAGTGTTTGTCTTAGATTCAGCTTTTTGACGATCTTTATCAAAATCGGAACTAATAGCAACATCATCCATTGTATAATGCATCTGATCATAATAATTCTGCATTCCAATAGTCTTATCACAACCGGTTCCATTAGTTTTATAATTTGTGCATCCCAGGAAATAACTATTATTTGGACCACATTTAACTATTAGATAACCATCCCTGCACTTATCGCATTTTTGAATTGCCATCTTTCTGCCACGATAATCATTGGTCATGAATCCACATATTTCCGGTTCATTAGTACAAATATATAAACGTAAGCCATAGGCTTTCTTATATTTCAACTGCATTGGATATCCACATAAAGGACATGCTTTCTTTTGAGTAACATAGGTATATTCTTCGTTCCAGTCTCCTTCTAATCGGACACTTTTATATTCCTTCTTAATCTCAACAAGGAATTCTGATGGATTCTGTTCCGGAGCAACCATAAATACTCTATTCTTTGTTCGCGTCATGGCCACATAGAATAATCTTCGCTCTTCGGCATAATCAATAGACCTGTCACCTTTTATAACAAAAGATAACACCGGATCATCCTCTATCTTTGATGGGAATCCATATATTTCATTTTTACCATTCACTATAATTACATCATCATAACCCAAACCCTTAGATGAATGAGCTGTCATAAAGGTAATATCCAGCGTAGGATGTTTAACACTTTTTATCTTGTCTCCTCGTTTTACATATTCAAAAAGTCCCGATCTTTCCAAAAGATCTCCATCGAAATTAAAACGCCCAAGCAGCAAAATAGATCCAACTTCTTTATGTTCTTTTTTCTTAAACTCTATTAACTGTTCAAGTGCCGTCTCTACGGCTTTAGCCATTGCGTAGTTTACGCCGCTACGTCTATCACCATTTCTGTCTTTAGCTTTACCGTCGTAAGTATATATAATCACAGGGTCTTCTATCGTCTTATTTGAAATAAGTCTCTTAGGTATCTGCTCTTTATTCTTTTGTATAAAGTTACCTGCTATATCTATAACGTCCTGAGAATTGCGATATGTTCTGACAATCTTAAGCATCTTCGCATATCCCATTTTCTCAGCGAACTTTGTAAACAGCGTAATATCCGATCCACTGAATGCATATATAGACTGCCAATCATCACCTACTGCTATGATTTTCGCATCGGTCACTTCCGACAACGCTTTTGTTAAATCAAACCTCTGTCTGGAAATATCCTGATACTCATCGACTATAATGTACTTAAAATCCAGTTTCTGCTTCATCTCTTTAACTTCATTAAGAAGTCTTGCAGATTCGTTGATCATATCCTCAAAATCAACCGCATTATTCTCCTTCAACCATCTTTCATACTCAAGATAACAGTCTGCACATATATCAAGAAATAGCCTGCTTCGTACATTTTGAGTAGAATGATACATACGATTGAAGTCATCAAGTTTATAATCATTAACTTTGAAATTCGAAATAAAGCGGCATATAAGACTGACAAGCTTTCTGATATAACGATTCTCTTCACCCGCTACAATTGTTTCCATAACCTCTTTATTTGAACGAGGAATGATTTCAAAACCTTTGTTCTCTAGTTGTTCCTTTAAATGCATTAATAGTGGACGTCTATCGTTATAACTAGAAAATGTATATATCAACGTCGTGTTATGTGTTCTGTGTAATGCAACCTTTGAGTTTACTGCCTTTTTATATCTCTCTATTTCATCCGGGCTAAATCTATCATTTTCCCCGGATTCAGTAATTCCGAAATGTTCTATATATGCAACCTTGCCATTCTGTTTGATAATAAAATCCGGTGTGTATGGTTTTCTTGCATATGAAATATCATACGGATAGATTGGCTCATATTCATAATCAATGTTATTAAGGTACAGGAAATTGGCTATTTCTACTTCCTGATGAGATCTGAGTATTTCGTTTTGTATCGTAACTGACTTTTTCGTTCTTGCATCAATGACTTCTCGCTTAAAATTCTCAAGATCACTTCGCATCGTAGAATAATTTGACTTCGCAATATTGTTAAAGAAGCCATTCAGATCATCACCTTCATAAGGTGCATCGAAATAAGACGCAAAGAACATAATGAGTTTGTTCACTATGTTTTCATTGCGCATAACTGATTCACGAAAATAATCTCTTATAACAAAGTAAAGACGTGACTGTTCTACAATATTCAACTTTTCTTCAGGGGAATTAACATGAATAATGGCATTTCCTGTCGAATGGAACGTAGCTATAGGACAATCAATTCCTAAACCCTTCTGAATCTTATCCTTTAACTCATTTACAGCCTTATTAGTAAATGAAATCACAAGAATCTGTTTAGGATCTATTCCCTTCTTATCCACAAGATATTTAACTTTTGCAGCAACCGTAGTAGTCTTTCCTGCTCCCGCTCCGGCTATTACCAGACAATAATCTTCGTCTGTTAATATAACTCTTCTCTGATCCTCATCCAGCTCAATTTCCGGGTCAATGGTTTTCAGGATGGTATCAAGATACTCTTTATCCTTAACCATTGTTCCCGATATAAACTCATCATTATGCGTGTCTACTCTATTTTCAAAATCCTTGTGCAAAGCTATAATACGATCAGCATTTTCCAAACGCAGACCATTCTTATTACAGAACTCTTCCAACATTCCGCTGCTTTTCAGCACAGAGAAAAAATCAATAATTGAATTATAGTCTTTTATTTTATCCAAATAGTCACTCTTAGCTATATATCTATCTTCCTCAAGCAAAGACGACAAAAAGCCACCGCACTCAAGAAGCTTATCTACATTCTCGTTGCGTGGCTGTTTTGTAATTCCAGAATTATTCTTTTGTATAGCATTATTTATAAACTTCGAATCATTAAAAAGTCTATTCCAGAACCCCATATTGTATTATGACCTTCTCTATTTAGTATTTTTTCAAACACACCTGTATTATAGTATATTCTACAAAGAATACCAAGCTGGTCTATGTTTACTAGCTCTTCCGCCATTCGGTGCAAATGCAAATGATTCCCCCGCCTTTTCACACTTATCGATAAGTGTTTTTCCTTCTTCTTCACCAGCAACAATCCACAGGCTTCCCCCTTTGGACCTCTTATCTATATATTCAAAGCCGGATTCTTTTATTATATCAATAACATCTTTGCTCGTGGATTCTTTCTCTTCCAAAGTCTCTACTGATGATTTTGTTGTGTATTCAGAAACACTTGGTGCTGCATAATTAAATGCAGACTCATAGGATTCCATATCGTCAGAATTCACTTTATGACACCATCCACACTTATGCTTTAAAGCTTTTGAATCCTCTACAAAAGTGAAATCACATCCAATATCAGAGCTCTCCTTAATAAAATCTGATATAAGCTCATCATGCTTTCCCCCAGCAATCCAGAAACCACCGCCATATGGAATCCTATCCACATATGATATTCCAAAATCATTTATCAAATCTCTAAATTTTGAATAATCAACAGCCTTTCTTGGAGCATATTTAAACCCAATATATGGATATGTATTTGTAAGTATAAATGTTCCTTTGGAGGTATCTGTTGAACCATTGGCCAAAAGCTGCCTCATCGTAAAAGAATCTATTGTTGGATGTGACCCTTTTACAGCTTTATAGATTTTTCTAAAATCACATTCCTTATTCTTGCAATAATATGCTTTATCATATTCTCGAACCGGATTACCGCAAAGCGGACATTCACCAACAGACATGGATTTCTTTATACCTGTATCGCCCTTATTGATAGCATATGAAACAACTTCTTTTGTCAGTTCACGAATATCCTTCATAAAATCAGACGTTGATTCTTTACCTTGACTGATTAACGCAAGCCTATGCTCCCAATCCCCGGTCATCTCTGGCGACTGTAAAACTTCCGGAAGAATACTAATTAGTTTTATTCCGTACTCCGTTGGAATTAGAGTTCTTCCCTTCCTTACCGCCATCTCTTTTTCTAGAATTTTCTCAATTGTAGCCGCTCTGGTTGCAGGTGTACCTATACCGTACTCTGTCTCAACAGCTTCCCCATCCTCTACATCCACCATCTTGCCTGCATGTTCCATCGCTACCAGCAAGGATGCTTCTGTATGTGGGGCCAGAGGTTTAGTCTTATCCTTACGGATACGCATTCCAAACACCTTGATATTATCACCTTCCGCAACATCCGGAAGCGGTTTTCTATTACTTGTTTTGCTTTTATCTACCACGCCCCATCCAGGTTCGATTTCTTTTTCTCCTGTAGATATGAATCTCCTACCATAAACCTCTGTTATAATAGTTTGATAATTAACCACTCTATCCGGAAGAAACATGCCTATAAATCTTCTGGATATTAAATCATATATCTGTTTTTCTTGTTTTGACCATATATCCATATCCTTAGCTTCACCCGTCGGGATAATAGCATGATGGTCGGATACTCCTTTGTTATTAATATATCTTCCAAATAAATCTTTGTCACTTTCCTTTGCAAGCTTTGCATACTCAGATAATTCACCGTTCAAAAAGCTATCAAGTCTTTTATCTAACGTTGATTTAATATCTGATGAAATATAACGTGAATCAGTTCTTGGATACGTGATTGCCTTATGTCTCTCATATAAACTCTGAGCTGTATCAAGCGTCCATATAGATGACATACCATAAATCCTATTAGCATCTCTTTGGAGCGATGTAAGATCATATAGTAATTGTGATGACTGTACCTCTTCCACTTCATTTACAGAAGCAATTAACCCTCTTGAAGAATGATTATCCACGTAATCATCCAATTTCTTCATATCCGAACTTGAAAACCATGTTTTCTTTTCCTCTTCCTGTTCATTATCATTAACCAGTTTTCCCTCATAACCATTAAATGAAGCTATAACTTCACAATACTCTTTCGGTATAAAGTTACGACGTTCTAATTCCCTCTGAACAAGAATTGAAAGTGTCGGAGACATAACACGTCCTACGGACAATCGACGTATATCATTTTCAATAGCAAATGCACGACTTCCATTCATTCCTATAAGCCAATCTGCTTCTGATCTGCACTTGGCACTTTCATAAAGATTATCAAAATCTGATGAAGGTTTTAAATTCTCAAAACCATCTTTAATTGCACTATACGTTAATGAAGATATCCAAAGGCGCTCAACAGGCTTTGTACACCCAGCCATTTGATATATGTATCGAAATATCAGTTCTCCTTCACGTCCTGCATCAGTGGCACAGACTATAGTTTCAATTTCCGGATTATTCATCCATGTTTTAACTATTTCGAACTGCTTTTCACCACTTTCAAGAACCTTAAGGTTGAAGGCTTCAGGTATAATAGGAAGATCATCTATATTCCATTCTGAATACTTTTCATTTAATTCATCGGGATAACAAAGGCCCACTAAGTGTCCTACAGCCCATGTAACAACATCATTCTCCCCTATACGACAACCTTTTCCATTCTCTCGACAATTAAGTACATTGGCTATATCCCGTCCAACTGAAGGTTTTTCAGCAACGATAAGTCTTTTACCCATATATTTCTATCCACCGTAATATATTTCACTAGAATCAGCGTCCAACCAACGAAAATCTACGTTAACTCAATAAATTATTTTGCTCTAAAAAGCCTATAAAACAATCTATTAATTTTCTCTTTCTGTTCTTTATATCCATCTCATTAAAATCACTCTTGTCGTCAGCCATTTTCAAAAGCTCAACTATCTTTGTACCTTCTTTTTCTTTTCCTTTGTCATTTGTGAAGCCCTTATAGTATTTCTTCTTATCTTCAAATCTATAATCCGAAGCTCGGATATTTATGGACTTTTCTAATAAAGCTTTATTTCCAAGAGATTCCAAACTATCCTTGTCTTTTAATGACTGTTCATTTTCCTGGCGTTTTCTCGAATATATATGTTCAATCTCCATTGGTGTTTCAAGTTTAAGTATAACCTGATTATCATCTTCAAAAGCCCACCATGCCAACATTGATTTCGTAACCGGACGTCCATTAGTAAATACATATGTTTCCAATGTATTTCTGACAGCAGCTTCATCAAACAAATAATCTTTGAATTCAACAGGAATTCCATTCACAATATTAATCATTTCTGGATAAGCCGGACTTCTAAGAGCATTAACACCCGGACGAACTAAAGCATATGTCCATATAAATGCAGTGATTTTATTTAGGAAACCATAGAACAACTCGTCGTCAATATTTCCGTTCTCATCAGAATTAGTCATATAGAAAACAGAAACCAAATATGTCCACATTCCATTAGGGGCAGCATTCAAGACATATAGTCTTCTTAAAACTCGATCTGAAAAAGAATCATCCTGAACCGAAACCTTTTTCCAAAAATCAGCTAACTTCTCTAGATTTGATAATGTTTCCTCTTTTTTCAGCAAAGCGTACTTATCTTTTTCATAGAACTTACGCAAAGCTTCAGTTGTAGTATTCTTATTTCCCTGCTTAGCTCTTTCATAATACATATATCTAGTAAACAGTTCATCCATAGGAGATCCATTTGGTGAACTAAAAATATCTTCACAAATCGCCTCAAGATTCTTCCATCTTTTTATAAAATCATCTTTCTGATCTTTATCAGAATAATACTTATAAAACTGAGCTTTAAAAATATCAGTATCTGAAAGAGGCTTTCCTCTATCATTCAATGTTGAGAATATTCTTAATGCAGTATCCTGAGATTCTGCTTCAATAGGAAGTAATATACAGTTATTCAGTATTCTAGTAGGAAGATAAGCAAAATAACTTGGATACTCAGACAAAAACTCATTTATTTTTTCCTGAAAGAATCGATATGTTTTTGCATAACGACTTTTCTGATCAGACTTGATTTCTCCTATTTTTAAGATAGACAGAAATTCTTCTTTATCCTCATCTGTTGAAACCTCAGAATCAATCTTAAGTTTATTCTTATCAGGTTTACCAAATTCATCAGTCTTCCAGATACATTTAGCTATATCTTCACTTGTACTTATTGCATTTGCATCCTTCATATTTCCGAATTTCGAATAAAAAGCACGCAATAAAAGCATAAGTGTAGTAAGCCTTTGCTGACCATCAATGATTTCAAGTTTATTATTTTCATTTTTAAATGTTACGATTGGACCAAGAAAATATTCATCTTCATCACTATTAAACAAAGAATAATCATTCTCTGGAAATGCAAATGAAAAAATATCATCCCACAGAGTTTGGCATTCTGTTTCTCCCCATGCATAAGGTCTTTGATAATCAGGAATAAGAAAATCTGACTTCTTATTTGAAAACAATTCTTTAATAGTCTGTTGGTCTATATTAAGCTTTGACATATATATTCTCCCCTCTACACAAATGTTACATCCACATACAATCCCCAAAACTACGCATACTAAAACCACAATATAATCTCTAAATGTTTTCAGGTTTCAATGTATGTCCACAATCACATTTGATATATAAGCCATATTGTCCAATTCTTGCCTCAATATCACAATTATGCTCAGGACATTTAACACCGTTCTGATATATATAACTATTGATTTCCTCTGGAGATAACAAATCCGTTTTCTTACAATCTTTACACCATAATATGGTCTTACCAGTTTTACCCTTAGACATTTTCATATAATTACCACATCCAGGGCATTTTCTTAAATGAGAAGCGTATTCAGCCAAACCACTTCCTTTTTTTCCGTCGTCTATATCTATATTTCCATACTTTTCCGTTAACGGAGATTTTCCCGCATCAGTTTCTCTATACTCCAGATCTGATAAAGACTTTATTATATCCGCAGTATATTCACCCCTTACTCTACATGCAATCTTGCAAGGACTGCCAAGTGATGAATTTTTAAATACAAACTGCCAATCCGCAAAAGGAGTACCATACCAGACAATTTTGTCATCAATCAAAACAAGCGGAAATACAGCATTATTAGTGCCCCAGGTAATCTTCTTCCAATTATCAGGCAAGGATATATAATCATTACATTTAACCAATACTGTAATTCCATTCTTCTTTTTCTTTAGCAATTCATCATATATTTTCTTTTCAACAGATGAATCAAGATTACCACTCGGTAAAGAAACAACAATCCTTCCTTTAGCTGATTTTATATCTTTAATAAGATCATCAAGATAGTTGTTATCCAGATAATAATTCGGCCCACCTTTTATCGACAAATCACTTACCATCAATTCAAGCGATTTATCCTTAACATGCTGAACTGTATTTCCTTCTTTAACCAAATAGTTAATCAATCTATAAAATGTATGATTAGGATTTGAACTATAATTTGCATCCCAAAATCTTCTATTAGCTACAACAACAAGTTTTCCTCTTGCTCTAGTTACAGCTACATTAATTAATCGCTTTATAGAATTAAAATCCTTACTCATTAACCATCCTGGTTTCTTTCCCGGATAGCTTTCTACAGCATCAAAAATTATCACATCACTTTCAGATCCTTGAAATTGATGAACTGTAGAACATCTAATTGAAGTATCATAATTCTTTTTATAATCTAAGCAAAGTGCCCTAACTAATCTCGTTTGTGCCGCATATGGAGTAATAATACCTATGGTATCAACATTCCCTTCACTCTTTAAAGCAATCGAAAATGATAATAATGCACTTAGTATATTGAATCTGGAATTATCCGCATTTTTTGTTGTTGCACAGTATGTGGTAGATAGATCCACTAGATTCACCGGATTGTCTGAAAACATCTCCTGTTTAACAATTTCTTTTCTATTCTTTATTACAGAAGAGTGATCCTTAAGCAGCTTTTTATATACATTAATATTTGCAAACTTGGAAATAGCTGGATGCATACGTCTCTGTTCATCCAACATAACCATCCATGGATGATAATATGGCTTACCATGATTATTTATACCAAGGAAATCAAATATATCTTCTCCCATCTTAGCAGCATCTGATTGAACTATCGGAGATAACTGCATAAAGTCTCCAACACAGATCATATGTTCCTTTGCAAATGATGCTGCACTCATTATCTGAAGTACAGATGCCATACTTACCTCATCAAATATAACAACATCAAATAAACGGTCTTTAAAAGCTTTATCAATTATAGCTTTTGATATTGTCGTAGCAACAACTCTAGCATTCTCAACACACTTTTCTTCCCTTTGTTTAATTATCGCCCTAATATCTTTTATTTCTTTATGGATTTCAACTTCTTTATGTGAAATCCCACCACCCATTGCTTTTAGTTTTTCATATTCCTTTTGTAAAGATTCAAGTTTCTTCGATATGGTTTTATCTTTACTAGCTGCATAAGCAAAAGAATTAAGGTATTTGTCTTCACGTAGCTCATCATCTCTAACATAACCATATCTTAAAATCAGACCTTTTTTTATCGCTTCTAGTTCATTGCATTCCCTAAATATTTTTCCTATTTGTTTTGTAATACCATCTACTGAAACATTACTATGCGAAACTATAAGAACACTTTTATTCTTTGCCAAAAACTTAATAGCAACCTCGGCCATAGTATAGGTTTTTCCGGTTCCCGGAGGTCCCCACACAATTGTCACAGGTTCCTTTAAGGACATCTTTACGGCGTTTTTCTGACCTTTTATAATATCCTCTATCGGTTTATTGGTAGCTAAATCAGCTCCTTCAAACAGTTTTCTCATCATCTTGCTGTTATTTTGGATTCCATAATTCACTCTATCTGCAAGAGCATCCAGTAGTTTCCATGGTTCTACATTTATATAAGCAGTACTTATGCTTTGCCCTAAATGAGAACCAATAACTACGAGAATTTGAAAATCCTCGCACATCATAATAACTCCGGGATATTTTTCTACTCCTACACTTAGAGCAATAGGCGCATCATCTGAAATATGCAGTTCGGTTTCAAGATCAAACAAATAAGAATATCTATTATCTACTTTTCCAATGTAACGTCCATTGGTTACTTTATACTTTCGACCACCCTCATTTATTATGTATCTTTTCTCTCTTTTTAAAGCATCTAAATAAGGTTCTAAACCTGTCATTATGCTTACATCATGACCGTTATTTTTCGATTCTCCCTTTGTGTAATCAGATTTATCTAATATATCTTTATCATTTCCCTGGCTACCTTTATCATTTTCTTCATAATCATCCCCTGCTTCCATGATACGGTTGAACCTACTTTTATCTGAAGATGTCATCTTTTGTGCTCTGACATCTTCCAAAGAAGATTTACCAGATGAATCAAATAAGTATGAAACTATTATTTTATTTCCATCTCCTTGAAGAAATGACAAATCAAGTTTCGCTTTCGTTAAATATATACTCTTTTTATCTTTTATTGAAAAACTTATCGTATGAGAAATCTTATCTGGAGAAATAAGCACATTAACCCTAGACTTGTTACTTTCGCCAAATCTATTCGTTAACAGGGCATCACTTAATACAATATAATCTTCAAATTCTTGATATAAAAATTTTATTCTAAAATCTGCAGTATTTTCAAAAATAGAACAAGTTGGTAATAGCAGTTTAAACATACATCCCTTAAAGCTTTTCAATAATGCCACCCCCGTAACATTTTATTTGACTGTTCTAAAAGACTTATACTTATAGATTCATATACAATCTAATATAATAATTCTATTTTATTGCACATATTTTAACTTCTTTATGTTCTCAATGACGGTTATAGTTTTCAAGGAATAAATATCCTGACTCAGTGATTTGATATATATCATCCCCTGTTTGTTCCAAGTATCCATAAACAATTAACTCTTTGACTGCCGAAATCATTCTCGTTTCTTCTCGTCTAATTCCTGCTATATTCATCACTGAACTTCCTGCTTGTACGGTTACTCCTTCTAGTTTTTTTGATATAAGAACAGCACCTCGACTATCCTTTTCAGCCTCATTCAAAATATCTATTGCATTTTCAGATAATTGCGGATCAGAGGTAACCTTAGTAGCATTCATCTTGTCTATGAATTCATCTCTTGAAGTCTCCCAAACAATAGAATTATCTCTAGATTTAGAAAAGAATTTTGAAAGATCGTCATACAGCTCATTTAATAGGTTTTGTACATTTCTACGATCCGAATCAATTTTTATCGAAATCTTACTTGCATCAACTATACCTTTCATATCTGAATAATCAAATCCAGGCAGAAGAAATGAACAAAAACTACTTTTTAATACCCAAGCTGCTCCCATCTCATTTAGGCTAACCGCACTTCCATAGTAATTGGGGGAATGAACAAATATAACATATAAATCATGTTCATCAAACAACCTAAGCAATGTTTCATATATATCTTTACTTAAACCTATACCATACCCTGGAATTGTGCTACAAAATACCTTTTCTTGTGTAAACCCCATATCTTTTAATAATTTTACAATAAGATTAACATGTAATTCATCTTTTGACGAATGGCTGATGAATATCATTGGTGTTTTATCTATAGTCTTCACCTGATCTTTAATCCTCTCTTGATTCTTTTCTTCATAATACTTATCAATATTTTTCTCGATACTTTTAAGTTTTCCTATAATCTCATTAAATATCTTTCTATCATTTGCCCCATTCATGGGACGTTGACAAAGATTGAGTGTTTCTAAAATAAACTGATCAGATTTCCTATCAAAAATATCATGAAGATAAAAAATAACCTGTTGTATCCACTCTTGATATTCTAGAACATCATATATCTCATCATATACTCCCCTCTGACTATTAGATTGATGAAAGAGTTTCTCAATATCTCCAATCTGACTAATCAGATCAAGAAACTCTTCTTTATCGGAAAGTTTAAGTTCATACGCAGAAAGATTTTTACCTTTAAGCGTTAATTGAACCTTATATACTCTATTATCAGCATACATGCAATTAATCAATTTTTCTTTTTTTAAAGCTCCAAAAAGCAAATTTAAATCATCCTCATTTGATTTATCATTATATAAATCATCAACGTATTTATTTAAATCATCGGCGTGATCAAGCAATCTACGCATAAATTTTTTAAGATATATTTCCATTAATAGTCAACTCCAAGTACTTTAACCATCATATTCTCTGTGCTCTGATAAAACAACAAACTATATGTATTATCATAATCTGTATCATCTTAATATCATAACCAAATATTTATTCACACATCGTAATACTGTATCAATTTCCCAACTTAAACTATAAAATCAGACATTTTTCCAAAACATGTAATATATGCGCCTCTCCTTGCTCTAGTAAGAGCCACATACAACAAACACTTTTCTTCTGTATGAAACTCTTCTAACGAAACATCATCAGAGAAATCACTTCTACTTCCGTTTGGAAGAACTCTATTATTTACACCTGCAACAATAATATAATCAAACTCAAGCCCCTTTACTCTGTGCATTGTAGCGATACGAACTTCATCTCTGGAACGGTCATCCACCTTATTCGTAGTGATCTCGAATACGTCGATCCCGTTATTTCTTAAACCGTCCTTATATCCGTTTATGAGCTTATGAGTTCTCGCAACAAGGCAGATATCCTTTCTCGGAATGCCTGCTGCCTCAAGGTCTTTGATCTCCTTCACGATAAACTCCAGCTCTTCCTCCGGAGTATTAAACTTCTGGATCACCGGCTTCTCACCGTGAGTCAGAGACTGACAGTTATCGCCGTCATCATATTCTTCATCCATATCATCGAACGACACGCCTTTAAGGAGCCCGAAGGCATACTTTCTGATTTCCTCGGTTGTCCTGTAATTGATACGAAGCTTTCTTGCCCTGCCGCGTACATTGATCCCGCACTTGGAGAGAATCGCCTTATTGCGATAGATTCTCTGGTGAGCATCGCCAACGATAAAGATGTCATTCTTATGAGCTTCCCCTGCCAGAGCACGGATCAGTCTGAACGCGCTCGGACTGAGATCCTGCCCTTCATCTACGATAATGCTTTCATATCTTCCGGCGGAGAATTGCTTCTCCAGAATGATACGGCACTCATACATAGCAAACTCTGAATCACGAAGCTTCTTTTCATCCATGAGGTTCATGTATTCTTCAAATACACCCCACACCTTCATACGCTTGATGCGGTCAAGCCGAAGACCTCTTCCGATACGGGATGCCTTAATATATTTCTCTTTCGTATAAGCTTCCTGCGCCTGCACAACCTTAATCCACTCATCAATGTAGAAGTTCTTGGTATAATCAAGTGATCCGCCAGCCTGTGCAATAGCCTCATCCCAGATCTTATCAAGCTCATCTCCATAAGAGATGTTGTACTCATACCCCTGATCCCGAAGGAATGAAGCCACCCAGGCATCAAGGTTTATGACCTCTATCTTCTTCATCTGATCCATGAATGCGATCTTACGAAGGTTTTCCCTGATATCATCAGCCAGATTCCTGGTGTATGTTGTGAAAAGGACTCTCTTACCCAAAGGAAGATCTGATGCCAGCCTCTTCGCCCTATGCATGGCTACAACGGTTTTTCCGGTACCGGCTCCGCCCAATACTCTTGCGGGCCCCGAATAATCTCTGTTCACGATCTTTCTCTGTGTCGGATGAAGGAAGATTCTCCATTTTTCAAGAGGCTCTGCCATAATACGTTTCAGTTCCTCTTCGCCATCCACAATAACAAAAGACTTCTTGCTGGAATCCGACTGAAGAGCTGCCGCAAAATCATCTTCCTTAACCGGCTCTGCTTCATCTTCATACAGAGTCTCAATCACTTCATCGTAATCGAAACCATGAGCCAGCCATTCCAGCCCTTCGTATGCATCCTCCGGAATGCTCTTTTTCATCGCATAGAACTCATCCATGGTCTCAATACTCTTGATCATTGGAATCTGTTCCTCCGGAAGTCCCATACGGATCAACTGATCATCCGTGTAAGCAGCAAAGATTGTCTCCTTCTCTACCTGCTTTTCGACAGCCACTTCCTGAACATCAAATACCTGAACACCACCCGTGACTTTATTTATGGAGCATTTCTTGCGTTTTGCCCACGCATAAGCTTCATCGTGATGATCTACCCAGAGAAGCATGTACACATTCGTATCCGGACATCTGACCACGATAGCCCTGTATGTATCATCAATACGGACAGAGCAGATATTCTTATCAATACCCTCATCAATCTTTTCATAATTGATTCCGGGAGAATTTGGATTGGTACGGAACTTATTGAAAAACTCCGTCGCTTTTCCCTGCTTTTGCTTCGGTAGTGATGCAAAAGAGGTTAGAAAATCCGTTGAAATCGCAACCATGGGCTTATCCATCATCCTTTACCTCCAAATTTGTCTATAGTCAGTTTTTCGTTCGTCAAAAGGACTGTCCATCCTTCATGTTTGAATACTTCTGCATATTCTTCCTGTTCAGGTAACAGCAGGACTACCATCTTTTCCGTCCACGCCATAGATGCCTCACCGATTACAGCTCCGTTCTTATGGCTTTCGAGCTCGTAACCAACTTCATCCGGTGCCGGAATATGATTTTTCATCATCTCTGTTGCGCAAGCCTTCTCGACATCATCGAGATAATCGTAGATGTCTTCCCAGCCGCTCATATCAGTATCAACTACTGTTCCGCCCGGTGTACTGTCTACATCAGTTCCGGTGTGGTCATTCGGGATCAAAGCTGTATAAATTGAAGCTGCGATACCCTTTCTGGTCATGAACAATGCATCGCCGATAAACTGCATATTGTTGGAGAAGCTCAAAAAGCCATTCCAGTCCTTGTTGTAGTTATCCGTGCGACTGTCATTATCATTCAGGATTGCGAGCACCCGTATTGGTGCATCCATCTTCTTATCCCGATCATCCATGGAAAGCATTGAGTAAACCCACATATTACCCAGAGTCTGTCTCGGCTCCCACATACCGTAGATTGCCTTACCATACTCATAAATCCTTCTCAGGCTGTCCATGCTCTTATATGCGCTGTCCCAGTCTGTAACCTGGACATTATAAGCATTCTGCTTGTCCATCAATGTGTAATCCAGCACAGAGAATGCGAACGCTTTTGCATGAACGGTAAAGAGTTCCTCAGCATTTGAACGGCTCAGATACTCAATCAGCAATTCAAACGGGCTCTTCTTTGCCGGAAGCAGATCCTGCGCATTCATAGCTTTCACATAAGACATATACATCTTGGAGCCATTCGGCAGCTTGTCATACAGCCATGTATCGGTCTTGTAGTCTCCCTTTGATTTGAATACATCCTGCACATCGTTATAGGAAAGCGACCATACTCTGTACTTGCCACTTTGAATGATTGCCATACGCTTCAGGAAATCATCCGCCACATTGTCTTTATGGAAGGTAAATCCATCCGTAAACACTGCCACCGGCTTCTGAGATCCGGTTGTACGCACTGGCCAGAACACAAAGTCCGGGCGGCACTTTACAGCCACACCTTCAGCTGGGCCAAGATCTACCTGAGGCTCGATATCCCAGGTACATTCACCGATCTTCAAGGAATAACCTTCCTTCTCATTAACCAGCTTCTTGTTAACGGATACCATCCTGTTCACAGAGCCAAGACGATTTAATGTTTCCAGGAACTGGCGCTCCAGCTCGCTTCCGATAAGCGGGTTCGTATCGATCAGGGACAGATTCTTGATCTTCTGCAGATTGCCCTGTCCTGACAGAATACTCTTGAACATGGATAACGCCGCACGCCTTGAAATCTCACCGATATGCTGGCTCTGTCTGTAAGCATACAGACACTTGTAGCATCCATCCTTGCTCTCATCATCTTTGCAAGTACACTTTTCCATCGTATCAACGGCAAGTTGCAGCACATCGATCATGCCGTGCTTGTCGTTCATCAGCTGACGCAGGTATCCGGTTCCACCCGGAACAGTATCGTAAATAACCAGATACTGATTCTTGTAATCTGCATCCGGAACAGGAACTTCACTTACCGTAGCTCCCAGATGATCGATATTACCAAATTTCTTCTTCATTCCAAGCATAAATGCCGCAACAAAAGATTCCACTCTGACATTTGATGTATCCAGAGATGTTGACGGAACAAGTATACGTATAGCCTCAGTGGTAAACTGCCTGTACAGGAACAAACACTCCTCATAAGGCTCCTGCAGCGGATTCGTCTTTGCATCCTTTACCACACGACAGAATCTGGTATGTTGCGGTGGCTTATTCGGAAGCTGGATCTTTCCGCAGAACTTACAGATAGTAAAGCCCTTGCGAACTGCCTCTTCACCCGCAACATACAGCTTTTCACCGCTCAAATCCTTTTCGCCGAAGTTGATCTCCCGCATGGTAGCCTTCTTAACGAACTCATATCCAAATGGGAACTCTGCGTTATCCATCCGATACGCAGGCTCAATATACTTGTCATCTTCAACCTCCACCAGCATTTCCTTGTTATAGAACTTGGTGGTGCGGTCATCGCTGTCTTCGCTGTTCACGCTGTCCTTGTATCTCATGTTGGAGTACACCATCTGTACCTTCAACATAGGACGCACCTGACCGGCATCTCCCCATCCGGGGCTTCCGCACTTATCGCAGGCGATATGCGGTTTGCTGGAGTTCTCCAACTCCGCATGTGAGCAGGACGGACACAGTCTCCATCTTTCAATCTTTGTGGTATTGATATCCACCTGATCGATATTCAGCTTCTTACCGCTTGCATAGAAACTGTTCAGCGGAGCAAATTCGCTGATAGCGGATGATGCAGAACGGCTGTATTCATATGTATACTTCTCACCCTTAGGCTTTTCTCCTTCTTCCGGTGTTTCTGCGCGGAAAAGGATTGCTTTCAGAACAATGCCCGCCTCAGGGAATGCATAGTTCGGCAACAGTCCCTGATCCGACATGAACTCAAAGGTGTTTCTCTCATTGATGTCATGAACCACCCTTCCAAGAGCAGCCTTTTCACTTCGAAGATCCGCCATTTCCTCTTCATAGGAAGAATCCTTAGGCTTGCTCTCCAGCTGCTTGATCAAGGTATCCAGCTCATCAATATTTGTCTGGATAGCCTTCTTGTGTTCTTTTATGATGCGGAACTCCTCAAATATCCTGCTCTGAAGAGTCTCTCCGCCCTGTCCGTCCCCCATAGCAAAGTTAGTGATTTCTTTCTTTGCATCCTCATCAAGACCGTCTTCTCCGTTTGCGCTGGCATTGAAGGTCTGAATAAAGGTACGAACCAGTTTCGACAGATTATCCTGCACATAATTAAGATAGTTAAACGGAAATCTCTTTTTATCCTTGGAATCCAATGCAGTAAGAATCTGATTCAGCTTCGGCGGTACTTCTGCCTTCCCGGTCTTTACCCAGGAGTCCATGCAATATGCCATAAACTGTCTTGCCAGCACGGATGTTGCCTTAAGGAAGATTCTCGGTGGCTCCACGCTTCCAGTGATCATCTCTTCCGGTTCAGCGTAGAAATAGAGATCATGCGGTCTGGCATTCGCCACGGCAATTACAAGCGAATTACCATCCGTTCTTCCTCCACGGCCTGCTCTCTGGGCATACTGCGCCTGTGCCGGAGGTATAGAACACATTACTACAGTAGACAGATCACCGATGTCGATACCCATTTCAAGAGTCGGGGTACAGGAAAGCAGATTCGCATCCCACGGCATCTGTGCATTCTTTTTCTTCTTAAAGGTGCGTTCCAGTTCTTCTCTCGGTTCTCTTTCCAGAAGTCCGGTATGCTCCCTGGCAACGACACGAACCATCTCACCATTGCTGTAAAGCTTTCCGTAGAAATCAAGCCCTTCATCCGGAGCCTCTACATAATGGCCATGACATGCAGTACGAAGGCAGCACATACCATCTGTACTATGCTGATTCTTCTTTGCAACGGTGATACGGTTACCGCAGACATCGCAAACCATCTGAACGGTATCACGGCTGACGGTCGTCTTCTCATAGCTGATTCCCCACGCGGGGATATCATCCGGACCCTTTAACCTGTCAACCGTTCCCGCTGTAGTCAGCTCTTCCATCATTACGGAAAGAACCTGATCGCAGGCATCCTCACTATGCATTACAGGCAGATACTTGTTGATCCACTTGCCATACCATGACCGTCTGGAAACATCATCGAAAAACCATGCCTTCTTTGCTTTGCCTCCGACAGTTACAAACTTAGGTGCATTACGTCCTTCAAGCATACCCGGGAGCCATTTAAAAGATTTAAAAACATATTTGTTTCCTCCGCTCTCTACATAAGTTTTGTAAAACGGATTCGAAATGGCACCGTTTTGTTTCATGGTTAGAAGAACACCCATTATCATTCGTTCGCATTCTTCCTCACTCGCTCCATCCAATAGTCCATATTCGTTAACTACTCTGTCAATAATTCTCTTAGCAGCTCCGTCCAGATCAAAAGCGGTCACACAACAACCTGACTTCTCCAAGGAACGTCCGATACGAGCAGACATACCAAATTCCTGCATCATTTCATATTCTGCTCTTCTGGAAACAGATTCCATAAATGATGCCCCGTCTTTGTCCGCTATCCATGAACCTTTACTGATTAAATTATCGTAACCTCTCATCCACGTGAGAGAGGGTGCGACGAAGTAAGATAGGAACTTTTCGTTTCCCATCTCATTCTTCCAGTACTGAATGCAATCTTCCGTGAAGTCCTTCAAAGACTTCTCATCTTCCTGCCGCATAGAATACTGCTGCATTGCAGTTCTAAGGCCGAATCTCCACGTCCTTGAATTGTAGAATCCAGCATGATGGGATGCATCTTGCACATTATCCGTAAAAGCAAGCAGCTTCTTATCATCATTAAAGTGTGACGCATAAAGCTCGGATACGCTTGCACTTATAGCTGTAGCGCTTCTTACACCCATAATGGCCATGCCGCCTCGGCTTCCGCAAAATGGGCACACAAAGCCCTTTCCTTTACCTATACCCGATGTTTCAGGCCGAAAAGCCCACACCGGAAATGTTCTATGTCCATTGCTGGAAAGTTGACCTTCCCGCTCTTCCAAAGACAGCTCCATATCTTCCGGTGAGAGCACTTGTCGTTCATCAGGAGTTACCTCTGCACTCTCGTCCTTCAAATGCGGAAAAATTACACGGATTCTCGAATCGCAATCAAAGTATAGATTGTAAAATGTAGAAAGGTCACCAAGCTCTATACTGCCCATTTCATTTACAATCGTTGCCCATCCGGTCTCACCACAGTCACGGCAATTTACAACTGGAAGATAATGCTTTGCCTGCATCTCATTCAGATCGGATGCAATGGCAAAATCGATATCTTTATCATCAACCTTTGCCATCAAACGACGAAGTTCTCTCACCCACACCTGTACCTGCACCGTGAGGAACGGACGAAGCTTTCCCTGAGAATCGTAAGTTCTTGCATGGGATATAAGAGCATACAAAGCTTCCAGAGCTGAAGAAGCTTCTTCTCCTAAATCTGCAAACTCGCGGAACCTTTCCTCCAGTCCCTTTGCAGTTCCACTACTCTGCTTATACTGTCCATTCGCTCTTATGATTAGTTCACGGAACACGCTGTGCTGCTTTAAGATAGCGCCCAGCTTTACTCTTGCATCGTCAGTCGATAAATTTTCACCCTTGTAATCTTCGATCCACGCTTCCGCCGCTGTACGCAGATATGTATCCATATCATCCTGAAGAACAAGGGAATCAAGTTTCTTTGCCATTTCCCTGTCGGGGATCTGGAAATACTCCACTTCTTCTCCGGCAAAGTATTCTTCTGGGGAAAGCCTGTCCTCTGTAACAATGGAATCATCCTCGAATACCTCTCCAAAGATATCCTCAGCATAGTTACGTATATTGCCGTTACTTTCTTCTCCACCCATTGTTGCAGATGTACCGATACAACAGAGATGTCCCGGCAGGATATTCAAGCGCACCTTCAGTCTCCTGAGCAGGCACGCCAGATCAGTACCCTGAGCACCATCAAAGGTATGAAGCTCATCAACTGCGATATACTTTAAAGTCTCCGGCTGATTCCACTTCCACAGATCCGCATCCTTCGGACGAACAAGCAGATAATCCAGCATCTTGTAGTTCGTCATCAGAATATCCGGAGGAGACGCAAGGAGCGTCTCATGATCCGTGATAACCTTATCCGGCATCATCATCTTGGTCGCATTTTTCTCTTGTCCGCCGACATACATGCCGACACGGACTTTTGCCTCTTTCAGTTCCGGACTGCTGTTGATCAGTTCAGCCATACGCTTTGCCTGATCCGCAGCAAGGGCATTCATAGGATAGATGATAAGAGCCTTGATACCATTCTCGCCACGATGCCTGTAGCAATACTCCAAGATAGGATACAGGAAACACTCTGTCTTACCGGAACCGGTTCCTGTAGCCACAAGTGTTGACCGTCCGTCTTCACCGGTCAGTCTGCTGAACGCCTTCTGTTGATGAACATACGGCGTATACACCGGATGAATGGACTGAAAGATATTCTCTGCTCCATCAGCCACACGAAAAGGAAGCCTTACAGCCACATATGGTTCGTGAAAGACTTTCTTTGGCTCTGACAACATATTCCTCAATGAATCCTTAAATACCAAATTCGTTATCGGAAATGTTGTGTCAATGTAATCTTTTAGGCCGCTTTGTATCTGTCCTGCCAGAACTGATGGGATCATAGCCTACCCTCCTGTAAATCTTTATCTTTTGAATCTCTCTTCAAAGTTTGCCCAGACTTCTTCATAGTCTTTTTCTCTGTCGCAACGATCGAATGGTGCAACATATTCAATGGTTCGTTCCTCTGGACCGCCCGGCATGGTATCGTCAGTGACATTTTGCGTAAATACACCTTCTTTTGCCTCGCTGATTTCTTCCCATTCTTTACGAGAAAAACCTACACCCACCAGACCACGATTAACTGTAAAGACAATCCTTCCATTTCGGTCGTACCAAGTATCTGCCTCATACGACTGTAAGACCGGGAATTGGATTCGATAGATAGTTTTTAACTGTTGCAGTGTCATTCCAAGAGCCATTGCTACAAGAACATCAAGCTCGACAAGTGCCTCTCTTCTTTCGTAATCCGACCTTAACGCACTGTTAAATGTCCAGTCTTTACCAACATTTTGAATCGGATTCTTTTCCAACCTATCGTCGAACTTTGCCCAACTATCATCTGAAAAACTGTCTTCATACTCCTTTTCCCAAAGTGCTGAATAGTTCTTGGTTAAACAATTCAAACGTAGTGATCTAAGCGCTATGCTATTCGCATGCTTCCATTTGTCAAAAACAGGAAATGCTGCAAATGTATCAAAACGTCCATTTGACTTTCCTGTAATCCTCAAATAAAAGTCATAACATAGTGAAGCCATAGAACCTGCAATAATCGATGATTTCTCTTTAAAACACATTCCAAATATACCGTTGATAAAGGCGGTATTCGGCGGAAGAATTGATGTTACAAGTGTTCTTTCGCCATTAATATTTAGCATTTTCCTTGAGCAAACCATATACTGCGCATTGATCATATTCCCCCACGGCGTTGTTGTAATTTTGCTATTATATTCTGTTCTGCTTGTTGCTACAGAATAATTAATCCTTTGAATATAATCATCCGGAACTACAGTCAAATCTATCCTGTCATAATCACTGTTCAGAACACATTCTCGCCGAGAGGATTTGAACAAAGGGTTTGCTACGCCAATATGCGGCCCCGAGAAAATTGCATCAGCAAGATTCTCTGGAAAATGGACGTTCCGAACAATTACACCGTTTTTCTGATCATTTGCTTCATGCCACATTTCAGAACTCGCAACATCTTTTTCCATATTGCCTATGGTTTTTTCCTGCTGAACGAAACATTTTAGAACATCCAAAAACTCCACCGTATGAATAACAGGCAAACGAGCTGTTTCCCATTGGTCATTACCATCAAAAAGCGTAGAAAATACAAGTAATTCTTCTTTTCCAATACGAATTACTCTATCTTTATGCCCTCTAATTTCCCAGTTCCCTTCTTCATCTTTTATTCCTGGAACTATACTCTCCTCCGCGGAAGCATAACTTTCCTCTATAGTTGATGTTGTAAACAAGTTAGAGATCAATTCTAATGAATCTGTTTCCTCGTTCCCATAAACATTCAGACTAAATGTTGTTTCATGATGTACTTCTGCAAATAGTTTTAATTGATTGATGAATTGATAGTGTCTTCTCAACTTTTGGTATACTGGCTTTCGTAGCAACTCTCCATTCGGATCATCAAAAATACTATCTGGGTGGACGAATGCACTTATTCCACATTTCTGGCCAATCATCCATGCCAACGGGATGAAGCATTTATATAGATTTGTTTGTTGCCCTTTTAACAGTTTATAGTTCTCAACTGCATTTAGATAATTCTGTGTGCCAGACATGCTTATATATTCACTCATATACGATGCTCTTAGTGCCTCATTTTTCAACTCATTATTTCTAATAGTAGCTGTCTGGGCAGCGTTAAGCTTCTTCACGGCAAACATAGGATTTTTATCAGAAAGCATCGCCTGCTCATTCCATGTCATCTTTAACCACGGAGGATTTCCGATCACAAGGTCGAATCCACCTCTCTCATAGAATAGATCTGCAAACTCAAGCTCCCAATGAATGAATCTCTGCTGCTTTGCTATTTCATCAACAATCTGTAATCTTGGATATAAATTTCGAATTTGTTCAAGGTTAACCACTCCAAGACCTTCAATCGTTTTCTGTACTTCATTGGCTAACGCATTCCCCTCAGAAGTAAATGTCTGAAGAACATTAGACTCATCAAAAACCATTTCTATCTGTCCAACAGATGTTTCTTTTTTAATGGTTGCAGAAATACCACCTTCCAGAATCAGTGACAGTTCCATAAAGAACTGCTGCCTAGTCGGAAGCATATCCGCTTTATCAATTGGCCAGAACCAAAGTGCACACCAATAATCCATAGCTGCCTTAAGACGCGCATATGGACTGGCATTTTCTCCACCTTCAGATTTATATATTTTCTTATAAATTCTATCTTTATCTCTAATCGTTAGATGCTCTTTGTATTCACCTTCATCATGCCCATAAACACTTAATGAATCTTCTGTGCGAATCTCTACTCTTTGTCGTGCACTAATTGTTCTCATCCAAAGATCATCTACGATATCAGAAAGTTTATTCAATATTTCGATATCTTCATCAGAATATTTTGCACAGAAATCCTTTTGCCATTTCTTTATAGTTTTTATGTTTTCTGGCTCAAGTTTTTTAATTACTGGCTCCGTATAATTTGCCATACCGGGATCACCCAGTAGGAAATGATAGATATAGGAACCACCGGAACGTTTTCTCTTATAAACCTTTCTTGTTTCATGGGTAGAACGATCCGTCACCCATTCCTCCGGTACCTTTTCCGGCTCTTCGTTATACCAGGTTCCCTTCCTAAGCTTCAGTGCATTATATACCTGTCTTCTCGCGCCGATCAGGGAATTGCCACAGGCAAGCTGCGTTCCAAACCACGGCACGTGTGCTCCTTTATAGATCGTATTCAGCCACAGTGAAACCTCAGCCAGCTCCACAGCGATAGGATTTAAGTCAACACCATAGACATTTCTGTCGGCGATGAACATCTTCACGCGCTGCAGTTCGGCCGTCCGCTTATCAAATGCAATCTGCTCTCCAAGCTCTTCCTGCTTTTTATCCAGATACGCCTCTGCCAGCTGTGAGATTGCCTCATTCAGGAAGGCTGCGGATCCCATCGCGGGCTCGCAGACTGTCATATTCAGTATCTCATCAGCGGTCTTGTCTTTCAGGAGCTCCTTCAGGGCATACTTAACCAGACACTTTGTCAGAACCTCCGGCGTATAGTAGGAAGCGGACTTCTCGCGCTCTCTGCCTGCCAGGCGGTATATAAAAGTGCCTTTCTTATACATACGAAGCTTGCCCTTACGCTCATAATCTTCGTAACGGACACGCTCTTCTTCCGTATACTTATCCAGTTCCCTCTCTGGAACAAAATATCCTACATCAAGCTCATTGAACTTATCTCCGGCACGCTTTACCTCATACAGATCTTCTTCCGCAATGAATCCACGATAGCTTAAGAGTGCCTCATAAACCGCACCCATCTGGTTGATGCCCAATGCAGAATAAGATATTCTTCCTCTTCTTTCGCGGGCACTTGACGGTCTTGAAATACTCATGAGATCCACGATCTTCAGCATAGTTACATTACGAAGCTTCGCCTCATTGATGAGTTTTGTATACTGAGGATCAAAGATATGTGCCTTCAGTGGCTCAATGGTAAACATGAATCGTGGAGACTCTATCTTCAGCGCTTCCTTGTAAGCCTCCGGATCTTCCGGATAACCTGTATAGATCAACTCAAAGAGAGAAGAAATCGTCTCATCGATGTAATAACCGTCTTCTGCCTCAGCAGATAATTCTCTTACGCTCTCACAGACATCACGGACACCTTCCAGAGAGTACCCTTTCTGGTAAACATCCGATTTCATAGGAGCAAATCCAAGCTCCTCTCTTGCCTCAATAAAAAGCATAAAAAGGATACGGTACATATACCGCAGACACTCGATGGTAAGTTCTCCGGCATCCACAGGATTTTCATCAAAATTCACCTGCTGTCTTGTCCTCATGTCGTAAAGAACTTCATTTCCGAGAAGCTCAATACACTCACGAAGAGCATATTTCAGGGAATCCGATACGCTGGAACTGTGCTTGTAGGAGTTCTCATCCAGCGCATCCAGCAGACTGTTTCCTTCTGCCGGGCACAGGCTATCCTTATGCAGAAGAACCACAAGTGCCTGAAAGGTAGTCTCCTCATGTCGGCTGAATATCTCTTCCAGATCAAACTGAAGGTATTTCTTCTTATCCCATTTATTTCTGTCTATAAGCGCGATCTGATTGATACCAATCAAAATGATCCATCTCGGAGCCTCTGCGCCTGCAAAGAACAGTTTCGCCAGGACATCATCGTTATTCTCAGCAAGCTCTTCTCCGAACTCTTCTGTTTCGGCATTCATCCTGCCAAACACTCTGCCCATCAGGATGTCATCGTTACGCTCTTCCGCGACAGAAAGCAGT
The DNA here is from genome assembly GCA_002350525.1 of Lachnospiraceae bacterium UBA2864. Lineage (GTDB taxonomy): Bacteria > Bacillota > Clostridia > Lachnospirales > Lachnospiraceae > Eubacterium_Q. The sequence continues at coordinate 41,653 of DEFA01000032.1, read as the reverse complement.
ACCCACAGAAGCGGTGCCCCGTTCGGTTTCTTAACCTCATGAAATACCGGTACCGTGATTTCATCATTGAGTTCGATATTGATACTATCCGACTCACCATAACCCAAAGCGGCAATATACTCTGCTGCCTGATCCTCGATCAGTTCACGGCTGCCTTCTTCATTACGCAGCTGTAGATACTTCTCACGGATGCGATAATAGTTCTTCGACGTATCACGAAAAGTCGCCCAGGGAGTTGCTGTTTCATTATCCTTGGCTGCCTGTCTCCAATTTGCGATCGTATCGGAGGCGTTTTCCTCAAATATTGTTGTGAAGTAATGGTTGGTGTAATACTCGTTCTGGTTTAATATTCCGTGTAAATCCATCGCCATATCAATTCACCCCCGTTACAACTGCAATAATCTGGATGTAAGGATTGTTCTTGATCTCAACAGAGTCCCTCTCCCAGTCATAGAATGCCTTGAACATTTCATCAATCTCTCTTTCCTTCTCGGACTTCTTCCTCTGCTGACCCAAAAGATCAAAGATGGAAAGCTGTGCGTCCTTATGCTTTTCCTTCAATGCTTCCAATCTTTCAAGTTCGCTGTATATATACGGATCAGTCCGATCCTTGTACTCCTGATATTTGCCTTCCATGATCTTATTCGTGTTCTTTACTACATCAGGAAGAAGGCTCTCTCCAAAAGCTACTGCTTCAGCAGAAGCAGCTTTGTGGTTCGGCAATTTATCAGCAGTCAGATGTGTCTTGCCTATAACCTCCGGCATTGTCAGCACTCCGCTGTACTTTCCATCAACATAGGAAAGTGCAAACCATTCATCCACCACTGAGGTTGAGTTTCTGTTCGGGATCTGTCCTTCTACGATGAACAGCATTTCCTTGGTGCTGACTCCATCAGCCAGAGCAATGAAAGGTACCTCACCTCTGCGGTAAAGAATACCTGCCTTGTCATTGATCCACGAAAAGAGCGGATGCAGCTTCCAAAGGAACCCAGTAGCAGGCCATGCTACTTCCGAAAGAGCATTCGCCATACATCTGGCCATCTCTTTTTTGCAGAAGTCTACATCCGGAGAAAGTCGCATGATCCCGTCTGACGGCATCGCCTCATCAGGGAGAACCTTCTCCAGTTTTTTCTTTATTTCATCCGTCAGCTTGATATTCAGTCCCTTGACGGACTGCATGTCCTTAACCTCGATATTCTCAGTATCCGAGAACACGGACAAAGCACTTCGGATATATTCCATGTCATCGTACAGCGTCTCTTCGTCGCTGTACTCGATCTTGGTCGTCTCTTTCGATGTTGCGGATTGCATCATCATCTCGAACGGATCAAACTCATCTTCTGATGTATCCAGCTGAGATTCAAAATCAGAGGCACTCATATCCCCTTCAATTGCCTTGGCAGTTTCCAGCTCTTCTTCTTCCTGATTGAACTTACCAAAGAGTACAGCCGGATCGCCGATGTTCTTATATGCTTGCTCTTCCTTCTGAACAAGAATCTCCATGATGCGGGCATCACCGTGGATCTTCTCATTATCGGAGCCAATCAGCATATAACGGATATCCGGTGTTTCCTTCTGCCCATATCTGTCGATACGACCGTTCCTCTGTTGGAACACCATCAGAGACCACGGAATATCAAAATGAATCAGCCTATGTGACAGGTAATGCAGGTTGATACCTTCAGAAGCAACATCTGATGCAACCAGAATACGGATCGGTGACTCCGGTCTTCCGAACTCATCTACAATACGCTGAAGCTCTTTATCGTTCATGCCGCCATACATAGACTGAATGGCATTCGCAGAAAGCCCCAGATCCTTCTGAAGGTTTTCTGCCAGGAATTTCATTGTCTCAATGCGCTCAGTGAAGATAACGATACGATCGCTGTTATTCTTCGGATTCCACCCGTAATCTGCGCTTTTCAGTATCTTAAGCAGCGTTGTATAACGGGAGAAATCCTCCGGCTTCACCTGAACAAGCGCATCTCTAAGTTCTGACAATGCTGCAATATCCGGGATGCCATTCTCTCCGAACTTCTTCTTAAGCTTCTTTAATCTCTCATCAATACTCTTGATACATGCTGCCGGACTGGAGAAAAGCGCCTTCTCAAGGCTGGTCTTAAAGAGCTGTCCGCTGCCTTTTGTCCTGCCTTCATCCATCTGCAATTTCATATCAGCAAAGATATCAAAAGCATTCTCTTCTCTCGCAGATGCATTGCACTCTTCGATGCTGATCTTTCTCTCTTTGAACGAACCTACTACCTGATCCTGGACATCCTTCTTGAAACGGCGGATGCAAAGACCATCTATATCTTCCGGACCGTAATCCTTATCATTTGCTATCGCTGTAGGATCGAGCATATTCATAAGCGAGGCAAAGCTCTCTGATTTTCCATCATGCGGTGTAGCTGACAGCATGATCAGCGTATCCGATTTATTTGCAAGGAGCTTTGCCAGCTTTTCTCTCTGGGAATGCTTCCCTCTCTTGGCGACGTTATGGGCCTCATCAATCACGATGATGTCCCACCATGCATTTTCCAGATGGGTACGATAATCCAGATCATTCTTCAGTGTATCCACTGAGATAATGGTCTTGTCGTAGTAATAAAATGGATTGTAGTTTGCCGGAATTCTCGCACGAACTCTCTGTATCTTTCCGGAATCCAGTCGGACAAGAGGAATAGTGAAACGGTTCCACATTTCTTTTTGGAACTGCGTCATCATACTCTTTACAGTGACAACAAGAATGCGCTTGCCCTTGCCTCTGGCAATAAGCTCACTCATAAGAATGCCTGCTTCCAGTGTTTTACCAAGACCTACCGTATCGGCAATAAGGATACGCTGTCTGGTTCTGTTAAGAGCAATTTGAGCAGGTTCAAGCTGATAAGGCATCAGATCCATAGCCGCCTTATCTCCAATATGTATTTTGGTATCTGTCGGGATCTTCTGTCTAAGATGGCTCTCAATATAGAGCTTGGACTTTTTGAAGAACGCAGAATCATCCGGTATCAGTTTTACCTTTGCCGGATCTACAATCTCTATATCTTTTTCCAGATCAGTCATAAAACGGGACTCGTAATCCTTCACCAGATTGGAGATACCAACCACCTGAAGGGTCTGATTTCCCAGACTGTTTGTTTCAACTCTTTTTACGATCCACTCTTCGCCCCGGACAATAATTCTCATTCCTGGTGCGTATTTAACATCTTCCTTCATGAATTCTCCTGTTATTCCTATGTTAATTATATTAACGATAGATCATCGATATCTAAAAAAATCAATATATAATTCTTTTTATCTGTTTCTCATCTAAATAAATAAGCAAAGAATCACCTCTTGTAATTTACAAATATATAAATAATCTTCGGATTATAGCCATGGAAAATCTTACCTTCTTAACGTCCTATTTTTTCTTTTATTTCATCCATTTCTTTTGCAAATCCTTGCATTTTTTCAATCTCCGTAGTAAGGCGTTCGATTTCTCTTTCTTGTTCTTTTATCTTCTTATCCTGTCTCTTATCAGTAAGAGTAGCTTCAAGCTTTAAACTACCAGAGCAGATCATCCATATAATTTTAACGATAAGAAATAAAATAGCTAATGCTCCTACAGCAGCTAAAAATATAAGCACATTTTGAACATCTCTATACTGCATTATCATATCTCTGAATGTTTCCATATCCTCACCTTTCTTGAATCAATAAATTCTTAGTCTAAACTCCCATATTAAAATTCTACAGAACAAATTTCTTCAAACATAGGTTTTAAAACTTCTATTAAACTCTCTATTTCCTTAACATCATGGACATCCATAACATTGGAAATAAGTGAAACTACCGGAGATGAAAGTTTAATTCCAGCTTTCAAAAGTGATTTAATCCCAAATGGCTTTCCGTCCTGATTATCATCAACACCTGAAGTAGAAGATGTATTCTGCTGATTATTCGAAGCTGACAACTGTTCTGTCGAATCGGATATAACAGCGCCATTCACCACTGGACCATTCACTACCGGGCCATTTACTACTTGACCGTTAACTACCGGACCGTTAACCTCCGGGCCATTCACCACCGGACATGAAGTCTTATCTTTATTGTTTTCATCTTCAATAAGCTTCTTATAAGTTATAGGAGCTTTAACACTATTTTTGATAATTGGAACCACGCTATCAACTGTAAAAAGCACATCAGCATTATCTTTAGACCTATCGTTATATATGGCAATTGCTTTCTGAAGAATTTCTTTATGATTTTTCAGTTTACTGTTTTCAAAGTATTTATTATACTCCAACGAATCATGGAAATATATTTCTGATCCTTCAGTAAATTCTTCTATACGTTTGCTGTAATTTCTGATTATTTCCTCTACTTTATTATACTTTTGTCTTTCCTTCTCACGAGCCTCTTTTGTGGTATCCAGAAGCTGAAGGTCAAAGTATTTATTGATAATTCCATCTTCCGACTTTGCATCAGTTCCAATATTTATTAATATATCCGGTTCCGGAATATCATGATTTACACAGAAATCTCTCAATTTACTATCAGCCTCTGAATAACGTATCATATCTTTCATTTCAGAGATTGTCTGATAGATTTGATTCTTTAGTTCACTTATAAATTCATCATAAAATCTTAGTGATGAAAAGTTTAAAAGCCAATTGAGGCTTTCAATTGTTATAGACTCACTATCTATTAAGCCTGATATAGTGTTAAGCATTGGAGCATTAGAAGATATTGTATTACTTATTTTTTCCTGAAGTATTCTTCTATCTTTAATGCAATTAAGCTCCATAATGTCATTAAAAATTCGATTCATAATGCGGAAATAATTTTCTACATAATCAGAATCCTTCAGCAATTTACAGAAGTTGCGTTTATCTTTTTGCTTATGTTTTGATAAGAACAATTCCCAAAGATCATTTTTACGTATATCAAAGCTTTCTTCGGAGAAATAATAATCCGGATACTCTTCTTTGATATCTGCTCCTGGAATAGTTTTCGCTAATGCTATGCTGCACTTATCTACAAAGCAATCTATCACTGCATTAAACTTAGAGACTAACAGTTCTTCCTGAGTTTCATTAAACTCTTTCTCCAGTTCATCAGCCGAAACATAATCTCCTAATCTAGGCATTCTATAAAGATAGATTGGATTCACTCGTGTTGTAAGAAGTTCATATTTACTTCTCACAGCCACATCGTCTCCAGCTAAAAGCTTATTAACATATAATCCACTAAGCAGCTGAGCATTAACTATCTTATTATAATCTTCATTAACCAGAATTCTGAAAATATTAGCAGCTTTTTCAGTCTGCCCTATCCGCATATATGCCATAGAACAAAGCTGCAAGATATCATTTGCATTTCCTGAAAAACTGATAGCTTTATCAATCAATTCTTCTATCTTTGCTCTGTCATTTTCAACATCTAGTAAATCAATCTGCTCGAGAGCACACGCTGAAGACATGTGATCTTCTCTCAAAAGTGCAAATTTATTATTTTCCCAATATGAATCAAAATGTAACAATGCCTCATTCTTATAGTATTCTCTTGTTTCATCTGAAAGTTTTAAAGCGGGATTTCTGGAAATACTATTTGCTGTATTTCCGTAGTTATACCAGAATGGAGGATATGCTTTAAATGTATCCTTGATAGTTGTAAGACGCTCGTATCTTTTTATATCATCAGAGTCCATTAATATATCGTTATATTGTTTTATCTGTCTTTCTGTCAGCCTGTAGTAATCCGGAAACTCATATCTATCAGCCAATCTCCAAGCAGTATCAAACAATTCTCTTCTTAAACCATTAAATTGATCAATTGCTGTTCTGCGAAGCTGCCACTGTTGCTTATCATAGTCCAGCTTATTCTCGCTCTTGGCTCTACGATAATTCATATATCCTATACCAACTTGAGAAGCCAAAGAAACAGCGAGATTAACAGCAGACCCACCTGATACTATAAGTCCGAAATTAGGCACAGCATTCCATATAGCATTCTTCATTTTATGCTGGTATTCTTTTTCGATCATTTCCTTATCACCTTCCTGAATCCTGAAGAAAGTAATGGTATCAAGAAGTTGTTTCAATATAGAAAGCAGCGCTTCGTCCTTTGGAAACATCTCTAGATTAAGGTTATTCAAAATAGCCTCATATTCCTGCTCAAGTATATAAACATCGTTATAGTCGATAATCTGAGATACAGAAACCATGCAAAGATTGAGAGCATATGCAGCTCTCTTCTTTTCATCCTCGGTAAAATGTTCTTTTATCGGTTTAATAGCATTTTTTATTGCATCTGTAAAAACTGATAACTCTTCTCCTCTATCCATTTGTCGCCCCACATTTTATTATTCAACTTCAAACGTCAATTCCATCATTATTGGAATATGATCTGAAACTTTTTTATGATAAGCTTCAAAATCATCACCACAATACTTTCTAACTGCATCAATTCTTTTAGCATTTATATGCACCCCTTCGAACTGTGCTTCTTCATATGAAAAATGATCATAGTCATGAACATATCCCCTGCTCATGCTATCATCTTCTTTATTATCATATATAGACTTAAGAGTAGTGGGTTCATATTGTACAGTCTTTATTCTTTTATGATCCCATTCTACAGCTTCAACTATATCATCTTTATCCGCTTTCAGATATGCAGGTTTAGGTATAGGTGATTTACCTTCTAAACGCCTTTGAGCATTCTGAGATTGGCGCATTTCTTCTTTCCAGGATCTATAGAGCTGTACATTGTAATCTCCCATCAATATCGTATATGAAGGCATCCCATTTCCATAATCGCCATATCTTCTATCTGATATCTGCGGATATATATCTGTGAGAAGTATATCTAGTTCATTATCTCTACGTTCCCTTGCATTTGAATCATCATTTCCAAAAGATGTATGAACGCACAAAAGTCTAAGTTCTATCCACGGACCACCTTCCTGAGTTTTCGTAGGTGTAAATCTGGCATAATAAGGTCTTCTTATTAAGTCTTTCTTATTTAGATTACACATTCTAGGATAAAAAACTCTTTCTCCTTTTCCTGGAATACTAATTGATGAAAGCCTCAATCTTTTCTTATTCCACAAAAATGCGTATCCTTCACCTCGGCTATCAGATGATTCAGCATTTGAATCAGCTGCAGCCCATTCAAATTCCCAGTCATTTCCCAGTTCCATCAAGATAGATTTCTTAGCATAGTCCGGAGATTCAAATGCTTTACCTTCACTTAAAACCTCCTGCAACGCTACTACATCAAACTCTTCTTTTCTAATTATATTTGCAATAAGTTGAAGATCACGCTCATTCTTTTCACTTAATGCAGTTGTTCCGATATTACGCATATTAAAAGAACCTATTTTATAACTCATATACTCCCCTCCATATGAGCAAAACACCTTGAATAAGTACAAGCTATACGCAACCAAACATAATTTAAATAATCTATCTCTTCCCGCATAAATATTGGGCTAACGGATGTTTTTATTATACCATGAATAGCTTATTGAGACACCAGAAAATGCTAGGAAATGCAGCATTTCTAGTTTACATAAATCGTACAATCCTTGATTTAAGTTATATATCGCTCACCTGGCCGAAATATCTTTTACTATCAGTCTTAAAATCTAAGGAATCACAACACTTGTGATACATATCATCCGGCATCAATCAACTGGATCTCGATTTATCTCGGCAGTTTTTATATAATCAAACACCTCTGGTTCAACCTCCAGAAGCTCCTTAATCCATTTCACAGATTCATCCACATCCTTTTTCTTATTAAATTCCGGAATTCTTGGAATTCTTATATGAAACCTTGATTTATCTATACAATCAGCTAACATGAATATATTATCAATAACTTGATCATTGCTCATACCTGTGTATTTATAATAAATATCATCATTAATATCTTTAATATCAATAATCCATTCGTCAATATCGTTTATAAGAGGCTCAACATTTCTCCACGGAACATTGAGTGATGTTTCTATTCTCATATTCCACTTTGGATCTGCAAGCTGGCAAACTTCATGAATAAAAGCAGATTGTAGTAGCGGTTCACCTCCTCCGAATGTCACTCCTCCGCCTGACATTAGATAATACAACTCATCTTTTCTTAGTACCTTCACAAGTTCCTGCGGTGTATATGCAAATCTTGGAGGTTCATCAAAAATAAAACCAGTTCCATGGCAAAAATCATTAATACAGTATTTACACTTAAGTGGACAATCATAAAAGGTCACAAGTGTTGTTACTCCTTTTCCGTCCGTACCCATTCTGAGTCTTGACACAGTCATAATATCACCAATCATAATGTCACCTCCTCTATAGGATTAAACTGAGGATAAACTCTTTTATCTTCCGGTATTTTGTTCATTGCTTTTCTCAAATATTTACTTTCTCTGTCACACTTCTCACAAGTTCCCGCACAAGGCCCGATAGATGGGCATGCTTCGCTTTCAAATGGTATATTATTAGCCTCAGCCAGTTTGATTCGTTGCCGTCTTAGAATATTACACACTCTTTTTCCATCGATACGAGCAACCGGGCGTTCTACTTCTTTTTTTGTATATTCATCATTATCCGGATATAACGGAGGCATGATAAGTCCCAATGTACAATACTCTTTCATAAGTTTGAAATCCAACTCGGTTGATTTCTTAATTTTCTTTTTGATCAATGTATCGTAACCTTTTTCCAGTGGAATATACGACAAGGAATTAAAATCAAAGAAACTTGGAAAATCATGCATTCTATTAATCTCATTCAGTATATGCGGAAGCAGTTCACCCATTTTATCTGTAATCATCCCGACAAATTCATCCATCTTTGTTTCTTTTGGATTTTCAGTAAGCTCTTTATTGATATCATAATATAAGAGCGAATCCAGTTTTGATAAATCCTCCAGCATACTGCGATGTCCCTTTATTATATTTATATCTTCAAAAAACAGAGGCGATGTTGTAACGAGATGAAGATTGTTATATTCAAAAATATCTTTGAGTACAAAATAAGGGTACAGTGATCTTGGTTCACAATCCGCAAGTATAACTATGTCATCATGGTAACTGAGCATATTATTGAGTTCTTGAGCAACCGAAGCTAATGCTATAAGACGCTGATCTGCGACTCCATACTTGTCTGCATTCATAGACCTTTTATATGGAGATATAAAACACTCATACTCATCTGTAACTTTCTTCCCATTAAGGCATACAACTAGAACAACATCCTTATATTTTTTTAAATAAGGATTACGTTCATTCCATATCAAACCTGAATCTGTGATGATTATTTTCATTTGATTACACCTCCTCATCTTTAATGTGATCAAACCGTTTACTCAAGATTTCGTAAATCATATTATGGCAAGATTTTCCTTAATCTCGTATGCATTTCAGAAGTCTTTGGAACTATATAATGCTCAGACCATACTATTTCCTGAATAGCATCAATCATTGCGATATCATCACCTTCATCTGCAAGTTCTAATATCTCTTCAAAAGAATTATATTTATTCATACGCCAAATCCTCCCATTTACTTGAATAACTACAAATCTCCAGCCGGCTCAGTCCTGCACTGCTTATAGTGCCTGCATGTTAAACAGCAACATTTACATGTTTTCTTTTTTCGAATCCAGAACAGTATCCGCTCCAACATATGTATCATCCCCCTCATTAGTACCTTCCATCATCCAGGAATAGTCCCAGTCCAATGAACAGCCATCCGAAAATCCCCATAAACAGTTTTATCATCCACCCAAGAAAAATAAATGGTAGTAATACTATGATCATTCCAAGTTTAAAAACGAGATAAATAAGTGTAAACATACTGAAACCTCCTTCCGTAAATGCATCTTTATTTCTTTATATCAATTATCCTATTAGAGCTGTCCCCTTTTCTACCCTTGTATGTATAGCCTGAGCAGTCACTATATATAGTGGTTTCACAAAATTTAAAAGCAGGTCATACATCTCTTCGACATACGACCTGCTACCATTGTTTCTGTATTATATTGTCCACTAAACCGCTCCTCCGATGATATCGTTCATTGAAACATCAAGGATCACGGATAATGAATACATGTTCTCAAGTGTCGGAAGTGCTTCTCCCCTGAACCATCTATAGATGGAGTTTGGGTTGTTCATTCCGAGATAAATGCGCAGCTCTTCTACCGTGATTCCTCTTTCCCGTCTTAGTTCATTGAGTCTCGTGCCTGTACTTCTGAGATCAATGACCGGATACTCTACCATTTTCTGTTTTACCTCCTTCCTTTCAGCATAAGTGGATGTAGTGGGATTTGAACCCACGACCTACGATTTAAGAGACCGTTACTCTACCAACTAAGTTACACATCCATAAACACCCGTGGTTGGACTCGAACCAACAACCTTCTCCTTAACAGGGAGTCGAACTACCATTGTTCTACTTGGGATTAGTGAGTGTAGAGGGATTTGAACCCTCGGCCTACGGGTTAAAGGCCCGTTGCTCTACCAACTAAGCTACACACTCATATTGCAGAGATGAGATTCGAACTCATGACCTTCTCCGTATGAAGGAACTGCTCTGACCATCTGAGCTACTCTGCATTATTATGCAGTACGGGAATCGAACCCGTATTACGGGAGTCAAAGTCCCATGTCCTACCATTGGACGAACTGCCAAGTGGGAAGAACAGGATTCGAACCTGTACCGCATGGAGCGAGAGTCCTAGGCTCTACCATTGGAGCTATCTTCCCATTTATGGCATTAAAAAACCGCCTGCCTTATTAGACAAGCGGTATGCATAACATATTAAAGTCTATATAAAATCAGACAATCTCATTCTCATACTGCATATTGCGAAGCTAATCGGCCGGGTTTGCGGAGCAAAACGGCCGTATTCCGTTTCTGAACAGCCGATATATATCGCGTCATTGTAATCCCCTCCGCTATAATGATGGTAGCCATCCAAGAGATGGTGAATACATCATTTAAGGGAGGATAATGTATGCAGCTGGATTACAAGGACATCATTATCAAACACTACGCGCTATCCATGTCGGGTAGCGAAATTGCTCGCCAGACCGGAGCAAGTAAGTCTGGCGTTAATGACTTCTTAAGAGCATTTAAGAAGTGTAAGGAGCTTCAGTATCCATTACCATCAGGAATCACGAACTACGGGATTGCCATGATAGTGTATGGATCTGTACCGGGAGCAGGTGGCCGAAATGAGAATATCGAACTCCCGGATTATGAAGAAGCCGCCAAGCTTATGGCGACCAGAAAGAACATGACGCTTATGTTCCTTTGGAATCGCTATAAGAAAAAATGTGAAGAGGAAGGAACCCGTTTTTACCAGTACAGCCAGTATTGTGAGCTCTACAACAAGTGGTGTGAAGAGAACTATGAGACGGCACACTTTGATGCCGTAATAGCTCAAAAGATGGAGGTGGACTTCGCAGGCCAGACCTTTTCCATGACAGATCCTCTGACGGGAGAAATCCTGACGATCGTGGTATTTGTGGCGGTTCTGCCCTACTCGCAGTACATTTATGCAGAAGGAATGCTCTCCACAAAGGAACCGCAGTGGATCGAAGTCAATAATCACGCCCTTGATTACTTTGGCGGTGTTCCGGCTTTAGTAGTCTGTGATAATTGCAAACAGGCTGTCATCGTTAATCAGGACTGGATTGAACCGGAGCTGAATAAGGATTATGCCGACTGGGCTGACCATTACGGCACGGTCATCCTTCCGGCAAAAGTCCGCAAACCGAAGTTCAAAAGTTCCGTGGAAAACGCTGTAGGCATCCTTGAAAAAGGATTGTTCCATAAGCTTGAAGAGCGCCAGTATTTTTCGCTGGAACAGTTCAACAAGGATCTCTGGAAGGAGCTGGAGGCTCTCAACAAAGAGCCTTTCAAGAAGAAGGAGCACAATAGATACTACTATTGGGAAGAAGAGAAACTTGAATTGATGCCGCTTCCCTCCATGCATTACGAGTACATGGAGAGAAAAACGGCAAAGGTATCAAGCGACTTCCACGTACGCTTTGACAATGCTTATTATAGCGTAGATAAAGCGTTTTTGCACAAGAAAGTATCTATCAAAGCCTCGGCAACAGTTGTTCGTATTTATTCTCTCTCTGGAGAGTTCCTCTGTGAATGGCCAAGAGCAACTCGTAAGGGTCAGTGGTCAACCAACCCTGAACACTTGCCGGACAACTACAAAGGGTTTACTCAATGGAATGGTCCATACTTCATTCAAAAAGCGCAGCTTGTTGGCAGGAATACAGAGACCGTCATTCGTACAGTCCTCAAATCCAGGCCTTATGAGGTCCAGACTTATCGTATGTGCCTTGGCATTCTGAACTTCACAAAGAAGTACAGTAATAAGGCGCTTGAAGAGTGCTGTAAGCAGGCAATCGCTCTGAATAAACAGAAATATACCTTCATCAAGAATACAATCTCCGTAGTTGCTGATGATCTTGGAGAAGCAGGATACCGTCATTCTGCACTATCCAGGAAAGAGCCTGCACGTGGTGGGTATGTGATGCCTCCTGAAGCCTCCAGCATTGACACTCTCTTATCCCGCAGCAAAGCTCTTGCGGATCAGATGCGAGAGGAGGTGGAAGACTGATGCTTACAGGAACCGCTCTCATGAATGAGCTTGTAGATGAGTTGAATGAGCTCAAGCTTTCTATAATGGCTGCCACGCTGGATGATCTGTATCATAAACCGGGATTCCTGGAAATGGATCGACTTACTCTGATTGCGGATCTGATCGGGCCACAGTTTCAGGAAAAGGTCAGTACGACTCTAAAGAACCGACTGACAGCCGCACATCTGAAAGGTTCTCCGGAGGAGCTGGCATACTGCGTCGACTCTGAAAAACGAGAGTATCTGCCTTCCGGGATAACAGAAGTGCTCTCCACACTGGATTTCATCGAGAGAGGATACAACCTGTGTATTCTCGGTGAATCTGATGCCGGCAAGTCCTACCTGGCTAAAGCAATCGGCATTAAGGCCTGCAATCGATACAACGTCGGCTATTTCCACAGCGAAGAACTCCTCGAAAGCATGGTGGCGCTTAAAGAGCAGGATTATGATAAGTATGCTCGCAGGATGAAGAAGTATCTCAAATGGGAACTGATCATTCTGGATGACTTCCTGCTTCATACGATCACAGACGAGCGTGAGATCAAGATCCTTTTTGAATTGCTTGAAAAACGGAATGAACGGCAAAAGAGCACTATTGTGTGCTCCCAGCGTGATCCGGACAGCTGGAAGGCAATGATTCTCAACGATGAAGTGTCCGCTAATTCCATTATGAAGCGGGCTACAAAGCACTACACGATCAAGATCAATATCCGATAATATCGGGTGTATTTACTAAAAACGGGCGGCCGTTTTCACCGGAAAGCGGCCGTTCTAAAACGGAACGACGACCGCTGAGCGCCGTAAACTGCACTCATACATACTATCTAATAAGGACATCAAAACCAATCCAGATTTCTTATTCATGAAGAACTGGATATTTTTCTGCATCTTATTAAATTGTATGCTTCTAACTGAATACATTCTATCTTATAAAGAATATCCAGTACGTCATCGCATTCGGAAGTATGAGCATTCCGATGATGCACTGTCTTTCTCCGTCTTTAAGCATGTACCAAGTGCTGAATTCGGTTTCGTCCGGTTCTTCCGTACCTCCATCCAGCATCATTCCGTCATCATTTATGGTACCTTCGAACGGAAGATATGCCCCTTCTTCATGGTCTACATTTGAATAAGTTCCGTCCGTATTCTTCTGCTGATACGGATACAGCTGCATTGAGCCGTTTCCGCCATTTTCACTGTATACAAAAGTTGCCTGACCCAGTTCACACATGGAATCCAAAGACGGATTGTAGAAATCTATAAGCATGAGATATGTCCACACTCCGTCTACTTCATCCCGTTTTAATGCGTCATACATCTCTACATCTTTGTTTACGTTATAGTCAGGATCTATGAAGTGTTGAGCTATCGTTATGGCTTCCTCGAAATCCTCATAACTGAGCTTCGGTCTGTCTTCCAGCTGGTTTTCAGGAAGAGCTTCTCCTGCATCATCAAAAGCTTTATTCACCCTATCTCTCGCCTCTTCCAGCTTTTTCGTGAACTCTTCTCTATATCCGTCGATCACATCCTGCGGTGCATCTGTCTCATCAAGGTTGGCTTCAAAATTCGTAAGAAGGATGTCAAAATCACCTACATATTTTTCTCTATATTCCTCTAACTGTGTTCTGGTGAGAAACTCCCTGTCTGCATACCAGAGGCAGTTTTCTTCCGTATCTTCCAGATTCAGAGAAAACGTATGCATCACTTCCTCGCAGGCATGATTCGTTTCTTTCTCCTGCTTTATCTCTCCCTTCTTTTCCTCTTTCTTCTCTTCAGTCCTGCTCTTTTCTTTCTTATCATCAGTCTTAACTGATGCCTCTGACAGATCTGCCTTTAACGCCTGAACGGCAAGCTCTTTAATGCTCTTTCCTGTTTTCCCCGTTCCATCTGTCTTCTTTCCATCACTTCCACAGCCCGTGAGGATGAGGCAGATGATGAGGCATGCAAGTATCTTTTTCTTTCCCATATTTCACCTGTCCCTTTCTGAAAAACAAAAAGCATCTGAATAGAATCTTAAACCTATTCGGATGCTTCAATACCCACATATACTGCAACTGGCTACCATAAAAATCTTCTTAGGCCCTTTAGCTTTGCGTCACAGGATTTCTCCTGTTTTGCCTATTATTGATTTGTCTGACAATTAAATTTTATACTGGTTAACGAACGTTGTCAATAAGATATTTTAGGCTCGTTCGGGCGCTGCAAAGCAGCGCCCTCATCCAAGTACATAAAATCGGGCTATCATTTATGCTAAATTATAAAATTATCTTTTACGGCCGGCTTCAGCTTCCATATATGCATGAAGGTATCGCCTTCCTTAATCTTCATAAAATGCTCCTGATCTGTCGGAAATGCTCTGGTTGTAAAAACAGCATCACCGTCATTTACAAAAATCTCAACAGAACTTCTGTCTATAAAGATTCTGAGATGTGATAATCCATCAGGAAGCGGCCTTTTTCTCGATTCACCAAGTTCAGTATTGAATCTTTCCTTCATTCCGCTTTTATCGATAGTTATCTCTTTCTCTCTGTCATCATAACTGATAACAATTCCTCCGGTGCCATCGCCATCCGTAAGAATTCCTATTTCACAGTCACCCGGCCGTATATCAACTTCTATCTCACATGCATCCGGAAGTCTTATACATTGCTCCTCATTAAATTTTTCTTCTAATGACAGTTCTTCGCCTCTCAGTTTTTTCAGTTCCGGAAGAGGTTTCTGTATCAATCTTCTTCCTCTTACTGTAAGCTCACGCGGAAGTGTAAGGCTTCCTGCCCATTCTTCCTCATCAGTCGGATATGTTACATCCGGCAGCCCCATCCATGCTATAAGAATGGCCTTATCCGGATCCTGTACATTATTTGCACATGTTGCGGCATAAGAATCAAACCCAAAATCCAGCACATGGAAGCTTCCTTCATGTTCAAATGTAAGGCTGTCCCAGTCCATCTTTCCCAGAATATATCCATTATGATTCGTGCTTTCTCCACGTCCCGGAAGCTTAATATGCTGTGGACAGAACATAAGGATATCATGGCCGCCTATACGTTCTATCGAAGGGCATTCCCACATATTGCCAAGATAATCCACACCGGGTACTTTTAACTCTCCCGCAAAGGTCCATCCATGCAGAAGATTTTCCGACTTATATACCAGTATACATCCTCTTTTTTCAGGGGTTTCTGCGCCAAGGATAATATAATAGGTATTACTATCCGGCATAACAATAATCTTAGGATCTCTCTGATTATCCGTATAATCCGGATGTGCTCCAAAAAGCGGAAGCGGATACTTCTCTGTCCACCCGTCACTGCCCAGCCTTGCCAGACATGTATACGGATGCCGCACCCAGTCGGAATCACGATTATTACCTGTATAGTATAAATACAGCTTGTCATCTATAGGCATGGCAGAACCGGAATATGCGCCCTTATTATCATAGCCATCACCTTCATCCGGAAGCAGACAGACTCCGAGATTTTCCCAGGTTATAAGATTCTTCGATACAACATGATACCAATACTTCAGACCATGTACTGCCCCCCAAGGACACCACTGATAAAAAAGATGCCACTTGTTATCAAAATACACAAACCCATTCGGATCATTCATAAGGCCGGTAACAGCCTGAATATGGAAGGTCTGACGATACTTTGATACGGATATTCTATCAAACAGATCCTTTACTTCCATTGGATCTTTCAGATATCGATATCTTTCCTCTCTAGTCCATTCTTTCATAGGTTTCTCCCGGATATTTACAGTCCTTTTTCTTTTTTATATTCAGATACATTTGTTTCAATAACAGTCTTTCTTATAGGCAGTATTCTTCCCGGTGATACAGAAAGTTCGTCATATCCCATAGCAAGGAAATCCTTGGTAAGACTGAGATCCGCACCAAGCTCTCCACATATTCCGGCCCATGCATCATGTCTATGTGCAGCCTCTGCTATCATCTTAAGCATCTTCATAATAGCAGGATGGTGTGGATCATAAAAATCATCCAGAGACTGATTCTGCCTGTCTATCGCAAGTGTATACTGAGTAAGATCATTTGTTCCCACACTGAAGAAGTCCACCTCTTCTGCAAGCTCATCAGCTATCATAACAGCCGCAGGTGTCTCGATCATTATGCCGAGTTCTATGTTCTTATCATAAGATAAACCGTCATCATCAAGTTCTTTTTTAACTTCTTCAACTATAATCTTTATCTTCTTAACTTCATCCACTGATATTATCATAGGGAACATGATAGATATCTTTCCAAATGCACTTGCTCTTAATATAGCTCTAAGCTGTGTCTTAAAAACTTCCGGTCTTGTAAAACATATTCTTATGGCTCTGAGACCCATAGCCGGATTCTCTTCCTCCGGAAGTTTAAAATAATCAGCCTGTTTATCAGCGCCGATATCAAGCGTACGTATAATAACCTTTTTACCCGCCAATGTCTGAGCAACCTGTTTATATATAGCAAACTGCTCATCTTCTGTCGGATAATCTTCCGAACCAAGATATATAAACTCCGATCTGAAGAGGCCTATTCCACCGGCATCATTTTCAAGTACAAGTCCAAGATCTTTTGTATTTCCTATATTGGCATAGAGATTAATCTTCTGTCCGTCAAGGGTAACATTTTCCTTTCCCTTAAGTCTCTCAAGGAGGCTCTTCTTTTCTTCTTCCTCCAGAAGAAGCTTTTTCTTAGCAGCAAGTATATCTGCATCCGGATCTACATAAACTTTACCTTCGAAACCATCAACAACTGCCATCTTTCCGTCGGATTCTTCAGAAAGCGGTATTGGGCATCCGATTATAGCAGGAATGCTCATGGTCTTCGCCAGAATAGACGTATGTGAATTTGCCGAACCATGTACTGTAACAAAAGACAGGATCTTATCCTTATCCATCTGAACTGTTTCTGACGGAGCCAGATCATCCGCCACAACTATAACAGGCTCATCGGACTCTATGCCGCCTGCTCCGCCGCCTGCAAGAGCATTTAATATTCTCTCTGTAATATCCATAATATCAGCTGCTCTGCCCCGGAAATACTCCTCTTCCATCTCCGAGAACATTTTTGCAAAGTTATCACCTGTGGTCGCAACTGCATACTCTGCATTTACTCCCTCATTTTCAATAATACTCTCTGCCGATTCTATATAATCTTCATCATCAACCATCAGCTGATGAGCCTCAAAGATTTCCGCTCCTGACTCTCCAACTTCCTTAACTGCTTTTTCATAAAGAGCTTTCAGTTCAGAGATTGCTGTCTCTCTTGCTTCAGCATAACGCGCTTTTTCTGCTTCCGTATCTTCGACTTTCACGCGTTTTACAGCCTGTTCCTGTTTCTTATATACACTTATTTTTCCTATGGCGATTCCCTCAAAAACCGCCTTTCCCTCATATATGATCATACCCCGAATACCTCCGTTATAAAATATGCCGGAGTATCCCTTACTGAGAACACCCCGGCATACACACTCACTTCTTTAGAAGTTAGCCTTCATGAAAGCTTCGATAGCGGCTGCTGCTGCGTCCTCATCTTCACCATCAACCTGAATTGTAACTTCATCGCCCTTTACAATTCCCATACCCATAAGCTTCATAAGAGATGTTGCCTTCGCACTCTTCTCACCCTTTATGAACATGATGGTACTTGTAAACTTCTTAGCCTCCTGAACAAGAAGTCCTGCAGGACGAGCGTGGATACCAACTTCATCAGTGATTACATACTTAAATTCTTTCATACCTTTACTTCTCCTTTATATTATTTTCAATTAAATATCCCCAAACTTAACATCTTCATAATCATCACTGTTTGTAAGCAGCATGACTACTGTAGCCGGATGTCCGGCATCCTTTATCTTCTGAATATCAAACTCCAGAATCTTCTGTCCCTTCTTAACCTTATCGCCCTCGGCAACAAATGGTGTGAATCCGTCCCCCTTCATCTCAACTGTATCAACGCCGACATGTATAAGAAGTTCCTCATCATTATCTCCGTATATTCCGATAGCATGTTTGCTGTCAGCCACAGAAGATATCTCTCCATCCATAGGTGCATATACAACACCCTCATCAGGTTCAACACCAACGCCCTGTCCCATAACTCCGGAAGCAAATGTCGGATCCGGTATCTCAGTGTATGGAATAACTTTACCCGGTGTAGGAAGTGCTATTTCACCTGCACTGCTTGTTATAACAGCCTTCTTTGTAACCTCTGCTCCATCAGACTTTGGCACTTCTGTTTTAGGAGTATCAACTGTTGCTGCAGCCTTCTCAGCTATACCACCTTCAGGAGCCTCTTCCTTCCAGATAAACATTGTAAGTGCAAATGCAATGCCGCCTGAAATAAGAAGAAGTAATGTATAAAGTCCGTAATTATTTATTGTAAGATATCCCGGAATTCCCGTAACACCGTATGCTGTTGCACCGATCTTTGTTAATGCGCCGAATATCGATCCACAGGCTCCGCCGATCATACCACAGATAAAAGGCTTCATGAATCTGAAGTTAACACCGAAGATAGCCGGCTCTGTAATACCAAGAGCTGCAGACATAGAAGACGGAATCGCAACAGTCTTAAGCTTTCCCTGCTTACATTTGATACCAACCGCAAGGCAGGCACCAAACTGTGC
>DEFA01000032.1:0-22264 GCA_002350525.1 Lachnospiraceae bacterium UBA2864 | reverse complement strand
TTATCATGGCTCCGGGGGGGAACTGAACGAGCCACTCTGCTCCCTTAAGAACGTAATTTTCAAGGGTTGCAAAGATAGGTCCTACAACCATAAATGTTATAAGAGCTGTAAGGAAAACTGTTGTAATAGGAACCACAAAGAGATCGATCATCTCAGGAACATGCTTATGCAGCCACTTTTCAATCTTGCTCATAAACCATATAGCTATCATGACAGGAATAACGTGACCTTGATATCCATGTCTTGCTATAGAACCTACAACATAATTTCCTATCTTAAGATTACCGAAAAGATTCCATGTCGGGATAACACCCGATTCAATTCCGAAGAATGAATTGATAGCCTCTGCACTACCTACATTCCATCCATTAAGAAGTCCTGTATGAACCATCATAAGTCCGATAACAGCAGCAAGGAAAATGTTTGCGCCGAATACTCTTGCAGCACTTACCGCTACTATTACAGGAAGAAATGCAAAGGCTGTATTGGCAACCATATCTAAGAATGCATACCAATCTGTTGAAGCAAAGGAAGGAATCGCCTTACCAAGTGCTTCTACAACACCCATCATAAGACCTGATGCTACGATGGCCGGAAGTATTGGTACAAAAACGTCGCCAACTGATTTAAGAGCCCTCTTCCATGCAGGCTGCTGAGCTGCAGCGGCGGCCTTAACATCATCCTTCGTTGCCGCTGTCATGCCTGTAACCGCAAGGAATTCATCATATACCTTATTTACAGTACCGGTTCCGATGATGAGCTGAAGCTGTCCGTTATTTTCGAACATGCCCTTAACACCATCAACATTTTCAAGCTCCGATCTCTTTATCTTTCCGTTATCCTTGATAACAAGCCTGAGCCTGGTTGCACAATGTGCTGCCTGAGCTACGTTATCTCTGCCACCAATATTGGCAACAATTTCCTCAGCACAGCGCCTGTAGTCCAATGCCATACTACGCCCCTCCTTTTGTAATGTTTTTGTAATCGTTTACAATTATGATACATTATACTATATCAGACTTAATTGGGCAAACGCTTTTGCCAGTCCGTCTTCGGAAACCGAAGGGCATATCATGTCTGAGATTTTCTTAAGTGCTTCAGCCCCATTTTCCATGCAGACGCTTGTCCCAACTGTCTCTATCATCTCACGGTCATTCATACTGTCCCCGAAACCGTAAGTATCATCAATGCCAACTCCAAGGTGTCCCGCAACAGCCAAAACACCTTTTCCTTTATCATATTCTTTACTTATTATCTCGCCATTTATAAGGTTTCCGCCCTGCATCTCCTGTACGATAAAATTATATCTGTCACCCAGAAGCATCTTCACCTCTTCAAGCTGATCTTTTTCCCGACACATAATAACTATCTTATATATCGGCGAACCGTCATACTCCCTCATGGAGCATATACCCAGGCTCTCTTCAATGGCTTTTCTCCAACGCATCAGCTCACTGTTGCCTCCGGACTGTTCAGCCATAAACTCTCCTATTCCCTCGTCACACCAGGAACCGTTCTTTGCCTCTATTGTACAGAAAACACCATTCTTATGAAGTATATCAAGTGCCTTATCTCTGTCCTCATCCGGCATAGGTGCATCTATTATTACTTCATCACCGACTGAAACATAAGCACCTCCGCTTCCAACTACCCCATCGAAGTTATATTTAAGCAGTGGTTTCAGCATATCCGGATTTCGCCCGGTACATAAAAACACCTTGTTTCCCAGTTCCTGAGTTTTTCTGATAGCAGCAAGTGCCGAATCAGGAGGAACATTTTCACCCGGCATTGTCAATGTACCGTCAATATCAACAAATATTAATTTCAAACTTATATCGACCCCCTCTCGATAATCTCATAACCAAGCTTAATATCACTGATCGGAACCTTGATATTCTCAGCTTTTATCATCTTCATAAGCAGATTTACCGCAACTTTACCACATTCCTCATAATAGAACTTTACTGTTGTAAGCTGAGGATCTGATATTGTATCCACCCAGTGATTACCTACACCCGTTACACTTACATCCTCCGGAACCTTACGACCGCTCTCCTTCAGTGCCTTCATCGCGCCATGAGCTATTCTGTCTGTTGCGCATACTATACCGTTCAAGTCAGGATACTCTTCTAAAAGCTTAAGAGTTGTTTCATATCCTCCGTCAACCGTAAAGTCTGATACTACAGATATCAGCTTGTCTTCGCCTATTCCCGCTTCATTGAAGGCTTTTTCTACGCCTCTCAATCTGGCCTGGCCCACTGCCGCATCCTCTTCATCTACACCGATATAGCATACCTTATCCCTTTTCCGAAGCATAAGCATTGTTATTTCCTTCATGGAATGAACATCATCATGATATACAGAAGATATTCCGCTGAAGCTCTGACCTGTTACTACTACCGGTATAACGGAATTATCAATTGCATCTCTCAAGTATGGGGTCATAGCTGTTCCCATAAGAATGATTCCATCCATGCCGTTTTTCTGCATAGTTTCGATATACTGAACTTCCCTTTCCTTCTGTCCGTCAGTACATCCGAGTATAAAGCTGTAATTATTCTCCTTTAAACCCTCAGCCACTCCGCTCATTATCTTAGACATAGAATATGAATGAATATACGGAACTATTACTCCTATCTGCCCGCTTCTTCCTGTTCTCATAGTCTGAGCAAGTGCATTTGGAATATAAGAATACTCTTCAACCACCCGTCTTATCTGTTCCCTTTTTTCATTACTCAAAGATCCACCATTAAAGTATCTACTTACTGCAGCTGTTGAAACACCTGCCAGCTCTGCAATTTCTTTAATAGTCATATTTCAATTACCTCTTATCATTTAAAATTTTTGATAAGCCATACAAACCCATATGCCGGAATTCCCACAGCTTTGGCCGGTCTGAGTTCGCCTGTCATCATATCGATATAATCCTCTTCATCATCTATCCACGCTGTCTCAGCATAATCATTAAAATTGAACAGCGCTATAAGCTTCTCCCCCTTATAATACCTTCCAATACCTAGAACATGATCATTCCATGTTTCAATTATCCATGTATCTGCCGCACTTTCAAAAACCCGATGTGAGTTTCTCAGCTTTGTCAGCTTTCTTATACCGTCAAATATACATTTTTCACGAGTCCCCTCTTCATGACGTCTTGCAACACTCGCCCAGTCAAGACTTCCTCTATGAAGATATCTGCTGTCATCCTTCTTATGAGGATCATTATGATAAGAATAATCATTCAGCTGTCCTATCTCATCACCACTATAGAGTACCGGTATACCGCTCTGAGTAAGGAGAAATGCATGAAGCATCAGATCAAGACCAATATATTTTGATAGTTTGTTCTTGTCTTTTTCATATTCAGCCGCTTCTATGCCTGATAAAGATGCAGTTGTTCCGCAAAGTCTTGCATCTCCGAGTTTAGGATCATCATTATAGAGTTCACCTCTGCTGTCACTTCCCGGCCAGACACCCTTAAGATAATCATTCAGATACTTCTTATGAGGTACCTCTTCTATTCCAAACTGCTGCAGATAGTCATAATCCAGGCCCCAGCCAATATCATCATGACATCTCAGATAATTAAGAAATACATACTGCTTAGGAAGCGCAAACACCTGCCCAAGCTGATGTTTAAGAAGTCTTACATCCTTTGTGGCAACCGTGTGCCATGTGCTAGCCATAGTCGTTACATTGTAAAGTGTATGACATTCCGGCTTACTGACAGAACCGAAATAAGGTACAACCTTAGACGGTTCCATAACAACCTCTCCCAGAAGAAGTGTTCCCGGACAAACAATCTCACAGGCAATTCTCATTATCCTTACAAGATTATGCACCTCCGGAAGATTTCGACAGTTTGTTCCGAGCGTCTTCCAGATATAAGGCACCGCATCAAGTCTTATTATATCTATCCCCTGATTGCATAGATACAGCATATTTGCAGTCATATCATTAAACACAACAGGATTTCGATAATTAAGATCCCACTGATAAGGATAGAAGGAAGTCATAACAACCTTCCCGGCTTCTTCACACCAGGTAAAATTACCCGGAGCTGTTGTAGGGAACACCTGCGGAACGGTTTTTTCATACTCATTCGGTATATCCCAGTTATCATAGAAGAAATATCTGTCCTGATACTCCTTTTCTCCCGCTCTTGCACGTTTTGCCCATTCATGATCTTCACTTGTATGATTCATGACAAAATCAAGGCAGACACTGATGCCCCTCTCATGACATGCCTTCGCCAGATTTGAAAGGTCTCTCATATTACCAAGCGAAGGTTCAACCTTACGGAAATCCGAAACTGCATATCCACCATCGCTTTTGCCTTTTGGACTTTCAAGCAGCGGCATAAGATGTATATAATTCACTCCACATTCTTCGATATAATCCAGGTGTGACTTAACACCCTTAAGGCTGCCGGCAAAGCAATCCGTATACATAAGCATACCGAGCATATCATTTCCCGCAAACCAGTCATGAACAACACTTCGCGCTTCATCCATCTCTTTTAACTGCTTATTTCTTTTTTTATAAAAGGAATAAAGCATATCAACAAAGTAATCAAACGCCTGCATGTCATTATCGTACAGCTCTGCATATAACCACTTAAGCTCATCATAATATACATCAATTCTTGATTTAAAAACGTTATTCCATTTCTTTCCATCAATCATGGTCACGTACCTTTTATTCTATTTGAAAATATTTTGTAATCGTTTACAATCTGATTATAAAAAAAGTGCCTGCCATAAGCAAGCACTTTTTTCTTTTATATTATTTCCGCTCAGAAATCAAAGCTTCCACTTCTTCTTTAGATGGCATAACTCTAAGTGCGCCCTTTCTTGTAGTGATGATCGATGCCGCAGCATTTGCAAATGTAAGCATATCTTTCATCTCATCTTCGGAATAATCTCTGAGACCTTGTTTTAATACATAATGAAGAACTCCGGCACAGAAAGTATCTCCCGCTCCGGTGGTTTCTATCGTTTTTTCCTGAAGAAACGGTTTAACCGTAACACTTCGTCCCTTTTGATAACATCGGCTTCCGTCACGACCCATGGATACAAGTATCATCTTTATATCCGGATACATCTCCCAAAGGGATGCAACTCCCTCATCAAAATCTACTTTACCTGTAAACCATGTAATCTCGTTATCCGATATCTTCAGGATATCGCACCGGCTCATACCGAAGGATATCTCTCTTTTTGCATCATCCAGTGAATTCCAGAGCGGTTCTCTTAAATTAGGATCAAAGGATATGGTAACTCCCGCCTCTTTAGCCGTTTTGAGTGCCTTGATCGTTGCATTCTTTACAGGCTCAGCTGTCATGGAAAGGGAGCCAAAATGAAATATTTCCGCATTTCTTATAAGTTCTTCATCAATTTCATCTTCCGAAAGCATCATATCCGCACCCGGATTTCTGTAAAACGAAAAATCTCTGTCTCCATCAGGAAATGTATGGACAAACGCAAGTGTTGTATGAATCTTTTTATCATATACCAGACCATCTGTTCCGATTCCGACTTCACATAGCGCGTCTGCCAGCTGCTTTCCGAACATATCATCTCCGACCTTTCCAATAAAGGCTGTCTGATATCCAAGCTTTGTAAGCATAGCAAGTACGTTACACGGTGCACCACCCGGATTTGCTTCCATTACCGGATTGCCCTGGGGGCTTATTCCGTTATCTGTAAAATCTATAAGCAACTCACCCAATGCCACTACATTCTTTCCCATACTCGTCCCTCCTGCTTTGTAATGATTTTATTAGCAATATCCTGATCATCTTCTGATCATCAGCTATTTCGTAAGTATTTCCGGTGTTATGTCACTGGAAAAATTATCTTTCATACCTTCAGTTATGATTATTCTTCTGTCAGAGTCTATCAATATCATTTCAAAATCATAATTGCCACTACGCCAAAATTCAACAGCTTTATCATAGCCTTTGACGACAAGTGCTTTTGATATAACTGCTGCATCTATAGGATCTGATGATACAACCGTAGCGGAAATGATATCAGATTCTGCTTTTTCTCCTGTGTGAGGATTTATGACATTTCGGCCCCCGGTATTTTCTCCATAAATACCACCGGTTGCAATAGTCATCGTTTCTCCCGATATAAGGCCTTCGATTTTAATTACTGCCAGATACTCGCCTTGCGGTTTATCAGGATCCTGTATTCCAACTTTCCAAGGTTTCCCATCTGGTTTTGAACCTATAGCAGTAATATTTCCACCCATAGATATGAGTCCTGCTGACAGTTCTCCCTCTTCCTTTGTCAGAAGATAGGTTAACAGTTCCTTTCCTGCATAACCTTTTCCGAACTCAATTGTATCAAACTGGTTTTCTCCACCTTTTATAGATATATCAAAATCACCATTTGTTGATTCCTTATATTCTTTTGCGATATTAGCTCCATTATTAAAAATGTCTGATGTATTACTGACTGATTCACTTTTGTTTACTGATGCAACATCAGAATCTTCTCGTAAGGTGTTAAATACCTTATCTATTTTATCAGTAATGTCTGCAGCCTCCTTGAGAATATTCTCCGCATCTGCTCCATATATTGTCATTGATACATCCGTATCGAATGCCGCAAAAGTGGTAGATGCCTTATCCTCTGATAATTCGATCTGAATCGAGTCTGAAAAAGGAATACTATCTTCGGTTATTTCAGCTTCAGTTATTTCTTCGCTGGACGTTTCTGTTATTGAAGTTTCCGTAATCTCAGCAACAGTAAGGTCTTCCTCTTTAGCTTCTGTTTTTTCTTCAAATGATACTTCAGTTGTAGCTTTATCGGTATTCCCTTCCGTTGTAGCAACACTTTCCTTACCACAACCAGAAAGCAAAAGTGCCATAACTGCAATTAAAAATGCGCATTTTGTATCTTTCATCATATCACTTATTCCTTTGAATTAGAATTATCCCGCAAATACTGCACTTAAATCAAACACACTTCCATAGACTGATACTGTAAGTTACTAAGAAAATCAGCATTATGCTTCCAAAACCCATAACTAATAACGCCTCTGTTGATTCATCCATTTTGTCTATTCTCCTATACTTATACTAAGACAAGAATCACTCCACCACTATTTTATCATAAAATATAGATGAAAATAAGAAATGTGTTTATTCTACCATGAAATGCGTTTATTTTGTAGTTCTCAATAATTAAAAAAAGAGCTCGCAGGAAGCAAACTTGAAAAGCTTACTCCCACGAGCTGAAAACAACCGATGTTTATCTGATATTGTCTGATGCATTCTTTGCCTCTGCATCTTCTCTCTTCTTTCTATCTATCTCACAGCAGAGGATACAAACATTTGCACATAATGCTGTAAGGAATCCGCCATTGAATGGATTGTAATCCTTAATTGTAAGAATGCTGAGGAAGCATCCTGCTACTAATAATACAAGTGTTGCTGCTACGATTTTGATTGATGTTGTTGTTTTCATAGTTTCTATCTCCTTAGAATATATATTATTGTTTCTTGCGATCTTTTTTGTATCTCTCGCTTACAAACACATAATACAATAATTCCGGAGATCAGTCGTTGGATTAACCTTACAAATCCTTACAGTTCTGTAATGTTAGAGACATTATAAATATAGATACTGTAAGTTACTAATTCTCTTTTATCTCAGAATGCTCACAGCTATAATCAACTACTTCCTCCAGATATTTCCTTGTTTCATCACTTGTATCTTCGGAAAATGCTATCCATACAATCGGAACATTCTTATAATCACCATTCTGCAGATCAGTTAGCATATAATAAGCTGCATATGAAAGATCCTTCGATTCTCCCAGATTTTTAATCTTTAATGTACCTGTTCTTCTAATTACTTCGACTCCAAGCATCTGCTTTTTCTCATCTTTATCTACTAAACACTCAGATTTTGATGCACCTGCCGGAAGCTTGATTGCACGCATATCCTCAAGAATATACTCCCAGGTTATCTCCGGCACGTCATCAAGTGAATAGGATTCTTCCGGAAACAATGATGAATAATCCGGAAGATATATCCGCGAATAATATACGACCGCTCCTGAGTCCGTTTCATTCTTATAAATTGTACGATATGCTTCATGCATCTTTTCAAAGTCCCCTGGGAGATGTATCTTATATTCTTTAATAAATACAACATTATCTTCTGCTGCATTATCCTCTGAAGTATTGTCTCCGGAATCAATTTCAGGTTCTGTCGTTCTCTCAATCAGCTCGTTGCTACTGTCTAGGGTCATATCTTCGGTTGACGTGACAGTTATGGATGTTCCACTGTCAGAGTTTCTGTTCTCCGGCGAAGTCCCTTTACCGGATTCGCATCCACAAAGCATTATTGTCATCATCACTGCCATAGCAATTCTCAAATCAGTTTTTCTTTTCATTTTCTTAGTCTCCTCACATCAAATGTTAGTACTAACCGACACTTTAATATTTTATGATTCTAAATATCACCGCTGAAATTCCTAATTCTCTTTTATCTCTTAATTCTCATGACTATGATCAACTACTTCCTCCAGATATTTCCTTGTTTCATCACTTGTATCTTCGGAAAATGCTATCCATACAACCGGAACGTTCTTATAATCACCATTCTGAAGATCAGTTAGCATATAATATGCTGCATATGAAAGATCCATTTCTTTTCCGGATTTCTTAAGATGAATCGTACCGGTTCTTCGTGTAACATCAATTCCGGAAATCTGCCTTTTTTCTTCTTCATCGATCTCACACTCAGATTTTGATGCACCTGCCGGAAGATCAAGTGCACGCATATCCTCAAGGATATTCTCCCAGATTATCTCCGGTATATCATCCAATGTATAAGATTCATCAGGGTGAACTGTTGAATAATCCAGTATAATTATCTGTGAATAATAAACGACCGCTCCGGATTCCATTTCATTTTTATAAATTGTTCGGTGTCCTTTATTCAGAATTTCAAAGTTCTCCGGAAGATACATTTTATGTGCTTTAATATCTGAAAGTATATCCCCTTCCACTTCGTCTTCCGCGATATTATCCTCCGCAGTATTATCTTCGGAATCAACTTCAGGTTCTGTAGTTTTCTCAATCTGCTCGTCGCTACTGTCTAAGGTCATATCTTCAGTTGACGTGACAGTTATGGAAGTTCCACTGTCAGAGTTTCTGTTCTCCGGCGAAGTCCCTTTACCGGATCCGCATCCACAAAGCATTATTGTCATCATCACTGCCATAGCAATTCCCAACTCAGATCTTTTTTTCATTTTTGAAGTCTCCTCACATAAATATTTTCTTATCCTTAAAACATTTATAGACTGACGGTCGGTCGGTTAATAATCATAATAAAATGGAACACTTATAATGCTCCATTTCATATATCCTATAGTTACATTTTACCTGTCTGTTTGATAATTTTAAGAAACGGCTTCTCCAGGCTTCCTTCCTTCGCACCAAGGACCCTTTCAGCATTATATATGAATGCCTTGACTCTTGTCCTCAGCTCTTCTTCTGTCTGCTCAAAGTTTTCATCAAAAAAGGTTAACGAATATCCGATCAAGAGTTCTGCTACATTTAGAGGATACTTAGTATTAAAGGTCTTTTCCTCGACTCCCTCAGCTATAAGTTCTGCAATCACCGGGATTGCGCCTTTAATCATTATAAGTTCCATCTTCTGATGCATCAGAGCATTCTGTGGCTTATGCACCTGCTCTAATATCTCATCTCCTATGTCCGATTGAGGTTTTAAACAGCTTACTGTTTCCACTATTCTGTCTACGACTGAATGCTCCTTATTCCCTGCAGCCTTCTTGGCATTCGCTATTATTGAATTGCTGATCCTTTCCACAAGCGCATCCAGGATCTCTTCTTTCGATCTGAAATGATAATACAAAGTACCCCGAGCGACACCTACCTTTTCAAGTATATCGCCGATACTTGTACCGTCATAACCCTTTTTTGCGAAAAGAGCTGCCGCTTCATCAAGAATCTCATTCTTTCTTTCTTCCGCTTCTTTTACAATTCTCATAACTAACCTCATTTATTAGACTGACAGTCGGTCTACATTTCGGATTCTATCACACTGTAGTGTACCTGTCAAGTAAATCACCGTCAAGAATCTGAATTTTTTATATAAACAATGCCTTTTTAATTTTCTCTTATTATCATTCCATAAATATCAGTTTCCCATACGTATACATATTATAAGCAACGATACACTTTCAAAACGGAGGAAAAACATATGAAAAAAAATTCATCAAAAACTGCAGTCTTAATAGTATTATCACTGATCTCACTTATCGCAATCATTACCGTCTTTGTTATATGGAATATGAATAAAAATCATAAGATATACGACAAAGAAAGTCTTGAGAAAATAGTCGGAACAGAGCTAACGGAACGGACAATACGGAAATAACCCATATAAAAAATACCAGATATATGGGGATGATTCATCCAATTTTATTATATTTAAGTAATTAATAAGCCAACATAATCATGTGAATACACTATAATCTTCCTGACTTTTTTTCTCAAGCATAACCGATAAATAAATGATATTTATAAACCGATAATAAATAAATTATACTTTTCAGCCGATATAAATAAATGATACTGAGTTCTTCAATCACAAAATAATACCACCGGTTTAGCCGGTGGTATTAAATATTTATAATACTTCTTCAGTAATCTGATTACGGAAGCATATCGGCTGTTCCATATGTTGCCTCCCACTTTTCCTTACGCTCATCATGGATAGCCTGTCCGCCTGATGCCATATAATCAGCCATTCCGTCATCCCAGACCTTATCAAAGTCTTCTTCCGAAGCGATGATTGCTGTATCAAATACAACATCTCTCTTCTGTGAGAGCATATTTCCGAGGCCTGCCTCTGACTCGATAGTTCCGACATTAACAGCCTTAGGTATTATAGAATCGTTAAGACACTTCTCCATTGCTATATAAACGATATCTTCATCAACTCCGGCATAATTATTTGCAATTGACTTAAGAGTCAGCTCTTCGTTTTCAAGCTTCAATCCATTACATGTAATAGTCATATCTATGTTCTGACCTGAATTCTGAATATATGGAGCTTCTGCTGCAATAACTGCTACTGCACCATTCTCAAGCTTCTCATAAGTATGTCCTTCCTCACCAAGCTGAAGATACTCTATATGCTCAGGATCAGAAATCCAATCAAGATAAAGAAGAGATGCCAGCGGCTCATCATTAGTTACAGGGAAGAAAATCTTTCTGTCTCCTGCAGTACTGTAACTGTACTTCGCATATTTTCCTTCTGAATTCTTGAAGCAGTCAACCGCAACATAATTTGCTTCTTCACCAACGATACCCTGGAGAGTAACTGTAACTGCTGCTCCTGTCTGATAAGGATAGTCCCATCCATGAATAAATGCACCTACATAACCTGCCTTTATCATATCCTCTTCAGTTGTATCACCACTTCCATAAAGAGCAAAGTCTTTCCAGATAAGATCCTCATTGTACCATTTATTGAGAACTCTGATTGCTTCCTTTGTTCCATTCTCGGTGAATTTTCTGTCATCAAATCCGTTTATATAGAATTCCTTATCGGACTCCTTCGGATCAAGATATGACTCAATAAGATTTGCAGCTCTCCAGCCTACATCATAGCTGATTGAGAAAGGAACCATATGACTAGCGTCTTCTCCCAAAAGAAGCTCTGCATTATCTCTGAATGCGATAAGCATTTCTTCAAACTCCTGCTCTGTTGTAGGTTCCTTAAGACCAAGCTTATCAAGCCAGTCCTTACGTACAAATGTATTGATCCTTCTGATATTTGCTCTCTTACCTTCTATTGCATAGAGAACACCTGTGTTTGGATCCTTATCATAATTTATATTTTCATCACCAAGCCAGTTCCAAAGATTCGGAAGAATATCCTTATTTTCCTCTACCATATCTCCGATATCAAGTATGCCACCCATATCGGCATAAGCCAGGATTGTCGGATAATCGTATGTAAGACAGATATCCGGTGCTGTACCTGCAGCCAGAAGGTTATTCAGCTCATCAACCTCAGTCCATCTCGGTACAGAAACAAACTCAACCTCAACATTGTAGGTATCAAGCATACCCTGTTTAATGTAGTCGGTATACATATTGTCTGTCGGATCTGTTCCACCGTCATTTTCTCTGTTATAAACCTCGACGGTGATATGTCTTGTTTCAGTGAACTTTCCGTCCACCAGTTCTCCACCCTCAGACTGACCCTCTGATGCAGCTTCCGTTTCTGTCTCTGTCGCAGCCTCAGTTTCAGCCTTAGTAGTACCGTTCTCTGCCTCCGTCGAAGCAGATGCTCCCGCTCCGCATCCCGATGTCATAAGAATTGACATAGAAAGTGCGGCAGCTAAAAATCTCTTTTTCATTAGAGTCCTCCTTTTTATCTATGATAATAACTTTCTTTAGGTCCAAGAAATGATTCAGGAAGTTCTGAATCCTCTCTTGAAAAAACTATTCTTTCAAGAATGATCTGCGGACTTACAAAATAGAATCTCAGAATATTCAGTCCTTTTCTCAATTCCGCCTTAACAACGACCTTCTTCACACTCGTTATTGCTTCCTCTTCCCATTGAGGGCTGAGAAAGAAAGGAATTTTTTCATTTTTTACTGTATTAACTCTGATCATCTTTCCTTCATTTACCGAATAACCTATAAAATGTTTTCTTTCAAAAACTACAGGTGTTGACGGTGATAAATGAAATTCAAGATTATATCTACCTCCTTCTTCGGATACGATCCTGTATTCTGCATACGGAGCAGCATCCGAGTCTTCAAAATCTGCTGTCACAGGATATACCCTGATCCCGCCGAATCCACGACCGTAAGGTATAAGCTTCGCAATACATACCTCTTTCTTTTCAGCTTCTTTCAATTCCTCTGATTTCTGTAAAGGTACGCCAGCTTTATTACTGAAATTCACTGCATTGATTGCTATTATTCCGTCTCTCTCCCAGAATGCATTTTTAATGTCATCAGGAAGAGGATTGTATGCATTTATAATTATCTTTGCCTCTGTACCGGCAGAAATATTCTTAACTTTAAATTCACCCTGTGCCTTTCCAAGGAAGGCACCTCTGTCAATATCTATGCTTATTCTTTCTTTCAGCTCAATCTCTCCTTCCGTAGATGAGAAGCTGAGCCATTCACACGAAGATTCAATTCTATAGTCAACTTTTCCCTGTCCCGCATTTGCAATCTCAAAGAAAAAGTGATCTATATCCGGTCTCATTGCATCATTCCAAACTGCAGGCTTCATGTCCCTCCAGAAATCACCTGTCAGATAATCCTTTTCGTTTTCTCTGACAACTATCATTCTCGGCACTTTGGCCGGAATAATATATATCTTCTGAGGGAGTTTACAATCTTCATCATTCCAGAATGTAAAGCCTATATGTTCCGATATTCCGAATCCATAGAAATATCCGTCGTCTACACTTTGATATTCATCTATCAGTTCTTCGTCGCGTTTCAGATATGACTCTATACTGTCTGCAATAACATTTGCTTCAAGTCTGTTCTCGGATGCATAATGCCGGTTTTTACCGGCCATAATCCACATTTCAAAAAGATTCGCGGTTCCTGAGGCAGGATAATATATGAGGGATATGAACGCAGCCTTCATTTCTTCAGGACAAATGCTCTTAAGCCTGTTGCATTCAGATTGTATATGACGGGATATGCGCAGCACCTCATCAGCTTCTCCGAAATTTACCGGATCAAACACATTGGCATTTAATGCCTCATGTTTACGCTTTGCCAGCAGCTCCAGATAATCCGAGATAATGCCGGATATTGAGCTAATATCCGACTCACAAAATGCATGTCCGAATTGCTGTTCTACCCATGTCCGTATATAACTGTCTGTATCAACCATATCCTCCTGCCCGCAGAAACCTACGAAAGGATGGACTCCATAACGATCGATGTCATAAGCCAGATCAAGGAAGTAGGATAACCCCAGTTCCTGCGTACCTATATCACCGATATTCGTTACCCATATTTCTCTGACGCCATACTGATATGCAGTTGTCATCTGATCCTGAACTCTCGGCAGATAAGTTGACCCGATCCACTGAAAAGAGTGTGGTCCTCCATGCATATCCATATGGTAGTACATTCCATATCCGCCCTTATGCTGTTTCATTTTTTCATTCGGAAGAGTTCTCAGATAACCTGCATTATTATCACTGAGCATCAGTGTGACACCGTCCAGCTCTTCATCATTCATAAGTCCCGAAGTCTCTTCATTTCCGTAAAAGAATTCTTCAACCTCCGTAAAAAGAACTATCTGGCGCGGGACCTTTGTCAGGTCTTCATCAATAGTTTCTCTGATAAGATTATTCTGTGTTCTAACAACCCTTCTTATCAGATCTATATTGTCAGCCAGTGATGCATTTCTCATGATTGCAGTATCATTCTCGCCTCGCATTCCCATTGTAATGACCTGCTCGAATCCGGACGACCTCTTTAATCCGTCTCTCCAAAATCTTTTAATTCCCTCTTCGTTGGAATTAAAATCCCATGCATCACCATATATCGAGTCCCTGCCCCTCACCATGCTATATTCTTCACCGCTTCGCATACACGGTTCATGGTGGGACATACTCATTACAACTCCGAGTTCATCCGCAAGCTCGGCACTTTTCAGTCCCGGCCCATCCAGCTCGAAATTAGAATTCCACATGGCCGGCCAGAGATAATTCCCCTTTAGTCTGAGCAATAATTCGAAAACTCTCTCATAACATTCAGCATTAATTCCGCCGAAATGTTCTTTAGCCCATGTTCCAAATGCCGGCCATTCATCATTTATGAAGAAGCCTCTATATTTAACAGACGGTTCCTTAGAAACCATACTTCTGCTGCAATCTATATCTACACTTTCTTTTTTCTGCGGCCATACATGATTCCAGTTGACCAGCGGAGAAACTCCCATCATCTCGGATAACTTAAAAAGTCCGTAAATGGTACCTCTCTTGTCACTTCCCGCTATTATGACCGTGCCTGTATTCTCTGATTCAGCCTTATCCCTACTTTTTAATCCTATACCGTCCGCACCGTTCGATACGATGTCATCAGTCACGGTGATGCTGTAAACTTCTCTTTTACCTCTCAGTGAACTTAGATCTAGTCTTCCGGTCTCTTCAAGTTTTTCGAGGATTTCACTATGACCGATTGTTCCGACGATGATAACGCCCGATCTATTACGTGTTTCAAACTTCTCTGCTTCTATCTCCCCTGATATATCTGTCTTTTCTGTTATATATGCTTTATCTGTCTTATCTGCTTTATCATCAGCATTATTTATTTCAACTACTGCCGGCTTATATCCGACAATCAATTCAATGTCACGTCTGACCAGATCAAGTACTCTTTTAACCCCCGGAAGCATAGACTTCTCTATATATATCTGTGTACCTGCGTCTATTATCATACTGCTAACTCCGTCCCTTTTTATTGAATTATATACAACCAATTTTACGAATTATTCCATATATCTTATAAATTTATTGCGCAATCCGACTTATCATTATAAAATCTATTTATATTATTTTTTTAAGATTCACTCGGAGACGAATTATCCCAACGAAAGACGTGGTCATATGAAAGCAGAAAAAAAACAATCCAGAAAAATATTTTCTTTACTTGATACGGATATCATATGCAAACATAAAGATGATGCACTTCCTCAATTCGATGAAATACTCTTCCATAACCATGACGGCTATGAAATATTTCTGTTTCTATCGGGGAATGCAGACTACTACATAGAAAGCTCCGGCAAAAAGCTTGAAAGAGGTGACCTGATACTGTCTCCGGTCTATTCATTTCATTGTTCCCGTGCAGATGCCCGGATAAAATATGAACGAATCTTTATAAATATACGCGAAAACAAACTATCGGAATTAAGCAGCAATGGTGTCGACCTTTCTTCATGTTTCAACAACAGTTCGACAACTGACATAAATCTGATCAGATTAAACGAAGCGGAAATTGATGAATTTATACGCCTTTCAGATAGCCTCGAAAAGAGCCTGGACGAATCCTCATACGGATCTGACCTTCTATCTGATTCGCTCTTAATTCAGATTATGATAATGGTCAATCGCATGTTTCTGAAAAACGAATCTTTACCATACACCGGAATCATGCCCGATATCATAAGAAATGTTATTAACTATATAAATGAGCATACCTCCGACAACATTACGGTATCAGGTCTTGGTGAAATGTATCATCATAATCCGGATTACCTCAGCCGGATATTCAAATCATTTACAGGAATACCTCTTCAGCATTTTATTCTGATAAAGAAAATAACCCTTGCACAGCATCTGCTGCGCAAGGGTCATACACCTTTATCCGCCTGTTATAATTCAGGCTTTAATAATTATTCGAATTTTTCCAGATCATTTTCTAAGATTGTAGGGACTTCACCCAAAAAGTATCAAAAACGATAGTTGTATTAAAACAGCATAGTATCAGGATCACCGGATAAGCCAACGCAGCCCTTAAGTCCTGCGATAAGCTGTACATCCGCTTCCTCAAGTTCAAAATCAAAAACCTTAAGGTTTTCTTCTATTCTTGACGGAGTAACAGATTTCGGAAGCGGAAGATATCCTCTGTCCAGACTCCATCTGATACATATCTGCGCAATTGAGCGGCCATACTTTTCGGCAAGCGCCTGCATTTCGGGAACATCAAATATTTTCCCGGTTCCAAGAGGGCTGTATGCCTCGAGAAGCATACCCCTGAGATCTGCTGTAATCTACAACATCATCCTGAGTTTCTCCCGGACATAACCTTATCTGATTAACCATAGGTTTAATCTTTGCTGTTTTCAGAAGCGCATCTATATGTTGCTGTCTGAAATTACTGATTCCGATTGCTCTGATCTTTCCTGCTTCATATAACTCTTCCATAGCCTTCCAGGTCTCGGCATTCGCCTCTTCCCAATGGTCTTTGAAAGGTGCCGGATTCGGCCAATGGATAAGATACAGATCCACATAGTCAAGGCCAAGCTTCTGTAATGACTCTTCAAAAGAACTCATTGTAAGATCATAGCTGTGAGAGCTGTTCCAAAGCTTCGTTGTTATAAACAACTCTTCTCCTGGTAGTTTTAGTATAAAGATAATCTTTCTCTTGCACAATTCACTCAGAATATGTCCTACATCTGCTCTAATCTGCTGGAATCTCCGAGTCTATATATGTATCTTCCGATTTTACCGACATCTGACAGTTATTTCCAATCAACCAGCAGGAATTGTCTGTAACCGGAATAAATGGTTGTGCTCGTGCCATCTTCTATCGAATAAACTCTGTAATATACTTCATCTTCATCTGTTGTTGCTCCTGTGCCAACATTTATTATCTCAACATACAAAATGTATCTTCCATCAGGAGTGGAAACTACTTGCCATATATTTTCAGCATCAGTATTCTCAACTAATAACTGATATTCGGAAGACGATACAAGATCTCGATGATCCTCGAATTCATCAGGACTATCTGTTATCAGTAATCCCCAAGCACATAATCGAAAACACTGACCGCTCTTTGGATCCTTGAAAACTATATTTTCATATCCTTCTATACTTCTGTAATCCTGTGAAAAATCAAAATGAAACTGTGATAAGCATAGAATTGTTGACAAAAGTACTATAAGAATAATTGCAATTACAGAGATTATTACAATCTTACGCTTCATTTTCCCCAACTCACTTTTCCTGATGATTTTCTATGCCAAGAAAATCAACTCCCATTGCTACGTTTAACTGGAAATTTCCAAATAACAGTACCAAGTATTATCACCAAAAGAACCGCAATGATATCTATTCCCGAAACCATGCTTCCACAACAATTCTGAACCATCATATAGATGCCCATTGCCATTATAAATTATTATAATTCCCTTAATCTCATTATTTCTTTGCGATTAAGGGAATTTTATCACGTTTCCCATGAATCTCAATATCCGTTTCCTACACTTTAAGACACTTTTCAATTCCTAATGAATATCTTAAATAGTTCCATACCCTTATATATAAACTTTCCCTTGTAAAATCCCCATAAGGCAAAATACAAGGGAAATGATGTGCACTCTTCCGTTCTATTGCCACAGGCAATAAGAATAAATGCCAGAGCTCTAATAAAATATGGAAAACCGCCATGAAAAATATATCTCATAGCGGTCGTAAAAAATCATATATTACATAATGCCTTGGTAAGGTTTCTTCCGATTAAACTCAATAAGCGACTTTTCAATCGCTTCTTATTCTCCCCAGTAATCTATTGATTCTTGAGTACGCCCAGATATTCCAAACAATTTCATCATAAAATCTTCTTTTTCATTAAACATCTGAACTACAGTCACTTTACCAATCTCAAATCTATATACCAAATAATGCTGATGTGTGAAAAGATACCAATAATCTGTTTCTATCCCATAAGTTTCTGCTATACTAGTTCCGCTTTCTTCATATTCTTTTAATCTGTCAGCA
Source organism: Lachnospiraceae bacterium UBA2864 (assembly GCA_002350525.1). Taxonomy (GTDB): domain Bacteria; phylum Bacillota; class Clostridia; order Lachnospirales; family Lachnospiraceae; genus Eubacterium_Q. Next base: position 3,715 of record DEFA01000032.1, on the reverse strand, counting down.
TCAGTCATCATTTCAGACAGAATACTCTTGGCAGTATCCAGATCATAATGATCTGTAAGCCATATTTTTAGTTTTTTCATTTTTCTTTTTACAAGATCTGAATATTCAAGTTTATTCATATGTTAGATTTCAAGTTCCTTCTTTAAATCTTCTGATGAAATAGTACCACTTTCAAGAATTGATCTTTCGCCCTTTTCCATCTCAAGCTTAAAGCGATATAAAGCAAGTTCTTTCTCTATTTCATCAAGCTCTTTGGAATTAATCATAGTAACTTGATCATATCCATTTTTTGTTAAATAAACACGATTTCCATATTTAACATTATTCACAACCTTTGTATAATTTCTCAATTCAGATATAGGCATAATATTGGGCATATCGCACCTCCTGTTCATGTATATAACAATCGTTTTATATTTAGATTGTAATACATATAATACGTTTTTGCAACATAATTAGTAGATGAATTTGCAGCAGATTACTATTTTTTCATCATGATAAAAACATTTTGTACTTTAATGTTTTACACCTAGTTTCTTTCTATAATTTTGCTAGTTGAAATCCCATTGCAGTAGCAACAATCTCGGCCTTTTCTTTTCCAACAAGCATTTCCAGTAAGGAAATAGCAACCAACGGAGCGGTTTCAGGACAAAAACTTGTTATAATGTTTTTATCTATCACAACACTTGGATCCAAACTTTTATACCACTTGTTTGCATATATCTTTTGCTCGTCCGTCGATGGAAAATCTTTTATGTCTGCATAATCCCAGATACGGAATATATCCTTGTTTAATGCTTGCTTTCCGATTTCCACAAGATATATATTCTCGCTATATCCCCTCATTCCTGATTGAATTGCATTTATTCTTGAACCATTACATTTAATTCCATACCCAAGTTCCAGAAGTCGATCCCTCAATGATTGAAATGTATCAAAATAATACTCACCGGAGGATGAAAAGCATATACCGTTCACTTCGCAACTCATTTCAATGATATCATCTTGAATATCCACATTAACTATAACTTGTTTCTCATTTTCATAATAAGCAATATCTACTATTGTACATTTATATATATCCATTCTATTTTCCATAATTTTGAATAAGCTTAAAACTTTATAACGAGTAGAATAAAGTTATCAAAGAATCTACGGAGACTTTCTCTTTACATTTTAGTTAAATTACTTCCGAGATATAGTACGAATGTTCATTTCGACAAACGAGAATTTATATTTATTCGGACAGATTCCCCTTTTTAATATTCTCTTGAATAATCTGATCCGTTACTTCAAATAGCTTTTCTGATCCCAACCTTGTCTTTGTCTGTCGGCTGTAGATTGTTTCAGCTGTAACTGCGTGTTCTTTCCAGTCTCCTCCATCATTACTGTTATTCAGGATGAGGGGCTGCAAATTGTCCATTGCATGGGCAAACTTTGCCTCTGGCGATTGATACTCTTCAAACTCGTCAAACAACGAAATCATCTCTGCTTTCTGATCATCAGGAAGCAGGGAAAAGATTCTTTCCTTTGCGGCATCCTCTCTGATTTTTTGAGTTGCGATTCTCTCTGTATCATACGCATAGGTATCTCCAGCGTCAATTTCCACAATATCATGAATGAGGCACATCAGCATGACTTTTGCAATATCCACTTCCTCGTTCGCATATTCTCGAAGTAGATATGCCATTATTGCCATATGCCACGCATGCTCGGCATCATTTTCATTTCTCCCATGCTCCGAGAGATGTGTTTGCCGAAAAACATTCTTTTCCTTATCAATCTCAAGAGAAAAGTCCAATTGTTTTTTCAGTCTGTCATCCATAATCCTTCCCTTCTCCGGTAAGCTTTATTTATTTCTATCAAACATTACTCAGTTCTTTCTGAAAAGCATCATAATTTCGATCAGGCGGAACTGCAAATATAACATTTTTTACAGTAGTATCTTTAAATAGTTCTATAAAGTATCGAGCTACCATCTCAGGTTTCTGCGCAAATACACCACAACCAAATGCACCAGCGATGAGTGTATCCACCATTTCTGTATCACAAATATCCCTTATGAATCTTATTCTATCCTTAAGTGCTCTTCCATTATCATCTTCAGAAAACCTCTTAGCCTTAAAAATCACCGAACGGTTAGGTGCTGCGCATGTTATTACATCTGCTTTGACAAAATCACACCCATCCTTACTGAAAAAATAGACATCCGGAGAATATAGAGCTCTGTTTTTATATAACCCCATATTATAATTGGCTTCATTCCACTCGTAGTATTCGCCAAACTCACGAATTACATTATATAAAAATGAATCGTGACATATAGCTTCTTCCTGAGCCATCGCTCCATTTATGAATCCGCCACCAGGATGTCTGTAACTTGCAAAATTAAGCACTGCTACTTTCCCTTTTTCCGCATTCCTTATAACACTATCCTGAGTATACGACTGTTCAAGCGTAAACTCAGCGCTTTTTCCATCTACATTTTCTCTATTAAACTCAACTCCATATATGTGTGTATTAGAGACACTTATCTTTACTTGCTCAGAGTACATTTTATCCATGGTCTCCGTATGTTTCTGAGCCACTTCCCTCATTTGTTCTTTTCTTCCCATAATTACTACTCCAAAATAATAATCTCCATTTTTTCTGTATCGACCCATATAAATTTTTCATCACCTATAGGAGTTCCATCGCGATATGTAGAAAAATTATCCGTAGATACAAGATTTCCTTCCTGAACAACCCCCTTTACCGGAGTATGTCCGACAATCTGAAGCATATCTGGAGGATACATTCTCATCTGACTATTCTGAGGACGCGCCCATATAGGAGAATGATCGTTCCATAATTTATCCATACCCATCTGATTGATCTGCCGCAATATATATTCTATCCCTAAGTTCTCGCCATAACCAAAATTAGTTATAAGAAATCTTTCTGTCAGCCCAGCATGACTGAACAAAACATTATCTATCTTATGAATAAATCCTACATTATCAGCAGGCATTGCATACATTATTTTATTAATTCCATCTACAACTGTATTCCGTGCATAAACTGAATAGCCTGTCTCAAAAGCCTCCCACAGATAACTGACATCGTGATTCCCAAGACATAGCAATGTTTCAGGATACCTAGTCACAAAATCATAAACTTTATCAAGAGTTTCTTTATATAGTTTTATATTCAGTTCCTGATCCCAGTCATCAACCAGGTCTCCAAGCAGGACTATATTGTCAAACTCATTTTCTTCTATTATCTTAACAGCTTTATCAAATATCCATGTTTTAAGATGGACATCCGGTATAACTAAAACCTTACTCAAATTTATCCCCTTCTTAAAAATCTTCCATATACTTTTTTAATACAGCAGTGGCTTGAACTGATGATATTTCCCTTATGTTCTTCCCTAAATATGGGTGCGCGAGAAATGCGATTGCTTCTTCTATACTCTTAATCGAATACTTATGAGAAGTCGCAGTCATTCCAAGCCCTTCAATCTGAGGAAATATCCACCACATCCAATGAGATCTTTTTCTCCCCTGAGATATCTCAACATAGGCTGTCGAATAATCTCTCTGCTGTTCTTTTATAAATCTCTGTAAATTATATTTATCTTCCAAATGTTTATCCTTATATCTCTTTCAGCCCCAATTATACGGAAGCCTTATTTCTTATAACCGTGACATACTCCCACCACTTTCGCTTCGCT
>DEFA01000034.1 GCA_002350525.1 Lachnospiraceae bacterium UBA2864 | reverse complement strand
GAGCTGATCGCTCATACAGATGACAATTTTAAAAGGCGTATCCCCGATGTGGATACGCCTTTTTTTCTACTTGTAATATACAACCGGACATTATGACTCAGAGCCGTAAGTAATATTCAATGCTCGAGCGTCCGTATACTATTTAAAAACCTGTAAACTCCATTATCAGTCCGGTCTGTGGGAAGTCTTTCACTTTTTCCGCATCGGATATTCTCGAGAAGTATTCATCGGATGTGATCTCGTCGCCCCATTCATAAGCCCATACAGGTATAAGACCTGTCTGCTTATAGGCGCCATTTATTTCATCCCAGGAATCTTCTGTGGAGTAATCATAGTAACTTTCATTGCCTATGCTTCCGTCATCATTAAAATATGTGATGTTTTCGACGGTAGGAAGGAATCGTCCGATTGTAGGATTTAATTTGTGCCAGCTGGTGGAATAAGAATCAGTATCTGGTTCTTCAACGCATATAAGTCCGTCTTCATAGATGGATATGGATCCTTTGTAGGAACGGGACAGAGCTTCAACTCCCCTTGTTCCATCGTAGGAATATATATCCGCAACATATCCGAAGAAAGAGATTATAAGCTCAGGTATGCCGTCCTTATTGATATCATAGATAGAATAAGTAACTTCGTCAGAGGAATCTCTCTGTGGCCAGCCATATCCTTCTAGACAGGAATACATATTAAGACTGCTCCAGAGATCGTGGTCGACATAACCGTTGGTCTGGGCTTCTTTATACATGTAGATTATATCTTTATAATATGACATGGCTGCATCTGCTTTGTCTGAGGATGAACCTGTTGAATCTGTATTATCCGGAGCAGTCTCCGAAAGATACTTTTCTTCAATAGGAGACAGGCTGACGGAACCATCCATTCCGCTTACATTTACTATATAGTAACCTGTACTGCCTGTATCGGAATCGGTGTAAGCTATTCCGTATTCAGGCATATCACCCCAGAATGTAACATCTACCACAAGAGGCTTGTCCGGGGTTATAGCATTTTCCTTATGAGCAATGCTGTACGAAAATGTTGCATTTCCGTCAGAATCAACATCAGTTAAGCTAAGCCTCAGTATCTGTATATTTTTTACTTCCCTGGAAGTACTGAATACTAAAGACGCATGTGTATCTCCGGTTGAAAGGTCGACTGATACGGCATTATTCTTATCTGCAGCTACATCTGAGGCGTAGGCTACAGTGACCGGATCTGTTCCGTCAGAAGCAGGTGAATCAGTTCCGCCCGGTGCTTCCGTGGCTTCTTCTGTGCTGAGCTCTTCCATTGAATTAACGGTATCTACTTCAAGTTTTACGTCATGATCGGGCATCGTGAATTTTATCAGGAAGCCCTTCCCCTCTTTATAGCTTGCACTCAGCTTTTCGTCATCCAGGTAAAAGGAGTAATTCGTGTCTGTTGAGATCATTCTTTCATCGTAGTACATCTTCACTTCTTTTCCGGGTGAATATGAGTCCTTTGCTCCGATATAGCATTCCCTGCTGCCACAGTAGTCAACGTTATACTTGGTAACGGTTTCCTCTGTGGTGGCTTCCGTCTTTCCGCAGGAGGAAAGTACCAGGGCAAGAATCAGAATTAGAATAGTAGATAATCTTTTCATGATAATATACGTCCCTTCACTTAAAGATACATTTATTATAAGCAATGAATAACGTATATAAACATCTTTTTGAATGATATACGCTGCTTCGAAAAAAATATTTAGGAAAATTGCTATAAAAAAAGAGTGATTTTAGCAGTTTTGTAGAATAACAGTATTAGAGACATTTTTTTTATGCGTTTTATATCTTTACGAGGTGAGATTATGACGATAAGAGAAAAGTTTGAAAAAGAAGAGCATGAAAGATTATCCGAATTTGCGTCAAAAAGTGATGAGACAAGGGGACGGGATTATGAGGATACGGAATGTGATATAAGAACTGCCTATCAGAGAGACAGGGATAAGATCATCCATTCCAAGTCTTTCAGAAGGATGAAGCATAAGACACAGGTTTTTCTGGCACCTTACGGGGATCATTACAGAACCCGCCTTACGCATACTCTTGAAGTTGCGCAGCTGGCCAGAACTATAGCTAAGGCTATCAGGGCCAATGAGGATCTTACGGAAGCAATAGCTTTAGGGCATGATATCGGACATACTCCGTTCGGACATGTCGGAGAGAGAACTCTTACAGCGTGCAGCGGAAGGCTCTTCAGTCATAACGAGCAGAGTGTAAGAGTTGTTGAAAGAATCGAGAAGGATGGAAAGGGACTGAACCTTACGTGGGAAGTCCGTGACGGTATCAGAAATCACAAAACGAGCCTGAATCCGTCTACGCTCGAAGGAAAGATTGTGAGGATTGCCGATAAGATCGCCTATGTAAATCATGACATAGATGACGGGATCAGAGCCGGTGTTCTGAATGAGGATGCGCTTCCGAAAGAATGTACGAATATCCTCGGACATTCGACCAGAGACAGGATCAATACCATTATTCTCAGCGTGGTTGAGCATTCCATGGATAAACCGGTGATCGATATGGATCCGGATGTCAAGACTGCTCTATATAATATGAGGCAATACCTTTTTGAGGCCATGTATGCAAATCCGGTAGTTAAAGCCGAAGAGGTAAAGGCCGCAAAGATACTTGAAATCCTTTACGGTTATTATATGGACAGGCCCGAAGAAATGCCGAATGAGTTTAAACTCATGTTGAATGAGGGTGAAGATAAGGTTACGGTTGTGTGTGATTACATAGCGGGAATGACGGATAACTTTGCTGTAGAGAAGTTCCAGGAGCTTTACATACCGAGAAGCTGGAGCATCGTATAGCAATGTACATCAAGAGTTAACATAGAAGAGGGAAAATAATTGTTCTATTCGGATGAAATAGTTGAAGAAGTAAGAACGCGTAACGATATAGTCGATGTCATTTCAGAATATACAGGGCTTAAGAAAGCAGGTAATTCTTATAAATGCTGCTGCCCGTTTCATAATGAGAAGACACCGTCCTTTACCGTGAGTCGGGAAAAACAGATGTATCACTGCTTCGGATGCGGTGCAGGTGGAAATGTATATACCTTTGTTATGAAGTATGAGAACTTCACATTTCAGGAGGCTATACAGTTCCTCGCAAAAAGAGCAGGCATCACGCTTCCGGAGAAAGAGCTTTCCCAGGCTGAAAAGGCCAAGATAAGCAAGAAGGCCTCTATATTTGAAGCAAATAAGATGGCAGCGGCCTATTTCCATTATCTGCTTACCAAGACAGACAGAGGAAGTAATGCTTATAAGTATTACCGGGAAAGGGGCTATTCGGATGAGACCATTATGAAGTTCGGTCTCGGATACGCGGACATATATAGTGATGATCTTTTCAAATATCTTAAGTCCAAGGGATTTTCCGAAGAAATCCTGCGTGATGCGGGACTTATAGAGATAGATGAAAGACGTGGAGTACATGATGTGTTCTGGAACAGAGTCATGGTTCCGATAGCGGATATAAATGATAAGATAATCGCATTTGGCGGACGAGTCATGGGAGACGGACTTCCAAAGTATGTAAATACCAAGGAAACGGATGTCTTCAGTAAAAGAAGAAATCTCTTCGCCATGAATATAGCAAGAAAATCCAAGAGAAGAGGAGTTATTCTCTGCGAAGGCTATATGGATGTAATAGCTCAGCATCAGGCGGGCTTCGATAATGCCATAGCTTCTCTGGGTACTGCATTTACGGAGACCCAGGCAGGACTTATAAAGAGATATACCGATGAAGTATACCTTGCATATGATAATGATGGGGCCGGGCAAAAGGCTCTGATGAAGGCGATAGAGATTCTCAGGAATCATGATATGATCCAGAAGGTCATATCCCTTGCACCTTATAAGGATCCGGATGAATTCATCAAGAACATGGGTAAGGATGCATATGAGGAACGTATAAGAGATGCGATTCCGGGCAGAATATTTGAAGTTGATACGATGGCATCGGGATACAATTTGTCTGATCCTGATGAAAAAACGAAATTCATGCACAGTGCTGCGGGAGTCCTGGCTGGAATAGAAGATCCTACGGAAAGGACTAACTATGTAGAATCCGTAGCTGCCCGTTATCGGTGCGATGCGGGAGAATTTAAAAAGCTTGTGACGAAGATCGGCCTTTCGGGATTGCAGGAGACAAAGCCTGTTTCATATGAAGATAGGCGTGAAATGCGTTCTGTAAAAGATAAGAATCCTAATCTTGAAGCTGAGGAATATCTGATGTCCCTTATGATAAGCAACACGGAGCTTTTCGATAAGCTTAAGGGAGTGATATCAGAGGAAGACTTCACAGAGGAAGGAACGGGAAAAGTAGCTGCGGCGGTATTTGCCCAATACAGAGAAAAGGGTGCTGTAAATCCCGCGGCTATACTCAACGGATTTGAAGATGCGGATCTTCAGGAACGGGTTACCGCAATGATGACAAGGAGTTTTGACTTTGAGACAGGTCCGGAGGAAATGGCGAAAGCGTTGACGGACATAATCAAAAAGGTCAAGATAAATAACATAGAGAAGGCACAGCGTTCCGGTACAGGAAGCCAGATAGAGCTTGCCAGAAAAAAGAATGAACTTAGAAACCTTATTATAAAGCTTTAGAGGAGAGAAAAATTATGAGCACAAAAAAGGTAAAAGCAGAAGACGAAGAAATGCCAAAGAAGGCAGCAAAGAAGGAAACAGCAAAGAAAGAGACTGTTAAGAAGGAGTCCGAAAAGAAGACTGTTTCAAAGAAAACTACTGCAAAGAAGGATGCTGAGAAGGAAACAGCCAAGAAAGAACCGGCAAAGAAGAAAACTTCCAAGGCAGAAAAGGCAAAGGCAGAACCTGTAGATGAGATTGAAATTTCGGAAAACTTCGAAGAAGCAGAAGAATTCGAAGGTGAATTCGCTGAAGAGAAGAAGGGAGCAGATGCAGCTGAGCATTCTCCTGAAACAGAAGAGCTTTTTAATAAGAAGATGGCTGAGATTCTTGAAATAGCAAGAAAGAAAAAGAATGTTATTCAGGATGATGAACTTATTGAATATCTTAAGGGAAGTGAGGAGCTGATGGCACCTTACTACTTCTCAAGGGCACTTGATTTCTTTGAGAAGAACGGTGTAGATGTTCTTGTTATCACTGAAGATGAGGATGACATGCCTCCTGTAGATGAGCTGGATTTCGTGATCGATGATGAGGAAGAAATCGATCTCGAGCAGATCGATATGTCTGTTCCTGAAGGTGTAAGTATCGAAGATCCTGTTCGTATGTACCTTAAGGAAATCGGTAAGGTTCCTCTTCTTGAGGCAGATGAAGAGATAGAACTTGCACAGAGAATGGAGAACGGTGATGAGGAAGCTAAGAAGAAGCTTGCTGAGGCCAACCTCCGTCTTGTTGTAAGTATCGCAAAGAGATATGTGGGACGAGGTATGCTCTTCCTTGACCTTATTCAGGAAGGAAATATGGGTCTTATCAAGGCTGTTGAGAAGTTTGATTACAGAAAAGGCTATAAGTTCTCAACATATGCTACATGGTGGATAAGACAGGCTATTACAAGAGCTATTGCCGATCAGGCAAGAACTATACGTATCCCTGTTCATATGGTTGAAACAATCAATAAGCTTACAAGAGTATCCAGACAGCTTCTTCAGGAACTCGGAAGAGAGCCGAGTCCGGAAGAGATTGCTGAAGAAATGGATATGCCAGTAGACAGAGTTCGTGAGATCCAGAAGATATCTCAGGAGCCTGTATCACTTGAGACACCTATCGGTGAAGAGGAAGACAGCCACCTCGGAGACTTCCTTCCGGATGATGAAGTTCCGGCGCCGTCAGAGGCAGCTGCATCAGCTATCCTTAAGGAGCAGATTGCAGAAGTTCTTGATACTCTTACAGACAGAGAGCAGAAAGTTCTCAGACTCAGATTCGGCCTTGATGACGGACGTTCAAGAACACTTGAAGAAGTAGGTAAGGAATTTAACGTTACAAGAGAGCGTATCAGACAGATTGAGGCGAAGGCTCTCAGAAAACTGAGACATCCAAGCCGTTCAAGAAAACTCAGAGAGTTTTTAGAGTAACACCACGGGATTGCTTCTGCGAAGCAGAAGAGGGCCCCGTGGCCCTGGAGCGAAGCGACAGGGTGTGCGACTGCGAAGCAGCGCAAAGACTTGCGAAGCAAGGCTTACAAGATGAGCTTCGAAGAAGCTCAGATTGACATGAAGTAACACCACGGGATTGCTTGAGTAACACCACGGGATTGTGAGGAGATTTTAATGGCAGGTTTATCGGAAAGAATGATAGCGGTTGCCGAAATGGTGACACCGGGTAAGAGGGTTGCGGATATAGGCTGCGATCACGCATACACTGCCATATATATTGCCGAACATGGTATAGCTTCCAAAGTATATGCAATGGACGTTGCCGCCGGTCCTCTTGAGATCGGCAGGCGAAATGTCCGTGAGGCCGGACTTGAAGGTAAAATCGAACTGAGACTTTCAAACGGTTTCGGGGCTCTGGCTGAAGGAGAAACTGATGCCGCAGTGATAGCGGGAATGGGCGGAAGTCTTATAATCTCTATCATAGAAGGCGGCAGGGAAGTCATATCTCCGGGATATGAGCTTGTACTTTCACCGCAATCGGATATACCGATGGTGAGAGAGTATTTAAGAAATAATAAATATATTATTAAACAAGAAATAATGATAGAAGATCAAAAAAAACTATATAATATAATGCGGGTAGAATATGTCGGAGAGAAGGATTTTATATCTGAAAAATCAGACCTTACTGACATATATGATGAATACGGAAAATATATGCTGGATCATCCGACACGCATTTTTACGGATTTTTTGGAATCGGATATTAAAAAAAAGAAGGCCCTGACTGAAAGGCTTGACAGCTGTGTGGGAGATAAAGCAACTGAAAGACTGGAAATAATAAGACATAGCTTACATCTGGCAGAAAAGGCCAGGGACTATGTTCTGGGGGTGAATCATGGCAAAGGAGAAAATGATTAATATAGACGTCAGAATGTCTGACGGAAGTATAAAGCATCTTACCGAAGCATCGGGAATATCAGTGGGTGAGATTGCCGATAAAGTATACAAGGAAGACAGCAGAAATTATTTTGCGGCAAGGTCACTCGGAAAACTCAGAGAATTGACAAGAAAACTCAGTACGGGATGTGAACTTGAGTTTATCACGCCCGACTCTGCTGTAGGTTTCGATATGTATAAGAGAAGCCTGATCCTTCTTATGCTCAGTGCGATTGATACAGTGATGGATCAGAAAGAAGGAGAATACCTTGTTAATGTTATGTATTCACTCGGCAAGGGCTTTTTCTGTTGTATAAACAATAATGTGGATGGCGGTAAAGTCGAAATAACGGATGAACTCATCGTTAAGATTAAAGATGAGATGAAGCGTATGGTTGAAGCTGATATCAAGATAGAGAAAAAGAGTGTCAGTACGGAAGACGCCATCGCGCATTTTGCTTCAAGAGGAATGCTGGACAAAGCGGAACTCTTCAAATACAGAAGAACTTCGAAGACTAATATGTATGTGCTTAACGGTTATTCGGATTATTTCTACGGATACATGCTTCCGTCTACCGGCTATATCAAGGGATTTGATATGGTCAGATATGAAGACGGACTGGTACTTGTAATCCCTGACAGACGAACACTTGAATGTGTTCCTTATGTTGCACCGAAGAAGCTTTATAATGTGCTCAGACAGTCGGAAGACTGGGGAAATGCGCTCGGTATAACAAATGTGGGACGACTTAACAATATAATATCTCAGGGCGGAACCAATAACCTTATGCTGGTTCAGGAAGCTCTTATGGAGAAACAGATTGCCGAGATTGCGGATAAGATAAAAGACGGCGGTAAGCAGATAGTACTTATTGCAGGTCCTTCATCTTCGGGAAAGACAACTTTCTCCAACAGACTGAGTATACAGCTGCAGGCTCACGGTCTTCATCCTCATCCTATCGCTATGGATAATTTCTTTAAGGAAAGGGATGAAACTCCGAGAGACGAAAACGGAAAGTATGATTTTGAGAGCCTTGCGGCCATGGATCTGAAGCTGTTCAACGAATCCATGTCAGCTCTTCTCAGAGGAGAAGAAGTGGACATGCCGACATTTGATTTTACGGTCGGTAAAAAGATTTTCGGAGGAAGTAAGCTTAAGATTGAAAAAACAGATGTTCTGGTTGTGGAAGGAATTCATGCATTGAATCCGGAAAGTACGGAAAGTCTTCCGGCTGAGGCATGCTACAAGATATATATAAGTGCGCTTACGCAGCTTAATATTGATGAACATAACAGGATATCGACAACAGATACGAGGCTTCTCAGAAGAATCGTACGTGATGCAAGAACAAGAGGAAATGATGCGCAGAGAACCATAAATATGTGGCCTTCCGTACGTGCAGGTGAAGAGAAGAATATCTTCCCGTTCCAGGAAGAGGCCGACACTATGATAAATTCCGCGCTGATATATGAACTGAGTGCCATAAAGCAGTTTGTTGAGCCGCTTCTTTTCTCTGTTCCGCAGGATTCGGAAGAATTCTATGAAGCAAAAAGACTGCTTAAATTCCTGGATTACTTCCTTGGTATTGATGTCCAGATGGTACCGGTGAATTCCCTTCTCCGCGAGTTTATAGGCGGCGGATGTTTTAAAGTATAAACCATAAACCACGGGATCGCCTCTGCGAAGCAGAGGAGGGCCCCGTGGCCCTGGAGCGAAGCGACAGGGTGTGCGACTGCGGAGCAGCGCGTTTACTTGCCGAAGGCAAGGAAACAAGACATGCGAGGAACGAGCATGGCTTAACATTATAAACCACGGGATTGCCTCTGCGAAGCAGAGGAGGACCCATAAAATTTGCAACAAAAAAAGAGCAGAACTATAAGCCGGGTTATGTCGGGGGTAATCATCTATCTAGGGACTGTGTTACCACAGAACTCAAGCGACCTACCATGAACCTGACACCTTGCGGCATCTGACGGGCAGCCAATGGTCCAAATATGGTCTTGCTTCGGATGGGGTTTACAATGCCATGCCTGTTGCCAGACATGCGGTGAGCTCTTGCCTCGCCATTTCACCCTTACCACAGCGAAAGCTGTGGCGGTATACTTTCTGTTGCACTTTCCTGGGAGTCACCTCCACCGGACGTTATCCGGCATCCTGCCCTGTGAAGCCCGGACTTTCCTCACCTCCGCACGAAGCGGAGCCGCGATTACCTATTCTGCTCTGCAGAGGATTTTAACATAGAGAGTTTATTTTATCAAATTTTTTTAGGGGGATCTTATTGATGAAGATTAAAAGTCCCATAATTCTGCTGACACTTATCGTATTACTGATAGGGGTATTTATACCCAATACGACTGTATATGCGGATGGGGAAGATGAGTATGAAGTAAATGTCGAAGTTACCGAAAACCCGGATACGGAGTGTTATGAGGTAAGTGTCGATGTCTATAACAAGGGGAAAGATTTCTCAGGTTCGGTTGAGATCAGCAGAGATGATGGTTATTCTGACGAAGGTAAGTCAAACTATATCCAGGATGTCTCCCTGCCTGAAAAAAATACAAAAACTATAGAGTTCAAAATTCCCGAAGAGAAAACAAGCTATAATTCGGGATCTCCGTTTTCTTTAAAAGTTATTATCAGAAACAGCAGAAATTCTATCGTATATAGTAAAGTCTTTAACAATGTCCTTACCAAGGAAAATTACAGAATGAATGTTGCTGTTCTGTCTGACTCGGCAGATAAGCTGTCTTTTCTGGATTGTGAAGGAAGGAATATATGGATATCTACAGGGGAGTACAATATAAAGCTTAACAACCTCAAGGCTGACAATATAGTTAGCGAGATTGCCAACAATAAGTTTCTTATTATCAACGATTATGATACTTCTGTTCTTTCAACGGACGCAGTGAATACTGTAGTGAGCTGGGTTGATAACGGAGGTGTCCTTATCATCGGAACAGGAGACAGTGTTAAGACACTCTCGGGCTTCTCAAGTGATTTTACGGGGATAAAGCAATCTCTGGGTGAAGGTGAAGGATATTTATATCCGCAGATAGCAAGTGAAGAATTCAAATTTAAGGTACAGCATCTTGAAAATGATTCGTTGTACGGTGGAGATTTTTATGTTTCGGGATACGGTCAGGTGGGTTTTGCACGTATGTTCGGTAACGGAAGCGTCAATACACTTAACTTTAATCTTGCGGATCTGAAGAATCAGAAAGCTTCATCGGATGATGAGGCAACAAAGAATGAGGAAGTCATAAACTTTGTAACAAATATGTATGATTCTTCCAGAGCAAATTCAAATTATATAATGGATCAGCCTGATATAAATCTGGATAACAGCAGTATTGTCAGAATGGGTAATCTTATGGAGAAACCGGCTAACACACGTATGGGTGTAATGGTTCCGGTCATTCTGATATATATAGCTATCATAGGACCTGTTCTTTATCTGATCCTTAAGAAAATCAATAAGAGAGAGAAGTGCTGGATAATCATTCCGGGCGTTGCGCTTCTGTTTACGTTCCTTCTGTTCCTTATAAGTATTACATTTACGGTCAGGGGATTAAAGCTGAAAACCCTGACTTTACAGAAAGCGGGAAGTGACAATGTTATATCTTTGGTTACGGGATATTCACCTAAAGCTGATATCTGGAATGTAGGACTGGATGCACAGTACTATACCGGATATAACCTTGCAAGATGGTCGTATTCAGGTGCGAGTGTTACATTTAAGAAGACTGCGGACGGACTCGGAGCGGCATATAAACCGGGTTCCGTTTTTGATGAGGCAGCGTTTGCGGTTTACGGAAAAACAAACAGAGCAGGATTTTTCGATGTTAAGGACGATCTTGCTTCTGCTTCAATAGTAAACAATACCGGAAAAGATTTTAAATATATAATTGCGTATCAGTATGGTACGGCATATCTTATGGAAGGCTGTGAGAACGGAAAAGAGGTAAATGTACGTGATCACCTCAGAGTTATACAGGCATCGTCGGATTTAAGTCAGGTAGTTTATAAGGAATACGATAACGGAAACTACGATAAGGCTTCCGATTATGCTGTCTTACAGACTTTATACAGTATAGTATGTGATAGCGGAAGTAATATGACTAATACGACTCCGATTATCATAGGTGTCGGAAAAAGCGAAAATATCTTAAGCGTTAAGAACGGTGAGGAAGTCTCCTACACCTGTGTATACATGAAGTAAGGGGGACGGACTATGCTGTATGTAAATAATTTATTTAAACAATATGGAAATTTTTGGGCAGTTACAAATCTTAACCTTCATGTTCCAAAGGGAGATCTCTTCGGATTTGTAGGACCGAACGGAGCAGGTAAAACTACTACTATAAGAATTATATGCGGTCTTCTTAAGGCGACCTCAGGTGAGGTTGTTGTTAACGGAGAAAGCGGTTCCGCAGGTATAAAGAACCTTAAGAGAACTATCGGTTATGTTCCGGATTTCTTCGGAGTATACGATAACCTTAAAGTTAAGGAATACCTTGAGTTTTATGGCTCTCTTTACGGAATGACTTATAAGGAAACGGAAAATGTAGCAAACGGACTTCTTGATCTTGTTAATCTTGCAGATAAAAAGGAAGTCTATGTAGATACTCTTTCACGAGGTATGAAACAGAGACTCTGTGTTGCAAGGGCACTGCTTCATAATCCGGAACTTCTTGTTATGGATGAGCCGTCATCGGGTCTTGATCCGGGAGCAAGAGTCGAGATGAAGGAGCTTCTGATGAATCTTCAGTCTATGGGAAAGACTATCGTAATCAGTTCCCATATTCTTGCCGATATATCGGAAATGTGTAACAGTATAGGAATCATGAATCATGGTCAGCTTGTTGCAGCCGGTCTTATGAAAGATATCCTGAATATCGGTAATGATGCCAGCAGGCTCATTATAGAAGTTAAGTCCGATATCGAACAGGCAGTGACCATAATGCGTGAACAGCCTAATGTTCAGATAGAGGCGGTTAAATCTAACGAGATTATAGTGACAGGAATCACTTCGGATGAGATGGCCAACAGTCTTGTGGGTCAGCTTATGGTAAGAGGAGTTCTTGTCGGAGGATTCCACAGGGATGAGCATTCACTTGAATCTATCTTTATGGATATAACAGAAGGAAGAGCCGGCGGCGTTCAGACCATGGCAAATCAGGGTTCGAATAACTTCGGAGCACCGAACAATTTCGGAGCACCGAATAACTATGAGACACCGAGCAATTTCGGAAGTCAGAACAACTTCGGAGCACCAAACAATTTCGGAGCACCAAACAACTTCGGAGCACCAAACAATTTCGGAGCACCAAACAATTTTGGAGCCCAGAACAATTTTGAAGCTCAGAACAACTTCGGAACACCGAACAACTATGAAACACAGAACAACTTTGGTGCAACGAACAGCTTTGAAGCCCAGAATAACTTCGGAGCACAAAATAATTATGCGGCACCCGATAACATGGGATATCAGCAGAACGGAGGTGATATGAATGGACAGAATTAAGATAAATCCTATTATCAAGAAGGATCTTCGTGTAACCTCCAGAAGCATGAAGATGGCATGGGAACTGTTTGCCTATGTAGCAATTCTCGGAATCATTTTCTTATTAATGTTTTCGGCGTTTCGTTCATATTCATCGGATTTTGACAATACCGAATTATATCAGGCTTATGTATTCTTCTTTCCGGCGCTTGCTATTACTCAGTTGGGTATAATAGCTATAGCTATTCCGGTTATAACAGCGTCGTCTATATCAGGAGAAAGAGAGAGAGGAACACTTGATACTCTTCTTACAACTACAGCAGGACTTAATTCTATTGTGTTCGGAAAAATGATGTCTGCTGTCATAAGAGTTATGATATTTATTATCGCAAGTATTCCGCTTATGGCGATATCTTTCATGGTGGGAGGTCTGTCATGGATGGTATTGTTCGAGTTCCTGGGACTGAGTTTGGTATACGCGATCTTTGCAGGAAGTATCGGAGTATATTGCTCTGCAAGATGTAAGAAGACGATTACATCGGTTATGATGTCGTTCGGATTATATTTTGTTGTGTATGCACTTTCATTTGTTCCGATGATAATTGCTGCAATAGTGTTCTCGAGATCGTATGGTTCAGCATTGGAAAATGCCTTAAAGACTACATTTACGTTACAGCTTGCGAATCCGGTAGTAAACTTTGTGGTGTTCTTTTTAACGAGACTTACATCGGAGGATTTTCTTGAGGAAATATTCGACAATATATTCCTCGGTAACTCAAATGTATGGATGATCTTATCTGTGATCGTACAGCTTCTTTTAGCATGGTTTTTCCTTAAGCTGGCGGCAAACAGAATCAACCCGCTTAATGACAGGAATGTAAAAAAGGCATAAGAATTTATGTGAGAGTGATATATGGATAACAGGGGATATATCAAAAAATTCGTACTCAATATAAGAAGAAATGAGGACAGAGTTATTATAATGCGCTCTGTCCTCAGGTTTGCGTGTTTAGGTGCCGGTATTCTTACAGTATGTATGCTGTTAAGTCTTATCTGGCACTTTTATTATGCGGAACTTGTGGGAATAATAGCTATAGGAGCAGCTGCTCTGTTCGGCCTCATATGGGGAATAGTACATAGGGGAGATCCGATTTTGACAGCGGTTAATCTTGACAGCTTCGGAACTAAAGAAAAACTGGTCACCGCATTTGAAGAAATAAGAAAAGGTGAAGATATTCCGGAAGGGAGCGTAAGGGCTCTGCAGATAGAGGATGCGGCAGTGACACTCAGACAGAGCGAGGCATATCTCAGGGAACAGCATAAGAAACAGCAGAGAAAACTCCTTCCGTGGAAAGAACTTCTGATATTCCTGCTTATAACAGCAGCAGGAATCGGCTCGGGCTTTATACCTTCAAAAGTAAGAGAAGAGGCTAAAGAGGAACATGAGGCTAAGGTTGAAGCAGAAGAGATAATTGAGGAAATAGAGAAGATTGAGGAAAAGCTTGAAGAGATAAGTAAAATGGATATTTCTCCGGAGGAGAAGGAAGCTCTGAAGAATATGAAGGAATCTCTTGAAGCATCCCGTCAGGACTTGAAAAAGACCAAAGATAAGAATGCTCTTAAGAAGGCAAAAGATAAACTCGGTTATAAGATGGGAGATATGCAGAGAGAACTCGGCAACATGTCAGAAAGACTTCCTGAAAATGCGAGTACGACGGTTAAGGAAGCATCAGAAATGATGCAGGAGTATTCAAAACAGGAACAGCAAAAAGCCGAGAACAACCAGAACGGTCAGCAGCAGGGACAAGGCCAGCAGCAAGGTCAAAACCAGCAGGGACAGGGTCAGCAACAAGGTCAAAACCAGCAGGGCCAGGGCCAGCAGCAGGGCCAGGGTCAGCAACAAGGTCAAAACCAGCAAGGGCAGGGCCAGCAGCAGGGTCAAGGTCAACAGCAAGGCCAACAGCAGGGTCAAGGTCAGGGTGAGGGCCAGGGACAAGGACAAGGTCAGGGTCAGGGCGAAGGCCAGGGCCAAGGTGAAGGTCAGGGCAAAGGCCAAGGCCAGGGTCAGGGCAATGGTCGAGGCGAAGGAAGCGGACAAAAAGTCGGAAATGACTTTAATGAGGAATATATCAGTATAGATAAGAATCTTCAGGGAAAGTACGGAGACAATTCATCTTCACAATTTTCTAAGGAACAGAACGGCCTTGTGTGGGAAGGTGAAAAAGTGCCGTACAGTACAGTTCTCGGAGAATATCAGGAAAGTGCATATGAGGGCATAGAGCAGGGACGATATCCCGATACTATGTCGGAAGTTATAAAGAATTATTTTGGAGGTCTGGCAGATGAATAATTATGAGCAGGGCGCTGCCCTTATCACAAGGGTAAGACAGGAAATCGCAAAGGAGATAATCGGACAGCAGAATGTTGTTGACAGCGTAGTCATGGCACTTATGACAGGCGGCAACATATTGCTCGAAGGTATGCCGGGACTCGGAAAAACCAGATTGGTACAGACCATCAGTAATGTTATGAATATGTCATTTAAGAGGATTCAGTTTACGCCGGATCTTATGCCTGCGGACATAACAGGTACAAACATTATGGTGAAAAATGAAACAGGGAATTCATTTAAGTTTGAGGCGGGTCCTATATTTGCAAATATAGTTCTCGCGGATGAGATCAACAGAGCTACACCTAAGACTCAGTCGGCTCTGCTCGAAGCCATGCAGGAACATACCGTTACAGTCGGTGATACCTCCTACATGCTTCCATCACCGTTTTTTGTACTTGCCACTCAGAATCCGATAGAGCAGGAAGGAACTTATCCTCTTCCGGAGGCTCAGCTCGACCGTTTCAGTATGAAAGTTCTTGTTGAGTTCCCTACAAGAGAGGAACTTAAGGGCATTGTGGGACTTACCGAAGGCACTGCGGCAGGAAAAGCCGAAAGAATTATGGATGCTGCCATGCTTACTGAGATACAGAAAATGGTTCAGGAGATTCCTATTGCCGATGCGGTAATGGACAGAATACTTGATATAGTTATGGCTACACATCAGCCTAATAAATATATCAGAGAAGGAGTAAGCCCTCGTGCGGCCCAGAACATTATAAGATGTTCGAGAGCAAGGGCATTTATGAACGGCAGACTGAATGTATCATTTGAGGATATTGAGGCTGTTGCTTATCCGGTACTCAGACACAGGATCATAACAAGTTTCGATGCTGTTGCGGATGGGGTATCCGAAGACTCTATCATCAGAGAGATTTTACGTAAGTAAGAACAGAACTGTCAGGTGGATATATGAGGACGATCAGTGTAGACGGTTTGGCGGGACTCGACAAACTGCGCTTTACAATAAAGAATAAATCGGTGACTCAGTATGAAGGCGGAAGGCGCTCAAGTATCAAGGGGCGTTCCACGGAGTTTTCGGGTTTCAGGGAGTATATACCCGGCGATGATATGAGATATGTTGACTGGAATGCCTATGGACGTTTTGACAGGCTCTATATCAAGGAGTACATGGAAGAACGAGAGGGGTGTATCAATATCTTCCTGGATACAAGTGCTTCGATGGATTTCGGGGGCAGTCCGAAGGATCAGATGATGGCCGGCCTTGCTGAGGCAATCTGCTATATATGTAATAAGCAGAGAGATAGTGTTACCGTAACGGATCTGGCCGATCCGGGCAGGACACTTAAGCTTCCGAAAGGGCGTCTCGGTCTGCTTAGACTGGAAGCTTTCCTTCGTAATATAACCATACAGGGAAAGGTTGACCTGAAAGAGGCTGTGAAACGTGCTGCAACGGGAAAACACGGCCTTACATTTATCATATCGGATTTCTATGACGAAGCTTTCCTCGACGGAGAGGAAGAGCTGTGTAAATTTATGAGATATCTTCGTCAGGAGCCGGTACTGCTTCAGGTTCTTTCACGTGAAGAACTTGAAATCGACGAGACGGGAGCGGCGAGACTTCATGATATTGAGATGCCGGATGAAATGGTATCGGCAACCTTTGACAGGTTGACGGTTGACGGATATCTCGGAGCGCTTAAAGATTTTATGACGCGACTCAGATCATCTGCCGACAGAGCAGGTGCCGGATATTATTTGTGCCGGACAGACAGAACAATCGGCAGAATTCTGTTGGAGGATTTAAGAGGGCTTTATGACATTTAGTACTATGTGGCCGCTGGTATTTCTTGTAGCGGTACCTGTAATAATCATAATATATATGCTTCGCCCAAAGGGTAAGAAGATGATGGTTCCGTCTCTTATGCTGTGGAAGAATGCGGAAGTAAACAGCAGCAGTATGAGTTTCGTGAAGAAGCTTTTGAAGAACATACTTATGATACTTGAGATACTTGCTGCCATACTTCTTGTACTTGCGCTCATGTCTCCTTTTATCAGAACAGGACTGGGTAAGCATTCGGTAAGAACACTTATAGTTATAGATACGTCGGGAAGTATGAAGCATAAGGAACTCAGTGGCTCCGAGAAAAGTCGCTTTGACAGTGCAATCTCGGAAATCCTCGATTATGCGGCTTCTTCGGACGGAAGTTTATCGGTCATAACGGTTAGCGATTCGGCATCCATAGTAGTTGCCAATTCAACGGATAGAATCCGTAACAGAAAAGCAATATCATCGATTGAATGTACCGATGCTGAAGGAACTATAAGTGATGCCAGAGGTGTTATCGAATCTCTTGAAGTGGATCATATAATCATATATACGGACGGAGGAGGAGCATCGGGTATCGGCACCATCGCCGAGGATCTGGGTGCCGAAGTACGTGTTATAGGTGCACCTGTCGGAAATGCGGCAGTGCTTTCGGTTTCGGCAGCCGTTACGGAAGCGGGATTATATGATATAGCCGCAGATATATATCTTTACGGAGGCGAGACTTCTTCACTTGATGTTTCTTTCTATGATGCTTCGGATAATCTTTTATCCGTCAGAAGCGTGAACCTTGAACAGAACACCGGAAGAACCGTTATCATTAAAGGAGTGAAGGCCGAAGGCGGATATGTAAAAACAGAGATAAGCGGTATGCAGTCCGACTCTATCCAGGAAGATAACATTTCCTATGCGATACTTAATTCGAGAACGAGTGTTCCGGCATATCTTACCGGCAGGGGAAATACTTATCTTGAAAAAGCATATAAGGCAGCTTCAGGACAGGAACTTATAAAACTCGACGATGTGAGTGCTCTTGCCGAAGCGGATAAAGGAATAGTATTTTCCGAAAGCGGAAGGGAGAATTTCCTGGATTCCGGTTGTATGATCATTAACGATAAAGAGAGTGCGGCAGGTACAATCGAAGGCGGATATATAAAGTCTTCGGAAAGCGAACTTACCAGAGGACTTGCCTCATTCAGCTTCGGAGCGGGAGATGTAAGTTACTATAATCTTCCGGACTGGGCAACGGAATTTCTCACACTTGATGATAAATGCGTGGGATATTACGGTATCAACAATAATCACAGAGAGATAGTCATAGGTTTTGATATAAGGAATACGGAATTTCCTCTTATGGCCGAATTTCCTGTATTTATAGCAAATTCGGTGGATTTCCTGTCTGATAACAGCTTTGTAAATGCACCTTATATAACCGCCGGTGATGAACTTATGATAAGTCCGACTGCCGGTGATGATGCGGTTATAAAGTATGTAGGTAAAGATACCGGGGATAAGCTCTCACTTAAGAGTGAAGCAGAGTACAGCGGACTCATCGAGGTTTCCGCCGACGGAAGAAAAGAATATATATCCGTACGTTTCCCTGCGGGAGAAAGCGACGGAACAGTGACTACGGCAAGTGTACCGGGTTATGTTGAAAAGACCGGTGTAAGTATGAGCAGTCTGAGAAGAATACTTCTTGTGGTTGTTCTTATTCTTCTTATCGTAGACTGGATCATATTTGTAAGGAGAAACAGGAAGTTTAACAGTCTTCAGCTTGCTGTGAGAATCATTCTTACACTTTTTGTACTGCTTTCCGTCATAGGTGTTCACCTTCCGGGACGCAGAAACAAAACTGCAACGATATTTGTTGTGGATATGTCCCATTCGGTGGCAGAGCTTCGTCCGCAGATGGAGGATTATCTGAAGGATAAGTTAAAGAATATTCCGCCACGTAACGAGTACGGTATCCTGACTTTTGGCCGGGATGCGATGTCAGAGCAGTTCCTTACGGATATGCCGGGATTCCTGGAACTCGGTACAAATCCGGACGCAACTGCGACCGATATTGAATCTGCAGTTCGAAATGCAGCGGCCATGATTCCCGATTCCTATTCGGGAAGAATAGTGATACTTACAGACGGGCAGGAAACTCTCGGAGATATAGCAAAGACGAGAGAACTTCTGGACGGAGCGGGAATAGAACTCGACAGCGTTATCATTGAGACAGAAGAGAAAAACGATGTATATATATCATCGGCTGAGATGCCCGAAAGACTGTATCCGGGAGACAGATACAGCCTTGTAGTAAATATATATTCAAGCTATGAGACGGATGCAAAGGTAAGTGTCCGTCAGGGCAGTGTGGATAAGGCTTCAAGTGAGGTCCATCTGAAACCGGGAAGCAACACATATCTTTTCAGTATCGTAGCGGGTGAAAATCCGATAGAAGAAAACGATATAGTTGTTTATGCTGAGGGCGATCAGGTTGCCGAGAACGATTCTTACAGTGTTGCAAGCACGGTATCCGTATCTCCTAAGGTTCTTCTTGTGTCGGGACTCACACAGGACAGTACCGGCATGGAGGCACTGCTTAAAGAGATAAACCAGGATGTCACTACGGTATCGGTCATCAATATGCCGGATACTTTAGAGTCGATGCTTACTTATAAGACCATCATTCTGGATAACTGTTATAAACCTGATATGCCGGAAGGATTCCTGAATAACGTTGAGACATATGTGAGGGATTACAGCGGCGGACTGATTGTCTGTGGCGGTGACGAAAGCTTCGCACCGGGCGGATACAGGGGAACTCCGCTTGAAACGGTACTTCCTGTTGATATGACACCGAGGGGTATTACAGAAGCTCCTTCAATGGCCATGGTAATGGTTATGGATAATTCAGGTTCCATGTCTTCACCGGTAGAATATAATACCATGACAGGTCAGGCTGACGGAAGAAGCAAGCTTGCGATAGCCATTGCTGCGGCGATCGGTGCAATAGAAAACCTTATGGATGAAGACTATGTCGGTGTTCTTACATTTGATGATAAATACACCTGGGTTCAGGAAGTAGCAAAAGTCGGTGAAGTAAGAGATGATGCCATAAATGAGGTAAGAAATATACCTATGGGAGGCGGCACAACCATACAGCCGGCACTGCTTGAAGCTATCGATAAGATTTCCGAAGTAGACGCAGGTATAAAGCATATACTGCTTCTTACAGACGGACAGGGTGAGACAAAAGACTTTTCCGAGTCTATAAGCAAAGCAAACGAAAATGGTATTACAATATCAACAATTGCGGTTGGAGGAGATTCCGATTCCGAGCTGCTGAAGGAAATAGCCGATAAGTGCGGAGGAAGATATTATTTCTCGAATTCAGCATCCGAAGTTCCGCGTATCTTTGCCGAAGAGGTATATATGTCGGGAAATACTTACTACAAAGAGGGTGAGTATGAACTTGCGGTTAAGAGCGGAAATGATCTGGTGAAAGGGCTTTACGGTGACGGTATTCCGATGATCACCGGTTATATCGCAACAAGCTCAAAGCCTGCCGCAACCGAGATCATATTAAGTGATGAAGAAGACCCTATCTTGTGCAGCTGGCAGTACGGTCTCGGAAGAACCATAAGCTGGTGCAGTACCGCATCGGGAACATGGAACGAAGATTTTGTGGGACTTACGGATTATGCCGAAATGTGGAGAAGAATGCTGGATTATACAAGCTATCAGCAGAGCAGTACAGGTGATTATGTAAGAGTAGACAGATCCAGAGAAAAACTTCTGATCCAATATACAGCAGGAGATTTCGGTGAAGAAACAGAGATAGAAGGTATTATTACTTCACCTCAAGGCGAGACTGAGAGGATTGAGTTTACCTCAGACAGTCCGGGGCATTACTCGGCAAGCACTGCTCCGACAGAACCGGGAGTATATAACATTAATGTCAGAAGAAGCGAGAATGGGGAAGTGGTATCATCGCAGAATGCGATCGCTACTGTTCATTTCTCAGACGAATACAGATTCTTATCGAATGACAGATACATAAATTATGTGAATGAAACCGGTAAGATTCTTACAGTCAAGGACAAGGTATTCGGAAAGGTAAGGGTAAAGAAGGTCGGAAAGAAGGAGATAACGGATTTCCTCATAATGGCGGCTCTTTTGCTCCTTATGTTTGATATAATCGTAAGAAGATTTAACCTGTCAATGCCTGATATGAAGAGACGTAAAAAGGCTGCAGGCAGAGGCGGTAAGAAGGAGACAGTTGATGGACAGGGAGTCGTTCCAACGGAAGATGTGACATCCGAACCGGTTAATGAACAGTGGCAGCCGGTCAATTCAGGAATTTCTTCGGGACTAAGTATGCCTCAGCAGGAAATGGTACCTCAGCAGAATACTGTACCTGTTCCGGATGCTAAACGTTCGAGGAAAGCTGATAAGAAAGCCAAGAAGGCTTCTAAGAATGCTGCACCGGCGGCACTTGATACTTCGGCACTTTTGAAGAAGAAACAGGACAGAACGGATTATAAGGGATAAGTGTGATGTCAACAAGAGACAGTGTACTGAAAATTCTTGAACAGAATAAAGGGGATTTTGTTTCCAGCAGGGTACTTACTGCCGAAACAGGCGTTTCCAGAAATGCTGTATGGAAGGCTGTGAACGATCTGAAGAATTCGGGCTACCAGATAGAATCGGTGACGAATAAGGGTTATAAGCTCGAAGAGTGCAGTGACATCATCTCTCTTCAGGCTATAGAAAAATATCTGAAGAATAAAAAACTATTGGATAAAATATCAATCTTCGATGAACTTGAATCCACCAATATGACTGCAAAGATGAATGTCATAACGGGAATAACGGATAAGAAGGTAATCGTTGCAAGAACGCAGACTGCGGGAGTTGGACATGGACGGAAAAAATATGTGTCACCCGAAGGCGGGATTTATCTGAGTATCATAAAACAGTCCAGGGAATTCGGGCAGAAAAAACTCAGAGCCTCGGATGTAGGGAAAACGGTTGCGAGAGTTATTGAATCTGTGACGGGAGAAAAAACAGAGCTCGACGGTAAGACCAATAGAATTTACATTCGCGGGAAAAAAGTTTCGGGAATCCTTACGGAATATTTTGCCGATCTCGAAACGGGAGAGATATCAAGCTATATCATTGGTATAGGAATCCGTATGAAGAATATGGAAAAGAACAGAATGATCGCCGAAATTACGGAAGCGTTTATATAGTTTATAACAAGTTTAAAAAAGTACCATCATATCGGATGAACCGGTATGATGGTACTTTTTTAAGATCTCTTCTTAATAGATAAAATTGATATTACAAGAGAAACTCCCATTCCCATAAGAGGGAGGTACGAAGCAACGTTTCCGAGGAGGGTGGCAACTGCTGTAATCTTTGTAAGATAAGTTGATGTGATTCCGAACAGACCACCCAATACAACGGCTGAAATCCAAAGCTTTTTTCTGAGTTCTCTCTTATTATGACATAATACAGCAATGGTAAGAGGGAAAATCACACCGGGAGTATATACCGAGTATGCTCCCGACAGAAGGGACATGATATCACCATCTCCGCTGAAAGCCAGAAGTATGGCAAGTATACCAATCACTGCAACGGTGATCCTTACAAGTACTACGTTATCCTTTTTCAGAATGTCTTTCACAAATATGCCCGAAGCATTGATGAGGCAGGTATCTGTCGAAGACAGGATAGCGGACAGAAGTCCCAAAGTAAGTACTATTCCGATAGGCATCGGAAGAAGTTTTATAACATATGTAAGTGTATTTCCCGAGATTTCGGATGCGGATATATTTACTCTGCACCACATTCCGATGAGTGTAATGATAACGGAGAAGATTACAAGTGCGAGTCCCGCAGTCAATGCGGATATTCGCGCTGTTTTTTTATCTTTGGATATAAAGTTACGCGACATTATATCAGGACCTATAAAGTAAACCCCGCCGATGACAAAAAGCTGTGTAAAAAGGTTTACCGGTCGGTAGTTTTCATTGATAAGTTC
The DNA here is from genome assembly GCA_002350525.1 of Lachnospiraceae bacterium UBA2864. GTDB lineage: Bacteria > Bacillota > Clostridia > Lachnospirales > Lachnospiraceae > Eubacterium_Q. The sequence goes on along the minus strand of DEFA01000034.1, from coordinate 66,345 downwards.
AATGCCTGACATTACCGCAGCGTTATTATCACCGTGGAAAATATAAAGATATAAAAAGCATATGATGATGCCGACGATTATCACTATAAACTGGATCTTATCTGTACGGACTACGGAAAGCTGTCCGCCGGCTAATGTATAAAAAATTATTATGAGAGATATGATGATCGGAATAACCTTTCCGTCTCTTCCTGTAGCAAATGTTATGAGGCGGGACATTGCGGCCAGTTGCCCGGCGATAACGCCGATCCAGGATATTACAATTATAAATGCTATGATGATTTCAGCAGTTCTGCCTGCGGTGATCTTTGCAAGATCAGGAAGTGTTGCGGCATTGGTAGAACGGACTTTTTCGGAAATGACAAAGGACTGAAGTATAAGTCCGACGGCACCGAACATGAGCCACCATATTCCCGGGAATCCGATCGAATATACCGTATCCGTGATGCCGATTGTGGTTGATGCACCGATCACGGTTGCAAGTAAGGACATGGTAACCGCAAAGGTATTCTGTGACATTCCGGCTACTGCATAATCTTTGAAATCTTTTACTTTTTTTACGTCAAAGATACTGATGGCGACAAAAGCTGCAAGATATATAATAAGTGATGTTATAAGTATGTAATTCATGACAGTCTCTCCATTTCGGTAAGCATGGCAATATCGGATTTTATAGTGGAGCCGGTTGTGGTAAGCATATTTCCCGTTATGGTCGCACTTGCACCTCCGAGGAATGCGGCTTTTCCGTTTCCCGGGATCAGGCGTCTTCCGGCACCCAGACGTATATTCGATTCAGGGTTTATGAATCTGAATATTGCTATGGTTCTCAGTATTTCATCAGAAGATAGAATGGGAAGCTTTTCAAGCGGCGTACCCGGGATCGGTATGAGCGTATTAATGGGAATGGAGCTGATCCCAAGTCCCGAAAGAGTATAGGCCATATCGATACGGTCGTCCATAGTTTCACCCATTCCGATAATTCCGCCGGAACATACAGAGAGACCGGCAGCTTTAGCTCGTTTTATATTTTCAATTTTATCTTTAAAAGTATGTGTTGTGCATATACTGTCAAAATATCTTTCAGAAGTTTCGATGTTGTTGTGATAGCTTCTTACACCTGCATCGTGGAGTCTTCTGAACTGCTCATCCGTAAGAAATCCGAGAGAAGCACAAAGAGATATATGAAGCTCTTTATAAAGCCTTTCGTAAATGCTGATTATTTTTTCAAAGTCTTTATCGCTTGGACTTTTTCCGGATATAACTATTGCAAAACGATCCACTCCTTCTTTTTCATTTGAAAGAGCAACCTTAAGAATATCATCGTAGTCCATAAGCTCGTAAACCTCACAGCCTGTATGGTTATGAGATGACTGAGCACAGAATCTGCAGTTTTCACCGCAATGCCCGTTCTTTCCCGATATGATAGAGCATAGGTCAACTCTGCTTCCGGAAAAATGAAGTCGCAGTCTGTCGGCACATGAGGATAATTCTTCGAGCGGAGCATTTTTAAGTATATCTATATCATCACCGGATTTAAGGCGTCTGCCGTTTATAATGTCTTCGGTCATGGTAGTTAGTTTTTCGGATAATTCGGGATTCATATCTCAGCTGTCCTCCTGAAGTTATAGAAATGTATAATACTAAGCTTCGTTAAAAAAACAGTATATTGAAGCCTCGTGTAAAATAACATACGACATCTAAAATGTCAACCTATAAATAGAGAAAGGTTGACAATTATAAAAAGAGGGTGACATTGCTAAACGAGTATTGTTTGAAAGAATCATCATTTTGGAATGGAGATTTAATGTGTTAAATGTTATAATGATAGCTTAAGGTTGACAAAAAGAGGATTCGATTATTGAAGAATTTATTCATCGCAGAGAAGCCTTCTGTCGCTCAGCAGTTTGCCGATGCACTTGGTGTAAAAGGAACTCGCGGACAGGGCTATCTCGAACAGGGTGACAATATAATAACATGGTGTGTCGGACACCTTATAACAATGAGTTATCCGGAAAGTTATGACCCCAATATGAAAAGATGGGCGTTTGAAACAATTCCTTTCATTCCGGAAACATATAAGTATGAAGTTATAGGTGCGGTATCGAAACAGTTTAATGTGGTTAAGGGACTTCTCACAAGAAATGATGTGGGAACCATATATGTCTGTACCGACTCGGGACGTGAAGGAGAATATATATACAGACTTGTTGAAGCTATGGCAGGAGTTCCGAAGAGTAAGGATCGCCGCCGTGTATGGATAGATTCCCAGACAGAGGAAGAGATACTCCGAGGCATAAGAGAAGCAAAGCCTCTTTCGGAATATGATAATCTAAGTGATGCTGCGTACCTAAGAGCAAAAGAAGATTATCTTATGGGTATCAATTTTTCAAGAGCACTTACTTTGAAATATGCATACGGCATAAAGCAGTATCTGAAACTCGATAAATGCGTTATCGCTGTCGGAAGGGTTATGACCTGTGTTCTCGGAATGATAGTTAAGAGAGAACGTGAGATAAGAGAATTTGTGCCGACACCGTTTTACAGGATTCTTGCAAATATATGCAAGGAAGATGACGGCGGTAACATGCAGAAACTCTTTGAAGCCGAATGGCATACAGCAAAGGGAAGTAAATATGAAAACAGTCCGCTGCTATATAAAGAGAACGGATTCAATAAAAGAGAAGATGCGGAAAAACTTATAGAGTATCTGTCAGATCCCGAACCGATAAATCTTACGGTGAAGAGTGTTAGCAAGAAGACCGAAAAGAAGAATCCGCCTATGCTTTATAACCTGGCGGAGCTTCAGAACGACTGTTCAAGACTGTTTAAGATCAGTCCGTCCGAAACGCTTGCCGTAGTGCAGGAGCTTTATGAGAAAAAGCTAGTTACTTATCCGAGAACCGATGCAAGAGTTCTCTCTACTGCGGTGGCAAAGGAGATAGATAAGAATCTCAGAGGACTCATGAAATATGATAAAGACAATCTGTCAGCATATGCGGCAAATGTGGTTAATCAAGGCGGTTATAAGGGTGTCAGCAAGTCAAAGTATGTTAACGATAAGCTTATAACAGACCACTATGCGATAATTCCGACAGGACAGGGACTCGGTGCTCTTGGAAATCTTGATTCGCTGAAGAGCAGTGTCTATGAACTTATAGTAAGAAGATTTCTATCCATATTTTATCCTGCAGCGGAATATCAGAAGATGAGCATTCTTCTCGACAGAAAAGGCGAGGAATTTACCGCATCGACAAAACAGCTCGTTAAACCGGGATACCTCGTTATAGCAGATAAAAACTTCGGAAAAAAGAAAGCAGATACTTCATCGGAAGATAAAGAAAAACAGGGTGATGACAGCACAGGAAATCAGGATGAAGAAAATGCTCTTATGAGTCAGGATATTATCGATTATATCTCGAAACTGAAAAAAGGAGCAGTTCTTTCCTGCAGTGGTTTTGATATCAAAGAGGGCAAAACCACGGCACCGAAGAGATACTCATCGGGATCGCTTATTCTTGCTATGGAAAATGCAGGCCAGCTCATAGAGGATGAAGAACTTCGCGAACAGATAAAGGGAAGCGGAATAGGAACCTCAGCCACAAGAGATGCGATAATTACCAAGCTTGTGAACAACAAGTATATAGCGCTCAATAAGAAAACACAGATACTTACTCCTACATTTCTTGGCGAGATAATATACGATGTGGTACTCAGGTCCATTAACGGACTTCTCCGGGCAGACCTTACAGCCAGCTGGGAAAAAGGGCTCACGGGAGTGGCTGACGGCTCGATATCCGAAAAAGAATATATGGATAAGATGACGGATTATGTCATAAGAAATACAAATTTTGTGAAGGGACTGAACAATCAATATCAGATGAATCAGGTATTTGATCAGATCAGACCTTTTTATAAAAAGTGATGGTTAAAGAATGGTTAAGAGTATGGGTAAAAGTATAACAAAAAGAAGAGTGATATATGCTATTCTGTCAGTGATAATGATGATAGGTATATTCTGCTTTTCCGCAAGAGATTCGGAGAAATCCTCAAAGGACAGTCTTGAAGTAGGCCTCGTGGTAGGCCGTACATTTGTCAAAAACTTTGATAAACTTTCTGAAGATAAGCAGGTGGAATATGCGAAAAAGATCGATCATCCCGTAAGGAAAACAGCTCATTTTGTAGAGTATACAGTGCTGGGATTTCTGCTTCTCGGAGTATTCGTGGGGAACGGAGCGGTAAAGCTTCTTCCTGTATTTATGGCATGGCTGCTCGGTACGGTATATGCGGGAACGGATGAATTTCATCAGATGTTCAGCTCCGGGCGAAGCTGTCAGCTGTCTGATGTGCTTCTCGACAGCTCAGGTGCGATCACGGGTGTTATGCTGTCGGCTGTATTTTTTTCACTTATATTTTTACTAAGAAAAAGACGTACTAAGGAGAAAATAAAAAAAGATGAGATTCGTGGTTCAAAGGGTGAGCGAAGCTTCTGTTGAAGTAGAAGGTAAGATTACCGGGAAGATAGATAAAGGATTCTTTGTGCTCATCGGAGTTGAAGAAGCAGATGATGAAAAAATAGCAGATAAGATGGTTTCCAAGTTAACAGGTCTCAGAATATTCAGTGATTCGGAAGGGAAAACAAATCTGTCTATTCAGGATGTCGGCGGAAATCTTCTGCTTGTTTCACAGTTCACTCTGTATGCGGATTGCAGAAAGGGAAACCGTCCGAGCTTTATCAGATCGGGAAGCGCAGAACATGCCGAGAAACTTTATGATTATATAGTAGACAGATGCAAGGCGGCACTTTCCGAAGAGAGAGTCGGAACGGGAATATTCGGAGCATCCATGAAGTGCAGTCTTGTCAACGAAGGCCCTTTTACAATTATTTTAGACAGCGAGGAGATATGTAGATGATAAGAAATGTGGTTTTTGATGTGGGAATGGTACTTGCTGATTTCAGATTCAGAGAATATATGTCGGATCTGGGATTTGATAAGGAGACTATAGAAGAGCTTTCGGAGAAAGTCGTTTTTTCCGATTACTGGAAGCTTATGGATAACGGCCTTGTTAATGACGGAGAGGCAAAAGAGCATTTTATAAGTGAACTTCCTCAGTATGAAAAAGAGATGAATCTCTTCTGGGATAATATCGATAATATAATCAGAGAGTATGATTATTCGGAAGAACTCGTGAAGGAGCTTAAGGCAAAGGGCTTTAAAGTTTATGTTCTTTCAAATTATCCTGAAAAGCAGGCAGATATGCATTGGCCGAAATTTAAATTCCTTCCTCATACGGACGGATACCTCATTTCATCAAAAGAAAAGATGATGAAACCCGATCCGGAGTTTTACAGGCTTCTTGAAAAGAGGTTCGGAGTTGATCTTACAGAGAGCGTTTTTGTTGATGACAGAGAAGAGAATGTTGAGGCGGCAAGAGCTCTCGGGATGACGGGAATAGTATTTAAGGGATTTGATGACCTCAAAAACAAACTGAAAGAGATAATATATTAACAATATGTAAATTTTACCAAAGAATCTTCAGTTTATTGTGTAAATTTACAGAAGTTTATGTTACAATGTTTTGAGGGTTTACATATGGCATAACGAGGAGAAGTAACATGATTCTTATAGATACACAAAAGGAAGAGTTCAATAAACTTAAGCATGTTCGAATTTTCAGCAAGGTGGAAAATGAAAACCGTTTTAACGGAGATCTCTTGGTAATTGGACTCGGTGGCGTAGGCGGTAAAGTTGTTACAGCTCTTAAACGTATGATGATGGGCAACATCACACGTGAGGATAATATCAACTATTTATTAATCGATTCTGATATTCCGGCGATGGAGGCAACTATTAAAGACAGCAAGGAAGGCTATGGTCTGAATGCACTTGAGGTTCTCAGTATATACAGACCTAATCTCGGAGACATAATGACGAGAGGTTTTAACAGTATGCCTGTTCAGGAATCACTTGCAAAGTGGATGAGTCCTGATTTTCCCAGAGTTACCATAGGCACTTCCGGTGCAGAAGGAAACCGTCAGATTGGAAGACTTATGTTCTCAAATGCATATGAGGACATCAGAATTCTTCTCTTCGAAAAATTGGAAGAATTATATAACAGGTCAAACGGCGGAAAGCTGGATATAATCATAGTATCAAGTACATGCGGAGGAACCGGAAGCGGTATTCTTGCGGATGTGACATATAATATAAAGGCATACGGAAAATCACGTAAGTGGAAAGACCTTCGTGTGGGCGGATGCCTTATAACTCCGGATGCGCTTTTTGCGAATAAGACAATCTATAATGATGAGGATAAGAGAACACTTCTTCTTGCCAATTCGCATGCGACTCTTGAAGAGATGAGCCGCTTTATGCAGATTGCCTATACCGGAGAAAACTATACTTTTGAGAGTACAACTCATAAGTTCATGATGAGAGATAACATCTTCGATGCATGTATTCTCGTATCAGGTAAGAAGGATGAGCAGGGATATGTTCCTGAACATGTAATATTTAACGATGTTGCATATTTCCTCCAGAAACTTTCCATCAACAAATACGTGGATGGATCGGACGGAACAGACAGCCGTATGCTTATCCGCGATTCATTCTTTGAGCAGAACAGCGTAGGTTTCTTCAAGGTTGTCAAGGAATCTGATTACAAGATTCCTATCAGAGAGATTGAGAATATCTGTGAGCAGGAAGTGTTTGCACTTGCTGAGAAGAAGCTGTATGAGATGCCTGAGAAGGATGAGAGTATCAAGAAGGATGTGGATGATACATTCGGAGAACTTAAGGGATTCTTTGCAGGAGAACCGGGTGATGAGATCAACCTTAATGTTAACGGGCTCATTAAAGTAGGTCAGTATCATAAGCAGCCGTATAAGGCTATCAAGAAGGGGACGGATGATTTCAGCACGGTTATACCGAAGCTTCTCGATTCCATAAAAGCCGATATACCTGTCATAGTAAAATCTATGAGGATAAAGCTTACATCATCTCTTGACGGACATATAGATAAGTATCTTAAGCAGTTCGGACCGTTTGTTACTCTGCGCATGATAGGTGCAAGAGGAATAGGCGGAGTTGAAGAAGACGGAGGAATGATCCAGGAGATCAAAGCTCTTGAGACAGCACTCAACAATTACAGTCCGTTCAGCGAATATGAAAGAATCAGAGAGTCTATACTGGAAATCGTAAAGAAGAGATTCTTTACCTTCCCGTCAGCCAAGAAAGAAACCGAGAACGGATATTATGAAGCCAGTATCAAAGATACTCTTGCCAAAGAGAGAAATATGATCATGGAAGAGTTGAACAGGCAGGATGTGCTTGGAGATATCATAAGACAGCTTCGCCACAGAGCAGAGCAGCTCGATGATATCTACAGTCAGTTCGGAGCAGATCTGAATGCTGCGATTAACGGTCTTGCTTCCGATGGACGAAGGATTACGGGATTCCTTCTTAAAGCAGCCAAGCGTTCTGAGTTTCTTCCTAAGGATTACATTACCGAGGATAAGATCGATCAGATGAAGACGGGACTCATCAATTTCATGGTGAGTCATGAAAGTGACCTGGATAATGACAGACTTGTTCCTGTCAGCCAGGAGATGGAGAGAATCTACAGGAACTTCCTAACGGGAATAGGTGTTTTCGCACCGGAGAAGCTTATCTATAATGCATTTGCAGATGAGCAGCCTACGGTTTCAGAACTCAATTTCGTATTTGTTTCGAAAGATAACGATCTTCGTAAAGAAACTATGAAAAGAGCAGCTAAAGCTTTTGTTGAAGGTGCATTTGAGAAGACTCAGAAGAAGAAACTCTGCAACCTTACAAAGGGTATAGATAAGCAGGTTCTTAACAAGAAGTTTATATCACTTCCGGATGCGATGCCTTACTTCAGTCAGGCTATGAAGGATATACTTATCACTTCTCCTTATAATGAGGATCCTGATTCTATCACCATGAATCCGGGCGAGATTCAGATTTCGGTAGACAGTTTCTATATGGGCGTTCGTCCAAATATGCTTGCAAATGCCGAAGAGATGAAAGAGGCATATGAGAAGGTTAAGAGCGGTAATTATCTCGGACTTCATATAGATGAAGTTAATAATTAGATTTAATTGTGAGTCGTTAAGCAGGTACACGGTTAAGATTATTCTTAATCGTGTACCTGCTTTTTCTTATGCACACTCTCACAAAATATACAAAAAATAGTATAAAAATAGCCTTTTTTTTGATTTGAATAACAACTTATAGTGTGTTAAGGTAATAGTACAGTTTTAAATCTACGTTTATTAATCTTATTATAGTTAAATGTACTTAACGATTTTTTTTTCTGGGAGATGAATTATGCAAAAAGATTTAATGCTTAGCTTTGAAGAATGGGATGGATTTACGGGAAGACTCTGGAAAGAAGAGTGTAACGTAAGGGATTTCATTGCTAATAACTATACACCATATCTTGGTGATGAGAGCTTTCTTGAGGGACCGACAGAGGCAACAGAGAAACTCTGGGGTAAACTTCAGGAACTTCAGAGAGAAGAACATAAGAAGGGCGGAGTGCTTGAAGAGGAGACAGAGATTGTGTCTTCACTTACTTCTTACGGACCGGGCTATATTGATGAATCCATGAAGGATCTTGAGCAGATAGTAGGTCTTCAGACAGATAAGCCGCTGAAGCGTGCATTTATGCCGTTCGGTGGTATCAAGATGGCTGAAGAAGCTCTTACTATGTATGGATATGAGCCGAACAAGGATCTTCATAAGGTATTTACAGAGTATCATAAGACTCACAATCAGGCTGTTTTTGATGCTTATACAGATGAGATGCGTGCCGCAAGAAGAAGCCATATCGTAACAGGACTTCCGGATACCTATGGACGCGGACGTATAGTAGGCGATTACAGAAGAATTGCTCTGTACGGTATAGATCAGCTTATCGAGTGGAAGCAGGAAGATAAGAAGAACTGCGGACATGGCGTTATGACAGACGATATCATCCGTCAGCGCGAAGAGCTTGCGGAGCAGATCAAGGCTCTTCAGGGTATGAAGAAGATGGCTGAGATCTACGGCTGTGATATCTCAAAGCCGGCAAAGACAGCTAAGGAAGCTGTTCAGTGGCTGTATTTCGGATATCTCGCTGCTGTTAAGACTCAGAACGGTGCTGCTATGTCAGTCGGCCGTGTATCAACCTTCCTTGATATATTTATTGAGCGAGACCTGAAGAAGGGCATCCTTACAGAGGCTCAGGCTCAGGAACTTATAGATCATTTTGTTATGAAGCTTCGTATGGTTAAGTTCGCAAGAATCCAGTCATACAACGAGCTTTTCTCGGGCGACCCTGTATGGGCAACACTTGAAGTTGCCGGTATCGGTAATGACGGACGTCCTCATGTAACGAAGAACTGTTTCAGATTCCTTCATACACTTGAGAACATGGGACCTTCACCGGAACCGAACCTTACAGTACTTTATTCATCAAAGCTGCCTGAGGCATTCAAGAGATATGCTGCAAGAATATCTGTTAAGACAAGTTCTATCCAGTATGAGAATGATGATGTCATGAAGCCGGTATGGGGCGATGATTATTCTATCTGCTGCTGCGTATCCGCAACTCAGACAGGTAAGGAGATTCAGTTCTTCGGAGCAAGAGCAAACCTCGCAAAGTGCCTGCTCTATGCTATCAACGGTGGTGTGGATGCCAAGTCAAAGGTTCAGGTAGGACCTGCTGCAAGACCTATCACCTCAGAATATCTGGATTACGATGAAGTTATTGAGAGATTTGAGTTTATGCTGGACTGGCTCGCAGGCCTCTATGTAAATATCCTCAATCTCATACATTATATGCATGATAAGTATTACTATGAAGCAGCTGAGATGGCGCTTATAGATACAGATGTACGCCGTACGTTTGCAACAGGTATAGCAGGATTCTCACATGTTATCGATTCTCTTTCTGCTATCAAGTATGCAAAGGTTAAGGTTATCCGTGATGAGGACGGCTTCGCTGTTGACTATGCGGTAGAGGGAGATTTCCCTAAGTACGGAAATGATGATGACAGAGCTGACAGCATCGGTGTATGGCTTCTGAAGACATTCCTTGATGATATCAAGAAGAGACATACATATCGTAACTCAGAGCCTACAACATCTATTCTTACCATTACATCAAATGTTGTATACGGTAAGTTTACAGGTAACATGCCGGATGGACGAAGAGCATGGACTCCGCTTGCACCGGGTGCTAACCCAAGCTACGGAGCTGAGAAGTCGGGACTTCTTGCTTCACTTAACTCTGTAGCAAAGATTCCTTATGTATGGGCACTTGACGGTATATCAAATACTCAGTCCATGAACCCATCCGCACTCGGAAATACAGAGGAAGAGAGAGTAGATAATCTTGTAAATGCAATGGACGGATACTTCGATCAGGGAGCTCATCATCTGAATGTAAATGTATTCAGCCGTGATACACTTCTGGATATCATGGAGAATCCTGATAAGCCTGAATACGCTAACTTTACTATCCGTGTATCGGGTTATGCAGTTAAGTTCATCAACCTTACAAGAGAGCAGCAGCTCGATGTAATCAACAGAACTTTCCACGAAAGTCTGTAAAACGGTTAAGATCAGTTATCCCTGTCGGAAATGTTCCGGCAGGGATTTTTTTGAAGAAAATGCATATCGTGTTATAATGTGAACGGAGGATATGTATCTGATGGAAGAAATGAGAGATAAAAAGAATATAAAAGGCTACATCCATTCAACCGAGAGCTTTGGTGCAGTTGACGGACCGGGGATAAGATTTATAGTTTTCCTTCAGGGCTGTAATATGAGATGTAAATACTGTCATAATCCGGAAACCTGGGCTGTGCCGGAGGGAGAGGAATCAATAGAGCATCTGCGTTCCTGCGGAGTCAGGGTTGAGCTGAAAACTCCGGAGGAAATACTGACTCAGGCACTGAGATATAAGCCGTACTGGAAGAACGGAGGCGGAATAACCGTGAGCGGTGGTGAAGCACTGCTTCAGATAGATTTCGTGACGGAACTGTTCAGACTCGCGAAGGGGGCAGGTGTTAATACGTGCCTTGATACATCGGGAAATCCTTTTACGCGGGAGGGAGAATTCTTTGAGAAGTTTCAGAAGCTATGTGATGTTACGGATCTCTTCATGCTGGACATAAAGCAGATAGATGATGAAAAGCATAAGGAACTTACGGGCTTTACCAATAAGAATATTCTCGATATGGCAGAGTACTTGTCCGATATCGGTAAAGATATGTGGATAAGACATGTACTGGTTCCGAAAATCACAACAGATGAGGATGACCTTTTAAGGCTTTCTGAATTCATAAAAACACTGAAGACTGTAAAGAAAGTGGAAGTGCTTCCGTATCATAAGATGGGAATACCGGAATATGAGAGACTCGGAATACCTTACAGACTTCCGGATACCGAACCTCCGACGGAGCAGCAGCTTAAAAGAGCAAGAGAGATTCTCTGGTTTTAGGTTTGATTTATATTTGGTTTGAGATATTTAACTTAATAGTTGTTTAATACGATGCTTTAATGTATAATATTAGTCGCTGAGTTTTGCTCAGCGATTTTCTTTATTGATTTTTAATTTTATATATGGAGGTAATCTATAATGTTAGTTTCTGCAACAGAGATGCTGAAGAAGGCAGTAGAGGGTCATTATGCCGTAGCACAGTTCAACATCAACAACCTTGAGTGGACAAAGTCAGTTCTTCTTGAGTGTGAGGAGCTTAAGACACCTGTTATCCTTGGAGTTTCAGAGGGCGCAGGTAAGTACATGACAGGTTTCAAGACAGTTGCTGCTATGGTTAAGGCTATGGATGAGTCACTCGGAATCACAGTTCCTGTAGCTCTTCATCTTGATCACGGTTCATACGAAGGTGCTAAGGCTTGTATCGAGGCCGGTTTCACATCTATCATGTTCGACGGTTCTTCACTTCCACTTGAAGAGAACATCGAGAAGACTAAGGAACTCATCGCTATCTGCAGAGAGAAGGGTATCTCTCTTGAGGCAGAAGTTGGTGGTATCGGCGGCGAGGAAGACGGCGTTGTTTCAACAGGTGAGTGTGCTGATCCTGCTGAGTGTAAGCAGATCAACGATCTCGGAGTAGATATGCTTGCTTGCGGTATCGGTAACATCCATGGTAAGTATCCTGATAATTGGGCAGGTCTTCAGTTCCAGGTTCTTGAGCAGATCAAGGCTGTAACAGGAGATACACCTCTCGTTCTTCACGGTGGCTCAGGTATTCCTGACGAGCAGATCAAGAAGGCAATCGACATGGGCGTTGCTAAGGTTAACGTTAATACAGAATGCCAGCTTGTATTCGCAGCTGCTACACGTAAGTACATCGAGGAAGGCAAGGATCAGCAGGGTAAGGGTTATGATCCTCGTAAGCTTCTTGCTCCTGGTGCACAGGCTATCAGAGATGAAGTAAAGGATAGAGTTGCAGTATTCGGTTCAGCTAACAAGGCTTGAGTATAAGAATTTCCGAGCTCTGTATCGAATTTTCGATACAGAGCTTTTTCTTTTGACCGATTAAATGTTATAATCAGTTAACGGTGGTTTATTATTATGTTTTGGAGTGAACTATGTGGTTAATGATATTCGGTATTTCAATAGCGGCTGTAATTCTCGGCTTTATCTATATGATTGCAGCTGTGAGTAAGTTCCCGGGAATTAAGAAGATGTCCAAGGAAAGAAAATGGGTAGGTTATCTTATTTCTTTTCTTATCATAGCAGCAGGGCTTGTTGTTATGGGATATATTACGTCCCCCATCAATGCTGCCGTTATATTCCTTAATCTGATTCTTTTTATGCTGATCTTTGCGTTGGCTGCCAAGATCATCAAGAAGAGAAGTGAGAAGTTCTACTGGCAGGGATGGCTCCCTGTGATAGCATGTACGGTTTATCTGTTGATTGCTTTATATCTGGGGGTAAATGTATGGCGTACAAACTATACTCTTACCACAGATAAAGAAGTAGGAACACTGAGGGTTGCTGTCATAGCTGATTCGCATATGGGAACTACTTTTGACGGAGAAGGTTTTGAGAAGCACCTTGAGAAGATTCAGGCAGATAATCCGGATATTCTCCTTATAGCGGGAGACTTTGTGGATGACGGGACCTCTGATGAAGATATGGTGAGAGCCTGTGCGGCTCTCGGAAAGTTCAGCTGTAAATACGGAGTTTACTTTGCTTACGGAAATCATGACAGGGGATACTATCGAAGCCCTGGCAAAGGATTTACGGATACGGATCTGGTGAGCGAACTGGAGAAGAACGGAGTAACGGTTTTAAAAGATGATTACGTTCTTATAGACGACAGATTCTATGTTGTGGGAAGAGAAGATGCCGGAGTAACAGGTCGTATGAGTGCCGAAGAACTGATAGGCGGTATTCCGGATAAGGATAAGTATATGATCGTACTTGATCATCAGCCGAACGATTATACGAACGAAGCCGCAACCGATGCGGATCTTGTGCTGTCGGGACATACCCACGGAGGTCAGCTCATTCCTATAACTTATATAGGAGAATGGTTCGGAGTCAATGACAGAACCTATGGATATGAGAAGAGAGAAGGAACTGAATTTATCGTGACTTCCGGAATATCTGCCTGGGAAATCATATTTAAATCAGGAACCAAATCGGAATATGTATTGATAAATATAAATGGAAAGTAAATCCGTTTTTTCGGACAGGAATTACGTTTGCGACGAAATATGATACGTTTATGACATTTTTATATATTACGGCATGATATGTATTATAATATGCACGTAGATATAGAAATGCAGAATAAGTAAGGGGTATGCGGAGGCGGAATCCACAGATCAGCCATAACACTAATTAGATGCTGAAGCATATCCGGTTACATTTACAGAAAAGCATGAATATATCTTATCTCCACAGAAAGGCGCTGCGCTTGGTCGCAGCGCCTTTTTACGATTTTGTGCAAAACGTATATTTAGTTTTAAACATATTTTGAAGCGCAATATTTGGTAAATTTGTGACAATTTATGGATATTATTTATGTAATTTGTATATTATAATGTGGAATGTCTAATAATATGCGTTAACAAAAAGGAAATACACACTAATTAATCTAAAATCTATTGAGAGGACGGTAGTTTATGAAACTGAAGAAAAAATTGAGACATTTTCTGGTAACGATGCTGGCAATTGTTATGACGTTATCTAACTTGAATGGAGTCGAAACAGTTGTGTACGCGGCAGGGGAATCAGAGCTTGCAAAAAAGGTTGACCATATGGAAATGGTATATGCAATCAATCACTCCAATGGAGATCAGGATGTATATCCATGGGAAGATGAAAATCCTCCGGTTGTTACATATGGTGATACATTATACTTCGAACTTGCATGGGATTTTAAGGATGAAGACGTTATAGATACGAGTGATGTTTTTACTTATACACTTCCGGAGATGGTTGAAGTAGAAAATATAACTGATAAGCCGATCACTGATACAAATAATAAAGTTGTCGGTACGTATTCAATTAAAGAAAACGTTATTAAGGTCAATTATACGGATGAAAGTTTCTGTAAAAGAGATAAGAAGAATAGTTATATTACATTTCAGGGATCTATAAATAAGAACAAGAATGGTACACAGGATCCGACTGACGAAACAATTATTTTTCCGGATGCTGCGAAGATGACATTTCGTTTAAAACCGTCAGATATAGAAAGTGAGATTTATGTTCGTAAACTGATATGGAATGTTGATCCGTCCCGTGTTCCTGATGGTACACCGGAGGAAGATAAGAACTATATATATCGTACCAAGATACGATTTACATCAAAAGGAAATAATAATGATATAGTTTTTGATGATGAAATGTGGCCGGGAATGACTCTTTATTCCGATCCGGTTTTTTATAGTGATGATGAATTGGAGATGGAGTTAGATAGTTCGGATTTTGGACTTACTTATAGTCTTAAAGGAACTAAAATTCATGCGGTAATACCACATATGGGAAATCTTGACCAGATATGGGTATCATATCTTGTGAAAATAGATCCGGCTATGTATAGTTTTGACACGGCTAATAAGTTTTTGGAAACGAATGACCCTAAAGAGTATTATCCGGGAAGAAAGTATACAGGAAAGGTATCAAATAAAGCTACTGTAAGCAGTAAGGATGACCCGAAAGGATCACGTTCCTGGGGAAGTGTTTATACAATAGGCGGTGGTATAGATAAATGGGCTAATCCAAGTAATCATAAAGTTGATGAGGGTATGCTCAATTGGGAGATTACGCTTAACAGCATTAAGAGACCGGATTACAAAGATGGGTACTTGATAGATACGCTTCCAAAGAATGTCTCTCTTGTGAAGGATTCTGTTGAAGTCAGAGACATTAATTCTTATGCGATTATCAATGATGCTGTAGATATATCAATTCTTCCGCAGGCAGATGGTACTACTGATATAAGATATGATTTTAATGAATCATTATTGAATCACCTTAAAACATCGGAAGAAGCTAAAGCCGTAATTATATATTATACAAAGATTGATAGACAGGAACCTGCTGTTGAAACATATAGAAATACAGCCAAAGTATATTATGATGGGGATGTTCCGGTCATGCAGGTTGAAGCTTCTGACATTTTTATAAAGCCAAGTCCACTTGATAAAACTCATGAATATACTCGTATGACGGCTCCTAATATAGAGTTTACGGTTGATGTAAATTCTGCCGCATTAGATCTTGATCCTGATGTAGATGATCTTGTTCTGGAAGACAGTATGAGTGATTCATACAGTCTGATAGTTGATTCGGTTACCATAAATGGTAAGAAGCCGGAAGCCGGAGTTTTTTCATATGATCCTCAGACAGGTCGTATGACGTTTGATCTGAAGGATGGAGTTGCATATAAGATAAAGTATGAAGCAAGAGTAAATCTTAAAGCAGGCTCACAGTTAACTAAAAACGAAGAAACTCAAAAAGGAAACAGCTTTAACGATGTTTCTCTTTATGCGGTAAAGCCGGGAAGCTTAAATGAAAATATCAGTTATTCATTTAGTTCTGAAGTTTTCTTAAGTTCCGCAGGTGCTTCATCTGTTGATAAGGCAACACTCAATGTTATAAAGTATAGTGACGGAAATGTAAGTGATTTATTAAACGGTGCGAAGTTTTCACTTACAAAGATGAGTGGATCGACATTCCTTACAGCTGATGGTGAACCGATTGTAGAAACAACGGGAGGAAATGATGGTAAGGGAACTCCGGGAACAGCAGTATTTGGAGGCCTTGAGAGAGGTGTGATCTATATGCTTGAGGAGACAGAAGCTCCGGAGAATTATGTAAAAGATAGTACCCCGGTTTTCTATGCCTTCGAAGATACTGCAGGATCACTCCCAAGTACTGTGACATATAACGGAAATAACTATGCACTTAATATTACCGATGAAAGTAAGTCCATTAAAGATGATTACATCTCAAATGTAAGAAAAACTGCAGATCTTGAAGTTAAAAAGAGTGTATCAGATCAGGATGGTAAGGACATTAACAGCACAGCTGAATTTGAAGTGACGATCAAGGATTCTAAGGGGAATTATCTTGATGATAAGGGTGGATTTACAGCTGACAAGGATACAGCTTCTTACAAGACAGTAACAGCAGCTGCTTCCTGCAAGTTTGAAAATCTTCCTGTAGGAGAAACATTTACAGTTGAAGAGAAAACACCGGCAGCGGATTCTGTTTCGGGTTATAAATACACAGGTAACAATACAGACAAAGTCGGAACAGTAACGATTGCCGAAAATGGCAATACGGTAACAATTACCAACAGTTACGAATTACAAGAGGGAACACTTATCATAAAGAAGGTATTTGAAAATGCACCTTCAGATATAGATAAGTCAAAGATTACATTTGAAGTAACTGATTCGGCCGATTACAAAGAGACAGTCAAATATTCAGAGTTTGAATCAGACGGAACTTATAAGATAGAAAATCTTCCTGTAGGAGAATATACTGTAACAGAGAAGATAGAAGAAAGTGAGCTTTCCAAGGAAGAGGGCGGATATAAGTATACTTTCGATACAGAGAAGAGTACAACAGATCTGAAGGTTGTTGATGAAGTAACAGATGGCGGGGAGACGGAATTCAGTATAACTAATGCTTATACAAAGGAAGAAATTCCTAAGGAACCTGAAACCCCGGAGGAACCTGAAACACCTGAAAAACCTGTTGCAACACCGACAGATCCGGCAACGCCTACAGAGCCGACACAACCTGAGACACCTGAGACACCTGAGACTCCAGAAACTCCGGAAATACCGGAAGAACCTAAGGAACCGGTAGCTCCCGGAAATACAGAAAAGTCAGAGGTGCCTGAAACACCTGAGTCAGCGAAGACACCGGAGAATCCTACAAATCAGGATGTTACAAAGGAACCTGAGACACCTAAGGCAGAGACCGTAACCGATACAACAGTGATCACAGATACCGAGAAAACAGATAATGACAAGAAGTCTACAACAGTTACAGATAGTACAAAGAAAACAGCAGATACAGATAATACAAAGAAAACAACAGATACTAATGTTAAGACAGGTGATTCCGGCAGAATCATGCTGACTGTTATGGGAATTCTTGCACTGATATCCATGGCATATATCGGATTATGGATGTTCCTTAGAAGAAAGAAGAATAAATAGTTTTATGGCCCGTATGTTTGAAATGACATACGGGCTTTTTTCAGCATAGACTTTTTTTAGGCAAATGTTTACAATTTGGATACATTGTTGGTGTATAGTTCCATAGTAAAGTGATTTTATGTCGTATATGAGGAGATATGATGAATGTTTTAATTATAGAAGATGACATGTCGATATCCAAACTTATCGGAAAAACTCTTACAAGTCAGGGCTATAACTGTGAATATGCTTATGACGGTGAGGAAGGCGAAAACCTTTTCGATAAGCATAGCTGGGATATAGTTCTTCTTGATCTGATGCTGCCGAAAGTAAGCGGATATGAACTTCTGGAGTATATAAGGCCGACAAGAACTCCGGTTATCATTATGTCTGCTATGAATCAGGTAAGTGATAGGATAAGGGGCTTAAAAATGGGAGCGGATGATTATCTCAGTAAACCTTTTCAGATAGGTGAGTTAATAGCGCGTGTTGAAGCTGTTATCAGAAGAACCATGCCCGAAGAAGATGAGTTCTCCTATAAAGGCGTAACGGTAAAGAGTTCATCAAGACAGGTGCTGAAGAACGGTGAGGAAATCTTTCTTGCACCTAAAGAATACGAGCTTCTCCGTATGTTTATTTTGAATAAAAATGTTGCCCTCAGTCGTGAACAGCTTTATGAATCAGTGTGGCAGGATGAATATATGGGCGATACGAGAACACTTGATAATCACGTGAAAAAGCTTCGTCAGAAACTGGGATATGAAGATGTTATAAAAACTATATTTCGTATAGGATACAGGATGGAAGTTATGGAGGATGAGGAATGAAAATATTCATCAAACTCTATATCGGAATCATGGCCATTCTTGTATCGGCGCTTCTTATATCCGGATATCTTATGGTCAGCAGGTCGCTTAAGAAATCTATAGATTATGAAGTTGAAAGCTGTGTGGAACATTTCAATATGTTTCTAACCTCATTTCAAAATAATCTTATAGTAGCTACAAGAAGCAAGCTTGCGAGTCCGGAACTTGTAAGTGATATCACGAAGATGACAAAAGGCAACAGTAATATGCAGATTGCGGTTGAAATGGATGGCGTCGAAGTGGTATCGGATCTTCCGCGTGGTGTTAACCGCGGGATTCCGGAAGATAACAGCATTAAGTATGACATAGTAAAATCCTTTGATCGTGTTTATGTTGTCTGCTACAGCAGGTTCATAAAAAGAAATATATCTTATACCTGTACTTCAGCGAGTGAGATAACAGATATTATAAATGATAACAACCGTCAAAGACATGGTTACTATCTGATTTACGTATTTGTTCTGATAGGAGGAACACTCTTTGCACTGTTTTTTTCCATGAATCTTACAAAGCCTATAAGGCACCTGTCTGAGGCAGGAAAGGCCATATCTGAAGGAGAATACGGTAAGGAGATAGATGTTATCTCTAATGATGAACTTGGTGATCTTACCCGTATCTTTAATAATATGTCAAAAACCATACGCGAGAAGATGGATGATATGGAGCTTTCGGTAAAGCAGAAGGAAGAGTTTATCGCTGCATTTGCCCATGAAACAAAGTCACCTATGCAGAGCATAATAGGTTATGCCGATCTGATATATCAGAAAAAGTTAAATGATGAAGAAAAGCGTGAAGCGGCAGAGGTCATCATGAATGAAGGTATGAGACTTCAGGCACTTTCTGAAAAGCTTATGGATATTGTATCTCTCAGCGAATCAGGGATTACAAAAGAGCAGATTGATACATCTGAGATGCTTGAAGACATAAAAGCGACTGTTGCGCCCAGAGCACAGGCAAAGGGAGCAAGAGTGCTGTATTCTCTTGCTGAGCATTATATAAATGTTGATTATGATCTGTTTAAGACCGTGATCATGAATCTGATAGACAACTCTCTGAAAGCAGGCGCGGAGAAGATAAGCATTTACGGAGATAAAAGAGAAGATGGATCTTACGTTATATACGTAAAAGATGACGGGATAGGTATTCCGCCGGAAGAACTCAGTCGTGTAAAAGAAGCTTTCTATATGGTTGATAAGTCCAGAAGCCGAAAGGAACACGGAGCAGGACTCGGGCTGTCGCTGGCGGACAGGATAATGAAGCTTCACGGTGGAAGTATGGATATAAAGAGCGAAGAGGGACAGGGTACGGAAATAAGGCTGACGATACCGTCCGCATAGCAGATCTTCAGATTTAAAAATATTAACAATAAAAATTTTACAAATATTTACAGAATAAATTCGAGTTGAATACAATTTGGATACATTTATATATTAATATGTGCCTATAGACAGAGGAACGTTTCAGATGTCAGATAACATAAGTTTTAATTCAGAAGTCTATGGAGGAAAAAGTATGAAAGATATTTTAAAAGTCGGAGTTGGAGTCGGAATTACATCAGCACTTGCACTTATGCTTGCTATACCGGTATTTAATGATGTTGATACCGACAGATTATGTGTTAAAGATTTAAAGGTTGAGTCAGCGAAAGTTTATGTCTCTGATGAAGAGACTGTAGGTTCTATTGTAACAGAGGCGCCGACGGAAGAAGTAACCGAAGAAAGCGTTAAAAGTGAGGAAAATTCGGAAGAAGATTTGAATTCTGAAAAGTCGAACAGTATAACATATATATATACTGAAGAAGAGCTTGACGACTTTCAGGAATATATTGATAACGCAGACTGGGATAAGATTCTTGAGGAAAGCAAACAGTTTGATATTAATAAATATGATGCTGACCTTAGAGCTGTAGCAGAAGAGTATCTCGGAATGGGATATTATCTCTCGGATGCGGAATACGCAGCTGCTAATATGCGTTCGGGAACCGGAGTTGAAATTAAAGATGAGAACGGAAATGTAATCGGTGACAAGATATTCTGTAATGGATTTGATGTTGTGGATGATGATAACGGAAACAATACATTTTTTATAAGTGTCCTAAAGCTTACACCGGAAGAGTTTGATGAAATTATGACACAGAGTGATGACATGTGGTTCAGAAGCGTGGATGATTCGGAAGAGAGTGAAGGATCGATAGTTAAATATGATAGTTCTGATGGACTTAATAATGTTACGATCACCTACAATAAGGAAACAGGAGTATTTATACAAAAAAATGAGTTTACCGAAGCAGCGTTAAATGCGGTAGGTTAAAATATGGTAGGTTAAAAGTAGAAAGGGAACCGTCACATGAAAATGTGGCGGTTCTTTTTCGCGTTACTTGGGATTTCGTAAGAAACACCTATATTTCGTTTTATAGTGGTTTTTAAGTCAAAAATATAGTAAAATATAACGGATTATGGAAAAGTATATTTTAATTGATGACATAATTAAAAATCATACGGAGCGAATGCTGAATCTGAGAAAGTTTTATCCGTTTTTCAGTATCATGCAGTCGGGTCTTAGTGTGTCCGTTTCAGGGGAAGCAGTGAGCCTTGATATGGGTTATATTACGCTCGCCGTACTACGATTTCTTATCAATGAGAATAACTTCAGAGAACGCGAAGTGACCGGACATGAGATCAGGAGTTTTATAGGAGAACTTCTGAAAAGAGATTATGAACTAGAGCTTCCGAAAGATGAGAAGAAAGCTCTTACCGAGAATATATTTGATAAGCTTACCAACGGCGGAAGAGCTTTTGAGATAAGTTTCTTTGATCCGGCCGATAGGAAGACTAAGCTCGCCAGAGTTCGCCTTATAGAAGCAAATGTTTACGAGAGCGGAGTAACCTATTCCATTACGGAAGAGGGAATTGAGTTTTATCTTTCCACAAAGGAGATGAAAGATGAAAGCAGGATCAGTACAGATCAGCTGTTGCTTGAAAAACTCATAAAAGCGGAAAACTATAAAGGCGGAATTGACGTTATCAGCAGGATTAATCTTGAAGTTGTATCGCTTCATAAGAGAAGGGACGAGGCAGTGGCACTCCTTCTGTCGGATGTCCATGCCGGAACAGAAGCCGTAGACGAATTCATGGAAAGCACTTCAAGATGGTTTGAGGAAGAGAGAAAATCCTTTGCAAAAAGCCGTGAACTTGTGGACAAGGCTGCGGCAAGAGTAAACCACAGTCCTGACTCCAGAGCGGTAAGAGATATAGCAAAGCTTGAAAATCTTCTGAAGCAGACTATAGATAATCATAGCAGACTTATAAAGGCGTCCGCGGAATTATCCCGTTTTGCTGACGAGATGGTAAGACGTAAGAAGATGCAGGTGCTCCGGAATACATTTGACTTTGAAGGTGCTCTTACGAGGCTGGAACGTATAGATAAACCGGACAGACTTGCGGCGCTTATAATGCCTCTGGCCAGACCGAAATGTGAAAAGAGTTTTCAGATAGATATGATAGATTCTATCATACTAAAAAAACTCAGTCAGGATGATACGGTCGAGAAGGTGGAAAGGGAAGCTGCGGATCTGAACTTTAAATATGATGATGAAGTGCTGAGTGAACAGACAGGACGTAACTTTGCGATACTTTTCAGAGAACTGCTCGAGCGACTTGAGAAATGGGATAAGCTCACACTTCAGGAATATAATGCTATCCTTGAGATGAAATTCACCAAGGACCTGTATAAAAGCAGGGATTATTATGCTTATCTTGTCCATCTTTCCGAAAAGGAAAGCTACTGCGTAAGTGATATGATGAACGGACAGGAGACCTTCCTCGAACAGCTTGCCATGAAATATATGACGGACAAAGATAAGGAAAGATTTGCGGGATTAAGATTCAGATTGATATTCGGTGATGAGGAAATCGAAGTCGATGATTCATCCGTTACGGATATAACCTTTGAGAGGATGTAACCAATGGAAGACAGAAGCCTTAACAAGGCACTTGATATATACAGTGCACTTATAACAGGACAGAATATATCGCTGCATGATAAAGCTACATCGGAGTTATACAATACATTTTATGCCGATTCCGAGGTTTATGATATAACAACCAAGATGCTTGCGAGGCAGGGACTAAAACTTTATGAATATAACGAATCCCTTTTTGTTACGGCAGGAAGCGGCAACAAGGTTTTCGGATATACCAACGATGATCTGAAACGTCTTCTCGGTCTAAGACTTAACGTGGAACTGTATCTGGTTTTCTTTATAACCTATCAGGTTCTGCTGTATTTCTATAAGTCAACGGATACTTATCAGATCAGAGAATATGTCAGAACCGATGAGATAATAAATGCGGTAACAACGGAGCTGAAGACGGTTCTTGGAGATACGGCTGTTGCCGAGGATAACAGCGAAAACAGTTTTAAGAGTATAGCGGCTCTGTGGGAATCACTTCCTCCTTTCCTTAATGAAGACAGGGAGAGGAACAAAGCATCCCGCGGTTCGAGATACGGAATGACAAAGCTTACATTTAATTTCCTTCTGGGAGAAAAGCTTTTTGTAAATGTTGATGATCGTTTTTATCCGACAGACAGACTGCATGCGGTTGCGGAGAATTATTTTGAAGAAGAAAAGAGTCTCATTCAGGAATATCTTGAAGAGAAGTAAGAGGATCAGGTAATGCCTAATATAAACAGGATAAGAGTTAATAACGTTAAGTACAATTTCGGTACACAAAGCTATGATGATTTCATTATGAAAATGTATGGCCGGAACACTCTTTACGATCTTGCCAACGGAGGCGGTAAGTCTGTTCTCATGCTTCTTCTTATGCAGTGTGTGATCCCGAATTCAACCCTGGATGATAAGCAGCCGATAGAGAAGCTTTTCAGAGGAAATGAGAATACCTGCATTCATTCACTTGTGGAGTGGAAACTCGATGATTGTGATGTTACAGAGGGCATGAGATATATGACCACCGGATTCGCTGCAAAAAAAGCCGGCGGCGGAAGCAGTGAGCAGCAGACAATAGAAGGAATAGATGTTCCGGATGCGGGAACAGATGAAGATAAAACCACAGCGGAAATAGAGTATTTTAATTACTGTATCTTCTACAGGGATTATAATAAGAATGACATAGTCAATCTTCCTCTGGTGAAGGGCGAAGAGAGAATATCTTATAAGGGACTAAGGAATTATCTTCTGGATCTTGCGAGAACGGATAAGAATATAATCGTAAAAGTATTTGACCGTAAGGGAGAGTACCAGAGATTTATAGCAGAGTACGGAATCTATGAGAGTCAGTGGGAACTGATAAGAGGAATAAACCGTACAGAGGGACATGTCAGAACCTATTTTGAAACAAACTTCAGAACTACCAGAAAGATTATAGAAGATCTTCTTATCGAGGAGATTATAGAAAAGGCTTATGCTGTTAAAACCTCCGCTGAGGGAGGAGTCGGAAACACAGCCGGCCTTCTTATGACTATTCAGGAAGAACTTAAAACTCTTGCGGAAAAGAAGAAGAGGATAGCCGATTATGATCATGAGAAAGAGCTTATCGAACTTCTAAGTGACCGCATCGAGGGATATGCCGGACTTCTCAGAGAAAAAGAAAAATGTGCTGCGGGCTTTGCTGATATATACAGGACCATAGAGCAGGAAAAGCAGACTGCGGATGAGGAACTTGCGGGACTTGAGAAGGAACGTGAGAAACTGCAAAAAGAAAAAGACAGGATCCGTCATGAGACCGAACAGTTAAAGCTCGGTGTTGCGAGAGAAGAAAAAGACCGTGCCGGAAGGAAGGCCGAAGAACTTCGGGGTGAACTGGCAAAGCTTGACGGAACCATAGAAGAAAAAAGAAGAGAACAGAACCTGCGTTATGCAGCGGGAGAATTTCTTGACTATATAGCTGCAAGAGAAAAGCTTATATCTCTTGAAGCAGAGAAAAAGGATAATACGGCTTCCAATAAAAAGCTCGATATAGGATGTATCGTATATAATATCAGACTCAGGATGGAAGAGAAGCTGTCCGAATTATCGGAGAAAGAAGAGGAACTTAAGAGAAAGAAGGAAAAGCTTTCCGCTGAACTACAGTCTGTACAGAAACTCTATACTACAGCAATTCAGGAAACAGCCGTAACGGAAAGCAGAATATGCGAAGCAGAAACTCTTTATGAAAAGAGTATCGAAAAAACACGTGCCCTTTCGGAAGAACTTACCGACAGACGTCTTCTTCCTCCGGCAGAACTTCTGGCACAGGCTGAGAGGAACAGAAAAAAGGCAGAAGAGACGGAAGAGGCTTCGCGTAAAAAACTGGAAGTGCTACTATCAGAGATAGAAGCTGTAAAAAAAGAGAAAGCTTCTCTTGAACAGGAAGCCGCAGTTCTTAAAGAACAGGGAGAGCAGTATAAGAACAGCCTTGCTGAACAGAAGGCCGAGTCAGAAAGACTTAAGAGCCTTGCGGATATATACGGCATCACAGGAGATGTATCGGAAGATAAGGAAAGTACCGGAAAGCTTGCTGAAAAGATACAGGCTGCTATCATGAATGATTATATAAGAGTTCATGAAACGGCCAAAGCGGTTGAAGCATCCGAAAAAAGGCTTGCGGATATTGAACTGGGAGTGGTGCTTAAGCGTTCGGAAAGCGTAGAGAAAGTTAAAGACTATATAATTACCAGACATAATCTTTCGGTCATATCGGGTTCCGATTATATCAGTCTTCAGCCTGAAGAGAAAAGAAGAAAGCTGCTTCAGGTTAACCCGTCGCTTCCGTATGGAATTGTTGTGGAAAATCTCAGCAGCATAACAGATGATCCGGGGCTTACCGAGATAGAAACCGCGGATGAAATCATGCTCTATGATAAGGAACATCTTGAAACGGCACATAATATCATAGGGGAGGATATATATGCCGTAAGACGTCCGGAGAATTATTTCTCGGATGAAGATGTATTAACAAAACTTAAGAGCTACGAGACGGAACAGCTTAGACTCTTCCGTGAAGAAGAAAAAGCAGTAAGGGATATGCTTGTTACAAAACAGGAAGACCTTGCATTTACGGAGATATATATAGGAAAAGGTTATGACTGCCTGCTTGATAATATCAAGAATAATGGAAGACAGCTGCTTAAGACTGAGGATGAGGCGGCCGAACTCGATACAAAGCTGAGAAAACTCAGCGATGAAGCGGATGCCGAAAGAGGAATTCTTGAAGAGACCGCCGAAGATATAAAAACACTTGATAAAGATATCGAGATACTCGGCAGGATGGCTGAGCTGACCGAAGAGCAGAAGAGACTTACCAAAGAAAGTGCCGAACTTAAGAGTACGAAGGAACGTAATCAGAGAGCACTTTCCGATTATGATATGAAGCAGAGAAGACTCGGAAATGATATATCCGATACCGAGGCCGTGGCAGCCGAGGTTAAGGAGACTCGTCACGAGCTTGAGTTTAACTGGGATAAGAGATATTCGATCCATTATAGTGATACGGTAAGACCGGATCTTAATATGTCTCTTTCGGAGCTTATATCTCTTTTTGAGAGAGAAGCTTCAAAGGGAGAGGGAGATATATTTACTCTTGAGAAAGAGAAACTGCTCCGTGATACTCTTACTGACAGTATGAAGAGAATAGAAGAGTCCATAACACGTAAGGGGATAACGCTTAACAGTCTTACTGCTCAGTATGAGACGGGAGAACTGTTCAGGACTCCCGAAGCAGAGATGGACAGATTGGTCCGCGAACTTTCTCTTGCGGAGGATGAAAGAAAAAATCTTTCGGAACGCGCCCTAAGTGCGGGTACGGAGTATGAGCGACTGGTCGGAAAACTGGAATATGCCGAGAAGAATATGAGAGATGCCTATGGGGAGGATCTTGAACTTCCGGATAATCTTAATTACGAAGAAGAGATTGCGGCCCGAAATGTCAGTCTTGCGGAAACGGAAACAAGTATGCAGGATATCGAAAAGCAGCTTAGATCATTCAAGACCAGGATCAGCGGAAGTGAAGAACTGCTTCGCTATTGCGGAAGAATAGTTGAGAAAGAAGGCCTTAATGTATCCGATGCAAAGGTAATTTCAAAGGATACGGACCTAAGAGCATACTTTGATGATCTGATCCTTGAGTATGACAGAATCGGAAAAAATATCGATAAGACAAGAAGCGATACTTTGAAAGTCAAGATGATGGTCATAGATTCGCTGAATGAGGTCGGTGCAGCGGAACTTGCACTTTCCATAAGAGAAGATGTGGAACTTCCCGATTCAAGGAGCGAAGCAGAAGGCCTGTATGAGAGACTTGAGGCGGAAGCATCGCTTATAAATCTTGAAAAAGAAAGAATAGAAACAAGCCTTCAGGGAATGGAACGACTCAGAGAGAACTTTATCGATCAGTGTATAGAGAGGTGTCTCGATGTTAAGACCGAGCTCGGTAAGATATCGCACCTGTCGGAAATAACGCTTGACGATGAGAGGATAGAGATGATCCGGTTATCCATACCGTATGTAAAGCCTGAATTCATGAAGGACAGGATGTCGGAATATATCGACCGTATAGTTTCGGATCTTGATAAGAAACCGACCGAAAGCGAGAGACAGAAGTTCCTGAATCAGAGCCTCTCTATGAAGAAGCTGTTCTCGGTTATAGTTACCGACATGAACAGAATCAAGCTGTTACTTTATAAACGTGAACGTATCAAGGAACAGAGCAGATATCTTAAGTATGAAGAGGCTGTAGGAAGTACGGGACAGTCACAGGGTATTTACATACAGTTCCTTATATCGGTCATCAATTATATATCGGGTATGTATTCTGCCGGGGACGGGCAGAAGAGGACCAAGACACTCTTTATAGATAATCCTTTCGGTGCAGCCAAGGATATCTACATATGGGAACCTATATTCAAACTGCTTCAGGAAAATGCGGTGCAGCTTGTTGTTCCGACTCGTGGCGCAACACCTGAGATCACGGGACGATTTGATGTTAATTATATTCTGGGGCAGCAGAAGACAGGAAACAGACAGACTACGGTGGTTGTCAACTTCACGAGTAAGACATCCGCAGAAGAACTGGAATATACGGAGTTTGATTATCAGCAACAGACATTTAACTTTATCTGATGGGGGAAGGCAGGGGTTATATGTTTATTATCGATACGAAAACTATTGTTACACCACAGAACGGTCTTAATATCTACAGAGGCCGTACAGAGAATAATATCATCAGCATGGAACCGGAAATTACCGATATAGGTGTGAAACCGGAAGCTGATGAGCTTCTCAGCGGGACTCTTAAGAAACGTAAGAGTAAGGGTATGATCCTTGTCGGAAACATGGGAGATCCTTATAACGATCTGGAGAAGGAATACGGCCTCATGAGAAAGTGTCTCAAGTGGATCAATTATTTTGATTTCGGTGTGGTGATAACGACAAGAAGAAGTCTTCTTTTAAGAGATATCGACATGATCAAGGATATTGATAAGAAGACAAAAGCCGTGGTAGAGATTCCTATTCCGTCCATAGAGGTGGATAAGATGAGAGCCATAGACGGCGGAAGTCTGAGCGAGAGACTGCTTCTGATGGAAGAACTGCATAAAGCGGAGATTCCGTTTATCATAAACATATATCCGATCGTTCCTTTTGTTAATGACGATCCGGTCGTAGTTAAGAGTATGCTGGGCGTGCTTAAGGACTATAGACCGACGGCAATAGACCTTGGCGGTGCCAGTGTTCCATTGGTAAAAAAACAGATGGATTACTTCTATCTGCAATACCAGAAACGCTTTCCGGAAGAATATAATAAGTATCTTGATGCTCACGGAAGGTCCAAGAATATAATCATAGATACTGAAATTGAGCTGATAGATGCGGTCAGAAAAACCGCGACAACAATAGGCGCCATGTGGAGCCCGCCGGAGATTCTTGACTGGAAGAGAAGATATGAGAACAAACAGGCCGGCGAACAGATGACATTTGACTTTTGAGGTGGTAAACTACTGCCCGTAATAAAGTTAATAAATTTATATATATCAAGAGAGGAAAAATTATTATGGATTACAATGAGATGAGTTTGAAGCTTCATGAGGAGTGTGAGGGAAAACTTGAGGTTGCTCTTAAGTGCCCGCTTGAGACAAAGGATGATCTTTCAACAGCATATACTCCGGGTGTTGCGGAACCATGCAGAAAGATACATGAAAATCCTGAGGATGCTTATAAGTATACATTAAAGCAGAACACGGTAGCTGTAGTATCGGACGGAACTGCCGTTCTCGGACTCGGAGATATCGGACCTCTTGCAGCTATTCCTGTAATGGAAGGTAAGTCAGTCCTTTTCAAGAAATTCGGAAATGTTGATGCATTTCCTATCTGCCTTGATACAAAGGATGTAGATGAAATAGTTGAGACAGTTAAGCGTATAGCACCTTCTTTCGGTGGTATCAACTTAGAGGATATCTCAGCTCCGAGATGTTTTGAGATAGAAGACAGACTTAAGAAGGAACTTGATATCCCTGTTTTCCATGATGATCAGCACGGAACAGCAATCGTATGTACGGCAGGTCTTACCAACGCTCTTAAAATCGTCGGAAAAAAATGGGAAGATATAAGTGTTGTTATCAGTGGCGCAGGTTCTGCCGGAATTTCAATCTGCAAGCTTCTTCAGCGTTTTGGTGTCGGAAATGTAGTGCTTGTGGACAGCAAGGGCGCACTTGTTGACGGTGATCCGCGTCTTAACAGCGCAAAGCAGGAAATCGCTGCAGTTACAAATAAGGATAAGGAGTCCGGAAGCCTGGCAGACGTAATTAAGGGTAAGGATGTATTCATAGGTGTATCCGCACCGGGACTTGTTACCGCAGATATGGTACGTACCATGGCAAAGGATCCTATCATTTTCGCTATGGCAAACCCTACTCCTGAAATCATGCCGGATGAGGCAAAGGAAGGTGGAGCAAGAATCATTGCAACGGGACGTTCGGATTTCCCTAACCAGATCAACAATGTTCTTGTATTCCCGGGTATCTTCAGAGGTGCACTCGATGCAAGAGCTACAGCTATCACAGAGCCTATGAAGGTTGCAGCTGCTAAGGCCATCGCATCGATAGTAGCCGATGATGAGCTTAGAGAAGATTATATAATTCCGGATCCGTTTAACGAGAAGGTTGCACCTGCTGTAGCTAAGGCTGTTGCAGATGAGGCTGTTAAATCGGGTATATCAAGAAGATAAAAGAGAGTAGGGAATTGATTATCATATTATATTAGGAGTTACTATGGGTGATATTCAAAAACTGACTGCGGTACAAAATGCAGTTAATAGTGTAATCAAGGGTAAGGAACATGTAGTTGAGGAAGTTCTGGCTGCAATCATCGCAGGCGGACATGTCCTTATGGAAGATATTCCCGGCGTCGGCAAGACAACTCTTGCGATGACCTTCGCAAGAGCGCTGTCGCTGGATTATAAGAGAACTCAGTTTACACCGGACGTTCTTCCGAGTGATATTCTGGGATTTTCAATGTATAACAGTGCCACAAAAGAATTCGAGTATAGGGCGGGAGCGGTATTCTGTAATCTTTTCCTTGCGGATGAGATTAATCGTACCAGTCCCAAGACTCAGTCGGCACTCCTGGAAGTAATGGAAGAGGGAACCGCAACGGTCGACGGCGTAACAAGACCGCTTCCGGATCCTTTTACCGTTATCGCAACCGAGAACCCGTACGGTTCTTCCGGTACACAGATGCTTCCCGAATCACAGCTTGACCGATTCATGATATGTGTGTCAATGGGATATCCGGAGCATGCGGATGCAGTGGCTATCTTAAAGGGAAATGCACTGAATCCCGTAAGTCACGTTACGCCTGCTATGGATCTTGAAGAGCTTAAAGCAATCAGAAAAGAATGTAACGATCTCTTTATAAGAGACGAGATATATGAATATATAGTAGATATAGTTGAAGAGACAAGACGTAACAATCTTTTCTCTATGGGTGCAAGTCCGAGAGGTACGATCGCTATCTTAAAGATGGCCAAGGCTATGGCTATAATAGATAACAGAGATTTCGTTACCGCCGAGGATGTACAGAAGGTAGTAAGAACTACTCTCGGTCACAGAGTTAAACTCGGACAGCGTTCAAGAGCCGAAGGTATCAATATGGATAAGGCTATAAGGATTCTTCTCGAGACAGTAAGAGCTCCGAGAAGTTAGGATTATGTTTTGGGTTGCTGCTTTACAGTAACGATTGGGGGTGTGCAAAATTGTCGATAACAGATTATGAAAAGGCTAAAAGATTAGGTGACAAGGCTGTACGTGCGGATATGCTGAAAGGGCAGAATCCGTATCTTCCTGTTCTGGATGATATTATTCAGAAAGAGGAGATTGCAGGAGAGACAAATCTAGGTCTGGTAAATATACCGCTTGAAAGAGTTATAGGAACCAGTACGGCATCGCGAACAAATGCATTTGCAAGGAACTTTATGCCTATCATGGATATGAATACGGAGTTTGGAGTAAAGTGGTCCATGCTCTGTGATGCACATATAGCGGAAGGAATTCATGATGCCATCAAAGTATATGAATTCATGAACTACTTCTATGTGGTTGAGGGCAACAAGAGAGTCAGCGTACTTAAGTATTTTAATGCGGATTCTATTCCGGCGTTTGTAACGAGAAAGATACCTAAGCTTTCTGACAGAAAAGATATAAAGATTTATTATGAGTTCATGGATTTCTATAAAAAGACCGGAGTGAATTATATCTGGTTTTCCAACGAAGGAAGCTTTGCAAAGCTTATCTCGCTGGTAGGAGTAGACAGAAATGAACAGAGTATAAGTACGGGTGAAGTGACTTCGAGCAATGCGGATTCCGCTGACGGCTCGGGTGCAGTCATGAGAACCGAGTTCGGAAAGGTCTGGAGTGAAGAAAAGACTCTGGAATTTAAGGCGGCTTACTATAGATTCGAGAGTGCATTTAAAGTGCAGAAGGGTGATAAGCTCTGGCATATCACGACGGGCGATGCATTTCTCGGAATGATAGGAATAAAGGGATTTGAAGCCGTTGCCGAGTTATCTCAGGAGCAGATGAAGCAGGGCATAAAGGAAATGTGGCAGGAATTCCTGGTTATGGAGGAACAGTTCGAAGTCGAAGTGTCTCTTAATCCGCCGGAAGCAAAAAAATCACTTATATCCCATATCCTTCCGCAGCAATATTCGGCCGCCAAGCCGCTTAAGATTGCATTTATCTATGACAGGGAACCTGATTCTTCCGACTGGCTTTATGCACATGAGCTGGGAAGAAATCATATCAAAGAGGTTTTCGGTGACAGGATAAGTACGCTAAAGATTACAAATGCAAAGACCGAGCAGGATGCCATGGATGCCATGGAGGAGCTCATCGAAAAACAGGGTGTGGAGGTTATCTTTACGACGACAACCCGACTTATAGATGCCAGTCTGAAATGCGCCATAAAGCATAAGAATGTCAAGATACTCAACTGCTCGCTGAATACTTCGCACAGATATATCAGAACTTATTATGCGAGACTGTATGAGGTTAAGTTCCTGTCGGGTGTTATAGCGGGTATCCTTACGGAGACCGATAAGGTCGGTTATGTAGCCGATTATCCGATATTCGGAAATGTAGCGAATATCAATGCCTTTGCGCTTGGTGCGCTCATGGTCAATCCGAAATGCAAGGTTTATCTTAAATGGACGACGCTCAAGGAAAATCACAACATAGAAGATATATATAAATCTCTTGAAGAAGAGGGTGTGGATTATATATCCGATCAGGATATGATCACGCCGAATAACGCATCCAGAAGATTCGGTCTGTATAAGCTGACCGACGGTGAACCGGTCAACATGGCAATGCCGGTTTATAACTGGGGCGTTCTGTATGAAAAGCTGATAGATCTGATACTTCATGACTCCTGGGCAAATGCGGATTCCAACGCAGAGGGAAAGCCTATCAATTACTGGTGGGGGCTCTCTTCGGGAGTGGTTGATCTTATCATATCCAAGAAGCTTCCGATGCAGGCCGCAAGACTTGTTCATACACTTAAGGTTATGATGAGAACAAACAGATTCGTTGCATTTGATGGAGGGATATGTTCTCAGGACGGAAGATTCAGGAGTGAACCTGATCAGGAGCTCGATATAGACGATATTATAAAGATGGACTGGCTTTGCGAAAACGTGATCGGAAAGATACCATCCAAGGAAGAACTTAGAGAGAGGGCACGCCCTATTGTAGAGTTAAAGGGTGTAAAACTGGAAGAAAATGAAAATACTGTTACTGGCTGATCTGGAATCTAAATATCTGTGGGATTTCTTCGAGAAATCCAAGCTTGAGGGACTGGACCTTGTGCTTGCCGCAGGGGATCTGGCACCGCAGTACCTGTCCTTTATAGCTACCTACACGACGGCGCCGGTTCTGTATGTGCACGGAAATCATGACACCTGTTATGATAAGACTCCGCCGGACGGATGTATATGCGTGGACGATACGGTATATACTTATAAGGGGCTCAGGATAATGGGGCTTGGAGGAAGTATGTGCTACAATATGAGCAAGTATCAGTATACCGAAAAAGAAATGAGGGCGCGATACAGGAAACTCAGGTTTAAACTTTGGAAGGCGGGAGGCGTGGATATCCTTCTTACTCACAGTCCGGCACGTGGTATCAACGATCAGGATGATCTTCCGCACAGAGGATTTATGGTATTCAGAGATATTATGGATAAGTATCATCCGAAGCTTTTTGTTCACGGACATGTTCATCTTAATTACGGTAGAAATGTAAAGCGTGAAGATACATATAATGATACAAGGATCATAAATGCATTCGAAAGGTATACGATAGAGCTATGATAGAAAGTGTAGAGATAAATGAGCTTATAGATAAGTATGTGGAGTTCTGCGGAGACAGCGGACAGATCGACCAGACACTTTATAAGAAATATGATGTTAAAAGAGGACTTCGTGACTCGGACGGAAAAGGTGTTCTTACGGGTCTCACGGAAATATCCGATGTTAACGGATTCAGAGATATAAACGGAGTGAGAACTCCTATAGACGGAGAGCTTTATTTTCAGGGATACAATGTTAAATCACTTGTCGAAGGTTTTTACGGAACCTGTCACGGATTTGAAGAAACAATATTCCTGCTCCTTTTCGGTGAACTTCCGACGGAATCTCAACTCAGCGAGTTCATGAAGGTTATAGGAGATATGAGATCTCTTCCGGATAATTTTAACAGAGATGTTATCATGAAGGCTCCGAGCCATAACATCATGAATACACTTGAGAGATGCGTTCTTACTTTATATACATATGATGATGATCCGGACAATATATCCATAAAACATGTGCTCGAGCAATCACTCGGACTTATAGCTCGTTTTCCTGTTATAGCAGCATACGGATATCAGAGTTACAGACACAAGTTCCATGATGCGAGTCTTATCATTCACAGACCGAAGCCGGAACTTTCAACTGCGGAGAATATACTGAGACTTCTCAGATCTGATCCGAAATATACCGAGCTTGAAGCTGCGGTTCTGGATATATGTCTCGTGCTTCATGCCGAGCACGGAGGTGGTAACAACTCTACATTTACTTCTCATGTAATTACAACCTCGGGAACGGATACCTATTCGACCATAGCAGGATCCCTCGGATCACTCAAGGGACCGAGACACGGTGGTGCAAACCTTAAGGTTCAGCAGATGTTTGCCGATCTGAAGAGTAACATTTCCGACTGGGAGAATGATAAGGAGATCACAAATTATCTCCAGGGCCTTCTTGATAAGAAGGGCTTCGATCATTCGGGACTTATATACGGTATGGGACATGCTATCTATACGCTGTCCGATCCGAGAGCGGTTATCCTCAAGGAATATGCGAGACGTCTTTCCGAAGAGGAAGGTTTCGAGAAGGAATTCGCTCTCTATGACAGAGTTGAGAATATAGCTAAGAAACTTATTATGAAGAACCGTGATATGAAGAAGCCTGTATGCGCTAATGTAGACTTCTACAGCGGACTTGTATATACAATGCTGAGAATCCCAATGGAACTTTTCACACCGATTTTTGCCATCGCCCGTATCGCAGGCTGGACGGCACACAGAATCGAAGAACTTGTAAACAACGGAAAGATCATAAGACCTGCATACAAATACGTAGGCGAACATAAAGAATATCTGCCTATTGAAGAAAGAGATTGGTAGAGAAAGGAAACAATATGTGGCTTGCAGACAGATGGAAAGATTATGAAGTTTTAGATACTTCGGAAGGGGAGAAGCTTGAAAATTGGGGCGGTTACATCCTGCTCAGACCGGATCCGCAGGTTATATGGAATACAGAGAAGGTTTCTCCGGAATGGAGAAAGCTGAACGGACACTATTTCAGAAGCAACAAAGGAGGAGGAGAGTGGAAAACCTATAATCTTCCGGAAGAGTGGAGCATAGGTTACGATTTAGGAATCGGAAAGCGCCTTACATTTAATCTTAAGCCTTTTGCTTTTAAACATACGGGACTCTTTCCCGAGCAGGCCGCAAACTGGGATTGGTTTTCTTCTATTATAAATAAGGCTGTGAAGGAAGAAGGAAGAAGTGCCGACAGTGAAAGACCTGTAAAGGTGCTCAATCTTTTTGCATATACGGGTGGTGCGACCATAGCAGCTGCGGCTGCGGGTGCGAGAGTGACTCATGTTGACGCATCTAAAGGTATGGTAGGCTGGGCGAAGGAAAATGCCGTATCCTCGGGACTTGGCGATGCACCGATCAGATGGCTCGTAGATGATTGCAAAAAGTTTGTTGAACGCGAGATAAGACGCGGTAATAAATATGATGGTATTATAATGGATCCTCCGTCTTACGGAAGAGGACCGAAGGGTGAAATCTGGAAGATAGAAGAAGCTGTATATGAACTTATAGGCCTTACGGCAGAACTGCTTTCGGATGATGCACTGTTCTTCCTCGTTAACTCATATACCACAGGACTTCAGCCGGGAGTTCTCTCTTATATGATAGGAAGTACTGTGGTAAAGAATTACGGAGGTAAGGTTGAGTCATCCGAACTGGGCCTTCCCGTAAGAGATTCGGATTACGCACTGCCATGTGGGGCGGCAGGACGTTGGACTTCGAAGTAACTGAATAAAGATAATATAAAACCATAAGGGTTGTAAAAAGGGGATGAGTGAAAGTGTATGATGTACTGGTTATCGGTGCGGGGGTTATAGGATGCGCCGTAGCAAGAGAACTCTCAAAATACAGACTCAGTATCTGTGTTATCGAAAAAGAGAGTGATGTATGCGAAGGAACAAGTAAAGCCAACAGCGGAATAGTCCATGCGGGTTTCGATGCCGCAACCGGAACGCTTAAGGCAAAGCTGAATGTTCGGGGAAGCAATATGATACCGGAACTCTCAAAGCAGCTGGACTTTGCATATAATCGAAACGGAGCCATGGTCCTGTGCTTTGATGAAGCAGAGACGGACGGGCTTAAAGAACTGTATGACAGAGGTATTGCCAACGGAGTGGAAGGACTCTCTATTCTTACAGGAGAAGAAGCGCGTAAGATAGAACCTTCTCTCAGTGAAAATGTGGCAGGGGCTCTCCTTGCGGAAACCTCGGGAGTGGTATGTCCGTTTGAGATGACGATCGCGTTTGCTGAAAATGCTTACGCCAACGGAGCGGAGTTCATATTTAATACCGAGGTAAAAAATATCGCTGTTACGGATTCCGGATATTCGGTTGAAACGGATAATGGTGTGTACGAAGCAGGAACCGTTATCAATTGTGCGGGAGTTTATGCGGATAAGATCCACAACATGGTATGTGATAAGAAGACAAATATCATACCGAGAAGAGGAGAATACTATCTTCTTGATAAAGAGGCAGGAAACCTGATATCAAGAACCCTGTTTCAGATGCCGACCAAAATGGGAAAGGGAGTGCTTGTTACTCCTACGGTACACGGAAATATCCTGGCAGGACCGACAGCCGTAAATATAGAAGATAAGGATGATACGGCTACCACATCGGAAGGTCTCGGCTTTATAAAAGAGAAGGCATGCCTTTCCGTAAAAAATATTCCGTTTAATAAGGCGATTACTAATTTCTCGGGTCTCAGAGCGGTAGGAGAGACCGGGGATTTTACAATAGAAGAATCACGTGATGGATTCATAGATGTTCTGGGAATAGAATCACCGGGACTCAGCAGTGCTCCGGCTATAGGAGAGTATGTTGCTGAGATATTCGGTAAAAAACGTGATCTTACAAGAAAAGAAAACTTTATAGAGACAAGAACCGGAGTGAAGCATTTTGCACTCCTTACAAGAGAAGAGCAGAATGAACTTATAAAAGAGAATCCGGCATACGGCAGCATTGTATGTCGATGCGAGACGGTTACGGAAGGTGAGATACTCGATGCAATCAACCGGCCGCTTGGCGCGACAACGATCGACGGTGTTAAGAGAAGGACCAGAGCAGGCATGGGAAGATGTCAGGCGGGCTTCTGCTCTCCTAAGGTAATGGCACTGATTGCTGAGAGTTGCGGCATAGCACTTGGCGATGTTAAGAAACATTAGGGGGTGTGTGCGATGCGTGAATATGATCTTGTGATAATAGGAGGCGGCCCGGCCGGAATGGCAGCAGCGGTATCGGCGAAGAAGGCAGGGCTTGATGATATAATTATATTTGAAAGAGACGGTGTTCTCGGAGGAATACTTAATCAGTGCATCCATAACGGATTCGGACTTCATACCTTTAAGGAAGAACTGACCGGACCTGAATATGCAGAACGCTACAGTGATATGGTGAAGGAATTAGGTATTGCCTATGAGACCGGAACCATGGTTCTTGATGTTGCACGTGATAAGACGGTTACCATACTAAGCAGCGCGAGAGGCGTTGAAAGTGTCGGTGCGAAAGCGGTGATTCTTGCTATGGGCTGCAGAGAACGTCCGAGAGGAGCTCTCGGAATCCCGGGCTGCAGGCCGCAGGGAATATATACCGCAGGAACCGCCCAGAGACTCATTAATATAGAAGGAGTACTTCCGGGTAAAGAGGTTGTAATCCTCGGTTCGGGCGATATAGGTCTTATCATGGCCAGACGTATGACGCTTGAAGGAGCCCATGTACAGGCGGTATTTGAGCTTATGCCATATTCAAACGGACTTAACAGGAATATTGAGCAGTGTCTGAATGATTACGGTATACCGCTTCTCCTCAGTCATACTATTGTGGATATAAAAGGAAGAGACAGATTGGAAGGTGTGGTTGTAGCAGAGGTGGACGGCGGTAAGCCGATTCCGGGAACGGAAGTTTTATATCCCTGTGATACGCTGCTTCTGTCGTGCGGACTTATTCCGGAGAATGAGCTTTCAAGAAGCTGTGGTGTGGATATCAATCCGCTCACTAACGGTCCGCTCGTGAATGATAAACTGGAGACGGATATAGAAGGTGTATTTGCCTGCGGAAATGTGCTTCATGTACATGACCTCGTAGACTTCGTTTCTTCGGAAGCCTCGATCGCCGGCGAAAGTGCGGCTGATTATGTAATGCATCAGGGCTTGAATGTCGAAAACGGCGAAAGCTATAGGTTTATTCCGAAAAACGGTGTAAGATATACTGTGCCTAACAGCATTTCTCCGGATAATATAAAAAATGATATACATCTTAGATTCAGAGTTACGGGAATATATAAAGGTGCCAGCATAGTTGTGAAATGTAACGATGCCGAACTTCTCCGGAAGAAGACTATGGTCCTTATTCCGAGTGAGATGCAGGACGTGAAGATCAGAAAAGAGATTCTGGAAGGAATCGGCGGCGATATTACTGTAGAGATAGAAGAGGGATGAGTCTATGATTAAGGAATTAACATGCATCTGCTGTCCGATGGGCTGCAGACTCAGCGTTGAGACCGAGGGAGATGAGATAATCTCCGTTTCGGGAAACACATGTCAGAGAGGACATGATTATGCGATATCGGAACTTACGGCTCCATCCAGAATGGTCACAACAACGGTAAGGACCTCCGAAGGTGTAAGCATTCCGGTTAAGACGAAGAGCCCGATACCGAAAGAGAAGATATTCGAGTGTATGGATGAGATAAAGAAAGCCGAAGTTCATACTCCTGTCAGGACAGGTGATATTATTATAGAAGGAACAGCGGGAACGGATATTCCGGTGGTCGCAACGAGAACTATTGCATAGGAAGCTGACTGCAAATAGTAACAGGCAGCGATTTGGTCCGAAAAGAAAATTATAACGGAATCCCCGCAGAGCGCATACTTACGGGGATTCCGGTTAAAAAAACAGTAAAAAACGGCTTAAAAAAAATAATAAAAAACTTCTTGCAATCTTCTGAAAGATGTTATATACTACGTCTTGCTGTGACATTGATAGCGTTGAATCGAAAGTTGCTGAAAGTAACCCGGATGAATCGGCATATTTGTGTTTTAGTAAAACACAGGGTTAGAACAGGTAATTTCGTGGAGCGAAGGTCAAGTCTAAGATATTTGACGGCAAGTCACTGTACCGATAACCATCTGACAGAAGTCAGAGATGACGGGTGTTGAGGGCGAATATCGCCCTATTATCTTGCAGAATGCAGGAAACACTCGGGAGAGTTGTACAGTCACCGCTTGTCGTACTCATTAAAAAGTGCGAAAAGGAGGAGACTTTTTTTATGTCTAATCAGGTAATGAGAATCACATTAAAGGCATATGATCATACACTTATTGATCAGGCAGCTAAGGAAATCGTTGAAGCTGTTAAGGGAACAGGAGCAAAGGTCAGCGGTCCTATTCCGATGCCAACAAAGGTTGAGAAGGTAACAATCCTCAGAGCTGTTCATAAGTATAAGGATTCAAGAGAGCAGTTCGAGCAGAGAACCCACAAGAGACTTATCGATGTAATCAACCCGAACAAGGCTACAACAGATATTCTTAAGAAGCTTGATATATCAGCCGGTGTATACCTTGAGATCAAGGCTAAGTAAATCAAAGCTTAATGTTGATGTAATGTTAGTTACTTAAATGTACCTAATCATTAGTATGATTGTCCTTATGCCGAGGGATAATCCGCTGTAATTCTATTAGGAGGAATTTTAAAAATGAAGAAAGCAATACTTGCTGAAAAAGTCGGAATGACTCAAATCTTCAACGAGCAGGGACAGCTTGTTCCTGTAACAGTATTAAAGGCTGGTCCTTGCAATGTACTGCAGGTAAAGACAGTCGAGAATGACGGATACGAAGCAGTTCAGGTTGGCTTCGGAGAAGTTAAAGAAAAGATCGTCACAAAGGACGGATCAGGTAAAAAGGTAATCAGAAATCCTCACGGTGCTACAAAGGCTGAGGTAGGACATGCTAAGAAGGCAGGAGTTGCAGTTCCTAAGTTCGTAAGAGAGTTTAAGTTCGAGAACGCTGCTGAGTATGTTCCTGGTGAGTCTGTTATCAAGGCTGATATCTTCGCTGAAGGAGATAAGGTTGATGTAACAGCTAAGTCAAAGGGTAAGGGATACGCAGGCGGTCTTAAGAGATACGGCCTTAAGTCAGGTCCTTCAGGACATGGTTCAAAGTATCACCGTCATGCAGGTTCTAACGGATCAGCAACTACTCCGGGACGTGTTATGAAGGGCAAGAAGATGCCTGGTCATATGGGAACAGAGCAGGTTACTGTACAGAACCTTGAGGTAGTTAAGATAGATGTAGAGAACGACTTAATCTTAGTAAGAGGAGCAGTTCCGGGACCTAAGAAGTCACTCGTTTGCATAGCAGAATCAGTTAAGGCTGGCAAATAAGCTTTACCGGAAGGAGGAAATAAAAAATGGCAAAAGTATCCGTTTATAACACCGATGGTAAAGAAGTTGAAACAATTGATTTATCAGATAACATTTTCGGTGTCGAGATAAATGAAACACTAGTTCATAAGGCAGTTGTTGCACATCTTGCAAACAGACGTCAGGGAACACAGAGCGCACTTACACGTTCAGAGGTTCGCGGAGGCGGAAAGAAGCCTTGGAGACAGAAGGGAACAGGTCATGCTAGACAGGGTTCTATCAGAGCTCCACAGTGGACAGGCGGTGGTGTTGTATTTGCACCAAAGCCAAGAGATTATGCACAGAAGATGAACAAGCGTGAGAAGCAGATCGCTCTGTTCTCAGTACTCACATCAAAGGTTCAGGATGAGAAGCTCATCGTTGTAGATAACCTTGATATGGATACACCTAAGACAGCAGCATTCGTTAAGGTTCTTGGAAACCTTAAGGCTGACAAGGCACTTGTAGTAACAAGTGAGAAGAATGACAACCTGGTACTTTCAGCTAGAAACATTCCTGATGTAAAGACAGTACCTACAAATTCAATCAATGTATATGACATCTTAAATCATGATGCACTCGTGATCACAAAGGATGCCGTAAAAGCTATCGAGGAGGTGTACGCATAATGGCAGATCTTAAGTATTATGATATTATCCTTAAGCCGGTTCTTACAGAGAAGAGTATGAACGCTATGGCTGAGAAAAAGTACACATTTCTTGTACATCCGGATGCTACTAAATCACAGATCAAAGAAGCTGTAGAGAAGATGTTCGAAGGAACAAAGGTAGCAAACGTAAATACCATCAACTACGATGGCAAAGCCAGAAGACGTGGTATGGTAACAGGTAAGACAGCAAAGAGCAAGAAGGCATATGTTCAGCTTACAGCTGAGAGTGCTGACATCGAGCTTTTTGAGGGTCTGTAAACTGTAGGTAATTGAAAGGAGACTTTTACGATGGGAATCAAAGGATATAATCCATATACACCTTCGCGTAGAAATATGACAGGTCTTGATTTCTCTGTGATCACAACAGATAAGCCTGAGAAGTCACTTCTTGCTAAGAAGAAGAAGACAGCAGGCCGTAACAATCAGGGTAAAATCACTGTCAGACATCATGGCGGCGGAAACAGACAGAAGTACAGAATCATAGATTTCAAGAGAAACAAGGATGATATTCCTGCTAAGGTTGTTAGCATCGAGTATGATCCAAACAGAACAGCTAATATCGCTCTTATCGTATATGCTGACGGAACAAAGACATATATCATTGCTCCGGACGGAATCAAGGTTGGAGAGAAGCTTATGAACGGCGCTAACGCTGAGATCAAGCCGGGTAACTGCCTTCCACTTTCAGCTATACCTGTAGGTACAGAAGTTCACAATGTTGAGCTTGTTCCTGGTAAGGGTGGACAGCTTGTAAGATCGGCTGGTAACACAGCACAGCTCATGGCTAAGGAAGGTAAGTATGCAACACTTCGTCTTCCTTCAGGCGAGATGAGATATGTTCCGATTGAAGCAAGAGCTACAGTCGGTGTTGTAGGAAACATTGAGCACGGCCTTGTAAAGATCGGTAAGGCCGGACGTAAGCGTCACATGGGTATCCGTCCTACAGTTCGTGGTTCTGTTATGAACCCTAATGACCATCCACACGGTGGTGGTGAGGGTAGAGCACCTATCGGTAGACCAGCACCTTCAACTCCTTGGGGCAAGCCGGCACTCGGTCTTAAGACAAGAAAGAAGAAGAATAAGTCTAACAAGATGATAGTACGTAACAGAAACGGTAAGAATTATAAGTAAGGAGGAAGATCATGGCTCGTTCATTAAAAAAGGGTGCATTCGCTGACGAAAGCTTATTAAAGAAGATTGCAGAGATGAACAAGAAGGGTGACAACCAGAAAGAAGTTATCAAGACATGGTCACGCCGTTCAACAATCTACCCTAATTTCGTTGGTAACACAATTGCAGTATATGATGGAAGAAAGCATGTTCCTGTATATGTTACAGAGGATATGGTTGGCCACAAGCTTGGAGAGTTCGTACTCACAAGAACTTACAAGGGACATGGCGCAGATAAGAAGGGTAAGTAAAGGAGGACTAGGAAATGTCAAAAGGACATAGATCTCAAGTCAAGAGACAGAGAAATGAGAATAAAGATACAAGACCTTCGGCTACCGTTTCTTACGCCAGGGTTTCAGTTACAAAGGCGTGCTTCGTATTAGACGCCATCAGAGGTAAGGATGTTAACACAGCTCTTGCTATTCTCCAGTATAACAACAGAGATGCTTCAAGAATTATCTATAAGCTCCTGAATTCAGCTGTAGCAAATGCTGAGAACAATAATGGTCTCAAGGCTGATAATCTCTACGTTGCAGAGTGCTTTGCAAACAAAGGACCTACAATGAAGAGAATTCATCCGAGAGCTCAGGGTAGAGCATATAGAATTGAGAAGAGAACAAGCCACATTACAGTTGTGCTTGATGAGAGATAGGAGGTCAGCATGGGACAGAAAGTTAATCCACATGGTTTAAGAGTCGGTGTCATCAAGGATTGGAACTCAAAGTGGTATGCAGATACCAAAG
The DNA here is from genome assembly GCA_002350525.1 of Lachnospiraceae bacterium UBA2864. GTDB lineage: Bacteria > Bacillota > Clostridia > Lachnospirales > Lachnospiraceae > Eubacterium_Q. The sequence continues at coordinate 23,379 of DEFA01000034.1, read as the reverse complement.
ATGAAGAGTTCTCAAACAACCTTGTTGAAGACTATAACATCAGAAAGTACCTTAAGAAGAAGCTTTACAATGCTAATGTAGCAAAGATTAATATTGAAAGAACAGTTGATAAGGTTAAGGTTATCGTATTCACAGCTAAGCCTGGTATCATCATTGGTAAGGGCGGAGCTGAGATCGAGAAGCTTAAGAAGGATGTTCAGAAGCTTACAGTTAAGAAGCTTTTCATAGACATTAAGGAAATCAAGAAGCCTGATACAGATGCTCAGCTTGTTGCTGAAAACATCGCTCAGCAGCTTGAAAACCGTATATCCTTCAGACGTGCTATGAAGTCATGCATGGGAAGAGCTATGAAGGGTGGAATTCTTGGTATCAAGACAAGCGTATCCGGACGTCTCGGTGGTGCTGATATGGCAAGAAAAGAGACATACAGCGAGGGTACAATTCCTCTTCAGACACTTCGTGCAAACATTGACTATGGATTTGCAGAAGCAGATACAACATATGGCAAGGTTGGCGTAAAGACATGGATCTACCATGGTGAAGTACTTCCTAATAAGGGAAAAAAGGAAGGAGATAAGTAATTATGTTAATGCCTAAGAGAACAAAATTCCGTAAGCAGCAGCGTGGTTCTATGAAGGGCGTAGCTACAAGAGGTAACAAGATTACTCGTGGCGAGTTCGGTATCGTAGCAATGGAACCTTGCTGGATTAGATCAAATCAGATAGAGGCAGCTCGTATTGCCATCAACCGTCACTTAAGACGTGAAGGTAAGGTATGGATCAATATCTTCCCTGATAAGCCTGTTACAACAAAGCCTATCGGTGTACGTATGGGATCAGGAAAGGGTTCTGTAGAGTACTGGGTAGCCGTAGTTAAGCCGGGCAGAGTACTGTTCGAGGTTGGAGGAAATGTAACAGAGGAGAAGGCTCGCGAAGCTCTTCGTCTTGCAACACATAAGCTTCCAATTAGATGTAAGGTTGTAAGCAGAGTTGATCTGGAAGGAGGTAGCAGCAGTGAAAACTAAAGAATTTTTAGATGAATTAAAGACAAAGTCTGTTGAGGAACTCAGCACAGATCTTGTTACTGCAAAGAAGGAACTCTTTAACCTTAAGTTCCAGAATGCTACTAACCAGCTTGAGAATACAAGCCGTATTAAGGAAGTTAGAAGAAATATAGCAAGAATACAGACACTCATTGCTGAGAAGTCTAACGCTTAAGTTGGGAAGGAGAAAAAACAATGGAAAGAAATCTTCGTAAGACACGTATAGGTCTTGTTACAAGCGATAAGATGGACAAGACAATCGTGGTTTCAATCGTTGATAATGTAAAGCATCCGCTTTACGGAAAAATCGTAAAGAGAACCTACAAGCTTAAGGCTCATGATGAAAACAATGAGTGTAAGGTTGGAGATAGAGTTAAAGTTATGGAGACAAGACCACTTTCTAAGGATAAGAGATGGAGACTTGTCGAGATCATAGAGAGAGCTAAGTAAGGAGGCAAAAGAGATGATACAGCAGGAAAGTAGACTCAGAGTTGCCGACAACACAGGTGCTAAAGAGCTTCTTTGCATCAGAGTACTTGGCGGCTCAACAAGAAGATATGCCAATATCGGTGATATCATCGTAGCAACCGTTAAGGATGCAACTCCTGGCGGTGTTGTTAAGAAGGGTGACGTTGTTAAGGCTGTTGTAGTTCGTACAAAGCACGGCGCTCATCGTAAGGACGGCTCATACATCAAGTTTGATGAGAACGCAGCCGTAATCATCAAGGATGATAACAATCCTAGAGGAACTCGTATATTTGGACCGGTTGCAAGAGAGTTAAGAGATAAGAAGTTCATGAAGATTATCTCACTTGCACCTGAAGTACTTTAAGGAGGTAGAATCGTGGCAACTTCTAAGATAAAGAAGGGTGACCTTGTAAAGGTTATCGCCGGCAAGGATAAGGATAAGGAAGGCAAGGTCCTTTCAGTTGACGTTAAGAATCATAAGGTTCTTGTTGAAGGCGTTAACAAAGTATTCAAGCACAGCAAGCCTAGCATGGCTAATCAGCAGGGCGGTATCATTGAGAAGGAAGCACCAATCGATATATCAAACGTTATGTACCTCTATAAAGGTGCAGCTGTCAGAGTAGGCTTCCAGGGTGAAGGAAAAGATAAGAAGAGAGTAGCTAAGGTCAACGGAAAGACCGAGGCTATTGATTAATCGGAAGGAGGCTGAATACTTTGAGCAGATTAAAGGATTTTTATAATGACGAAATTAAATCAGCTATGATTGAGAAGTTCGGATATAAGAACGTTATGCAGGTTCCAAAGATCGCAAAGATCGTTATCAATATGGGTGTTGGTGAAGCTAAGGAAAATGCAAAGGTTCTCGAATCAGCAGTTAAGGACCTCACAACAATCGCTGGACAGAAGCCTGTAATTACAAAGGCTAAGAAGTCAGTTGCTAACTTCAAGCTTAGAGAAGGAATGTCAATCGGATGTAAGGTAACACTTCGTGGCGACAAGATGTATGAGTTTACAGACAGACTCATCAATCTCGCACTTCCGAGAGTTCGTGACTTCCGTGGTGTCAGTGCAGATTCTTTCGACGGAAGAGGAAATTATGCACTTGGTATCAAGGAGCAGATCATCTTCCCTGAAATCGAGTATGATAAGGTCGATAAGGTAAGAGGCATGGATATCATTTTCGTTACAACGGCTAACACTGACGAGGAAGCTCGTGAGCTTCTCAGACTCTTCGGTATGCCGTTCCAGAAGTAAGGAGGAAAAGCAAATGGCAAAAACTGCTATGAAGGTTAAGCAGCAGAGAAAGCAGAAGTTCTCTACAAGAGAGTATACACGTTGCAAGATCTGCGGAAGACCACATGCATATTTAAGAAAGTATGGAATTTGCAGAGTATGTTTCAGAGAGTTGGCATATAAGGGCGAGATTCCAGGCGTTAAAAAGTCCAGCTGGTAGGATATAGAGGAGGAACTAAAATGTCAATAAGCGATCCAATTGCAGATATGCTTACAAGAATACGTAATGCAAATACTGCAAAGCATGATACAGTAGATATACCTGCATCTAAGATGAAGCAGGCGATTGCAGATATACTTCTCAGAGAAGGATATATCAGTGCCGTAGAGACAGTTGCTGATGGTGAGTTCAATGTTATCAGAATTACTCTTAAGTACGGTAAGGATAAGAGCGAGAAGGTTATTAATGGCATTAGAAGAATCTCTAAGCCGGGACTTCGTATATATGCTGATGCTCAGAACCTTCCAAAGGTACTTGGAGGAATGGGTACTGCAATCATTTCAACAAACAAGGGTGTTATCACAGACAAGGAAGCTCGTAAGCTCAATGTCGGTGGTGAAGTACTCTGTTATGTTTGGTAGTCATTGATTTCAGACATTGATTTCGACGAAATCAATGTACGCTCAAATCCGATAGGATTTGAGCAGTAGGAATGACAGAATCTGTGATGCGAAGCATCAAAAGATTATGGCATTCCGTAACTATCAAAAATGGATTAAAAATTTAGGAGGAAAGGCGAAATGTCACGTATCGGTAGAATGCCTATCGCTGTACCTGCAGGTGTTACTGTAGATATAGCAGAAAATAATAAGGTGACTGTTAAGGGACCAAAGGGAACTCTTGAGAGAGCTCTCGCTCCGGAGATGGAGATTACCCTTGAAGGAAATGAAATAGTAGTTAAGAGACCTAACGATCTCAAGAGAAACAGAGCTCTTCATGGTCTTACAAGAACACTTCTCAATAACATGGTTGTTGGTGTTACTGAAGGATACAAGAAGACTCTTGAGGTTAACGGTGTAGGTTATAGAGCTCAGAAGCAGGGCAAGAAGCTTGTGCTCTCACTCGGTTACTCACATCCTGTTGAAATGGAAGATCCTGAAGGTCTTTCAACAACTGTTGAGGATAACAAGATCGTAGTTGAAGGTATCGACAAGGAGAAGGTTGGTCAGTATGCTGCAGAGATCAGATCAACAAGATCTCCGGAGCCATATAAGGGCAAGGGTATCAAGTATGATTACGAAGTTATCAGACGTAAGGTCGGTAAGACAGGTAAGAAGTAAGGGAAGGAGAGAGTAGCATGATTAACAAGGAATCAAGAAGCGTAATTCGCAAAAAGAAGCATTTAAAGATTCGTAACCGTTTCAGCGGAACTGCAGAGAGACCAAGACTTGCAGTTTTCAGAAGCAACAATCATATGTATGCTCAGGTTATCGATGATGCAGAAGGCAAGACTCTCGTCAGTGCTTCTACTGTAGAGAAGAAAGTAGCTTCCGAATTAGAGAAGACCAATAATGTTGAAGCAGCAGCTTACCTTGGAAAGGTTATCGCTGAGAGAGCTAAGGCTGCAGGCATTAACGAAGTTGTATTTGATAGAGGCGGTTTTATCTATACAGGTAAGATCAAGGCACTTGCAGATGCTGCAAGAGAAGCTGGCCTGGGATTCTAATTAGGGAGGAGAGCATAAATGAAGCATACAATAATAGATGCAAGCACACTTGGCGAGCTTTATGATAACGTTGTAGCAATTAAGCGTGTCACAAAGGTTGTTAAGGGTGGTCGTAATATGAGATTCTCAGCACTTATAGTTGTAGGTGATCGTAACGGTCACGTAGGTGCTGGTGTAGGTAAGGCTGCTGAAATTCCTGAAGCTATTCGTAAGGCTAAGGAAGATGCTATCAAGAAGCTTATCGAAGTACCTATTAATGAGAACGGAAGTATCCCTTATGGATTTACAGGTGAGTTCGGAAGTGCTAAGGTCCTTCTGAAGTCAGCTCCTGAAGGTACAGGTATCATCGCAGGTGGTCCTGCACGTAGCGTGCTCGATCTTGCTGGATACAAGAACATCCGTACTAAGTCACTCGGTTCAAACAACAAGCAGAACGTAGTTCTTGCTACACTTGCAGGTCTTTCAAGCATCCAGGAACCAGCTGAGATTGCTAAGAAGAGAGGCAAGACTGTTGCCGAGATTCTTAATTAGGAGGCGTAGAGAAATGGCAGATACAATCAAGGTAACACTCGTAAAGTCACCTATAGGAGCTATTCCTAAGCACAGAAGAACAGTTGAAGCACTTGGACTTACAAAGATGCACAAGACAGTAGAGCTTCCTAACAATGCTGCAACAAAGGGAATGGTCGCTCAGGTTAGTTATTTAGTAAAGGTTGAAGAGTAAGGAGGGCTTAAGACATGGATTTATCTACATTAAAGCCGGCAGAAGGATCTGTTACACGTAATGACTTCAGACGCGGACGTGGACACGGTTCAGGTAACGGCAAGACTGCAGGTAAGGGACATAAAGGTCAGAAGGCTCGTTCAGGAGCTCCAAGACCAGGTTTCGAAGGTGGACAGATGCCACTTTTCAGACGTATTCCTAAGCGTGGTTTCAAGTGCAGAAACACAAAGGATATCGTTGCAATTAACGTTTCAGAACTTAATCGTTTTGAGGACGGTGCTACAGTTACAACAGCATCACTCATCGAAGCAGGAATCGTAAAGAACCCTAGAGATGGTGTAAAGATTTTAGGAAATGGAGAGCTTTCAAAGAAGCTTACAGTTCAGGTAAGCGCAGCAAGCGCCAGCGCAGTTGAGAAGATCGAAGCTGCAGGCGGAAAATTCGAGGTGATCTAGTATGTTTAAAACCCTCAGGGATGCACTCAAGGTTAAGGATATAAGAAACGGTATTATATTTACCTTCTTCATATTGGTAATTGTAAGACTCGGTTCTTCTATTCCGACCCCGGGTGTTGACACGGCAAGAATTGGTGACTTTTTGAATAACGCACTCGGTTCTGCTGCAGGAAATCTCCTGAATACCTTTACAGGCGGATCCATATCGCAGATGACCATCTTTGCGTTATCGGTTACACCATATATTACATCATCCATCATCATCCAGCTTCTCACAATTGCCATTCCGGCACTTGAAGAGATGCAGAAAGACGGAGAAGATGGACGTAAGAAGATGACAGCCATCACACGTCTCGTGTCGGTTGCACTTGCTATTATTAACAGTACAGGTCTTGCCGTAAGTTTTAGAAAAAGCGGACTTCTGTATTCAAATAGCTTTTTAACCGTTGTGGTTGTTATCATCTCACTTACAGCTGGTAGTACATTTATTATGTGGCTCGGTGAAAGAATTACTGAGAGAGGTATCGGAAACGGTATATCTATCATCCTTCTTATCAACATCGTATCAAGAATGCCGCATGATTTTATCAGTCTTTATGAAATGTTCGTAAAGGGTAAGGACGTTGTTCACTTAGTAATGGCTGCTGCTATAATCATTGCAATAGTTATAGTAACAACAATGCTTACTATCCTTCTTAACGAAGCTGTAAGAAAAGTTCCTGTATCTTATGCACAGAAGATTCAGGGTAGAAGAAATGTAGGCGGACGTCAGTCACATATTCCAATCAAAGTAAATACCGGAAATGTTATGCCTATCATCTTCGCATCAACAATTATGTCAATTCCTTCAATAGTAACAAGCCTTTTCGGAATACAGGTTAAGAGTGTGTTCTGGGCAAGAGTTCTTGAAGGTCTTAACTCAAATTACTGGTTCAAGCCGGGTTATCCATGGGCTTATATCGGACTGGTAATATATATACTTCTTGTTCTGTTCTTTGCATATTTCTATACATCGATTTCTTTCAATCCGATGGAAATTGCAAACAACCTTAAAAAAGGTGGCGGATTCGTTCCGGGTATCAGACCAGGTAAGCCGACACAGGACTATCTGAATAATATTCTTAACTACATCGTAGTTATCGGTGCTATCGGACTTATAATAGTTGCAATCATCCCGATCTTCTTCAACGGTAGATTCGGTGCTGATGTATCTTTCGGTGGTACATCGCTTATCATCATAAGTGGTGTTATCATTGAGACTATTAAGCAGATGGAATCGAAGATGATAGTTAGAAATTATAAGGGATTCCTAAGTTAAATATTTTAGCCGCATTGTATGAGAGGCTGAAAAGGCTTCTCATAAAGGCGGCTTAAAGTCGTATAAAAGGAAACTAACAGATTCAGTAATTCAGAAAGGAGTTTACCCATGAAGATAATTATGCTCGGAGCTCCTGGTGCCGGTAAAGGTACACAGGCTGACATGATTGCTAAGAAGTATGATATACCACACATTTCAACAGGTGATATATTCCGTGCCAATATCAAGAACGGTACAGAGCTTGGTAAGAAAGCTAAGGGATATATGGATCAGGGACTTCTTGTTCCGGATTCACTTGTAGTTGATCTTGTTATAGACAGAATACATGAGGATGACGCAAAGAACGGATACGTTCTCGACGGATTCCCAAGAACAATTCCACAGGCCGAGGCTCTTGACAAGGCACTCAGTGAAGCAGGAGAGACAATCGACTATGCTATCAATGTAGATGTTCCTGATGAGAACATCGTAAACCGTATGTCAGGAAGACGTGCTTGCCTTAAGTGCGGAGCTACATATCATATTAAGTATAATGCTCCTAAGACAGAGGGTGTATGTGATGCATGTGGATCCGAACTTGTTCAGAGAGAGGATGATAAGCCTGAGACAGTTCTTAACAGACTTTCTGTTTATCACAAGGAAACACAGCCACTTATAGACTATTATACAGAGAAAGGTAACATCAAGAACATTGATGGTACTAAGGATCTTGGGGATGTCTTCAGTGACATCACTGCTATACTCGGTTAGTTTACAGGTGAGGTGAGAATATGTCTAAAGCAGATGAAATAGAATGCGAAGGCGTTGTAGTTGAAAAACTACCAAATGCAATGTTTAAGGTTGAGCTTGAGAACGGTCATGTAATACTTGCTCATATAAGCGGCAAGCTCAGAATGTACTATATCAAGATTCTTCCTGGAGATAAAGTAACTGTTGTTCTTTCACCATATGATCTTACTAAGGGAAGAATCGTTTGGAGAGCAAAATAAGGACAACTTGTAACCCGTTAAAATTAAGCTTGCAATTCATGAACCTATTTGATAAAATATTGTTTCGCAAGTGACTTCTCATGGAAAGGAGATATTTTAATGAAGGTACGTGCATCAGTTAAACCGATTTGCGATAAGTGCAAAGTCATTAAAAGAAAAGGCAGAATACTTATTATCTGCGAAAATCCAAAGCACAAGCAGCGTCAGGGATAATAGATTATTACCTGGCTTGTTTCTATGAGGAGATATATCAGGCGATTAGCCCGCCATATACGTTATATCCCTTCGGTGCAAAAAGCTGATATTATTCCATGTCAGTTTCAATTAGCGGCTGCAGTAGCATTAGACTACTGTTAATATATGGAAGAATGTATTTAAGGATATACATTTCACCTTCTGAGTCCATACAGAAGTTATCCCGTGAATACATCGAACAGAAAATCATTTGTAAGTAGAATTTTGGAGGTAGAATTAATGGCTCGTATTTCAGGTGTAGATTTACCTAGAGACAAGCGTGTCGAGATAGGTCTTACTTATATTTACGGAATAGGTCTTTCAACATCAAAGAAGATTCTTGCTGATACAGGCGTTGATCCTGATACAAGAGTTAAGGACCTTACCGACGACGAAGTAAGGAAAATCAGTGATATCATAAATGAGTCACTTACTGTTGAAGGTGATTTAAGAAGAGAGACAGCGCTTAATATTAAGCGTCTGCAGGAAATTGGCTGCTATCGCGGCATCCGTCACAGAAAGGGACTTCCTGTACGTGGACAGAACACAAAGAACAACGCACGTACACGTAAGGGACCTAAGAAGACAGTTGCTAATAAGAAGAAGTAATTTGAACCGGAGGACTAAGTAATGGCTAATAATAAAAGTGTAAAAAAAGCTACTAAGAAGCGTAGCAGAAGAAATGTTGAGCATGGACAGGCTCATATTCAGTCTTCTTTCAATAATACTATCGTAACATTAACAGATGCTGAGGGTAATGCTCTTTCATGGGCAAGCGCAGGCGGACTCGGATTCAGAGGATCAAAGAAGTCAACTCCTTACGCAGCTCAGATGGCAGCAGAGACTGCTTGCAAGGCAGCAGCTCCTTATGGACTGAAGACAGTAGATGTTATGGTAAAGGGACCGGGATCAGGCAGAGAAGCTGCTATCAGAGCTCTTGCTGCATGTGGTCTTGAGGTTCTGTCAATCAAGGACGTAACACCAGTTCCACATAACGGTTGCCGTCCACCAAAGAGAAGAAGAGTCTGATTAGGAGGTATATGTATAAATGGCAATTAATAGAACACCTGTCCTTAAGAGATGCAGAAGCCTTGAGCTGGAACCACAGTATCTTGGTGTAAACAAGAAATCTCGCAGAAAGAATCCTAGAGCTGGCAAGAAAGTCAGTGAATATGGAATGCAGCTTCGTGAGAAGCAGAAGGCTAAGTTTATATATGGAGTTCAGGAGAAGCCTTTCAGAAACCTTTATGAGAAGGCTGAGAGAATGCAGGGTCTTGTAGGTACAAACCTTATGCAGCTTCTTGAGCTTAGACTTGACAACATCGTTTTCCGTCTTGGTTGGGCGAGAACAAGACGTGAGTCAAGACAGGTCGTTACACATAGATTCGTTCTTGTAAACGGCAAGACAGTTAATATTCCATCATATAAGTGTCAGCCTGGTGATGTTATCGAGATCAGAGAGAAGTCAAAGTCTCTTCAGAGATTCAAGGATATCCTTGAGGTAACAGCAGGACAGTCAGTTCCTTCATGGCTTGAGGGAGATTCTGATAAGTTCACAGGAAAGGTTCTTGAGATCCCATCAAGAGAGCAGATCGACGTTCCTGTAAACGAAACACTTATCGTCGAGTTGTATTCTAAGTAAAATTAATATAGTATAATAAATTGTAACTATTGACTCAGATATGATTCGGGGGTATTTAAATGTTCGAATTTGAAAAACCAAAGATTGAAATCTTAGAGAAGTCAGATGATAACAAGTATGGAAGATTCGTCATTGAGCCGCTTGAGAGAGGTTATGGAACAACACTCGGTAACTCACTTCGCCGTGTAATGCTTTCATCGCTTCCCGGAACAGCTGTATCTTTTATAAAGATAAAGGGCGTTCTTCATGAGTTCAGCTCACTTCCTGGAATCAAGGAAGATGTAACAGAGATCGTTATGAATATCAAAGAGCTCTGCATCAAGAACAACAGCACAAACGATGATCCTAAGACAGGATATATCGATGCTTCAGGCGATTGTGTTGTTAAGGCAGGAGATATTCACATTGACGGGGATCTTGAAATACTTAATCCTGATCTTGTTATAGCAAACCTTAATGGACCTGAGGCACATCTTGAGATGGAACTTACCATCACAAATGGTCGTGGTTATGTAAGTGCAGACAAGAACAAGGAACATGACAACTCAGTTGATATGATTGCTGTTGACTCAATCTATACTCCAATAGAGAGAGTTAATCTTACAGTCGAGAATACACGTGTAGGCCAGATCACAGATTATGATAAGCTCACACTCGATGTATTCACAAACGGTACACTCGGACCGGATGAGGCTGTCAGCTATGCAGCAAAGATCCTCAGCGAGCATCTTGAACTCTTTATCAATCTTTCTGATAATGTTAAGGATAAGCAGATCATTACAGAGAAGGTTGAAGATAAGAAGGATACTCAGTCAACAGATATGAGCATCGATGAGCTTGAGCTCAGCGTTCGTTCATACAACTGTCTGAAGCGTGCAGGCATCAACACAGTTAAGGAACTCTGCAACAAGACTCCTGACGACATGATGAAAGTACGTAACCTCGGACGTAAGTCACTCGAGGAAGTACTTGCTAAGCTTAAGGAGCTTGGTATGGCGCTCAAAGACAGCGACATGTAATTAATTTAACTATTTACCACTCACGCTGAAGGCGTCGAATATAATACGAGAGGCGGACGTCGGCACAAGTTTGTGCCTCCGACGTAGCTCCCCCTCACATTCGTTCGGCGGAGTAAGTAAGCACAGTGAAGACCGCGGGATTCCGTAGGTAAGGAGGAAATTTAAAATGGCAATGTATAGAAAACTTGGAAAGAAGTCAGACCAGAGAAAGGCACTTCTTCGCAGTCAGGTAACACAGCTTATCGCTCATGGTAAGATCAAGACAACCGAGGCAAGAGCTAAGGAAGTTCGTAAGATCGCTGAGCACCTTATCACAATAGCAATCAAAGAGAAGGATAACTTCGAAGAAGTTACTGTTCAGGCTAAGGTTGCTGACAAGGATAAGGACGGAAAGAGAATCAAGGAAGTTGTAGACGGCAAGAAGGTTACTAAGTATCATACAGAAGAGAAGAAGGTTAAGAAGGATAATCCTTCAAGACTTCATGCTCGTAGAGAGATGCTTAAGATTCTTTATCCTGTTTCAGAGAACTCAGGAAAGAACGCTAAGAAGGTTGATCTTACAGACAAGCTTTTCAGTGAGATAGCACCTAAGTACTTTGACCGTAAGGGTGGATACACACGTATCGTTAAGCTTGGTCAGAGAAAGGGTGACGGAGCTATGGAAGTTATCCTTGAGCTCGTTTAATCAAACATGAATTTCTGATGAGAACCCGCCGATTTTCGGCGGGTTCTTTTTTCTTTAGAGGTATCCGAAGGGATAAATTCAGTTTGGCGCATAAAATTGGGAATGTAGGTACTATATATCTGACTGCACGGAACTCGTAAAAAACAATATAAATAACTTTCAAAATATGTTAAAATATCAGAATGAAACATTATATTAAATTCAACAATTTGAATATCAGAGGAATACCGGGAAGCAGTATATCGCTTGAAATAGGAAAAGGAGAGATAGTCGCTATTACGGGTCCGACGGGAGCAGGTAAAAGTACACTTGTCGGATACATTGCGGGAATCGTAAGACCTGAGAATATTGGTACGGTTCTTATAGACGGGCTCGATCCGTTCTCACAGCTTGATGAGAGAAAGATTCACAGAATGTGCGGTATCGTATCGCAGGATCCGGATCAGGATATAGTATTTAATTCCATTCTTAAGGATGTTGTATTTGCACCTGAGAATATCGGACTGGATAAACAGAGAATTTCCAGAAGAGCCGGAAATTATTTCAAGCATTTTAAACTCGGTAAGAAGCAGAGAAAAGATTATAATCAGATATCTCTGAGTGAAAAGCAGAGAGCGGTTTTAAGTTCCGATCTCATAATGCACCAGGATATCCTTATACTCGATGATGCCCTGTCTATGCAGGACAGTGAATCGGCGTATTCGTTCCTTAAATCCATAATCGGTTCGGCCCGAAAGAGAAAACAGACGGTAATATTTGTATCCCAGAAGTTTAAGGAACTTGAGCTTGCCGATAAGATAATAGAGATAAAAGACGGAAATGCCGGGTATAAAGATATAAACGAGCTGACCAGTATCCTTCCAGAACAGAAGAAGATTCCGGGAGAAGAAGTTTCGGGACTCGGATTTAAGATCGGGAAAGGAAAGAAAAAGAGAAAGAAGGATTCAGCTGACGAAGTGTCGGGAGAGACAGCTCTTGAGCTTTCTGATGTCTTTTTCTCTTACGGAAAAGATACGATCATAAAAGAAGTTTATTACAGATTCTGCAGAGGTACCGAATATCATATAACCGGAGAATGCGGTGTCGGCAAGACAACATTTTTGAAATTGCTTGCAGGAATTCTGAGAGAAAGATCTGGATCGGTAAACCGTATGGGAAGGACTGCACTCGCAATGCAGCTTCCGAGCGAACAGCTGTTTGAAGATACGGTTATAGAAGATGTTATGTATCAGAAGAGGCTGCTCGGAGTTCCGAAACCGGATGCCAGAAGGGCTGCGGAGACCATGCTTACGAATCTGGGAATCGCTAAGAACAAATGGGAGAGACATCCGCTCGAGCTTTCCATGGGGGAGCAGAGGCTTGTACTTTTAGCGGGAGTATTCTTGGCAGATGCGGATATAATACTTCTGGACAAACCTTATGCCGGTCTTGATACTGACGGATATTATAAAGTCAGATATCAGATCGAGGAAATGCTTAAGGAAGGAAAATGCGTGGTAACGGTAGACTGATATGAGAGAAGTAAATCCTATATTAAAAATCTTTTCACTGATAGCATACCTTGTTCTGGTAGTCATAAGTATCAATCCCGTGTCGCTTGTGATCTCGGGTTTACTGATAGTTATCATTATGATGATATCGGGAGAAGGAATAGTTGAATATATTAAGAGTGCACAGGCTTTTCTGCTTATTCTGCTTTTAGTATGTGTGGTGGTGGCAATATTTACAACACCCGTTACCGGAGTTCTGATTCTGGCAAAGGGTATGATGGTGATATTTGCACTGGAAGTCGTATCCAAGACTACGGAACAGGTTGATATGCTGGACGGATTGTCCCGTTCATTTGCACTGAATGCTACGGGATCAAAATGGGCATTTCTGATAACCGATTTTCTTCCTAATCTGAGACGTGAGCTCGACAGGATCAAGGCGTCAAGAGTTGCCAGAGGCGAGCGTTCGACGGGAAGAGGTAAGCCTATACTATTGATCGAAGATATAAGAGTTCTGATGCCTGCACTTAAGAATACCGGAATCAGAACCATGAGGACGGCAAAAGCGATTGATGATAAGTGTTACGATATAACGACAAGAAGAGTCAGGATTAAGCCGCTCAGATTTACCGGAAAAGATTATATATCCCTTGCGGTTATGGTTATATATTTTGTTTCGATCTTATTTTTAAATATTTACGGAAGTAGCAGTATATGAGACGTATTATGCTGAGGGTCTCTTATGACGGCACCGGATATTCGGGCTGGCAGGAGCAGGAAAATGCGATTACTATAGAACGGGAACTGAATACGGCACTCAGCTCTGTGACGGGGGAAGAAATATCTGTTATCGGAGCAAGCAGAACGGATGCGGGAGTGCACGCAGAAGGCGCTGTATGCGTTTTTGATACCGATAGCCGTATTCCTGCCGAGAAATTCAGTTACGCGGCGAATACGAGGCTTCCTGAGGCTGTGAGAGTATGGGAATCAACGGAGGTAGAACCGGATTTCCATCCGAGACACTGTAGCTCGGAAAAAACATATGAGTATAGGATATGGAATGATAAATTCGATAATCCGCTTATGTCAAGATATACGCATTTCATTTACAGAGATATGGATGTTGAGGCTATGAATGAAGCCGCCAAGTGTCTGGTGGGAGAACATGATTTTAAATCATACTGTTCCACCAAGGCGGAAGTGCTTACCACCGTAAGAGAGATAGTGGCTATCGGAGTAGAAAGAGATCCGGCGGAAAAGAGGCTTGTCAGGATAACGGTTACGGGAAAGGGGTTCCTGTATAATATGGTCCGTATTATAGCAGGTACTCTTATAGAAGTCGGAACAGGGCTCAGAACCGTTGATTCGGTGAAAGAGACTCTTCAGAAAAGGGACAGGGAGTCGGCAGGGCCGACCGCACCGGCGAAAGGTCTTATATTAAAAAGGATGAGGTTTTTGTAGAAGGAAGAGTGCGGTATATTATAAGTTGTCTTTAGTGGGGTGTAATATGAAAAGACGATTAATGTACTTCATTATATGCATAATTGCGGCATTCGGGTTAACGTTGGTTAATGCCAGGGGGGCTTTTGCGGCCGAAAAAAGTATACATTTCGATGAAGAATCTTCAGATGACTCGTCCGGAAAAAGCTCATCCAACGATAAAAAGAGAAAAATCGATTCGAGCGGAAACGGCGACGGATATGCTTCTGTTCTATATGACAATTCAAACGGCCTTCCAACTTCCGAAGCAAATGCGATTGCACAGACTCCGGACGGATTTATCTGGATAGGCGGATACAGCGGACTTACAAGATACGACGGGAATACATTTAAAAGATATGACTCTACAACAGGAATAGACAGCGTTGTGAGTCTTTTTGTTGACAGCAAGTCCAGACTATGGATAGGAACCAACGAAAACGGTGTTGCGGTTCTTGAAAAAGGCAATCTTACATTCTTCGATCAGATTGAGGGGCTTAAGTCATCATCTATAAGATCCATATCAGAGGATGATTCAGGAAATATATATATAGCTACGACGCATGGTATGGCCATGGTAGATACCGATATGGTTCTCAGAGTGCTGAATTATCCCCAGCTTGATGCGGAATATATAGTCGAGATAAGAAAAGGTCCGGATGATGTAATATATGGTATTACCAATGATGGAAGTATATTCGGTATAAAGGAAAAGAAGATCACATATTATTATAAC
Organism: Lachnospiraceae bacterium UBA2864; assembly: GCA_002350525.1. Classification (GTDB taxonomy): domain Bacteria; phylum Bacillota; class Clostridia; order Lachnospirales; family Lachnospiraceae; genus Eubacterium_Q. The sequence continues at coordinate 8,138 of DEFA01000034.1, read as the reverse complement.
AGCAAGGATTTAGAAATAGATGCTGTCAATTGTATATTTCCCGATCAGGAAAATCCGGGATATCTGTATGTCGGAACCGAAAACTCAACGGTTGCATATGTTGACGTTGCCAATAAGATGAATGTCATGACAAGTTATGATGTAAGTCCGCATGTGAAGATCAACAGAATAGATGTTTTTCAGGATTATATATGGATATGTGCTGATAACGGAATTGGTTATATAAGGACTAATGGAAAATACATTACACTGAAGAACCTTCCGATGACAAATTCGGTCGATGATATGATAGCTGATTATGAAGGTAATCTGTGGTTTGTGTCTTCAAGACAGGGAGTATTGAAAATCGTACCGAATATATTCAGGGATATAAGCGAGAGAGCAGGGCTTCCCGATATGGTTGTAAATGCCACATGTGTAAGGGACGGGCTTACTTATATCGGAACAGACAGGGGACTGATAATTCTGAATAATCTTTCGGCATCTATAAAGAGCAGTCTTACGGATATGCTGGAAGGTTCAAGGATCAGATCAATCATGAAGGACAGTAATGATAATCTGTGGATATCCACCTATAGTGATTATGGACTGGTTGTATTGTCTAAAAGCAACAGTATTCACTATTACACAACGGATGACGGACTTTTGTCAAAAAAAGTAAGGACAACGGTTGAGGCATCGGATGGTTCGATCCTTGTTGCCACTGCAGGTGGAATGAACATAATTAAAGATGAGAAGGTTGTGGCTTCCTACGGAGAAGGTAATGGTATTAATAATACACAGATACTTACCATATGCGAAGGAGAGAATGGGAAGATATACCTTGGAAGTGACGGAGACGGAATCTATGTTGTGGATGGTGAAAATATCACAAGGTTATCCAAGAGCGACGGGCTGAAATCTGAAGTTATACTGAGGATAGTAAAAGACCCGTCAAGAAATCTGTATTGGGTTATTACAAGTAATTCACTCGCATATATGCAGGATGATAAGATAACAACGATAGAAAAATTTCCGTATTCCAACAACTTTGATATTAAGTTTGACGGGAACGATAATCTCTGGGTACTCAGCAGTAACGGTATATATATAGTTAAGGCTGAGAATCTTTTGGACAATGAAGATATAGATTATATGTTTTATGATTCACAGTGCGGCCTTCCGTGCGTGGCTACGGCGAATTCTTTCAGCTATATGGATGAAAAAGGGGTCATATATATAGCGGGTACTACGGGAGTAAGCAGCGTGGATGTCCGTGAAGCCATGGAGGATACATCGGATATTAAACTGGCGGTTCCTTTTGTTGAAGCAGATGAGGAGGTTATATATCCGGATGAAGATGGAAAGATAAGGATTCCATCAGGTACCACCCGACTTACGGTATACCCATATGCATTTACTTATTCCCTCAGAAATCCGAAGATTTCATATGAACTTGTGGGAATAGATAAAGAAGGAGGCACTACAGTAAAAAAACAGGAGCTTTCTCCTATAAGCTATACCAATCTTAAAGGCGGAGAATATACATTTAAACTTACCATCCATAATACAGTTGATGGAGGAAAACGGACTGTCGAAGTTGTGATCGATAAAGAGAAGGCTATATATGAGAAACTCTGGTGCCAGATAGTTGCTGCCGCATTGGTTATCATATTTATCGGGCTTATGGTATCTGCATATATAACTAAACGTACCGAAGCTCTTATGAAGAAACAGGAAGAGAATAAAAAGTTTATTGATGAGATGGTTGCAGCCTTTGCCATGTGTGTTGACGTAAAGGATAAGTATACCAATGGACATTCCTTCAGAGTTGCTGAATATACAAAAATGTTTGCCGAGAAAATGGGATATTCGAAAGATGAGCTCGATGATATCCATAGAATCGCACTTCTTCATGATATAGGGAAGATCAGTACACCGATTGATATTCTGAATAAACCGGGAAAACTTACGGATGATGAATTTAAAATCATGAAGCAGCATGCTGCTAACGGTTATGAAATATTAAAGGGCATTACGGTCATGCCGAATCTTGCCCTGGGTGCAGGATATCATCATGAGAGGATAGACGGTAAAGGCTATCCTAGAGGACTAAAGGGTGATGAGATTCCCGAGATCGCACAGATGATAGCTGTAGCCGACTGTCTGGATGCCATGACATCCACGAGGCCTTATCGTAAGGCTATGCCGCTTTCCAAGGCTATCAGCATCATTACTGAAATATCGGGAACTCAGCTCAGTTCCAAGGTGGTTGATGTATTCCTTCAGCTTGTGGAGGAAGGTGCGTTTGATGAACTGAGAGCTGAGACGGAAGGTCAGCAGGACGGAAAGAAAGAGGCCGAAGCAGACGAAAAACCTGAAGAGAAGAAAGAGGCCGGAGCAGACGGAAAGCCTGAAGAGAAGAAAGAGGCCGAAGCAGGCGGAAAACCTGAAGAGAAGAAAGAGGCCGAAACAGGCGATAAGTCTGTCCGCAAGAAGGAAGATAACACGGATAAGACTGAAAAAGCATAAGATGAAAAAACTTATGTGCAAAGTGACATAGGGCACACAAATATATAGGGGTATAGAATATCAGGAGGGGTTATATGTTTACCTGGAATCTCCAATATGTTTCAAAAACAAGACTTGCCAATTCTTTGAAGCAGCTTATGATCGATTACGGAAAGAATGATGACATTCTTATAAGAATACATACATCGATACACGGACCTGATGATGCGGTTGATCTGGCGGCATTTATAAAAAACATTGTACCGAGAGCGCATATATTCGGAACAAGTACATCCGCAGTTATCAACGGCGGAAAACTTTTCCATGACCAATGCATAATCTCAATTACGCAGGTATCCGAGGGAAGCATACTTTCAGCCAGAGTACCGACTTTTGATACGGTAACCGGTGAAATGATCGGTGCACATGAACTGGGGATGAATATAAAGGCGAAAGTTGTCAGGGAAGATACAAAGCTTATGCTCTCCTTTTTTACGATCATGTATCCGGATGTGGCCAGATTTGTATATGAGAGTAACGAACTGATGCCCGGAGTTCAGATGATAGGCGGTGTAGCTGATAAAAACGATCTGAACGGAGATACTTACGGAAACGTGGGATTTATCTTCGATGAGAACGGAAGTTCGGACAGAGAAGCGATCTTCGTAACTATCGGAGGTGAAAGTGTTGACAGGGTAACGTCTTTTGTTTCGGGCGCTCAGGTTGTGGGTGAAGAACTTACGATAACCGGAGCGGATGAAAGAAAAATAGTGACCATAGATAACAGACCCGCCAATCAGGTTTTTCTTGAGGGCGTTGGAAACAAAATAGAAAATAATCCGCAGATGGGCTTCTTCTTTCCTTTTGTATATACAGGGGATGTTGATGCTCCGTTTATGGTCGGTTATCAGAAAGATGGACTGCTCATAAGCCATAATACTATTATAGGCGCAAAGATTAAAAGAGCATTCATATATGACAGAAAGATAATATCGGATAATCGAAAGATGTTTAACAAAGTTGAATCTTTTGATAAGGCCGAAACTATTTTCGGATACTCCTGCAAGGACAGGCTGAGAGTATACCCGAACAGTGCAAAATGGGAGTTATCCATATATGAGAATTCGAATATGAGCGGATGTTTGACAAATGGAGAAATCAGTTCCGCAAACGGTAAAAATGTGTTCACAAACTGCTCCTTTGTTGTTTCTGTTCTGGGAGAACAGGAGTATTTACAGAATTATAATCCGTATGCATTTTCTCATGTTGCGGTACTTGCGGAAGATAACAGAGATCTCATCGAATACCTTGTGGAAATCAAAAGCGGACAGGGTGAAGAAAAAACTGCCATGAGTGACAGTATTCTTCATATGGTGAAAGAATTAGAGATAAAACTTTTATATTCTGAAAAAGAAGGTATAGCCAATGAAGCTGCTCTCAACATGGATATCAAGATGGGCGGTTATGACAGAGTATGTATTATAGATGTTCTTGATACAACAGGCATGCCTATTGTGTTCACGGAACAGATGATAGAAAAAACATATAATTATTATATTTCGAGATGCGCATCATTTGCCACTAAAATGGATTATCGTATGTATCTTATCGATCACTGGAAGATTGCGATAGCTGCTTCTTCATATACAGTATCGCTTTCGGACTTTGCGGATGATATGAGGATACTTCAGAAAGAGTTATTTTATGCTTCGGAGGAGTATATAGCCATTGTGCCCGTATTCTGCGTTATAAATGACTGTACGGTGGATAATCTTGAAACAATCTATAACTCTGCCCGCATAGATATGATGCATAAGAACGAGCAGTTTCTGATATGTGATAATGAAGAGGACAGCATAGACGAAGAGAGCATAAGAAAGAAGTATCATATGGTAAATGTTATAAATCATGCGCTTTCGAACGATAAGGTTATTCCTTATTTTCAGGGGATATATGATAACAAGACAAAGACGATACATCATTATGAATCACTTATGCGTCTTATGGATGAAAACGATAAGATCTATTATCCGGGAGATTTTCTGGATGTGGCAAGATCCTTCGGACTTCTGTATGACTCAATATCCAAGGCTATGATAGAGAAGGTTTTTGATATTTTTAAAGACTGTAAGGATAAGAGTGTCGGCATCAATATCGGTATGAGAGACATAAAGAATGAGGATCTTATGGATTTCATATACGGTTTTCTTGCTACGGCCCAATATCCTAAGAATTTTGTGTTTGAGATATTGGAGAATGAAGATGTCGATGACTATGATATACTGCTCAGATTCGTGGATACCATTCATAAGCTGGGAGCCAAGATTTCAATAGATGATTTTGGAAGCGGATACTCCAACCTGAGACACATAGCGGATATCAATTCCGATTTTATAAAAATCGACGGCTCAATAGTGAAAGATTGTAACGAGAACAAAGAATCCGAGAATCTTGTAGCCGTAATAGCGGGATGGAAGAAACTGATCCTTCGAAATATTGAAATTGTTGCGGAGTATGTGGAGAACGAAGCAATCCAGAATAAACTTATGGAATATGGTATAGATTATTCACAGGGTTATCTGTTTTCAAAACCATCTCCGGAAATACCTGAATTACTGTGAACGAAAGTGGTGTGATTTATGAAAAACGGTGAGAAGAAAAAGACAATAGGTCTTGTTTTGGAGGATGCACATTCGGACTTTTCGAAATCCATCATTCACAGTGTTGTACATGCTATGATGAACAGAAAAGATATGAGACTTATAGTCATTCCGGGACGTCAGGACGTAGATCCTGTAACTGTAGTATCCGAAGACATAGTGCATCGTTATAAGAGGATGTATAACCTTATATATCCGATCAACGGAAGCACGCATTTTGACGGGCTTATATTTACCCTTCCAAACTACAGACCGTTTCAGGATGAAATATTCGGTAATGTTCCGAAGGTTTTTGTAGCTACCAAATCCGATACGGAAGTAACGGTAAATTATAACGATGAGATGGGTATAAGAGAAGCAATAGATTATCTCGTGAAGATAAAAGGTGTTACAAAGATATGTATGATCGGCGGAAGAGATGAAAATGCCGACGCACAGAAGAGAAAACGGATATTCATAAGGAGTCTGGAGGATAACGGACTTATATATAGTGAATCCATGTATGAGAAGTCGGATATGTCAGAGAATTCACATGCTGCGGCAGCAAAACTGCTTAAGAGTAATCCGGATGTACAGGCAGTGTTCTGCGTTAACGATCCTTCGGCCTGCGGACTGTATGATGTGATGCGTAAAAAGGGACTTGTTCCGGGTAAAGACATATATGTTTTCGGATTTGATAATGCGGCTATGGCGGGAAATATGGTTCCGCCGCTTGCGTCCATCGGATGCGAGGGGATTACTCTTGGACAGAAAGCACTCGAGATGCTTCTTGACATGATGAATGGCAAGGAGGTTGTATCGGATGTGGTTCCGACACGTCTTTTCGGAAGAGAGTCGTTTGATTATGATATGTATGATTTCTCAGCTAAGGAAATAATCAGCGTAGACAGTGCTTTTATATACAGATTCTTTGACAAATGTTTTTACAGATACAGAAATGAAGTTGTCGATTCTAAGGGAATCGATCTCAGAAGACTCTTTTATGAGATTCTTTCACGAATGTTGCGGGCCATGAAAGACAGGTATATGAGTGAAGAACAATTTGAAGAGATAAGAAAACTTATAGATATTCTTTTTGAGAATCGTATAATGATGTATACGGATTCGAACAGATTTGTCAGAAGTCTGACCATACTGCAGAATAGTATGAATGAAATTCAGAAAACGATTCATATTATACCGAGCAATAACAGACTCTTTTCTTATATGAAAGATAAGGCGATACATTCGCAGGCGCTTCGCAGAAATATAGAGAGCAGAGGATATATTAACGGCAGGAACAATATCTTTGAATTTCTGGTGTCTGTGACCAGATATGAAGAACCGGGGGAGGAGGCGCTGAATCGTCTGATAGAAAATTTCGACAAGCTCGGTTTTATAAACAGTGCACTCTATCTGTATGACGAACCGTATAAATGTGACTTTGATTCGAAGATAACACTTCCGGACAAATTGAATCTGAAATGTGTCATAAAGGGTGGAGAGTTTTTCAGTATACCTAAGGAGAGACAGAGCTGCAGCATTGAGAATATATTTAACAGAGGCGAACTGCCACATGAAAAGAAGGGATACATATCATATCCACTGTTCTACGGTGAATATATGTTCGGTGTCCTTGTATGTGGTCTGACAAGAGAATTGGTAGAGACCGGAGAGTTTATCACATCCCAACTTGGCAGGGCCATATATATTAACTGGATAGGTTAAGTAATGTGACAAATCGGGTGTTTGGAATTAAATATAATAAGGCACCTGAAAATTATAAATAAAGGTGCCCGGAAAATTATAAATTAAGGTTGACATGATATTTTAAATGTTATAAAATATGTCTCTGTGACGTGGGAGCAGACTGTCCAATGCCCCGGATGGCTGCGATTAAAAACGTCTCAGAGATATTTACAGATAAGCGGTTTCGGACATTTCCGCTGGATTCTGTAACAGTAGATTAGAATATGAATAGATTGATCAGGAGGAGTATCACAATGAAAAGCTATATGCCAAGTGCATCAGCCATTGAGAGAAAGTGGTATGTTGTAGATGCTGAAGGCCAGACACTCGGCCGTCTTGCAAGTGAGATCGCTAAGGTTCTCAGAGGTAAGAACAAACCAACATTTACACCACATATAGACACAGGTGACTATGTAATCGTAGTTAACGCTGAGAAGATTAAGGTATCAGGTAACAAGCTTAACGATAAGATTTATTACAGACATTCGGATTATGTTGGTGGACTTAAGAGTGTAACTCTTAAGGAAGCTCTCCAGAAGAATCCTGTATTCGTTGTCGAGCATGCAGTTAAGGGAATGCTTCCAAAGGGACCTCTTGGACGTCAGATGGGCAAGAAGCTCTTTGTATATGCAGGACCTGAGCACAAGCAGCAGGCACAGCAGCCTGAAGCGCTCGAGATAAAGTTTTAAGGATTGGAGGGTAAACTATAATGGCTAAGGCTTCAAGATTTTATGGAACAGGTAGAAGAAAGAGCTCAGTAGCTCGTGTATATGTTACACCTGGTAGCGGTAAGATCACAGTTAATAAGAAGGATGTTGATGAATATTTCGGACTTGAGACACTCAAGGTTATAGTTCGTCAGCCATTTGCTGTAACAGGAACAGAAGGAAAGTTCGATGTTATGGTTAATGTATACGGTGGTGGTTTCACAGGTCAGGCCGGTGCTATCCGTCACGGTATTTCAAGAGCTCTCTGCGAAGCAGGTGAAGATTACAGACCTCTTCTTAAGAAGGCTGGTTTCATCACACGTGATCCACGTATGAAGGAAAGAAAGAAACCGGGACTCAAGGGAGCACGTCGTGCACCACAGTTCTCAAAGAGATAGTTTTATTTTGTATATTCTCCCTCCACATTATGTGGAGGGATTTTTTGATAACTAGCCGCCGCACACTTGTGACTTTAGTCGTGAGTTAGGCGGCATTTTTCTTGTTAAAAGTATAATCATATGGTATAATTTAAATATGGATAAAACAGTGTATT
>DEFA01000006.1:12737-28789 GCA_002350525.1 Lachnospiraceae bacterium UBA2864 | reverse complement strand
GCCGCCTAACTCACGACTAAAGTCACAAGTGTGCGGCGGCTATTTATCAATCTAAGATTCATATCAGCTCACCGCCCTTTCCATTATGAGTTCAATAACTTTCTAATATTCGTTCCTCTTCAACGACAGTGTTTAGTCCTTCTTTCTCAGTATCCATATCAGATTGCTCTTATATTTTGCCGCGGAATCCGGATCACTTAAGTCTTCCTTATCTCCATTATATCCGCGATATATATCTAGTACTTCAAAGCCACAGAGTTCTGCAAGCAGGAAGACTTCCGAACGATATGTCTCTCTCATAAGAAGCGGCCTGATCCTCTCGTCGATTACATTTCCCTCTTCATCATATGTTTCAAACTTCCAGTTGCCGAACATCTGCTGTGTATACGGATTATAAGATATTGCATTATAAATCTTCTCTCTGTTTCCGTCGCTGTTAATGTACTCGAGTCTGAAAGAATAGTCGTCAGGCCCTGTTGCCATCTGTTCAGCCTGCATAGCAGGCCACGGATCAAATGTATTAAATGTGAGGATTCCACCCGGCAGGAGCTGCTCTCTTATATTCTTAAGCGCATCTATCTGAAGCTTCTGATCTGGCAGATGCATAAAGCCGCTTCTCGCAATAATGGCAAGGGAGTATTTTCTTCCAGAGTTAAATGTTGTCATATTTGCCGGATAGATATTCAGTTTCAGATTCATCGCTTCTGCCTTTGCCGCCGAGACCTTGCACATTTCCTCAGAAATGTCTGTACCGTCAACCTCTATTCCTCTTTCAGCAAGATAGAGAAGTACCGCACCTGTTCCGCATGCTATATCAACCACTCCACCATCACCGTACTTTTGGGCAAGTTCCAGATAAAACTCCCGAAAATTCTCGTGACTATCTTGATCATCTGCATACATCACTTCCAGGTATCTGTCGTAATTTTCCGCAACATCCTTAAAATCGTGTAGATCCATATCGTAATCCTCCCATTATTACTCAATACATGCTATCAAATCTTAATGCTTCATTATCCTGGGGCGCCTTCCTGATTCTCAGGAAGTGCCAGGCACTGATCCCGTAAAATGAAAAAGCCATCTATCCGGGATGGATAGATGGCAAAGTTAACACTGAAAAGATATTATACCATTCTATTCTTCTGCGATTCCCGAATACTTACGTACAAAAAGAGGACCATTCCCATATGTATGAGTGGTCTTTGATGTAGTGTATGTAGTTTCGGTTACGAATCTACGCATAAGAAGAATCTCCTAAAAAAAATATTGTGTTTAGACTACTACTATCGTAAAGACATGTCAACCCTGTTTTATATTTCAAGCCCTAGTGAAGATTATTCTACGGACCTACACTGATATATATGCAGTCAGATTCTCCGAATCTATGTTCCTCTGATGCCTCTATAACACCGTTTCTTCCAACTGAAATTTCAAACATATTGATTCCTGAATCTATGCTTTTTATTTCAATATCGGCAGTATAATGTTCATAGTCATTTGTCTTAAAAACATCGATTATAAATTTCTGATTATTCGCAACAAATGTATACTTATATTTTCCAAACATAGCTGTATGTGAGAATTTTGTCGAATGTCTGCTCACAGTCTTTCCACTGTTTTCTTCCTTTATGTATACAACATCAATATCGTAATCAGAATCTATTCTGACCGACATGCGGAAAAAATATAATAACGAAAGTCCCGCACATGCCAATAGTATAAGTACTATTATCCAGAACTTTATAAACTTCTTTGATATCATTTCACGCCTCACAATTTACTTAATTATCTGTCAGTTTTATATAATAGTTATCATTACTGTACTTATCTCTCTGTGGCGATGCTACATACAGTCTGATCTCATCGTCTGATATCCATTCAACTTCCCATCCAACGGATTCCATAAAGCCCGGCTTATTCGTCTCAAATATCATCTCGCCGTCAAGAAAAACGAAAGGGCGACTCACATAATCATACTTTATCGTAATCGTACGGTTGCCCGACGGTGATGTAAAGTCCTGCGTTGTCTCATATTCTATATCTGAACATGCAGCTGCAAATGTGATCATAAAGACCAATAAGGATGCAATAAACACGACCAGTTTGCTTTTTATAAATTTGTTTTTCTTCATTTTATCATTCTTCATCTCTAAACCTCCACATATACGCATTAAACTTCCCCTTAGTAATACGTATACTCATACTCTTCTGTAATATCCACAGGCAGACTGGATCTAAATGGTGAATAGTCTTCTTTATGCATCTTGAGTAAATAGCCATACTCATTATATTCAGCTATATATTCTGTAAAAAAACCCTTCCTATGTATCAGGCGCCCGGAATCATCGTACTCATAGAAAATCTGCATTTGTTCTTCTCTGCCACCTGACGAACTATAACTTGCCGTCGCCAGTCCCTTGTCATTATAGACTGTTCTGCTATGCTGCTGTTCACTTCCATCTTCACCATAACGTATCGTTTCTTCCAGGCCATACTCATTATACTTATATTCTGTTTGTGCATACACCTCTTCGTCTGCATTGCAGAACTCCTCAAGTATCTTACGTTCTTCGCCATCGTAGGTTTCAATATAAACACTGTCATGTGAGATGTCCTTCATCTTTTTAAGCTTTCCTGCTTCATCATATTCATATATCCAGCGTCTATATACATATCCATCATCCTGATTAAAATGAACCTTTTCAGTGCAGCGGCCATTTTCGTCATATGTATATTCAGTATAATTAGTGCTTCCATCATTGTAGTAAAATGTATTTGAAAACAGAAGCCCATCCCTGTAAATGTACTCTTCCTGCAGGCTGCAGTCTTCTTCACTGTCTCCATCATACACTTCAAGAACATTGCCTTCTTCGTCATAGACAGTTTTTCTGTAAAGGATTGGCTTACCATCTACTCCTGTAAATGTATAAGTACATTCATTTCCTCTTTCGTCGTAGGTATAAGTGTATGTTCCCTGTACCTTTCCATCTTTATCATAATCCGTTACTTTAAGTTTATTTCCGTCCCTATCATACTCAGTAATACTATAGTCTCCCGATTCCTGTGTAGCTTTACACTCTTTTATCGCCGGCACATTTACGGTCTCTTCACTTTCGGCAGTAACAGTATCTTTCTCTTTATTCTTAATTCCGCATCCAACAAGGCAGAATATAACTGCGAGTATAAGTGTAATTCTTGCAATTCGCATATAGTATTCCTCCTCTCCTGCAAAACATAGTATCTGATCTTTCATATTATCATTTTGATAATATCATACCATAAAAAAATGATTTGTCAATAGCAATCTGTAGAATTTACCACAGATTCCTATTAACAAACCAAGCCACACTTATATATATCTCTTTATGCTGATATATAACTTATCTTTTCTTGTTGTTCCACCTTCGCTTTCAAAGATGAACTTTCCTTTGCCTCTTACAGATACTATATCTCCTGCCTTAAGGCTCTTGGCATTTCCTGTCATCTCGCGTCCGTTTATATAAACCCTTCCTTCGGATATACATCTCACAGCCAGATCTCTTGACAGATTATAGACCTTCGCAATTACAGCATCCAGTCTGTTGCTGCTGACTATTATGCTTTCTTCAGAAAAATTCGGTGCCAGCTGCTCAGGTACTTCGCTGCATTTCTCTACTTTTACACTGGTATGTTTGACTTTGTTCAGAGTCTCGGTAATATAATCGCCGATTGAGTCCATAACAAAGACATATGCTTCATTATCTCTTACTACTATATCACCTATCTTGGTCCTCTCAAGCCCCAGACCAATGATAGAGCCTAAGAAGTCTCTGTGAGTCAGTTCATCCGAAAACTTTTTCTGCAGCGGGCTTATCCTTAATATATCTATAGGAAATGCTTCCTCATATCCTGCAGTCTCCGGAGAGCCAAAACGTATCATACATCTTTCACAGCCGTCCGCTCCTCCCGATACAAGAGTTCCCGCATAAGAAAGTTCCCTCTCCATTTCATAGAAGCTTGAAAGCTGTGACATATCCAGAAAATCCGTAAATAGAAATCTGTTCTCACTATAGGCGCGTTCTGCCAGTTCCTCATATCTTCTTTTTATTGAATCATCCACCTTCATAACTATTACATATCCCGTAACTGAATCAGTCCCAGATTGCCTTTTCTTTCGTCGCCTTTTCTCCCCAGTAAGATGCCCATTTCTCACAAAACAGCCATGTATATGGGATATTTCTCTCCTGTCTCATTTTTTGAAATGCAGGAATGTTTCCCCAGCCGAGAGAAGGAATGCCTATCACGAAGGGATACAGCGGTCCGAGTAAAATCGCCTGCAAGGTGTGTCCATACTCATGTACGGCAACCTTCTCACAGTATTCCCGTCTTCCCTCTGTCTTTTCAGAAGCCTCAGTCTCTTCATAAGGAGTGAAGATAAAAAATCCCATTGAGAGCCCGCTGTTCTTATTCCATGCTGTTCTCAGCACTCCGTTATAATATCTGTGCGGACAATGTCTGTATATCAGGTATATAAAGAATCCGGCAATTGTCTGCATATGTCCCCACGTCCAGTGGATAAATACCTTGACCGGATACCATCTTTCCTTTTTATCTTTCGAGAACACCATAAGAAGGATTCCCGTCAGATACAGTCCTATAAGATAAGCCAGGCCGTCACGAAGATCGTACTTACCTCCGATCATTATTCCGAGCAGAGAGTCCTTCCTTATTCCGAGGATTCCCGTAATATCAATCGCCTGAAGCACTTCAGCTATCCATCCCAGGAAGTAACATATAAACGGCAGTACATAAACCGAAAATATACCGTCCCGGGCAAAACAGATAGTGCGAAGCAGAAAATACACAGTCGGTATGATCAGCACATCTCCTACATAACCGCGAATGAATCCCCCGGTCCATTTTCCTATGATGATTTCCGCAATAAGAAGAATCAAAAATGTTATCAAATGTCGCATCCGCACTTCTTTGGCCCTTACCTTTTACCTTTTTATCCTTTATCTTCAGAAAAGATTATCTTAATCTCCTGATATTCATCACATACTTCGCAGCACATTTTTCTGAATTTGCCGATGTAATCTCTCATTTCGGACGCGGCTTTATCCCATCCCAAAACTTTTATGGTTTTTCCGTCATAATCTTCTGTCAGGATGTCATACAGAGCATCCAGATTATTCCCGTAATAATCCGGTGTCTCTATGCCTTCTCTCACCCTGTCATGAAATTCTTCTTTTGTTGATACTCCCGCAAGATCTATCACAAACTCAGATGTACTGCCTGTGTCGCCGGCCGCTATATCCGTCCCCTCTTCAGTTTCTGTTTCTTCCGTATCTTCGGGAACTATATAGAAGCTTTCGTCGTAAGGATTATCATATGTCATATCGTCTTTATTCATATGCTGAATCTACCTTTCCTCTCCGTAAAGCAGTTCAAAGGTTTCATAGTGATCATCCGTATAATATATTCTTCCGTCATCGGAATATACTATTCTCTTTGCTCCCCTTTTCTTCTTGCCCTTGGTATCTATATCACATTCATGATACTTTCCGTAATCCGGAAGAACTCCTTCTCTGTTTCCGAAGGTATCACCGCCGATACTCTTTCCCGGTGCATAATCTTCCAGGGAACCGCCGCTCCATCCGAGCTTTTTCGCTTCCTTCTTTGTTATAAAGTTAGACGGAAGTTCACCGTACTGATGGAGATATAAAGCCACATCCTCTTTAGAGGTATATGTTCCGTCTTTATCCAGTACCGTTTCTTCTTCGGTTATAGCCTCGGTCGTTGTTTCCGTTACAGTCTCGGTCGTTACCTCGGTTGTCGCTTCCGTCATTTCCCCGGTTGTCGCTTCTGTTACAGCTTCAGTTGTCGCTTCCGTTGTAACAACCACGAGTGACTGGGTTGTGGCCTCTGCCTTCTTCTTACCGCATCCCGCAGGGACAAACATAAGAAGCATGAGCAGGATAAGTCCCAGAATCGTGCGCAGCATTTTCATATTGTTAATCTTTATATCTTTCATATTCTTTACCAATTCCCCGGATTACTCCTCATCACTAATCGCTACATGCTCGCAATCGTTAATCTGTTTCAGTTACACAAAATTTCTGCTTAGCTTCTTAAATGTAAATATAAACAGAATAACCGACAATGTCGCAGCCATATAATCCGTTACAGGCTGTGCCATAGCAGCCATCCTTGCTGTATGGAATAAATGTGTAAATACATAAAGTGTCGGCAGATACAGAATTCCCTGTCTCGATATGGAGAGGATAAGTGACGGAAGCATGGCTCCCGTTGACTGTATCGCATTTATCATAACAAAGAGAATTCCTATCACCGGTCCGGCAAGAATATATGTCCTTGAAAACTCCATACCGTATCCAAAGGCATCCGCGTTATCAAGAAATGTTGTAACGAGCGGTCCCGCAAAGGTATAGCAGACAAATGTCATGATAAGACTTAAGATAAATGCAAAAGTCAGTGAAAACTTCAGTACATCCATATATCTCTTCTTCATCTTCGCACCGAAGCAGTATCCGAGAAGAGGCTGAACTCCGGAGCCAAGACCTATAAGAAGCATTACAGCTATCATGTTAACCTTCATGGCAACTCCGAGACCGGCAACCGCCATGTCGCCATAATCCTTCATAACATTGTTAATGATTATATTCGATGTACTCATCAGTATACTGTTAAGAGACGCCGGTACACCTATGGCGAAAACTCCCGATGCTATTCCCTGACCTGCTCTGTAATGCTTCGGCTTGATGGATAACATTGTCTTCGGTGATAAAAGATGTACAAGATAGAATATTGCCGAAACAAGATTACCGAGTACAGTGGCAATAGCTGCTCCCGCTACATTCCATCCGAACACGAGGATCATAATCGGGTCAAATACTATATTTACAAGATTACCGATGATAACGCCTGCCATTGCTGTCTTCGCATGTCCTTCAGCACGGAGTACATTACTGAAGATATTGCTCATTATAAGGAAAGGTATTCCCAAAGCCACTATCTCAAGGTACTGCTTTGTATAACCTATACTTTCCGCACTGGCTCCTACGCCCCAGGAGATAGGTTCGGCGAGGATCACTATAGCTATAGTCGATATAATTCCTACCACCAGTCCTGTCCAGAAACAGAAGCTGGATATCCTCTTGGCTTTATCATAATCTCCCTGACCGAGACTTCTGGATATGAAAGAAGTTCCTCCGATACCGAATAGCATTCCTATCGCCATAAAGATAAGGAATACGGGTGTTGCAAGCGATACTGCAGCAAACATCAAAGCATCCTTTGTCTGACCGATAAAGAAAGCATCTGCCAGATTATATACAAGCACCATTATCATACTGATGATCGAAGGGATGACATTACTTATTACAGCCTTCGGTACAGGTGCATTTCTGAAAATTTCAATATTCTTTTCGTTATTCATTTAACAGATAAATCCTTTTCAATTATTCCCCCATTTATACCGAAGGACCGGATCCTCCGGATACTTTTCACACAGGTATAACCCATGGAAATCTGCCATTCTCAACATCCTCAAATGGTAAATTAAGCCTCTGAGCGACCTTTTCATGTCATCTCAGGGGCTTATACTTTAGGCCATCATTCGATATTAACGTTGCTATAAAGTATTCTATACATTAATCACGGCAGTAAGTCCGAGCTCATCCTTGTTTGCCTCAAGAAGCGGCTTTATAACTTCGTTTATATACTCTTCTGTCTGCTGAGGTGCACGACCCACATAGAGTGAAGGCTCCATAAGGCTCTCAAGTTCTTCGAGAGTTCTTCCGAACGCAGGATCCGCTGCTATTCTCTGAAGAAGGTCATTTTCCTTACCTTCACGCTTAACAACCGCACCTGCTTCCATTGAGTACTGTCTGATTTTCTCATGAAGCTCCTGACGGTCTCCGCCGGCTTTGGTTGCATCCATCATGATATTTTCTGTTGCCATGAAAGGAATCTCTTCCATGAACTTCTTATAGATAACCTTATCATATACAACAAGACCATCAACGATATTGAGATAGAGATCAAGGATTCCGTCAACAGCAAGGAATGCTTCAGGAACTGAGATTCTCTTATTAGCGGAATCATCAAGTGTTCTCTCAAACCACTGTGTAGCAGCTGTAATTGCAGGATTAACGGCATCGCAGATAACATAGTTTGCAAGAGAGGCGATACGCTCGCTTCTCATAGGATTTCTCTTATATGCCATAGCAGAAGAACCGATCTGATTCTTCTCGAAAGGCTCTTCGATCTGCTTTAAATGCTGAAGAAGTCTGATATCATTAGAGAACTTGTGGGCACTCTGGGCAATTCCCGCAAGAACATTAAGTACTCTTGAATCAACCTTACGTGAATAGGTCTGTCCCGATACAGGATAAACATCATCAAAGCCCATCTTCTCTGCTATGATTTTATCAAGCTTCTTAACCTTATCGTGATCTCCGTTGAAGAGTTCAAGGAAGGATGCCTGAGTACCTGTTGTACCCTTTGATCCGAGGAGCTTCTGCTGTGAGATCATATACTCAACATCCGAGAGATCCATATAAAGCTCATTCAGCCAGAGTGTTGCTCTCTTACCTACTGTAGTAGGCTGTGCAGGCTGAAAATGTGTAAATGCAATCGTAGGAAGGTCCTTATACTCCATTGCAAACTTAGAAAGCTCGTTGATAACATTAAGAAGCTTCTTTCTTACAAGCTTAAGACCTTCTGTCATAATGATGACATCCGTATTATCACCTACATAGCAGCTTGTAGCTCCGAGGTGGATGATACCTGCTGCCTTAGGACACTGGAATCCGTAAGTATGAACATGAGCCATAACGTCATGACGTACCTTTGCCTCTTCGGCCTTAGCCATCTCATAATCAATATCTTCACTGTGAGCCTTTAACTCATCTATCATTTCCTGAGTGATACGAGGCTGTCCGTCCTCTCCGAGCAGATTAAGTTCCTTCTCTGCCTCTGCAAGTGCGATCCAAAGCTTACGCCATGTCTTAAACTTCTTATCAGGTGAAAAGATGTACTGCATTTCCTTGCTGGCATATCTCTCCGAAAGCGGGCTTACGTACTTATCCTGTGACATATTTTTATCTCCTTTTTTTTATTTCATATACTCTGCAATCGCATCCTTCCAATCCTTGAATCGGAAGTCGGTTGTAAGTCTTAACATCATATTATCGAGTACCGAGTAAGCAGGACGCTTAGCCGGTGTCGGATACTCATCGGTTGTTATATGTTTAACCTTTGTATCTTTACCTGCAAGTCTGAAGATCTCCTCAGTGAAATCAGCCCATGAACAGAAACCTTCACAGGTACCGTGGAAGATACCGAAATTATCCGTAGGCTCAAGTGCATATATACATCTTGCAAGTTCCATCGCACTTGTCGGAGATCCGATCTGGTCACCTACGACAGAAACCTCATCATGAGTTTCAGCAAGACTGAGCATAGTCTTAACAAAGTTCTTTCCGTCACCGTAAAGCCATGCGGTTCTTATGATAAAGAACTTATCACCGAACTGCTTTACAAACTCCTCACCCGCATACTTTGTTCTTCCGTATGCACCGAGCGGCTTAGGACTGTCAAATTCCGTATAAGGAACAGTACTCGTTCCGTCAAATACATAATCCGTTGAAACATGGACAAGCTTTGCTCCGAAACGCTTTGCTGCAATAGCAAGGTTTCTCGGGCCGATCGCATTTATCTTATAGCAGAGCTCTTCTGCTGTCTCAGCACCATTAACATTTGTGAAAGCTGCGCAGTTAATGATAACCTCAGGCTTCTCTTCCTCCACAAATTTAAGAACTCCCGCAAGGTCCGTGATGTCCACAGCCTTTACACCCTCAACTCCTACATCAGTGTTTATAAGAGTGACCTTTCCTGCTTCAACATCTGCCTTATAAACTTCGTTGATTGCTCTTCCGAGCTGTCCGTTACAACCTGTAACCAGAATCTTCTTCATCTGTCATTCTCCTAATTCTACTTATGAATTCCTATATTTATTCGCCTTTTAAGCGGAATAATCATCCTGTAAGGAAGCGGCTTCTGTGTGAGCTTACAGTATTCTTTGAAATCTTTGTTATAGGTTTTGAATCTCCTCTTTGAGGCTTCCTTATCGCTGAAATCAAGTCCCGAAAGTTTCTGTGTTATAGCTCCCGAAACCACAAGGATAAGATTCTTTCCCTTCTCGATAAGCTCATCCATAAGGATGTAATCAACCATATCGAGGAACAGTCTTTCTTCGAAACCTCCTATTTCTTCAAGCAGCGTGGTTTTTATAGTAAGACCGCTGTTAATGGCATAGATATTTTTATATACTCCATGCTCTTCAATCGGCTCACGGTTCTTCGGAAATATAGTATTCTTCTTCATAGGGGATACTATGAAATCTCCCTGTTTAACTATACCCGTGATAATTTCGGGCTGTCTTCTCTCTATTGCCTTATAGACATTACCTATATACTTCGATGAAAAAAGAGTATCATCATCCGCGAACATAAGCCATATATCATCATAAGCCTGTGCATCCCACAGAGCTTTATTATATGCCTTGCTGAGTCCCAGATTCTCTCCGTTTTTCACATAGTGAAAACCATACTTTGCAGCTTCTGCCGCATTTCCTCCGAAACCGTCCTGAGACGAATTGTCATAAACCCATATCTCCAGATTCTCCAGTTCAGTAAGGGCCTTTTTAAAAGACTTAAGGCTGGTAATATCAGCCACCTTTCTGTTGTGAATTACGCATACTATTCTCAGCTTCATTAAAACTTACCCACTACTTTCCGGTACACTGTGACTCCTCATTACAACATTTGTAACTACATTTATTATCAGCCAGTCTTTCATTCAGTCTTTTTATGAGAATTCTTATATATCTCATTTTTGTCTTAAACGGCAGTCTCTCACCCTTTGCAGCCGTAGCCGTACCTTCATGTCTTCTGTACAGTGAAAGCTTCTTACTGAACAGGATGATCCTGCTGCTGTCAATATATTCCGCAACGGTACCTATCCACTGATCGTGCATAGCCACATCCCGCGGTATCGGACATATCATGGGAACAAGGTCCCTGGAAAATGCCATGCATCCGCCCATATATCCGTTTCTTACGGTATTATAAATGAGTCCGTGATTCACATGTTTCATAGTGAAAAGATCTGTTCCCAGACTCTCCAGGTTTTCATCACAAAACTCTGTATTGTGAAGAACAAGTATCGGATTCATTTTCATAAATATCTTACGGATCAGTTTCATTTTGAAAGGATTCCATACGTCATCCTGATCGGCCAGAAGTATGACTTCCCCCGTGCAGGCATTTATCGCATTTTCAAAATTTGCGATAATTCCCTTCTCTTCACATATCAGCATCCTAATCCTCGAATCCGATTTTGCATATTCCGAAACGATAGATTCCGTTGCATCCTGAGACGGATTGACCGATATTATCAGCTCGTCATCCGGACGCATTTGATCCGTGATAGAATCAATCTGCTGTCTTATATACTCTTCTCCGTTATAAGCTGCCATGGCAACCGATAATCTCATAGCTCCCAACCCCATTTACGGTAATAAACCAGTAGCGACCTGATAAATCTGTATATTCCTCTAAGATTACCCGTATTTTCTCTCTGCCAGTCATGATGGACAGCAGTTCCCGGATAAAATACTATTCTTTTGCCTTCCTGTCTGACGCGCCTCGAAAGATCGGTATCCTCACAGTACATGAAGAATCTGTTGCTGAAACCTCTCTTCGCTTTGATATATGCAGTAGATGCTCCGAAGAAGCATCCGGTACAGAATTCGATATCGGTAGGCTTATCCAGCTTCTCATTCTGTCTTGTATAACGGCGTCTCAGATATTTAAATCCCGGCAACTTGCTTACAAACACATATCTTATAGTCGGACAATACTTCGGCAGAAACTGCTCGGTGCCGTCACTGTTAAGGATCTTCGGTGTTGCAAGTCCGACCGTATCATCCTTTGACAACTCGTCTGCAAGATATCCTATTGCATCGGTATCCATAAAAATATCCGGATTGATCACGAAATGATAATCCGACTGTACTTTCTTGATAATATAATTATGCCCGTGACCGAAGCCGTGATTTTCCGAACTCTGAATAAGATGGACGTTCTTATATTTTTGCGCCACCAGCTCCGGTGTTCCGTCGGTGGATCCGTTGTCATATACATAGAGTTTAAACTCGTAGTCTTTTCCCGCTGTCTCCTTAAGGACGGAATCGATGCATTTTTCTATTGTTCTGGAATTATTATAGGTAACTATACCACCTGTAATCTTCATGAATTAATGTCTGCCTTCCCTGATATCCAGCCTCTCTCTGTAGGTATTAAATTTTTCTTCCGTATCTCTCTCGAAGCCTTCCGTGGAATCCTTCTTGAAGAGTACAACAAGAGTCTGGAATATAAGTTTAATGTCAAGCCAGAGACTGTATTCCTCAATATACATGATATCAAGGACCAGTTTGTCTCTCGGCGACGTATTATATTTGCCGGCAATCTGGGCATAACCGGTTATACCGGCCTTTACCCTGAGTCTGTACTCAAACTCCGGCAGGTCATTTGTGTAATTAAATATATTGGCAAGCATTTCCGGACGCGGTCCCACTATGGACATATCACCCTTCAGTACATTAATAAACTGTGGAATCTCATCTATTCTGAAACGACGGAGTACCTTACCTACTTTTGTAATTCTCTCATCATCCACAACCGAAAGATAATTATTCACGTTTTCTTTCATGGTTCTGAGCTTATAAACGGAGAATATCCTTCCGCCTCTCGTTGCTCTGTTCTGTTTGAACAATACCGGTCCCCTATCCTCGATCTTGATGGCCGCAGCCGCAAGGATAACTATAGGAAGTGTGATGACAAGTGCCAGAAGTGCCAGTATAAAATCAAATATTCTCTTGAAGAAATTCTGCTCGGCGTTTAATCCGAGAAGCGACATTTCAAAGAGTGACATATCGTCGAGCATTATATGTCTTGAATGCATTTCAACCACATCGGCCATGGACGGGTTGATATAAACTCTCTTCATGTTCTGATAGCAGAATTCGACTATCTGGGTGCGCTCCATGGAAGGAACATCATACAGAAAGATCGTATCGAATTTAGGGATGATATCTTTAAGATTCTCATTCCTGTAATCTGCATTTCCGCCTATCTTATACTGAAGTCTGTACTTCTTTATACTCTTCGATATCTCATCAAGTGACTGCTTAGAAGACGTAATAATAAGGCAGTTCTCCGGGTCATTTATCCTGAAATAAACCCAGTTACCGCCGTAAGCAGCAATTATGATAAGCACTATCTGAATCGCAATGATTATAAGCAGAAGCCATGGCTGCTCAAATTCAAATTTTATATTGTTAGCCGAGTTTGTGTTCATGACACAGAGCATTACATAAGCTACTATGTCTGTCATGACCGTTGCCAGTGACAGCGATGTTATGATCGGCTTGCTCTTTCTCTTTCCTATGTCATATCCGCCGTATATCTTAAGGAACAGATATCCTGCTATGACATAACTCAGTGACGTAACGGCACTGGTTCTGGACAGTCCGAGAAGCTGCCAGTTTTCGATGGCATATAATCTGTAGAATACCCAGAAACAAGAGAAGTATATTATTAACTTAAAGAGGAAAACCAAAAGGTTTCCGCATTGTTTAAGCTGTTCTTTCATAATTCTTCCTTATTTTTGAACATAGATATGTTCATTATAAGTGATTTTCCGGCAAGTGTAAAGCGTACAATCTCAATCCGCTTTTACGGATCGGATAAGCCGAAAACGTCACGCTTTTTTCTCCTTCAGCATAAGTGATACAGCCTTACGGATATTGGAGATTCTGGCAGTCTTATGATTACCGCCGAACTCTCCGTCAACCGTCCACGGAACTTCCTCGGTACATTTTACAGCAACCTTTGAAGTTCTTCTGAATATTATGAGTTCATCGTCCAGATTTTCGGTAAGAAGGCTGTTGATGATCTTCTGAAGCTGAATCGGATTGACCGGATTCTTTATGAGAACCGTTTCAAAGAGTCCGTCCGAAAAAGCCATATGTCTTGCTCCGAAGTTCTTGAAGCCTCCGACCGACAGAGAATTGGTAATCTGTCCGTAAATGAAGTCTCCTTCCACTATCTCTCCGTCGAACCATACCTTCATGTGATAAGGTCTGAGTTTTGCTATGGCTCCGAGTGCTTCGAGAATATAAGCCGCATGTCCGAGCGTATTCTTCAGATTCTGAGGTGTGGAATAGGTTATATCGGTAAATGCACCGAAAGCCGCAACGTAAATGAAGAATTCCTTCTCAAGCTTACCTACGTCAACATGGCATACCACTCCGTCCACGATCTCACTTGCCGCTTCAACCGGATTCAGGCTTATCTTCAGGCTCTTTGCATAATCATTGGTCGATCCGCATGGGATATATCCCATATGGATTCTTCTTTTAATCTCTCTTTCGACACGCATGATACCGCCGACCGTGTTATCAAGTGTTCCGTCTCCGCCCGCACATACGACAAGATCGTAATCAGCCGCATGTTTATAGAGATAATCGGAATTAACCTTCTTATCCTCACGGGTAAGATACATGGTTACCAGATATCCTGCTTTCTCAAATATGTCTATTATATCTATCAGATCTGCTTTTATAACTTTTCTTCCTGCTTTGGGGTTTACAACAAAAAGAAGTTTTTTCATACTCACAAATCTCCTTTAACTCTTATCCTAAGGTCCTTCTCTCCAGGTACTTATCGAGTCCTCTTTTTCTGAGCTTACATGCCGGGCAGTTGCCGCATCCGTCTCCTTTAATTCCGTTATAGCAGGTAAGGGTCATCTCTCTTACTATATCGAAACCTCCGAGTTCGTCTGCAAGAGCCCAGGTTTCTTCTTTATCTATCCACATCAGTGGTGTAATTATATCAAACTCATAATCCATTGCAAGATTAAGAGTTGTATTAAGTGACTTAATGAAGATATCTCTGCAGTCCGGATATCCCGAAAAGTCACTTTGCGAAACACCCGTTATGATATCTGTTGCACCTTCACCCTTTGCGAAAATAGCCGCATAGGTAAGAAAGAGCATATTTCTGCCCTCAACAAACGAGTTAGGTGTTCCCTCTTCCGGAGCATCGGTATCAACCTTTATCTCTTCTCTGGTAAGAGAATTCGGAGCAAGTCTGTTAAGCTCCTTCAGATCGATAACCGTCTGCTTTACGCCCAGCTTTTCACAGATTGCCGCTCCGCATTCAAGTTCCTTCTTATGTCTCTGTCCGTAATCAAAAGAAACCGCCATAACTTCCTTATATTTTTTAAGTGCCCACAGAAGACAGGTTGTACTGTCCTGTCCGCCGCTGAAAACCACTACTGCTTTTTCCTTGTTTTTCATATCTGTCTCCGTATTATCCTCAATAGAAATGATGTTTACAGTCCAACCGCATTCATGACTCTCTGCTCTAGAGCCGAGTCTTCTCTGAACTTTCCGCGAAGTGTGGTCGTTACCGTATGTGCAGGTGTATTCTTGATACCGCGTGCCGTCATACAGCTGTGCTTTCCGGTTATAACTACTGCAACATCGGGTGATCCCGTTATCTTGCTGATAATATAAGCGATATCGGTACCTATTCTCTCCTGAAGCTGAAGTCTCTTGCCGACCATTTCCGCTATGCGGGCAATCTTACTGAGTCCGATAACCCTGTCCTTCGGAATATAAGCCACAGCAACCTTCATATCATACATAAGTGCGATATGATGCTCGCAGTAACTGAATATCTCTATATCTTTTACAAGTACCATATCACCGTCTCCGGGTGCGGTAAATGTCTTATTGAACATATCGGCTATCTCATCATTAGTATAACCTATACCTTCAAAAACTTCCTCATACATTCGGGCGACTCTGTCCGGTGTATCCTTAAGTCCTTCTCTGTCCGGATCTTCACCTATAGCTAAAAGCAGCTCTCTGATATGGTATCTTACCTTGTCCTTATCTACTGACATTTTCTTTCCTCCAA
>DEFA01000006.1:0-12714 GCA_002350525.1 Lachnospiraceae bacterium UBA2864 | reverse complement strand
TCCCAGATATATTTATGAAGCTGCAGCTGCAGCCTTACATCATTCAGATTGTTCTGTAACATATATTCCACTATATCCTTCGGATCTATTCCTCCAAACACGGGACTTATATATAAAACGGTCTTCCTGCAGAGATCATAGGTTTCCGCAATCTCTTTCATACGTTCAAGATCATCCATATCCTTTACCACGAACTTGACCGCATCAAAATTGTCCGTAACCTCGAAGTTATCCATACACATCCGGTCTTCCATACCACTGCATGGGCATTTATAATCGACCGTAAAACAGAGTCTGTCTCTGATATCAATACCCTCTTTACCGGCATTCTCACGTAGGATATCTTTGAAAGGCCTTATGGCTACGGCACCATTGGTTTCTATCTCAACTCTGAAGAAGCTGTCTCTCAGTATATCGAGAATAAATTCATCTATTCCCGGCTGAAGGAGAGGCTCGCCTCCCGTAAGAGTGATATTTCTTATTTTCTTTTCTTTGATAATATTCAGCAGAGTATTCTTCTCGACAAGAGCAAAAGAATTTACATTTTCCATTGCCCACCTGGTGTCGCAGTAAGTACAGTTCAGATTGCATCCCGCAAATCTTACGAAGGTTGCCGGTTCTCCGGCACGTTTTGCTTCCCCGTTTATGCTTGAAAAAATCTCTGCCACACGGTATTTTCTCATATTGAATCCTTTACAATAATCCGCCTCTTATTCAGTATAGCTTGCCTGATTTTCCGGTGTCTCGAAGACACTTACTTTGATGACATGATATCCCTTCTGCTTCATAACATCATAGAAATACTTAGCAAGATTCTCGGCAGTCGGTCTTCCTTCAAAATATACCAGTCTGAAATTTTCACTTTCCATTGCCGCTACAGTCTCCGGCTTAAGGCTTCCGGTTTCTACAATCAGCGCATGATCCATTTTATCCGTCTCTTCTTTAAGGTCATCTTTAAGCTTTCCGAAGTCGACCACCATTCCTCTAAAAGGGCCTTCCTCCTGAAGAGTCTCGCTCCCCACATCCACACTGACGGTCCATCTGTGTCCGTGAAGATTCGCACACTTTCCGTCATAACCTTTCAGGAAATGCGCACTGTCGAATTTTGCTTTTGTTGTAAGAATATACATATATTTCTCCTATACATTCAAAAAGGGCGGAGAAACCCGCCCTATCAGTTGTGTGGCATGCATGCGCCAATGTGGGCACTTAAGCTTGCTTACACACGTAAACAGTCCCGGTTTTGATTCGCTGGAGGGTACAAATGAACAGCTTATTGAATTATCGCGGTTACTTAGATTCCGAGGAATCCCTTAACCACCTTTTCCATATCTTCCTTATCACATACTGTCTTATGAAGTACCTCTGCACTTCTGATATCCTCTATTGCCTGAGGAATCTTTACAGCCGACAGTCTTGCGAGCTCATCTACAAGTTCGAAATCTCCCTTTGCATCATATGCAGGATTGATAGCTGTCATAACGCTTCTCGTGAACTTATACGGGCTTGCTGTAGAAGCTATAAGTGTAGGAGTATCCTTATCTCCTGTTTCTTCCTTAAACTTGTCATATACATTAACCGCAACAGCAGTATGTGTATCTATTACATATCCATCCTCGTCATAGACCTTTCTGATGGTCTTGGCAACTTCATCACTTGTTGCAAAGTTACCGTAGAAGTGGAACAGATTCTTCTTCATCTGATCTGTGATCTTATATCTTCCTGTTTCGGAAAGCTGCTTCATGAATTCGGCATTATCTTCCGCACTGTTACCTGCTATTCTGTAGATAAGTCTCTCAAGGTTGCTTGAGATAAGGATATCCATAGAAGGTGAAGATGTAAGTATAAAATCTCTGTTTCTGTCATAGGTTCCAGTTGTAAAGAAATCATACAGAACCTTGTTGTCATTTGATGCACAGATGAATCTGTCTACAGGCACACCCATAAGTGAAGCATAATATGCAGCAAGGATGTTACCGAAGTTACCTGTAGGAACGACTACATTTATCTTATCTCCGGCTTTGATCTTTCCGCTGGCGATAAGTCTTGTATATGAATATACATAGTATACGATCTGAGGAACAAGACGTCCGATATTGATTGAGTTAGCAGATGAGAACTGGAATCCCTTACTGTTTAATTCCTCGTTAAGAGCCTTGTCCTGGAACATAAGCTTAACGCCTGTCTGAGCGTCGTCGAAGTTACCTGTAATACCGGCAACAAATGTATTCTTGCCTCTTTCGGTAACCATCTGCTTTTCCTGTATTGGGCTTACACCGTTCTTCGGATAGAATACGGCAATCTTTGTTCCCGGAACATCAGCGAAACCTGCAAGAGCAGCCTTACCTGTATCTCCTGAAGTTGCTGTAAGAATTACTATCTCATTAGATATATTATTCTTTCTTGCTGCCGTAGTCATAAGATACGGAAGGATTGAAAGAGCCATATCCTTAAATGCTATGGTCTTACCATGGAAAAGCTCCATGATATATGCACCGTGATGATACTTAACCGGTACTATAAGCTCATTGTCAAACTTTGAATCATAAGCGCTGTTGATGCAGTATCTGAGCTCCTCATCGGTAAAGTCCGTGAGCATAAGCTTCATTACTTCAAATGCAACCTCGCGATAGTTCATCTTTGAAAGCTCTTCAAAGCTTACATCGAGTTCCGGAATCTCATCAGGAACGAAGAGTCCTCCTTCGTTGGCAAGTCCCTTAAGAATCGCCTCTGATGCTGTTGCTGTTTCTTCTGAATTTCTTGTACTTCTATATAAGAATCCCATGGTGCCTCCTACTCTATTATATATACATCACCTGTCTGTCGACCAAAGTTAAGTGCATCCTGATGTGTGGTAAAGAATATATCTATTCTGTTACCCTTGATAGCACCGCCTCGATCTTCAACGGTGTAAACAACGCCGTTAATTACCATCTTAGTACCAAAGCTGAATCTTGAATCAGCTGCAATTGTATGATTAGCTGTGGCAAGTGTACCACAGGCTGTGATACCGTTGGTCTTTCCGCAGCAGATAGCACACGGACAATAACCCGTAAGAACGAACTGCCCCGCATAGGTTCCTGTCTGTCCCGGTGTCGCAAGAACCGGAGTTGCAACCGCTGCATTTCCCTGCGGAAGCACATAAGTCGTACCCGGGCCCGTAAGGATTGAAGCACTTGCCGTACTGGTATCTATCTCCTTGATCTCATTCAGCTGATACTGATCCTGACGGTCTTCGGCAAGAGAAGCCTTGGTAGTCTTGGAATTCTTATCAGCCGCAACTATAGCAAGAAGTGCCGCCTTGTTCTTATCCGCCAGCTCATCACCTGTTGATGATGTATCTGTATCATCCAGAACAGGAGTTGTCGGATTATCGTTTTTTGTCACCGCAGAGCTTACCAGCCTGTTTTCCATATCCTCGTAGGATATTCTCTCATATCTGGGCTGTGTAACAGGTTCCTCATAGAGTGCCGTTACCGCTATCATACGTCCATATTCATTTGAACCAAGTCTGCTTCCCGCTACTGACACCACACACACGATTATCAGTGAGAGTACAACAACGGCAGAAGCTATTGAACTTTTTTTCATACTATCTACCATTAAAGCATGTCGCTTGCAGTTTCCCATAAAGAAAAAATGCACACCTGTTTCGATGTGCATTATAGACTCCCAGCCATACTTAGTCAAGTGAAGAATTGGTTAAGCCCGAACCCAGTCCTTCAACCAGTGTAAGCAGTTCTTCAGTCCCGGTTGCCGCACACACCAGTCTTCTGAGTCTCGCGGAATTCTTGATTCCCTCGGTGTACCAGGCGATATGCTTACGCATCTCACGGACACCTATATATTCACCCTTAAGCCTGACCATAAGCTCGATATGACGTTTCATCATATCTATTATCTCTTCTATAGAAGGTCTCGGAGGAATCGTATCTCCTCTGAGTCCCGCCTTAATCTCTCTGAATATCCATGGATTTCCCTTAGCGGCTCTTGCCACCATCACGCTGTCACATCCGGTTTCTTCCTTCATACGTATAACATCATCCGCAGATGTTATATCTCCGTTTCCGATAACCGGAATGCTCACGGAATCCTTTACAGCCTTTATTACGGACCAGTCGGCATTTCCGCTGTAAAACTGTTCCCTTGTACGTGCATGTACCGCTATGACAGACGCACCCGCATCTTCAAGAGCCTTCGCCATTTCAGGTGCATTTATACTGTCCGCATCGAAACCCGCACGTATCTTAACGGTTACAGGGATGTCAATCCTCTTCACCATAGCTCTTACTATATCCGCCGCAAGCGCCGGATTCTTCATTAGAGCCGAGCCCTCACCGTTTCCTACAATCTTCGGAACAGGGCATCCCATGTTTATATCTATAAAATCAAAATCTCTGTCTCTCGCAATCTTCTCGGCTTCACCCGCCATAATATCCGGATCGCTGCCGAATAGCTGCACTCCTATGGGATGTTCCGTCTCATCCGTCAGAAGAAGTATCTCCGTCTTATGATTATTATACATAAGACCTTTGGCACTAATCATCTCCGTCGTCATGAGGTCGCACCCCATTTCCTTACAGAGAAGCCTGAACGGAAGGTCCGTAACCCCCGCCATAGGTCCGAGCGCTATTTTATTTTTAAAGTCAATACTTTTCATATTGCTTTACTGCTTGTCGTAAATAATCCTGAGGCCGTGAAGCGTAAGTTCCGGATCATATATATCGATAGCATCCGTTGCTTCCGAAATAAGTTTTCCGAGTCCTCCCGTTGCCACAACCTTGATTCCCGACAGTCCCGATTCTTCCTTCATTTTTCTGATAACGTACTCTGTCTGACCTATATATCCGAAATAGATACCTGCCTGCATGCTGGAGACAGTATCTTTTCCGAGTATCGTATCAACTTTCTTTATCTCAACTTCAGGCAGCTTTGCCGTTCCGTGCCAAAGTGCATTTGCTGATAATCTGATTCCCGGAGAAGTTACTCCGGCTGCAAATGTACCGTCCTCAAGCACCAGGTCGTGAGTTGTTGCAGTTCCGAAATCAACCACTATGACCGGTCCGCCGTACATTTCATATGCTGCAACAGCATCCACGAGTCTGTCGGCACCGAGTTCTTTAGGATTCGGTATGGCAAGTCTGATACCTGTCTTGATTCCCGGTGCGACTATAACAGGGTTAACTTTAAAATACTTGATGATACTGCTTGTAAGCGAATGCATAACATCAGGCACAACCGAAGCTATGATCACCGAGTCCACGTCCTTCACTGAAAAGCCGTTAAGCATAAGCCACTCACCGAAAAACACACCGAATTCATCCGAGGTTCTGGAGGTCTTGGTTATCATTCTGAATGTCTTAACCAGCTCCTTACCATCAAAAAGACCAATGGTAAAGTTTGTGTTTCCTACATCTATTGCAAAGAGCATTTTTTAATCCTCCGAGTCTCCAAAGAATAATTTATAGTACTCCTCAAGCTGCTCAAACAGCTCACGTTTCTCTATCTGCAGCCTCTTTATCTTAAGTCCGCTTCCGATCTCATCATAGAGAAGATCGTCCTCGTTAGCCTGAGTCAGGATATCGAGATTACCTTCCGTATCAAAATAAAGCATGATCACTCCGCCGATTTCTTCGGTAAAGAGTACACAGGCAACTTTCAGTTCATCCTGTATTCTCTGCGGAAGATTTTCGAACTTGGGATTTAAATAGAACTTCTCAGTGTATTTGGATGCACTACAGAGAATCTCATCGTTTTCGTACATAACAATCTCCTATTATTACGTATTACTTGGGCCCTCCCTCGTTTTACTCGGGCAATCCCGTGGACTGAATGGGTTGTCATTCCATGCTTCTTCGAAGCATGTCCTGCAAGCCTTGCTTCGCAAGTCTTGGCGCTGCTTCGCAGTCGCACTCCGTTTCGCTTCTTCGAAGCTCACGGCCACGGGGCCCTCCCTCGTTTCACTCGGGCAATCCCGTGGACTGAATTACATCCTGCATGTCGTACATTCCGGGCTTCTTTCCAGCGAGGAACTTTGCGGCACTTACCGCTCCGACACCGAATATTCTTCTTGAATATGCTATATGTCTGATCTCTATTACTTCATCCTGTCCCGCAAAGATCACATCATGCGTTCCCGGAATGGAACCTGCTCTTACAGCCGAGATTCCGAGTTCCTTCTTATCACGTGCCTGCCTTCTGTCTGAACGATTATATACATACTCAAGCTGGTTGTCAGCAGCTTCGTTGATGGCATCCGCAAGAGCAATTGCTGTTCCCGAAGGTGCATCAAGCTTGTTATGATGATGCTGTTCAACTATCTCTACATCAAATCCTGCCGGAACAAACACCTTTGTGGCTGATTTAAGCAGATTTATAATAGTATTGATTCCAAGGCTCATATTTGCCGATTTAAGAATGGCTGTTTTTGTCGAAGCCTCTCTGACATTATCAAGCTGCTCTGCACTGAGTCCGGTTGAACAAAGGACAACCGGAATGTTCTTCTCTGTTGCATATTCGAGAAGTCCGTCCACAGCTGATGCAGTCGAAAAATCAATTATTACATCGGCTTCCACATCGCAGTCCTTAATATCCGCAAATACCGGAAACTCACATTTATTATCATTATAAACATCTACGCCCGCAACTATCTCGGCATCTTTATCTTCCGAAACCACCTCGGCGATAACTTTGCCCATTCTACCACAGGCACCATGCATGATTATTCTTGTCATATTTTCCACCTATTTCTTTCCCCGTAAACCGGGATAATTAACCGATCCGCCTGCCCGTCTTATTAGAACTGAATTCCGTACTCAAGCATAGCCTTCTCAAGTCTTGCTGCATTTTCAGGCTCCATCTCTGTAAGAGGAAGTCTTACCTTACCGTTGCTGAGGCCAAGAAGCTGTGTAGCCTTTTTAACAGGGATAGGATTAACCTCGCAGAAGAGAGCCTTGCAAAGATCGATAGCCTTAAGCTGAAGTTCTCTTGCACGCTCAACATTGCCGTCAAGGAATGACTGGCAGAGTTCATGTGTATCCTCAGGGATAATATTTGCTGTAACAGAGATAACTCCGATTCCGCCAAGAGCCATAAGCGGTACAATCTGATCATCATTACCGGAATATATATCCAGGCATCCATTAGCAAGATGAGCAAGCTCTGCAACCTGTGATATATTGCCTGAAGCTTCCTTGATACCTACAATGTTATCAACCGACTGTGCAATCTTAACAGCTGTTGCAGGAAGGATGTTGCATCCTGTTCTGCTAGGTACGTTATACATGATGATCGGTGTCTCTACACTTTCGGCAACCTTTGTGAAATGCTGGATAAGACCACCCTGTGTACACTTGTTGTAATATGGTGTAACCATGAGCATACCGTCTACACCGCATTTTTCAGCTTCCTTGCTGAGATAGATTGCAGCTTCAGTATCATTTGAACCTGTACCTGCTATAACAGTGATTCTTCCGTTTGCCTGCTCGGCAACTACGGCGATACACTCAAGATGCTCTTCCATTGTAAGCGTAGCAGCCTCACCTGTTGTACCGCACACTATGATCGCATCTGTATGATGCTCTACATGATAGTCAACAAGCTTTCTGAGCTGCTCGTAGTTAACCGTAAGATCCTCGTTAAAAGGTGTAATAAGTGCTACTCCTGATCCTTTGAAAATTGCCATTTTGATTCCCTCCTAAGATTGTTCGTAATACGTCCGATCTTTGTTTGATTACGAAAAAAACAAAGACCGGAAAACTTCCGGTCTTTGAATAAGCTGCACTGCTATAATGATCACATAAACGATGTGCACTGATATTCTATAAACCGTAGCTCTCCACTAGTTGTGATGACGCTACATCAAGAATAGCTCATCACTTAAAGTGACAGTCCTGCAGATGTTATCTGCAGCCCCAGCACCGAATACACTGAATATCCGGAACTTCGGCGGTTCATCCTTTCTCACATCTTCATCTGAGTCAGTCTCATCATACGTGATACTTATAATCACCGCGCCTCTACATACAGCGTTATACTAACACTATGCATGGTTTATGTCAATCAGTTTTATATGGTTTTTATCAGTTTTATCAAACATTAATTATGCTATTTTAACCTCGTCAGCTCTATCAGTTCTTCCAACAGGCGTGCACTCTTTCCACACCCTTTAATATCCTGTCCGAAAAACTCATTTGCCATGGCCGAATCTACTGTCTTCACCTCAGTCTTTCCGTCAACCGTATACTCGAAGGTCACTCTGTCAAGATTACCGATGACTCCGATAAGGATATATGACATAGATTCCATTTCATATTCTTTAAGCTCTCTTGCATCGGAAGAAATGTCATCATTCAGATAGAACTTCCATCCATAAGGTTCTTTATCGGTTTCAAGTTCAACCGTATAATCACCCAGACGATTCTGCATATTGAGACTTCTTGCCGTATTTCCGTTTGCCGGCATATCTCCCACATAATCATGCCTCGTTTCAAACACTGCCGATGTAAGCTGGGATATTTCTCTTCCGTCATCCCAAAGTATACGATCATTTACTTTGACTGTGCGGATATCGCTTTTGGCAGTATAGATCTCTTTAAATCCTCCTTTATGGAAAAAGCTTCTCATTACCGCATTCGTCCTGATAGTTATGACTCCGTCTTCTTCTGTAATCTCCACATTTGATATGGCATGAACATCATCTACCGGCTCACCGTTTATCTCCAGTTGATTACCGTCTACTTTAACATTACATATTACCCAGTCACCGTATATGATATTCCCGACCATATACACTCTGATAAAGATAACCGCAGCAATTATAAGTGCGGCAGCGCCGAGACTTGCAAGTATTATCCTCAGATTCCTCTTCTTGTTCTTCTTCAGAAAATCTATTTCTTTCTTTTCGCTTTCATCGGGAACATACTCCGTATCTCCGCCGGCTCTCATAGATTCAAGTGTGTGTCTGCACTTTTCGCAGCCGTCCACATGCTCCTCTATCTCTTTGTCAGTAACCTTATTGGTAAGACCATCCACATATAATGGCAGAAGGTCCTGTATAATCTCACATGGTATCTTATTCATTATTCTCCACTTCCTTTCTTAATTTTTCCTTACCTCTATAGAACGTAACTCTTGCCCAGTTTTCCGTCTTCTTATGGATCTCACCGATCTCACGGAATGACAGTCCTCCGAACACTCTGAGATATATAACCTCTCTGTACGGTTCCTCTACATCGTGAAGCTTTCTAAAAAGCTCCACTCTTTCCGCCGCCTGTACAACATCCTTTTCTGCCGAATCCACGGGAATGGCCAGTTCCTCGATTGAATCATGCCCCGGATGCTTTCTCATGTAGGTAAGGAGTACATTCTTTGCTATAGCGCAAAGCCATGTTGATATCTTGCAGCTTTCATCATATCTGTCGATCGATCTGATTGCCTGGAAAAATGTTTCCTGCGTCAGTTCTTCAGCGACATCACTGTCCTGTGTCTTCGACAATATGAATCTGTAAACTGTCTGAGCATATTTCTGATATATCTCATCCATCGACTGCAAGCTTCTCACCTCCTTTTTTGTTCGTTCTATATAGTTAATGCAGGGAAGTGTCGATTCGTTACAAACTTTTTAAAAAATTTTTGAAAAATTTTCTACCGGCTGTTTCGCCGGTTTTATCTTCTCTGTCTTAATACCTCATACATAACGACTGCAGCAGATACGCCTGCATTGAGGGATTCAACTTTACCCTCCATCGGTATTCTGAGCAGTCTGTCGGCTGTTGCGGCTACCGCGTCACTTAGTCCGCGTCCCTCATTTCCTATCAAAAATGCTGCCGCCCCCGTAAAGTCTTCATCATAAAACTCTTTTCCGTTCAAATGCGTTCCGAAGACCACTATTCCCTTCGACTTAAGTCTCTCTATATCTTCCGGGAGGTTTTCACTGACGCATATCTTCATCCTGAATATAGATCCCATAGTGGATCTTACTGTTTTGGGACTGTATACATCTACGGAATCACTGCTGATAAGAATTCCCGTAACACCGGCACCTTCCGCGGTCCTTATGATAGTTCCCATATTTCCCGGATCCTGAAGTCTGTCCATGATGAGAATAAAGGGGGCTTTTACCCGAGCGGCTCTACCCCTTGTACCACTTTCTCCCATTAGTTCCGCAATGTCATGCTTCTCCATGCTGACAACAGCCAGCACTCCCTGTGGAGAATCCGTGTCAGACAGCTTCTTCATAACGGCCTGATTTACTTTAAAGCATGTATCCTTCTTCTCTGCCTCATCAATAAGCCGCATTACGTTTTTTTCGTTACCGTCTCCGGCCGATGCAGCCTCGAGCTTTTCCAGAAACCCCTCTTCAACAAATATCTCTATCAGTCGTTCTGATGGAACCTCTGCCACAAGCCTCAGCCCTTCAACTGTAAAGACAGACTCTTCCCGTCTCTTCGACGCACTCTTCGAAAGCTTAACTATATCCTTTATCTTCTCATTATTTACAGATGTTATCTCTTTCATATATTAATCCTATGATAAATCTTATCGTAAAATGTGACAGCCGACCATACGATCAGCTGTCACTTTCACTCATGTTACTGTCTTTTCTTTTTTCTGATAAAGATTATTCCTGACAGAGCGCACATGCTTATTGCCATCCATAACAATGGATCTGCAGCATCGCCAGTTCCCGGCGTATCCTTATCTTTTTTCGGTTCTTCCTTCTTAGGCTCATCCTTTACGATCATCTGCCATTCTGCGGTAAATGTATGATCACCCACTACAGTATACTTGTCGCCCGGATGATACTCTGATCCTTTCCAATACAGGAACTTATATCCGTCTTTTGTCGGAGCATCCGGTATTGTAATAACCGTACCTTCTTCAGCCTGTATGCTTATAACACCGGTCTTTCCGTCAAGAGTACCTCCGTTAAGATCATATCTGATGCTATAAGTTACCGGCTTCTTGGAAGTCTTATTATAAACAGCTTTATATATCACATCACCGGTCACTTCCTCGATACTCGGTTCCCATCCCGCAAAACTGTAAATGTAATCCTCATCTTCTGCCTTAACAGGATCTTCCGGTTTAACTATTTCGGAAGCTTCAGTTCCGTAATCATAAAGAGTTTTCTCTTTAAGCACCGTTACTCCGTCGTCATCCACGAATGTAACATAATACTGTCTGAGAGTATAGATATATACTGCTTTATAAACCGCATCTTCAATTACATCGGTAACAGCCGGTTCCCATCCCGCAAAACTGTATGAGAATTCCGCTGTAGATGCTTTTTCCGGAGTATCCGGAGTTGCAACTTCCGAACTCTTTGTTCCGTATTTGTATGAAATCGAATCAACTTCATTACCCTCGGAATCCTTAACCTTGATAACCGAAGTTCCGTCATCATCCACAAAAGTTACCTTATATAATCTGTCCTTCTCTGTATAAACAGCCGTATAAGTTTTATCACCTGTTACCTCCGTAACTTCCGGAGTCCAGCCTGCAAACTCATATACATATTCTTCGGTCGAAGCCTTCTCTGCAACCGGCTTCACTATATCCTCTGCCGATGTTCCGTAATCATAAGGTGTTGCATCTTTAAGAATAGTGGTTCCGTCTTCATCTACGAAGGTTATCTTATACTGATTCTTCTTTGCACTATAAACAGCTTTATAAGTTACATTTCCTGTTACATCTTTAAGCTCCGGACTCCATCCTGCAAATGTATAAGTATATTCTGCATTTGCTTCCTTGATTGGATCTACTGGTTTCTCTATATCCGCTGCCTTGGTTCCGTATTCATATTCTTCAGCATCCTTAAGAACGGTTGTTCCGTCTTCATCCACAAAGGTCACTTTATACTTATTCTTTGTTGCAGTATAGGTTGCCTTATATGTTGCCGTTCCCGTTACATCAGTAATCTCCGGGCTCCATCCCGCAAACGTATAGGTATACTCTGCCGTTGCTTTCTTCTTCGGATTTTCAGGCTTTACTATTTCAGCAGCCTTGGTTCCGTACTCATACTCTGCAGCATCTTTAAGAACAGTTGTTCCGTCTTCATCTACAAACGTTACATTATACTTATTCCTTGTAGCTGTATAAGTCGCTTTATAGGTTGCGTTATCTGTAACATCTGTAATTGCAGGAGTCCAGCCATCGAAGGTATATGTCCATTCTGCTGTTGCTGTCTTTGTAGGTTTCTTTGGTCTTACTATATCTGCCGCCTTAGTTCCGTATTCATAAGATGCTGCCGCTTTAAGAACAGTTGTTCCGTCTTCATCTACGAAAGTTACCTTATACTTATTTACAGCAGGCTTATACTTTGCCTCATACGACGCATCACCTGTTACTGTTTCAACTTCAGGATTCCAGCCATCAAAGGTGTATGAATACTGCTTATCTGCCTTCTTGGTCGGTGTTGCTCCATCATATGTTGGCATTTCACCATATTCAACATTTGTATCAGTCTCAATAGTCTGTCCTATGTTCTTCCATGTTACTGTATACTTGTTTACTGTATCACTATACTGAGCTGTATATACTGTATTACCGGTTATGGCTTCAACTGTAGGACTCCAGCCACTAAAGCTGTATGTATACTGCGCTGTCGCCTTCTTGGTCGGTGTTGCTCCATCATACGTCGGCGTTGTACCATACGGAACATCTGTTTCTGTTTCCAGTACTGTTCCGTCATCGTTCTTCCATGTTACTGTG
>DEFA01000046.1 GCA_002350525.1 Lachnospiraceae bacterium UBA2864 | reverse complement strand
CCAAACGGGTTACTGATCATTATCTGATCCAATTATATCGTTATTTCTATTTGGTTATCTTCTATAGCAACTATGCAGCTCTCATAGTAGCCGTCGCCTGTTGTGCGCGGTCCGCTTACTATCTCGTAACCATCATTCTTCAGGCGAACCGTTAATGAATCAACAGCTTCTTTGTTCCCGAGTGAAAAGGCAATGTGGGCATAGCCTGTACGATTCAGATCTTTCTTCGGATCTGCCAGCCCGGGTTTGTTCATTATTTCCAATCTTGCACCGTCTTCAAAGCTTATGAAATAAGAACGGAATCCGGTTTTCGCATTGTGATATCCGTCATTAGATCTGCCGCCAAGATACTTGATAAAGAAATCTCTTGCCGCTTCAAGATCATTTACATACATAGCGATATGTTCAATCTTCACTGCCCGAGATTCTCCCAATCGATCTTCTCATTCTTATAAAAGAATTCCCGGTCACGCTCTCCGACTTCACGCATGACCTTGCAAGGATTTCCGACAGCTACAACGTTTGCGGGAATATCCTTAGTCACAACACTTCCTGCTCCGATGACCGTGTTATCTCCGATAGTAACACCGGGAACTATTACTACTCCAGCGCCTATCCAGACATTGTCACCGATATGGACGTCCTTGTTATATTGAAGTCCTCTGCCTCTTAACTCTGCATCTACCGGATGATTGGCAGTGGCAACTGTTACATTGGGACCAAACATTACCTTATCGCCGATATAGATGTGTCCGTCATCTACCAG
Organism: Lachnospiraceae bacterium UBA2864; assembly: GCA_002350525.1. GTDB lineage: Bacteria > Bacillota > Clostridia > Lachnospirales > Lachnospiraceae > Eubacterium_Q. Next base: position 2,839 of record DEFA01000046.1, on the reverse strand, counting down.
AGTCAGGTTGGTATTAGCATAAACAAAATCACCCATATGCACATGATGACCTCCCCAGTTTGCGTGCAGGGGAAGTTCTATAAAACAGTTCTCGCCGCATTCGGCAAATACTTCCTTAAGGTATCTCTCTTTCTCGGCAAACTGTGACGGTTTAAGCTGATTAAATTCCCACAATCTGTCCTGAAACGGGACCTGTTCTTTAACTATCTCGGGATCACCGGGATCGTATATAAGTCCTGCCACCATTCTTTCATACTGTGTCATACTTTTTCCTTCTGTTGAGACTGCTGTTTATTCTCTCGACTAAGGGATCGCTCCCTCAGACAAGGTAATTATATCATTCGGGAAAAGAACACTTAGTCTGCTTTATTAAGTAATCATTGTTTTACAGCCAATATTTCGGCAATGATTAAAAAAACTAGAGTGAAGATCGGCCACCCGAGAGCCGTCATAAAAAGCATCCATTCAGGACGCATATTATCTGTCAGTCCCGTCATTAGGAACAGACAGAAGATAATCGCAGCCAGCATAAGAATAGAGAAGATAACAGCAATTACCGAAAAGATTATTTTCAGTGCTATACCAGATTGCTTAAGCTCTATTATCCTTTCCTTAAGGAAGAATTTGTAACCTGCAACCATAAACCCAATGAATAATGCCATGCCGAGCATATAGAACAGGGGATTATATCTATAATCGCTCCCACTCCATATGAAACTTGAGTGATCACCCTCATAGGTTCTGCCGACTATCTGAAGCAATGTGGCAAGTCCGGCAATAATAACTGATACTAAAAGATATAGCACTTCGGCTCCAAGCATCTTCAAATTAGCTCTCATAACCTATCAACTCCTTTTCTTTAAGCGGTTTCTTGATAAGGAATATAACTGCAACAATCAGTATGATTGCTCTGACTACCCATAAAACATAGTTATCCATGATGGTAAGAGCTACAGTATCTTTGTAATCACTTATGAAACTCGGGATATTAAGGAATACATCTGTAATGAAGTGGAGAAATGCCACAGCAAGAAAGTTATGTGTATAGAGATATACGGCAGCGAAAGCAAAACCCCATATACCGGTAGTCAGAAACCTGTATATTGCCACTTCAAACGATTCACACTCGACTGCATGTACAAGTCCGAAGATCATGAAAGATATAACCGCATATATGATCCTATTGCGTGCAGTCCTATTCTCTGACTGAAAGTATCCCTCGCAAACAAATACTCGGAAAGTGATTTCTTCCCATAATCCTGTAGTAATCTGCTGAAAGAATAGACAAGCGATAATCATTGAAATCGAAACCGTATTCCATCCATCGGCACCAAGGATACAATAGGTTATGAAGTCAAAAGGGACATAGATGAGCATAGCAATTCCAGCTATCAGACCTTGCTTGAATCCTTTCATGTGAAGGACTTCGCTGATCTTAGACTTCTTGAACAACTTTATGAATATAAATAGTTCAATAGCAAAGAATATGAATCGCTGCAAACTGCTTATCAGGTACCAACCGGTTCCGTAAAAGTATGGCTTCAATGCATAGGAAATAACATCAAATATGACTACGAATACTATACAGAGTGGTATTCCAATGTTTTTCTTCAAGTAGTTCATTAATAATCATCCTCATTCCTTTATTCCAATCAAGGCAATGTTATTTTACGTCAAAATGCTTTTAAACTATATGTCATTTCGAAGGCACATCATAGTGACTATGGTCAAATTATGCAGTAAAAAAGCCCCAGAATTACCTGAGGCCTTGGATCATTATATTCCTGATTATGCCGACAGAGGAATGGAGAAAAGATCCGGAGATCCTCGACAGTCTGACACCGTGCTCGCCTGAAATCCGCAAGAAATTCAAAAACTGATTCACTCACTGCTGGCTGGTGAGTTGAAGGCACTATATTATTAAGCGCTTACGTTTTGTATCTCTCTCATTATATTTCTTGATAAGATCTTCTCAGCCTGAAGATATTGATGGAAGCTGTCTCAACTTGCGGCAGTATTTATTGCTTAAAAGCATCTTGCTGACATTCCCAAATGGGAATGTCAGAACATCTCTAAATTGAATGAATTGGTCAGGAATTGCTTCCGTATTTCTTAAGCCATATACTCAGAACTTACATCTCTTACCTCTTTTCTTACATCTAACGGACAGATAGATACAGATAGTTGTAGTAAGTTTTGGTGTATCGGCATTTTGAGCAATATGAAAAATAGTGATATATAGAGACTATAAGAGGATATCCTGCATTGTCGGACCATGTTCCCGACGATGCGTCCGCTTGACTAATAATCAAAGTCTGGAAACGCAATAAATATAGGCATTTCAGGCCATCTGGTTCATATAACCGGATGGCCTTTTTAATCTGATTTACATCTAACTTACATCTTTTGATGCAGGATTTCGTGCAGAGCCTTAAAAATCGCACATTGGACGCTATCTTCAGCCTCATTTAATCTTACGATATGAATACTATCATTATTTGGGGAGGCACATTGGCTATTCTTTTGAACAAGTTCTTTAAGAGCCTGTTTAAGATTGATCGTGTCAAATTCAAGGAAGAAGATCAGAATAAGAGAATCGGTGCTTACTACATGTGCATCGATGATCTCCCACTATGAGAAGAAAATCTGTTGCTGAAGAGTATCCTGAATTGGTGCCCCAGTGGGGAACAATTAATGACATTTCTCCTGATAAAGTCTCCAGCGGATCCCATAAAAAGGTTTGGTGGGTCTGTGAGAAAGGCCACACCTGGGAAGCTGTCATTAAAAACCGGACTCATAAAGGTTCCGGCTGTCCTTATTGTGAACACAGAGCTGTTCT
>DEFA01000027.1:66565-69145 GCA_002350525.1 Lachnospiraceae bacterium UBA2864 | reverse complement strand
CGAACCTTGAGAGTTCTGTACTTGTCAGCCCAAGCCATGATTCTTCCGAACTCGCCAGCGATCTGAGCGTCAACTGTAGGAATGATACCGTCGTAGATGTTACCTGTTGTACCATCGATAGAGATCTCTGAACCTTCAACGAACTCAACACCCGCAAGTGTGAACTTCTTGTTCTCCTCGTCCATGTTGATGTCACCACAACCTGATACACAGCATGTACCCATACCACGTGCAACAACGGCTGCGTGTGATGTCATACCACCACGAACTGTAAGGATACCCTGAGCACTCTTCATACCTGTAATATCTTCAGGTGATGTCTCAAGTCTTACAAGAACAACCTTCTCACCTCTTGCTGCCCATTCAACTGCATCATCAGCTGTAAATACAACCTTACCACAAGCAGCACCAGGAGAAGCTCCAAGTCCCTTTCCAAGTGGTGTAGCTGCCTTAAGAGCTGCTGCATCGAACTGTGGGTGAAGAAGTGTATCAAGGTTACGAGGATCGATCATAGCAACTGCCTCTTCAGGAGTCTTATGTCCCTCATCAACGAGGTCACAAGCGATCTTGAGAGCTGCAGGAGCTGTTCTCTTACCATTTCTACACTGAAGCATGTAAAGCTTCTTATTCTCAACTGTGAACTCCATATCCTGCATATCATGATAGTGATTCTCAAGGATATCGCAAACCTTGATGAACTCAGCATATGCTTCAGGGAATTCCTGCTCCATCTGAGCAATTGGCATAGGTGTACGAACACCGGCAACTACGTCCTCGCCCTGTGCGTTCTTAAGGAACTCACCCATGAGCTTGTTCTCACCTGTTGCAGGATCTCTTGTAAATGCAACACCTGTACCAGACTCATCGTTAAGGTTACCGAATACCATAGGCATTACGTTTACAGCTGTACCCCATGAATAAGGGATATCATTGTCACGACGATATACGTTAGCACGAGGGTTATCCCATGAACGGAAAACTGCCTCGATAGCAAGCTTAAGCTGTGTAACAGGATCTGAAGGGAAATCCTCACCTAACTGCTTCTTGTACTCAGCCTTAAACTGCTCAGCAAGAGTCTTAAGATCTTCAGCTGTAAGATCAACGTCGAACTTAACACCCTTCTCTTCCTTCATCTTGTCGATAAGCTGCTCGAAATACTTCTTACCAACTTCCATAACTACATCAGAGAACATCTGAATGAAACGTCTATATGAATCATATACGAATCTCTCGAACTTTGGATCAGGGTTACCTGCGATCATAGCAGCAACAACCTCATCGTTAAGACCAAGGTTAAGTATTGTATCCATCATACCTGGCATTGATGCTCTTGCACCTGAACGTACAGATACAAGAAGTGGATTCTGGAGATCACCGAACTTCTTACCGTTCTCCTTCTCCATCCAAGCTACACCTTCCATAGCCTGAGACATGATCTCATCATTGATAACACGACCATCCTCATAGTACTGTGTACAAGCCTCTGTTGTGATTGTGAAACCCTGTGGTACCGGAAGACCGATTTCTGTCATTTCAGCGAGATTTGCGCCTTTTCCACCAAGCAGGTTACGCATAGACATATTACCTTCTTTGAAGGTGTATACCCATTTGTTTGCCATTTTGTTACTTACCTCCTACATAATATTTGTATTTAACGGCTTATGTCGGAATCCCGTCCGACTGCCGCGGCTAACGACTATTATAACATATCAGACTATATGATTAAAACTAAAATTTAAACTTTTCTGCGAAATATGACTCAAGATCCTCTATCTTAACTCTTTCCTGTTCCATAGAGTCTCTGTCACGTACTGTTACTGCTCCGTCTTCTTCTGAATCAAAGTCATATGTTATGCAATATGGAGTACCGATCTCGTCCTGACGACGATATCTCTTACCGATGGCACCTCTGTCATCGAACTCGCAGTTATATGTCTTTGAAAGCATATCGAATACCTTAAGCGCACCATCATTAAGCTTCTTTGAAAGCGGGAATACACCAACCTTTACAGGAGCTATAGCCGGATGGAAATGCAGAACTGTTCTGACATCATTCTTCTCGGCATCAAGTACTTCCTCATCATATGCTTCGCAGAGGAATGCAAGTGTTACTCTGTCTGCACCGAGAGACGGCTCAACAACATAAGGAATATACTTCTCATGTGTCTCGTCATCAAAGTACTCCATAGGTTCACCGGATGTATTCTGATGCTGAGTAAGATCGTAATCTGTTCTTGAAGCGATACCCCAGAGTTCGCCCCAGTCCGTAAACGGAAATGCATACTCGATATCTGTTGTGTGATCTGAATAGAATGAAAGTTCTTCAGGATCGTGATCTCTGAGTCTTAAGTTCTCTTCCTTGATTCCGAGATTCTTAAGCCACTCATAGCAGAAGCTTCTCCAATAATTGAACCACTCTGTCTGAGTACCCGGCTTGCAGAAGAACTCAAGCTCCATCTGCTCGAACTCACGAGTTCTGAATGTAAAGTTACCGGGAGTAATCTCATTTCTGAAAGACTTACCGATCTGACCGATTCCGAAAGGAACCTTCTTACGTGAAGTTCTCTGAACGTTCTTGAA
>DEFA01000027.1:20585-66492 GCA_002350525.1 Lachnospiraceae bacterium UBA2864 | reverse complement strand
GTCTTGAACATAAGATTGAACTGTCTGATTGAAGTAAAGTTATGCTTGCCGCATGAAGGACAAGGAATGTTGTTATCTGCGATGAACTTCTCCATTTCCTCGTTTGACCATCCGTCAACCGAGCTTTCGAGTTTGATATCGTTCTCGAGAGCAAAATCCTCGATAACCTTATCTGCTCTGAATCTCTCATGACATTCCTTACAATCCATAAGAGGATCCGAGAAGCTTCCGAGATGTCCCGAAGCAACCCATACCTGCGGATTCATAAGAATAGCGCAATCAACACCGACATTATATGGATTCTCCTGAATGAACTTCTTCCACCAAGCTCTCTTGATGTTGTTCTTAAGCTCAACTCCGAGATTACCGTAATCCCAAGTATTCGCAAGTCCGCCGTATATTTCCGAACCCGGATATACAAAGCCTCTGGACTTGGCAAGGGATATGATTTTTTCCATTGATTTTTCCATAACGTTTCCTTCCTTATATTTATTACCGGCGGGATTATACCCCTTCGGTTAATATGCGTAATTAAATTCAAAAACTATAACAGCCTTTCCTTCTCCGGAGCAGATTACCTCGTCATCTTTTCTTCCACTCGAAGCAAAACCGTTATAATAGAGGACATTTCCGTCTTCAAACTTAACCGTGGTATCCTGTTCTGTTATAAACATCATATACTTAGGATCGATATCCGAAGACTCTTTCTCTTCTCCGGAAGCGGCATCGGTAAATGTTGCCACAACTGATGAAGCATCTGTTGCTGAAGCAGCCTCTGTCATATTCTGTTCAAGCGCACCGTTTTCCACGTCTTCTCTTGTATATCCCGCTTCTGCAAGTTCCTCGTCACTGAGAGATTCCCAGTCTATGGTCTCTGCCGGAACAGGAACCTCTTCAACTACCGGAATATTCTCTCTTGCAATCTCGTCACAGGCTTCCTTATCATAAGCCGAAAGAATATTATCAAGTCCGTTAAAGGAATTATAGGAGTTAATATCGGTATATTCTATAGCAACTCTTACAACTCCGGCTTCATCAGCAAATCCTGCCAGCGATATATTATTGGTACCCGAAGCACTGTTCGCACTGTCGATCTGTCCCTCTATATACTGCTTAATATCCGAATAATCGATTCCAGCGCTGTTATAATCTTCAATGGCAATCTCAAGGATGCTGCCGTCTGCTTTCAGTACGATAGTCGTTTCGTCATAGCCCTCAAAAACGTCAGGTCTGACATACTCGGGTTTCTCTTCCTCTTTCTTACCGCAGGCACAAAGAGTAAGTATTAATAATGTAAAACAAAGTATCAGTCTTAATGTCTTTTTCATATAAGATAAACTGCCTTTCCGGAACTGCCCGTAAATTTTATGGCACGAAGTCTTTCGATATTCTAACCTAAAGAAGTAAGAATATCAAGGGATTTAAATTTATAGTCACAATGTTTTTTAGTATAAGTAAATATTATATCGGAAATCTCTTCGAGCACTTCCGGTTTAAGATTAAAATCATACAGCTCAGTCAGTTCTCTTGAAAGAATATAACTTATGGTATATTCCGCCGTAGTACTGAGATGTCCGCCGTGCTTCTTATATTCTTCTATCTGAAAGCCTTCGCCTTCTATATCAAGTATCTTACATTCGAATATACATCTTATCAGCTTTTCTGGAAGCTCACCCGCAAGAATCGCCACAAAAGACACATACAGAAGATTCAGTTCGTCTTTTGCGGCAAGTCCCTCTCTCGTGAAATAAGAAGTAAGTTCACACATATAGGAAGCATAGCACATTTTCTCTATATCTTCCGAAAGCTCGATAAACGGACGTATGATTGTTGCCTTCGTAAGTGTATATGAGTTTCTTCCTGCACGAAGTGTAAATTCCGCCATAACAAATCTCTGGCTCACAGCCGCATACCTGCTTCCGGCACGTCTTGCCCCATTCGCAAAAACCGTGATCCTTCCGAGGTCGGTCGTAAGGATCACAAGCCTTTTGTCATATTCATTTTGAGGGGCGTTGTCCAGAACGATTCCCCTGGTTTTAATCTCATCTATACCCATACTCGTTCAGCATATTCAAATTATTCTTCCAGTCTCTTCTGACCTTTACCCAGATCTTGAGATTCACTTTAATGCCAAGCATATCTTCTATATCTTTTCTTGCGGCTATACCTATCCTCTTAAGGGTAGCTCCGCCCTTACCGATTATGATGCCCTTATGACTTTCACGCTCACAGATGATGGATGCATCTATATCTATAAGACTGCCGTCAGCCCTCTCCTTCATACTGTCGATTATAACAGCTATCCCGTGAGGAACTTCTTTATCCAGAAATTTGAGGCATTTTTCTCTTATAAACTCTGCCGCGATATCTCTCTCTGTTTCTTCCGTAACCGCTTCACTGTCATAGTACATAGGTCCTTCCGGAAGAAGTTCATATAAGAGACTCATAAGTTTATCGGTATTCTTCTTCTCAAGTGCCGATACCGCTATCGGATTCTTATCCGGAACAAGCTCAAATTCTTTACATCCCGCAGGCTCTACAGATGCCTCTTCCAAAGCCGCCTTATAAGTTGCAGCGGTCTTTCCCAGTCTCTCTTCATCACAGGTATCGGATTTATTGATAACAAGAAGAACCGGAACCTTTGCTCTTGAAAGGACTTCGAGTATATTCCTCTCTCCTGCACCTATAAAGGTAGAAGGTTCTATAAGCCACATAACAAGATCAGATGTCTTAAGCGTATCGACAGCAGCACTGTACATATATTCCCCGAGTTTGGAATCTGCTCTTGTAATTCCGGGTGTATCAAGAAAGACTATCTGTCCTCTTTCATCTGTATATATAGTTTTAATTTCCTTACGTGTAGTCTGGGCTCTGGAACTTGTAATAGCTATCTTCATATCTATAAGTTCGTTCATGAGCGTTGACTTTCCAACATTTGGTCTTCCGAGTATTGATACAAATCCCGATTTGAGCATATGACAGTTCCTTTCTCTAAATAGACTCTATTGTTTTAAACAGTCCTTCGGCTTCACTGAGCTTATACTCATTACCGACAGCACAGATTGCATCACTCTCTGACAGAAGTCGTACAAAATCAACCAGCCCTCTTATCGTTCCCTGATCACATCCGAGTATCTCATCTCTGCTCTTCTGAATCATTTCATCTGTATAGCCGTTCTCATAACCGGCATAATTATAAGAGCCTTCCATGGAAGGTGTCATCGGAGAATCAATCTTTGCTATGGTTCCGATTATATATTTAAGCATATCTCTGTCACTGCAGTTAAAGTTTGCAACGTAGTCCGCCGCCTTCTTATATATATCATATGTTTCCTTAAGATTAGGATCTCTGTAGGATGTAAAATACATCTCACCGTTTCTCTTAAAGGCACACATTGCTCCGTAAGCCCCACCGAGAACTCTTACATTATTCCAGAGATAATCATAAGACATTATTACCTGAAGTACATTAAGGGCACCGGTATAAGAAAGGCCCGCGCTCTTGAAGTCCGCAGCCACAGCCACATACTGAACCTTCGAAGAAGCCTTAAAGCCTTCATTCTTCTTCTCGGCTTTTACTCTCTTTGCCTTTGAAGGATCACCCATAGGTTCATCGCTCAGTTTGGATATAAAATCCGAAGATGCCTTAAGTACCTCATCAAGCGGAAGCTTTCCCGTATAATTTACAGTAAGCGCAGGACGTCTGACTATCTTTGCAAGGATTCTCTTAAAGTCGGCAACAAGTCCATCATAATATTCATCAAGGTTTTCCTCGAGAGTACACTGCCATCTGTAATTATCTATATCGAATGCATACTGATTCTGAGCAAGATAAGGGAAAATGTATGAAAGAGCCCTTGTACTGCTCGTTATATGTCCGGTTTCAAGAAAATACGTCTGCCCGAGTGATTTTGATTCCGAAAGATTCTCCTGGATCTTCTTCTTATCATCGAGATGAGATCTGAAGAGGATTTCCTCAACGAGTTTCATACTCTCGTTAATCTTCGTGTCAAGGCATTTCATGCTCACACTGAAGGTAATCTTATATGTTCCCGGCTTATAAAGATCCCTTATATTTGCCGAAAAACTTATGCCACCGGTATACATATTTATTTCACTTGACAGCTCATTATAGCCGAAGTTGTCTGTGTCGACTTCTTTAAAGAGAGTTGTCATAAGCGACAATGTTCTGACGTCATCTATATCAAGATCTGTTACATCAAAATTAAATGATATATAGCTTATACCGTTCGAGAATATATCGCTTTGTATAACCGTATAATCATTTACGTCATGCTTTTCATATGTAAACTTACGTGCATTTTTATCTATGTCTTCAAGTCTGAGTACAGGAATCTTCTCGATATCTTCCGCAGGTGACGGCTCAGACTGATACTTCTTTAAGTTTTCCGTATCTTTAACGAGCTTATCGATATCTTCTGCAGAAAGCATCTGCTTATAATCAGCAAGTTTTTTGGCAAGACGTTCTTCGTTGGCTTTATTTATTCCCTTTTTCGGAAGCACTTTCACAAAACTTTTATGGTTGTTCAGAAGAATGTCTTCTTTAATTATGTTTTCGAAATAACCGTTATCAACCGAATCCCTGAGAAAATCATATACAGGCTGCATGTTGAAAAGATCGAATGCTGCCTTATCATCATAAAGCCATGTCTCCATGCAGTCGAGTCCTGCAGTAAGTCCTCTCGGATAACGTCCGCTTCCGGCTTCTCTGTTAGAAAACTCAAATCTGTTTACTGCTGCTGTTACTGCCTTTTTATCAATACCGTTCTCTACTACAGACTGAAGCGTATTCTCTATGAGGGATATGAACATCTCTTCATCTTCGGCATTTGCATTCTTTGCTATAACGGAAAATGTCGGCTGTCGCAGAGTCGTATCGATGGCTGCATCGAAATCATCACAGAAACCGGCATCAAGTATGGCCTGTCTTACAGGCGCTCCCGGTTCGGTAAAGAGAACCTTGATGAGAACATCGAGAGCCGTTGTTTTTCTGATATCCGCCGTTGTTCCGATCACAACATTATATGTAAGGAAGGTATTATCCTTCTCATCTTCATCATCCGCGATATTATATTCACCGGTTACATATTTCGGTTCTGTAAAGCTTTCCTGAAGACCGATTTCCGAAGGTACATACAGATAGTCATAGCCCGAAAGATATTCTCTGTCTATATAATCAAGTTCCTTCTCAAAATCCACATCTCCGTAAAGATAGATATAACTGTTTGAAGGATGATAATAATTCCTATGAAAATCGAGATATGCCTCTCTTGTGAGAGACGGAATGACATCCGGATCACCGCCCGAATCTTTTCCGTAAATGGAATCCGGGAAGAGCGATTCGTTACAGATTGCTGCGACAACATTTTCACGCGAAGAATAAACGCCCTTCATCTCATTATAGACAACACCGTTTATGATGATATCGTCATCCGGAGACGGAAGTTCGTAATGCCAGCCTTCCTGTTTAAATATTTCTTCTCTTTTATATATATTGGGATTAAAAACCGCATCAAGATAAACATCCATAAGATTATGGAAATCAGTTGCATTGACACTTGCGATCGGATAACAGGTCTTATCCGAAAATGTCATAGCATTTAGAAATGTATTAAGAGAGCCTTTGGCAAGCTCGATAAAAGGATCCTTTGCGGGGAACTTCGTAGAACCACAAAGAACAGTGTGTTCTATGATATGCTGAACTCCCGTACTCTCCATATGAGGAGTTCTGAACATGATATTGAACACTTTATTAGTATCGTTATTATCTACAAGCATAACTTTGGCTTTTGTCTTCTTGTGACTCATTAGATATCCCGTACCATTGTATTCCGGAAGGGAAACTGTCTCGATAAGTTCGTATGCTTTTAGAGTTTTTGGTTCAAACATAAAATATCCTTTCTGATTTATGCTAAAGTAAAGCTTTCCGGAAGAAGTTCTTCCACCTTAAAAATCTTATAGTCTTCGAGTGACTTAGCCACTACTATAACCGTATCCTTATCGCTGAATTCAGCGATAACCTGTCTGCAGGCTCCGCACGGATAAGCATAATCCGTTATCTCATCACCTCTCGGACTTCCGACGATTGCAATAGCCCTGATCATTCTCTCGCCTGCAGCAACCGCACTAAAAACAGCAACTCTTTCGGCACACATAGCAAGTCCATAAGAAGCATTTTCAATATTGCATCCGGTGTATAACATATTATCCGTAAGAACAGCACATCCTACACAGTAATCCGAATATGGTGCATAAGAATTCTGACGAGCTTTGATAGCGCTGTCTATAAGTGCCGAAAAGTTAAATTGACTCATTATAAAAATACCTCATCAAATGAATTACATTTAAAATCACAAAAAAGAGTGTCATTTCACTTATATCATGAATGACACATAACAGCAGATAACGGGAATCGAACCCGCCTCCCCAGCTTGGGAAGCTGGTATTCTACCGATGAACTATATCTGCAAACACACAAATTGTATTATAAATTCATCAAGTGTTTTTTTCAACCTATATCTTTAATCCTTATCCGTGATTATGGATGCTATAACAAAGAAAAGCAGAATAAACGGATATATAAGGAACGGTATGAGCGACATACTCGTTATTCCCGCAATATTAGCGGCAACAAGAAGCTGAGCACCGTAAGGGATTATGCCCTGCATGATACAAGAACCGGTATCCAGAAGTGACGCAGTCTTCCTGGGTTCGACACCATATTCACGGCTTATATCTTTCGCAATAGGAGCCGCTATAACTATAGCCACCGTATTATTTGCCGTAGCTACATCCATAAATGCCGTAAGAAGCATTATACCTAAACTTCCACCGCGTTTTCCCTTCGCTTTTTTTCTGATAAGCGAAAGTATAGCTTCAAAACCTCCGTTTTCCTTCATCAGGGACGCTATTGATGCCACAAGTATTGTAACTATCATTGTCTCAAACATTCCGGACATACCGCTTCCCATAGAAGCCAGACCCGTTGCATAGGTAAGCGAACCTGTTATTATCCCGGCTCCGATAAACAGAACAATTCCAGAGATAAGTACTATGAAAACATTTATACCGATTATGGACATGATTAGAACTATGAAATACGGCAGCGCCTGAAGAAAGCTGAAATCGAAATGCCCAACTTCCGCACCTTTCTTCATCACCGCATATACAATAAGGAGTATAAATGTGATAACTGCCGAAGGAAAGGCCACACGAATATTTGTGAAGAACTTATCCTTCATCTCAACGCCCTGAGTCTTTGTAGCCGCAATAGTCGTATCGGAGATAAACGAAAGGTTATCGCCGAACATAGCTCCACCCACTACTACGCCGACACACAGTTCCAGCGGAAGACCACCGTTCTTCGATACAGCACAGGCAATCGGCGCCAGCACCGATATGGTACCGACACTCGTTCCCATCGCCATGGATATGAGACAGGCTATAAGAAACAGTCCCGGAATAGCAAATTTACCGGGAATAACATTGAGAAGCATATTTGCCGTACTTGATGCCCCTCCGGCCTGACCTGCGATCCCACTGAATCCTCCTGCCATAAGGAATATAAAAAGCATGATAACTATATTATCATCGCCTATGCCCTTGGCACATATATGAATCTTCTCATCAAAGGTAAGCTTTCTATTCTGAAGGAATGCCGCAATAAGCGCTATTGAAAACGCAAGTACGACAGAAACCACATAGAAGCCCATCTGTCCTTCCTGTGGTTTAATATACTCAAAGAACACTCCGTTTCCGAGATATAATACAAGAAAAAGCGCTATCGGAAAAAGTGCCTTTGGATTAGACTTAACCTTTTTCTCTTCCATAACCTCCTCCTTAAAGTTCGATTGCTATGTCGTACGCTTTTGGATTAAGGGTCTTGATATAATCCATATGTTCGTTCATGAGTTCTATATTATTGCTGTAATCCTGATAATAGTATCTTATAAGATTCAGAAATGCCCATCCGGAATTCTCATCAGGACACACTGTCGCTTTCTTAAAGTATTCCTTTGCCATATTATGATCTATGTAATCTCTGAAGATATAACTTCCTTCAGCAGTCTTTATCTCTCCCGTCCTGTAGAAGAGTCCGAGACGATTTGCAGCATATGGTTCATATCTGTCTGCGGCTATCTTTAAGAAGCAGATATAATCCAACACGGCATTATTCACATCTTCTTTATATATTTCATATGAACCGTTCATGTCCTCGGCTGAACCGCCGTCGGAAGTAAGAATATTAATTATCTTCTCGGCTTCTCTCACAGCCAGGTTATTGCATGCATATACGTATCCTTCCTCTGCCGCTTTGACAAAGAACTTATCCGCAAGTAAACCACAGTCTTCCCCGGACATAACCGGAGCCGTTTCTATTTCAATCTCAGAAAAATCATGCTCACATACAGTCTGCCTGATTACTTCCTTAAGACGCAGAAACAGCTCTTCACTCTCCGAAACCTCAAAGAGTATTCTTCCAATAAGATTTATAGCACCTGATGCAGCTATATTATCGACTGTTGATACCGCAAGCTTTAATGCTATGGTAAATCTTTCCTCAAGAGACATTTCCTCAATGATGTCGATAGTCTCGCATTTAGCCAGAGCAGACTCTCTCTTATAATTCACAAGATAATAGCCTATCATCCAGAATGAAAGCGGATACGATACGCCACTGCAGCTCCATCCGAATTCATTTACAGACATTCCGGCGGATTTCAGATACAATTCAAATGCATCACGGTAAAAATTCTTTCTCAGAACCTTCTTATAAAATATCAGATCTGCAAAAAGCTTACATGCCACGGTATTACCGCTGTCTGCAAGACACATGATCTCCCTTTCGGCACTTCCTGAGGATACACCGTATTTCTCAAGTATCTGCTCATTATACTCCCGCAGATCATCTTTATAACTCCCATCAACCGTAAATATCATTCACTTCACTCCCCATAGTCTATATTAGTCTGCATTACTTCTCTTCTTTAAAAATTCGGGAAGAGCCCTGCCCGAACGTCTCCATTCATAATACTCCGCGGTTGCCGCAAAAAGAACATCACCGGATGAGTTAAGTGCTGTTTCCACACTGTCCTGAACAACACCGATGATAAAACCGACCGCTACCACCTGCATAGCTATATCGTTAGATATACCGAAAAGCGAACATGCCATAGGGATAAGAAGAAGCGATCCTCCCGCTACTCCCGATGCTCCGCAGGCTGCTATAGCTGCGAGAAAGGACATTATAAGTGCTGTCGGAATATCAACACTGATACCCACGGTATTTGCTGCTGCAAGTGTCATTATGGTGATGGTTATGGCCGCACCATCCATATTGATCGTAGCTCCAAGTGGAATAGATACCGAGTATACATCCCTGTCCAGCCCGAGCTTCTCACAAAGCTCCATATTTACCGGAATGTTTGCAGCCGAACTTCTGGTAAAGAACGCGGTAATTCCACTCTCCTTGATACATCTCCATACAAGCGGATACGGATTACATCTGAGGCATATAGCAACAATAATCGGATTGATTATAAGCGATACCACAAGCATGGTTCCCACAAGAAGAGCAACAATCTTTCCGTAATCTATAAATATATTAAGTCCGTTATTGGAGACCGAATCGAACACAAGGCCGCATATTCCGAATGGAGCAAGATTTATGATCCACTTAACTGCTGTTGAAACCGCCTCGGACAGATCCGACAGCATATTCTTCGTCGTATCCGATCCCACCTTCTTAAGAGCGAGCCCGAATACCACAGCCCAAAGAAGAATACCCATATAATTAGCTTCCGTAACTGCCTTTACAGGGTTAACAATTATATTCATCAGAAGATTGCTGAGAACCTCTCCTACTCCACCCGGAGGAGTCTGTTCTGCGCTGCTTTCTACAAGAACCATTGTCTGAGGAAATATAAAACTGGCTATAACCGCAACAAATGAGGCTATAAGTGTTGTTATAAGATACAGGAATATTACCATTCCGAATCTCTTATCCAATTTTGATGATCCCTGACATAGTGCACTTGTAACAAGCACAGCAACAAGAATCGGAGCAATAGCCTTAAGTGCCCCTACAAAGAGGCTTCCGAAAGTTGCGATCCATGCCGCTTTCGGAACTGTCAAGGCAAGTATTACTCCGATACATATTCCTATAAATATTCTTAATATTAAACTGACACTGTTATACTTTGAAACTACTTTTTTGAACGCTTTCATTTATAACCTCCCCATTGTTTGTAACTATTAGATTATAACACTTTACAGGCATTCAAAAAAGGGAAAAGGTAAGTAAATTACCGTTTAACGGATAATTATCGTAAATGACGGTGTCTCACCGACGGCATTATCTTCGGGATCTATATAAACCGTATAATGATCCGTCTGAAATCCGCACTGATAGGAAAAGGTTCTGAGGCCTTCTTTCGGAACGGGCGCATTTATGATATTGCTTCCTCTGTCACCATCTATTCTTACTCTGTAATCTCCTTCGGCATCAGCCAGTGAAACTATGACTATTGCCGTTGTATCTTCTTCAATATCGAAGCTTGCTGCAGACATATCTTCCTCCGCATCGGATACTTCATAAGAAAACGATGTGTTAAGACGCATTTCCATACCTCCGCCCAGAACAATTATATACATTGCACATGCAAGCAATATTGCCGATATAATCCCGGCAACTACAATATATTTTTTCTTAAAACTATCAGGTGCAAGTATCCTGCATCCGATGACGAGAAGGAAAGGCGCACCGAATCCGAGAAGGAGATATACACCGAGTACGGAACTCATATTAAGATTACTGAGAGATGATACATCCGTATTCCCCGCATCCGTTCTGTATACCGCCATTACCGACATAGCATTATTGAAAAAATGCATCAACATTGTAAGAAGAATATTATTCTTTTTAATAAGTACATAAGAGAGTACTCCACCGAGGATGGCTGTCGAGAAAAACTTTATGACAGATACATGATTAATACCGAAGAGGATACCCATTATAAGTACTATTACCCAGTCTTTTTTTATAGATCTGAAATTTGACAGAATTGCTCCTCTATGTATAGCTTCTTCGCATACAGCAGGCAAAAGACCTACTATAATAAGTGCAGGTAAGAAGGACATACTCCCGAACAAAAAATCATTCATTCTGTCAGCCTCCTTTAACGAAGGAGGATATATTGCTCCAACCACACCGACACTTGCAATCGAAAGAAGGTAACCTCCGATATGAATTATGAAACACCCTAATATATCCATTACCGTAATCTTTTTAATCGGGAACATTTCTTTTATCTTGGATCCCGTGATAAAACAGAATGCCAATGCCATAATAAGGAATATTACTTCCGTAAGAACAAGTCCCGTTATGCCAAAATTCAGCTGCAGATATCTACCGGCAGTAAGAAATACACCCATAAGTACGGCAAACAGAACTATTCCAAGAACCGGATGAAGCTTATCCTGATTTGATAACTTTACCATAATTAACCTCCACTGAAATGTTGTTTGGTATGAAGATGTTATATAAAAATATAGGTGC
This sequence comes from Lachnospiraceae bacterium UBA2864, assembly GCA_002350525.1. Lineage (GTDB taxonomy): Bacteria > Bacillota > Clostridia > Lachnospirales > Lachnospiraceae > Eubacterium_Q. The sequence continues at coordinate 54,914 of DEFA01000027.1, read as the reverse complement.
AGTGTCAATATAAATGGAATAAGAGAGCCAGAAACGCAAATGAAAGGGCAAACTGATAATTCTTATCGTTATCGCCTCCGCTTCGCTCCAGCCATCCGATAATTCTTATCGTTATCGCCTCCGCTTCGCTCCGGCGATACGCGACGCTCGCCAAAATATATAGCGCACGCTGCCGCAGGCAGCTTTTGATAGAAAAAGAACCGCACCCTTTTTGCGGGTGCGGTCTGTTTTCTGTCACATGCTACGCATGTGCGCTATATATTTTGGCTCGCTGTTAACGCGTTACATCATTCCCATACCAGGATTTCCGGCTGGCATTGCCGGAGTGTCTTCTTTGATGTCGGCTACAACTGACTCTGTTGTAAGGAGTGTTGATGCGATTGATGTTGCGTTCTGGAGTGCTGTTCTTGTAACCTTAACAGGATCGATGATACCTGCTTCGATCATAGGTACGAACTCTTCCTTATATGCATCGAATCCTACAGCATCCTTAGCTTCCTTAACCTTATTTACAATTACAGCGCCTTCAAGACCTGCATTTGCAACGATATGGAACAGAGGTGCCTCAAGTGCCTTGCAGATGATCTGTGCACCTGTCTTCTGATCTCCTTCAAGTGTTGCAGCAAGCTTCTCAACATTCTTGATAGCGTGTACATATGCCGAACCACCACCAACGATGATTCCTTCTTCAACAGCTGCTCTTGTAGCATTAAGAGCATCTTCCATACGAAGCTTAGCTTCCTTCATCTCTGTCTCGGTTGCAGCACCTACTCTGATTACGGCAACACCGCCAGCAAGCTTAGCAAGTCTTTCCTGAAGCTTCTCTCTGTCGAAGTCTGACTTTGTATCTGTGATCTGTGTCTTAATAAGAGCAACTCTATCCTTGATAGCAGCCTTCTTACCAAGTCCGTCAACGATTGTTGTATTCTCCTTAGTAACCTTAACGCTCTTAGCACGTCCGAGCTGATCGATCGTAGTATCCTTAAGCTCGTATCCAAGCTCTGAAGAGATTACTGTACCGCCTGTAAGAACTGCGATATCCTGAAGCATATCCTTACGTCTGTCGCCATATCCAGGTGCCTTAACAGCTACAACATTAAATGTACCTCTGAGCTTATTAACGATAAGTGTTGTAAGAGCCTCTCCCTCAACATCCTCAGCAATGATGAGAAGCTGAGCCCCTGTCTTAACAATCTGCTCAAGAAGTGGAAGTATATCCTGAATATTTGAAATCTTCTTATCTGTGATAAGGATGTATGGATCACTGAGCTCAGCTACCATCTTCTCCATATCTGTAGCCATATATGCTGATACATATCCTCTGTCGAACTGCATACCTTCAACAAGGTCAAGCTCTGTAACCATTGTCTTAGACTCTTCGATTGTGATAACGCCATCCTTAGATACCTTATCCATAGCGTCAGCTACAAGCTGTCCAACCTCTTCGTCACCTGCTGAAATGGCAGCAACCTTAGCGATCTGATCCTTGCCTGCAACCTTCTTTGACATAGCTGTGATAGCCTTAACAGCTTCATCTGTAGCCTTCTTCATACCCTTACGAAGAACGATAGGATTTGCACCTGCAGCGAGGTTCTTCATACCTTCGTTGATCATAGCCTGAGCAAGAACTGTAGCTGTTGTTGTACCATCACCGGCAACATCATTTGTCTTTGTAGCTACTTCCTTAACAACCTGAGCACCCATATTCTCAAATGCATCCTCAAGTGTGATCTCCTTAGCTATTGTAACACCATCGTTTGTGATGAGAGGTGCACCATATGACTTATCAAGAACGACATTTCTACCCTTAGGTCCGAGTGTAACTCTGACTGTATCTGCTAACTTATTTACACCTGCTTCAAGTGCCTTTCTAGCCTCGGCACCGTACTTAATTTCCTTTGCCATTTATATCCGCCTCCTAAAATGATCTATGTTATTTCAGATTACTCAACTACAGCTAAGATGTTCTCCTGGCTTACGATAGTGAACTTCTCTTCGCCAAGTGTTACATCTGTACCTGAATACTGTGAATAAATTACTTTCTGTCCTACTTTAACTGACATAGGAATCTTCTTACCGTTCTCATCAACCTTACCCGGTCCTACAGCTACCACTTCCGAATACTGTGGCTTCTCCTGTGAATTTCCTGTAAGAATGATACCTGATGCTGTTGTCTCTTCAACCTCAGCAGCCTTAAGTACAACTCTGTCACCAAGTGGTGATATCTTTAACTTTTTCATCTTAATGCCTCCTCATAAAAATAATCTGTTTTTAGCACTCATTACTCTTGAGTGCTAACACAAATTATATTGTACTCATTTTCAGAAAAAATGCAATACTTATTTTACCAAATCGAGAAGAAATATCCCGCCAGTGGAGATAGTACGATCATTATTACGGAAAATGTAAAACTTGATATCGAAACAAGTGTCGCTCTCTGTTCCGAAGGAAACATATCCTGAAGTTTTGCATTTGTTCTTATCTCTATGGCATCGTCGCAAAGTGAAGATAAGAAGCCTCCCAGGACCATGACCGGAACCATACCGCTATGCTCAAGGATAACTCCGAAAACTACTCCGACTGTGCATATTATAAAGAGATATACATACTTTATCTTTTTAAAATGTACTATGAGTTTCGAACCGACTACTCCTCCGAGTTCCATCGTAAAGAGCGCAAACCCGAGGAATACATTGGATATTCCGGCTGTCTTAAGCTTGGTCTGAAGGAAGAATAATAAAAGTATATCTATTGATCCCACAAATGAATTAAGGAACATAAGCTTTGCGGCCTTAGAATTTCTGAACAGAAATCTTATGCTGTCCACAAAGTAAGAAATAAGCTTCTTAAACATAGAACGGGGTAAATCCTCTCTGTTCTTTATATCATCCTTATCTTTATCCTCATCCTGCTCACTTACCCTTACCTCGACGAGCTTAAGCGTAAAGAAAAGTGTGACAAGCCCCATAAGGGCACTTATAAGATATGCCTTCCTATATCCGAGATACAGGGCTAGTCCCGCACAAAGAGTTGATATTCCACTTGCTATTCTATATATAACAGACTGGTTTGAATTATATTTCTCGTACCCCGATTCACACCCTACTTTCTTCATTGAGTCGTAGGCCAGAGCATCGCCGGATCCGGAGGCAAAGTTATATGCCATGGCATGGAAAGGCATCGCCATACATGCAACCATAAAGTTTCCCGATATGGCAGTTATAATGTCACCCGTTATCGCCATAATATTTCCTACAGCCAGCATCTTCTTTCTTCCGTACATATCCGCCAGCATTCCAGACGGTATCTCGCATATGAGACTTGTTATATGAAATACGGTTTCCGCAAATCCAATCTGGACCAGAGAAAATCCTCTCGAAGCCATAATTACAACCCAGGCTCCCGTTATTGAGAGGTTCCCGAGTATTCCGGTTGTATATAATAATCTTATCTGTCTTCTTAAATTAAACATAAAAAAATCTCCTTATAGTCATACTAAATAGTAATAAACCTATCGGAGATAATGCAATAATACCTATATATCAGTAAATATACCTGAAAATGGGCGCACTATCCCCCTTACGGGAGAATTGTGTAACCTTTAGTCAGTTGTACATTTACATTTGTCCAGTACATAATAAATCTTCTTTCAATATATTATACGGTTTTCATAGTAACACATCTTAAATAAATCTGTCAATCATAATGCAAACTAATTAAGAGTATCAACCCTTTCTATAAGTTCTCTCAGATGTTCCTTTGTATGCTCTATACGGATCTTACCCAGTTCCCCGTTCTTAAGATCCGAGCTGCATACTATATATAAAAACCTGATTGAAGCGACTATACGGATCTTATCCGTAATCCTGTCCAGTTCTTCTTCATCAATATTATCATAATAGCAACGGATTACCTTGTTCCATATCATCCTGCTCATTTCATCGCTGATCCCGAGGAATGACATACTATTCCCGGGGTCATCTTCTTCAAACGCACGATATGTCACATAGAGTCCTGCCAGTTCAAAAATCGGTTTACCTTTAGATAACGTATCCATATCTATAAGCATAGGTTCACCATCTACCATCATAACATTTTTCATCTGGATATCACCGTGTATCAGATGATTGTCATCTTTAAGTTCATCAAAGAGATTCATGATTCGGATATATATACTCTCATCCAGATATTCCTTGAGAAACCTGATATAATCTATGAACCCGGTCTTAGCAGACGGAATTTTATCACCCGAAATTTCCGTAGCGTGGATCTGCTTCATAAGATCAACATACAGACGCACGAGTTCGTCAATATTTCCCGGATTCTCAATTATCAGATCGTTGAATGTCTTGGCATTAAGTAGTTCGAATACGGAACCGTAACTATTTCCAACCTTAACTATGTCATATGATATTGCAGTCGGAAGTCCGTTCAAAAATGCGAGTCTTGCCATATTCCTCTCATTTTCGATCATATCGATCGCATCAGCCGATTCATAAACCTTAATGATCTTATCGGAATCGATTCTGTAAACTGTTCCGTAAAATCCTTTACCAATGACGTCAAGCCCATCTATCGATACCTCACGCATTTTCTTCTTTACCAAAAAAAGCTCAGTAAACCCGGTGGTTTCGAGTATCTCATATATATTCGGACAGACCTCGGAAAGGATCACTTCATCCTTCACTGATTTTTTAACCTTCAATAATATCCGAAGCCCGGCACTGGATATATATTTAAGTTCAGACATATCAAATATAATGCCTTTCCCTGCATTTTCCCCGATAATGTCAAAAACTTCCTGCTCTCTTTCATATGCATTTGCAGAATCAATTCTTCCGGACAGATAAATCTTAACCTTGTCACCCAAAACATTAACCTTCATAATCCATACCCCATTTCCGCCGTAAACGACTATTAATCCAAGTATATCATAATTCTTAACGTGAATTAATAATCTCTTTAGAAAATACTAAGGAATATTGTTACAGAATTGTTACATTTATGTTATATAATGTAGCCGTGAAAGGAAATATGTACATTTACCATCACGGTAAATCTTCGCCGGGACTACCCCGGAACAAAAGGGGGATGAAAATATGAGAAAAGAAATAACGACAATATGTATACTCGCTCTGTGTCTACTTGCTGCCATCTCCGGATGTAATAATGTTGAAGAAAGAAAGGCCGAGGCTGTAGAGTTGACCGAAGCTGAATATAATACGGAAGCTTCTATAGAAGAAGTTTCCAAATTAAAAACCGTGGAAGCATCTTCTGTAACCAAAGCTAAAAATGTATCGGACTTCAAAGATGCGATCAAAGCGTCTGAGGAAAAAGCCGCTTCCATAATAGCATCGGGAAATGCTGATATAGAGTCTTTTGTAAGCCCGGAAGATGTAGGAAACGCCTCTGCCGAAAAAAACAGCAGCATAAATACGGCTGACACTGCAAAAGATAAACAGAATGAAACAGCAATCCAGAAAGCAACTACCGAAGACGGTGTACCTGAGAGTACAACTGAATCCGTAAGTACTCCGGCTAAATCAGGAGATATAGTTACGGAGAAAGCAGAAACAAAGTCAGATAAGAACGTTAATACTAAACCTGATTCCGTATCAGATACAAATCAGGGCGCTGCAAAAACATCAAGTATTTCAAATACTTCAAACACTAACGAAAATATAGATATAAACCAGGGTAATAAATCAGAGACAAATACCGATTCTAAAAACGATGTTTCATCCGAAACCAAAACAAACGAAGACACAGAATCAAAAGAAGACACAAAGTCCGAAACCGGAACAGAGACAAAGCAGGAAGTAAAACCTAAGGCAAAAACAGAAACTACCGAAGTTACAACTCCCGTAGTTGAAATCTATGCAGGCATTTCAAGAGAAGACGCTATTATCAAAGCTTCTTCCATCGACGGTCCTGTATCACAGGGTTCATCGAATGTCTTAAGTGCTACCAAAGGTTCCACTTCAGCAGGAGAACAGGCCTGGGTATTAAAGACATCTCCGGCACAGCTTGATAACGAAGTCGAGAAAACCTCAGCAACCTATTACGTCAGTGCTTCATTCTGTAATATAGAATATGAAAACCTCGGAGCTGAATAACAGTAAATCAAGAAAAGGAGTAGAGTCATAGAGACTCTCTCCTTTTTGATTGTTACTTTCCGATATTTCTCTCTTTTCCGTATATAAAGAGATATTGCTGTGCGATTCCCGCAATATTGCCGAACTTCTTACACATGCTTTTTTCTATCTCATCCTTCGGAGTATCCTTATGGAAGTATAATTCCTCACAAATACGTTTCATCCAAACATCAACAGGAAAAGCATCCGTTCTTCCGAGTGAATAGAGAAGAACACAATTCGCAACCTTCTCTCCCACTCCCTTAATAGTCATAAGCTTCTGTCTTGCCTCATCCGTTGGCATCCTTCGAAGTTCTTTCTCGGAAATCTCACCCGATACAACTTTCTCGGTCGCATCCATTATATAAGGCGCTCTGAATCCTGCTTTGCATCCTCTTATATCATCTTCCGTTACGGAAGCAAGCTGCTTGGGTCTCGGGAACAGTGCATCAAAATCCGAATTAAAAAACCTTATGGAATCCGCACCTCTTTTGTCACCGCAGAGTGTAGATATATTTCTGACAACCTGCTTAATCTGAGGTATCTGTTTATTCTGCGATATTATAAATGAGATAAGGCATTCAAAGAATTCCTGATTCAGAATCCTTATACCCGGATTCTCGGAAATGATATCCTCAAGTCTGGGATCCGCTTCAATTATACGTCTCTTTACTTCTCCGTAATCACTTTCAAGATCAAAATAATCCTTCCAGATATGCTCGTATTCCCATTCATCCGTATCATAAAAAGTGAGCTTAACGCCATCTGCGGAAGGCTCTTCCATTATATGTAAAAACCTTCCGCATGCGGCTATATCATATTCAAATTTATTCGGATTCTCACCGCTGTCGGTTCTGGAGAAATGGAAACATTGTCCGCACTCCAGAATCTCCTTCAGGTGAAAATCCTTCACATCTGTTTTAATGTAATCTTTGTTCAAGTCTTGTGCCTTTCTTAAGCGGGCTTATATGAACTCTTAAGTCCGACTATTCTGTTAAATACAGGTTCGCCTTCCTTTGAATCCTTGCTGTCAACACAGAAGTATCCGTTTCTTATAAACTGGAAGGAATCACCGGCTTTTGCATTTTTAAGACAAGCTTCAAGCTTTGCATCTTTTAAAACAACGAGTGAATTCGGATTAAGATTAAGTGTTCCGTCCTCATTCAGCTTACCCTTCTCTTCGTCGATTATATTTTCATATAATCTTACTTCTGCTGTAAGACAATCGGCAGCGTTAACCCAGTGAATGGTACCCTTAACCTTACGTCCTTCGAATCCGCTTCCGCTTCTTGTCTCCGGATCGTATGTACAATGGATGAGCGTTACATTTCCATCCGCATCCTTCTCGCACGAAGTACATTTAACAAAGTAAGCACCCTTAAGGCGAACTTCGTTACCAGGGAATAATCTGAAATACTTCTTCGGAGGTTCCTCCATGAAGTCGTCAGCCTCAACATAAAGTTCTCTGGAAAATGTAACCTTTCTTGTTCCTGCATTTTCAGCGTCAGGATTGTTCTCAATATCAAATTCCTCGGTCTGACCTTCCGGATAATTATCTATGACAAGCTTGATAGGATTAAGTACACCCATAAGACGAGGAACCTTAGGTTTAAGGTCTTCTCTTATGCAGTACTCAAGCATAGCATAGTCACAAGAGCCCTGTGACTTGGATATTCCGGCAAGCTCCATAAACATCTTAAGCGAAGATGGTGTAAAACCACGACGTCTGAGTGCCGCAAGAGAAACAAGTCTCGGATCGTCCCATCCGTCAACTATTCCGTCTTCAACGAGCTTCTTGATATATCTCTTACCTGTAACGACATTTGTAAGATAGAGCTTTGAGAACTCGATCTGCTTCGGTGGATTAGGATATTCCAGTTCTGTAACAACCCAATCATAAAGCGGTCTGTGATCTTCAAACTCAAGCGTACAAAGTGAATGTGTTATTCCTTCAATCGCATCTTCGATAGGATGAGCAAAGTCATACATCGGATAGATGCACCACTTATCTCCCGTATTATGATGTGTCATACGAGCTATACGGTAGATAACCGGGTCTCTCATGTTTATATTAGCCGAAGCCATATCTATCTTCGCGCGAAGAACCTTTGAACCGTCTTCAAATTCACCGTTCTTCATAGCTTCAAAGAGACTGAGATTCTCTTCTATGCTTCTGTCACGATAAGGAGAATTTTTACCCGGCTCAGTAAGTGTACCTCTATACTCTCTTATCTCTTCTGCGGAAAGATCATCAACATAAGCCTTTCCCTTCTTGATAAGCTTAATTGCTGCTTCATACATTTTATCGAAATAATTGGATGCAAAAAGCACTTCACCTCTGAAATCTGCTCCAAGCCACTTTACGTCCTCGATAATTGAATCGACAAATTCTTCCTTTTCCTTAGTAGGATTGGTATCATCAAAACGGAGATTGAACTGTCCGCCGTATTCCACAGCCATACCGTAATTAAGAAGTATGGACTTGGCATGTCCTATGTGCAGATAACCGTTAGGTTCCGGCGGGAATCTTGTAACGATCTTGGTATACTTTCCTTCTGCGAGATCCTTTTCGATGATCTGCTCGATAAAATGTTTTGATTTAACCTCTCCGGATTCTGCTGTTTCTGAATCTTTGATTATCTCATCAGCCATAACTGATTATTCCTCCTCATCATCCTGTCCCGGCAGAACAACTTTCTGCTTAGGGACTTCTCTTACTTCCGTATATGTACCTTTCGCCTGAACCGGTGCTTCCTGTACAGGGACATTCTGTATCGGTGTTTCCTGTATCTTTGTTTCCTGCACAGAAGCATTCTGTATCGGTGTTTCCTGAATAGGTGCGATCTGTACAGGGGAGTTCTGTATCGGTGTTTCCTGAATTGGAATTTCAGGACTGTCTGTCGGTATATCGGCAGAAGCATTACCTGATGTATACTGCTCTACAATACGGGCAACATCCGCATCCAGCACACCTGCTTCTGATTCAGGAATAACATCAAATGCGGAATCTATTCCATATGGTCTTTCCTTCTTCGCATTTTCAATCTTATCCTTACGTTCTTCAACCGCAAGAGGTACATTTACACTACTGTTAAAGTCTTCGGCTATTTCAAGCTGAATCTCTCCCGTATCCTGATTTACTTCATAAGACTTATTCTTTGTAAGCTTATCAGTCTGGGCATCTGCAATATCTACAGTCTCTTCGGAGGTTCCTGATACGTCTGCATCAGCATCCTGATCATCATCTTCATTATCCGGATATCTGCCCTCTTCCGGGATTGCTGTCATATTTCCGTTCTTGATTATGAGAACAATAACAGCAATACACATTATAACGAATAATACAGACATTGCAATAAGAAGAAATTTTAATCTTGCTTTTGTGAAAAAACCTTCATCCTTCGGTTCCGTATCTTTCTTCGGAATTACAGGCGCCGCCGTTGTTGCTTCCACAGTAACTTCCTCTGTTGTAACAGGAACAATCTGTGCATCTGACATGGAAGCAATTATATTACCCGCAGCTTCATATCTCATAAAGCTTCCTTCTTTAGAATCATAGAAATAGAAGCCTTCCGTTCCGTCAAGATTCATGGCATAGACAAGATATATACCTGAAGTCGAACCGTCCGTATATGCATTAAAGCTGTCTTCTTCGATTTCAAGTTTCGCAGGTGAGAATCCCTTCGGAATATCAAGTCCCTCCGGTTTATCAACTATTACATATCTTACATACCGAGCCGAAAACTCCGCATATTTTGTATAGGAATTCTTATCTCTGTCATATATAAACCAGCCCTTACCTCCGTCTTCATCTTCGAGACATATAATGGCAAGTTTTCCGTTCGGTGATTCATATCCCGGAACATCTTCTTCTCCGACAACAAGAGTTACCTCTGAGAAGTTTTCCGGAGGATCCGGAAGATCCTCAGTAACAACTATATAATTTCTGCCATCAGCGGATACAAGGATGTCCTCTTTATCTTTACCGCACATTACAGTCAGATAATATACTTTTACTGCTCCGTTCTCGGCCGTTACAGTAACAGAAACTCTGTTTGTACCCTTCTGAAGCGAATTGGCTCCGCTTACGCTTGTTGATGCTTTACTGTCATGAGTTACGGCACTTACCACTATACTTGTATCGTCTTCAGTAAGTTCTACTGTATAGCTTGTCTGTCCGGCGCTGAAGCTTGGTGAAAGTGATCCCGGTGAAACAGAAAGTGATGCAAGATCACAGTCGTCCGAGCGGTCGTCTTCCTCTGTTGTTGCTTCAGTCTCACCTTTCTCATTGGTAGTAGCTTCGCTTTTTTCTTCCTTCTTCTCTTCTTTCTTCTCTTCTGTTGCAACCGTTACAGACACACCGGCATGACTTACATCAAGCGCGGTACCGTTGATATCATAGAATTCCGAACCGCTTGTGGAAATTGATGCCGTTCCGTTGGCTATAGCAGAAAATGTAATTGAAGTAGATCCCGGGCCTGTTCCCGATACTGTAAGAGTTCCGCCGCCTCCTCCGACTACTCCCGTAGCAGAGCTGTACTGAAGAACGCCAGAAGAATAGGACACATACATTGTATAAGCCGAAATCGAGCTGCCGCTTACGTTAATAGTTGCTGTAACGCTCTGACCTATTCTTACATTCGATGCGGATAGTGCTATGGTAACACTTGCACTGTCCGCATATACTTTGTCGTCCTGCGGTACATAAAGCATAGTCAGAATAATAAGCAATGCTGTTAAAAAACTGCATATTTTGAAATGCTGCTTCTTCATGTTAAATCTCCTCTTATTAATCTATGGTTTCCAGACCCACTATATGTCTCTGTATCTTTATAATATCAAGTGCGGATATCTTTCCGTCTCTGTTAATATCCGCAACAGGAATTATCTCTTCAAGTGTCGGGTCAAGACCGACTATAAGTCTCTGTACTCTTATGATATCAAGTGCAGATATCTTTCCGTCGCCGTTAAGATCACCTCTCTTAACAGAACCACTCGGCTGATCTGCCGGAGTGAACGTTATGACTTCCTGAGAAGCTTCCGTACTCTTTCCGCCCTGCGTCTCTCCTCTTACAACGGTAAGCATATAATTTCTAACGCTTCCTGTATCCGATGTAACCGAAATCTTAATCTTGTTGGAACCTTCCGCAAGATTAATCGTTCCGGTTCCGTTTACACTCGAGAATGAGGCGGCCGGTGATGCATTTACCCTGATCTGATTTACGGAACCGTCTACGATAAGAGAATACTCAAGGATATCACTCTTAAATGAGGGTGTAAGCGGATATCCGTCTATAGAAAGAAGATTCAGATAATCGTTCGGAGTTCCCGCATCCGATGGCTTCGCTATCGGATTAGACGGCATATTGAGATATACCGGAATTTTAAATACGATCGATGAATCCAGAAGTCCGTTTGCCGCATAGGCCTTATACTGCGAATAACCTTCCGTGGAAGGAGCCTGAAGATTGGTCATATACTGATGATTAAAGAGGCTCGCCTTATTGGTTACATTAAACTTCTGTGTATAAAGCGTATCCTGCCCCTTAGCTATATATGACTGGGACAGATACTGAGCTCCTCCGATAATGGATTTGGAAGGCGTATTCCACGGACGCCCGTAAGAACCGTTCCATGTCGCCGCCCATTTAAGACCGTTAAGAACAGCTGCTCCACTCGGAGAGTCAAAGGCACCTATATTGAAATAATTATATATTCCGGGATATGATGAGCTCTTTCCCGAAGCCGCAACTCCGGCTGTATTACCCATCTCTTGTTTCATACGTGACGCAAGGTGATACGGACTTACATTACTTTTCGCTGCCGCATCCATGATAATGTCCGAATACAGCCTTGATTCACCGTAGGCTCTCGAATTTGACATAAAAGAGCCTTTCAGAATTGCTTCGACACCTGTCTGATTCTGCATACCTTCCTGATATGACAGTGATTCAAAACTGAAAATATATGCCTCATAAAGATATGTTCTGGGATCGAGATAATACTTAACAAGCTGATTGGATGCCGCGAACCATACTGTTCCGTCATAAGGATACCATGTATTGGTCGATGAGTTATAACCGACTTCTGTGGAACGCCAGTTATAATGCGGATTGGACCTGGTACAATACACAAGGTTTTTTATCTGACCGGATTTGTTTCTCTCTTTTTCAACGAGAGTATCCCAGTCAATTCCTGTCTGGATTGCTATAAAATTCCAGGATGGATGTGATTTATGCATCTCTCTAAGGAACGGCTTATAGCTTTCCGGAAATCCCTGCTGATTCATATAGCCTTCGAAATCATCTATAGGCATATCCTCTGCCTCGGTTTCTGTCGGCTGTTCCGAATCGCCTTCCTCTGAAGTCTGATCTTCACCTGCAGTGTCATTCGGAGTTTCTGTCGGAACTTCCGATTCCTGCTCAGGACTTCCCATAACAACATAAGAAGATGATACGTAACCTTCAAGCTGTGAACCGTTATATGAAAATGTTATCTTATACCAGGCTGAGTTGGTCGAATCGATAACAGTAACTCTGGTATCACCCGAAAGGTATACCGGGTTCCCCGATTCGTCCATAAGAATGTTTCCACCTGCCGATTCTCTTACTCTGAGCATAGTGGTTCCGCTCTTGATATATGCTTCGTCATCAGCTCTTACTCCCGTACCGAAACCATACATTCCGACAAACAAAAGAACTGCTGTCATCAGCATAACGAGTATTCTTTTGAAATGAATATGCTTATTTAAATAACGCATAATTATTCTCCGAAACAATCAGATTTACATAATCTGTTTTATTATAACATACCACTAAGTATAGTGTCAAAAAAAAGAACAGACTGCAAAATATGCTATCTGTTCTTATCATTCCTAATCGGATTCATATACTGTTATCTTATATCATAAACTAAATCTTCTGTCTCAGTCAGCTCAGTCAGACTATCTTCCATCTACATATGCATTGAAATCTTCAATAACCTTACGCTCTGCTTCATCGGTACCGTCAGATGCAAGAATTATCTCCTTGATACCGTTCTCCATCTCCAGCAGACTCTTCTTAGAAACTTTATCAAGATATCCCTTTACTTCATCCCAGGTAATACTGTGATTCTGGGATATTTCCTTGATCTTCTGTCTTGCCCCGTCAGAAATCTTCTGCTTCGTGTTGATAGCACCAACGCTCAGTCCGACTTCCAGAAACTCATCAAGAGTTATAGTGCCATCGCTTGCAGCAGTGTAGATTGAAAGTGCTGCTGTTGCGATTGCAAGATCATCAGAACTGTCTGAAAGCCTGTCAAGCATGTCTGTAAAAATACCCATAATAACTACCTCCCCTTTAAAAGTATACCTTGTACATCTCAGTCGCTTCGCGTCTTCTCACATCTCGGTTGCAAAGCAACCTCGATGATGTGGTCTCGTCTAACTCACATATTTGCTTTCAGCAAATATGTGACACAAAAAGCCAAAAGCATTTTTAAGCACGCTTAAAATGCCTTTGGCTTTTTGTGTCACATACGCTGCGCGTATGTGAATTATACTCAACTTTCACAAGCTGCTAACGGGAATCGAACCCGTGACCTCAACATTACCGATGTTGCGCTCTACCGTCTGAGCTATAACAGCATTAAACAGCCATCTAATAATAAAATATAAGCGGCATTTTGTCAATCAGTTTATTATCCTTAAAGCTTGTAGTACTTTATCCTTTAAGTTTGTTGCGGATACGGGTAAGGGCATTGCTTACGGCTTTCTCTTCTTTTCCGATTGCTTTTGCGATCTCGGAATGTGAAGCACCTTGAATATAAAGCCTTACCACCTTTTTTTCAACGGGACTGAGTTTTCTGTCTATTTCTTCATACATTTCCTTCATGCGTTCATCCTTGAGAACCTTTTCCTCCGGACTCGGTGCATCATCTATAAGAAGATCGAGAATAGGTGATTCATCATCATCCTGTTCTCCCGCATATATGGAAATATAGGTATTAAGCGGAATATGCTTCTTCCGGTTAGCCGATGTAATATAAGTCTTTACTTTATTTCTGATACATGTGGTCGCAAATGTACTGAACTGTACCTCGGACTTTGTATCATAACTTCTGATGGCCGTAAAGAGACCGATCATCCCTTCCTGCATCAGATCTTCAACTTCAGCGCCCGCTATATATAGGAATCTAATCTCATATCTTACGAGGCTGCTGTACTTGTTGAGAAGATATTCCTCTGCAAGCAGATCGCCGTGCCCTGCCATTTCAACAAGATCCCTATCGGAAAATAAGCTGTATTCCTTACCAGACATTTAATTCATCCTTTGTCTAACTATCTCATAAGCCAGCACACCTGCCGCAACAGATGCGTTCAGCGAATCAATCTCACCCTTCATAGGAATAGATACGGTAAAATCACATTTTTCACGTACCAGTCTAGAAACTCCGCTGCCTTCGTTACCGATAACAAGTCCTATAGACCCTTTAAGATTACACTTATACATAACCTCACCGTCCATAGCCGCACAGGCAAACCACATACCGCGGTCCTTAAGTTCTTCAATGGTTTTAGATATATTGGTAACCTTTACAACCGGTGTATAATTAAGTGCACCGGCAGAAGCCTTGGCAACAACCGCTGTAAGTCCCGAAGCTCTGTGCTTGGAAATGATTACTCCGTGCGCTCCTGCGAGGTTCGCGGTCCTTATGATTGCACCGAGATTATGCGGATCTTCTATCTCATCAAGGATTATGACAAAAGGATCTTCTCCTCTATCCTCGGCAAGTTTAAAGATATCTTCAATCTCACTGTATTCATAAGCCGCACATCTGGCGATAACTCCCTGATGCTTCCCCGTAACGGACATCTGGTCCATGACCTGCTTCTTAGTCCTGTTGATGACTGTTCCGGTACCTTTCAGCCTGGAAACCATACTGTTTATCGAATTATCCTGAAGCCCTTCCTGAATATATAATTTATCCAGAACTCTTCCGGAACGGACTGCTTCGATCACTGCATTACGTCCTTCTATGATATCTCCGTTATCTTCCGTCACGTCGGAGATCACCGGTTTCTCTTTATAATATTTCTTATCAGGCATGATTATCCTTCCTCTATCAATTCTCCGGCTTCCGACAGAATCTTTTCTATCAAAACAGAGAGTCTTTCCTCACTGCCGCACAGATGTAAATATCCGATCACGGCTTCAAATCCGGTAGCTTTCTTATATTCTGCCATAGATGCATTCTTCGCCTTTGTATGAACCGATGCGTTACGGCCTCTGTTATAGATCTCAATCTCTTCCTCCGTAAAGAAATCCATATTGTTATCCATAAATGAAGCCTGATTACGGGCACATACTATAGACGATACTCTGTGGTGAAATTTCTCAACCTGCATATTATGGTGGCTCACGAGATAATCTTTTATCTTAAGATCAAATACGCTGTCACCAAGATATGCCAGAGTAAGCGGCGAATACATAGAATATTTCTTATTTACATTCAGGCTTTCTTCCACTTTACGCCCTCTCTGGTATCCTCGATCACAATTCCCATATCAAGAAGCTTTGCTCTTATCTCATCCGCAAGTGCGAAATTCTTTTCTTTCTTCGCAGCAGTTCTCTCGGCTATAAGCTTTTCAATCTCTGCCGTAAATTCACTGTCAATTTCCTCTTCCTTACGTTCAAGGTGGATTCCCAGAACCGTATCGGAAAGTTCAAAGAGTGTATCATATAGCATCTTTGCAAAATCCGAGGAAGAATTCTCATCGGTATTTGCATTTGTAAATCTGACAAACTCGAATATCGCAGAAATTGCATCCGCGGTATTTAAGTCATCATCCATAGCATTGTCAAATTTCTCTGTGTACTTTGGAAGTTCTGTCTCAAGAAGCTCTTTTTCCTTGTCGGATACAGGCTTCCTGTTATCTTTTGCAATTATACCGGCAAGCTTCTCGGCTCCGTTGAGTATTCTGTCAAGTCCCTTTGCCGCATCCTCTACAAGATCCTTTGAGAAATTAAGCGGCGTCCTGTACTGAGCCGAAAGCATAAAGAACCTTATAACCTGCGGATCATACTGTTTGCAGATATCCCTCACTGTAAAGAAGTTCCCGAGAGATTTTGACATCTTATCCCCGTTAATCTTTAAGAATGCATTATGCATCCAGTAACGTGCGAATTCTGCTCCATTAGCAGCTTCACTCTGTGCTATCTCATTCTCATGATGAGGGAAGATGAGGTCTTCTCCTCCGGCATGTATATCGAGTGTTCCCCCGATATATTTCTTGGACATGCAGGAGCATTCGAGATGCCATCCCGGACGTCCGTCACCCCAAGGAGATTTCCAGAAAGGTTCACCCTCCTTCTTAGGCTTCCAAAGCACGAAGTCAAGCGGATCTTCCTTTTCATCCTCACCACTTACCTTAAGTGCATGAGATTCGGCTCTGTGTCCCGATTCAAGATCATCTATATTCTTATGTGAGAGCTTTCCGTAATCCTTAAAAGATCTGGTTCTGAAGTATACAGTACCGTTCTTCTCGTAAGCATGACCCTTATCTTTAAGGATCTGTACGAGCTTTATCATATCCGGAATCTCTTTTGTTGCCTGCGGATGAACGGTCGCTTCTCTTACATTGAGTGCCGCCATATCCTTACGGCATTCCGCTATAAAGTTCTCGGATATAACGGACGCCTCAACCCCTTCGTCGATTGCTCTTTTAATGATCTTATCATCAACATCAGTAAAGTTCGTTACATAGTTTACTTCATATCCCTTATGCTCGAGATATCTTCTTAATGTATCGAAAACTATCATCGGCCTCGCATTTCCGATATGGATAAAATCATAAACGGTCGGTCCGCAGACATATATCCCGACTTTTCCCGGAGTGATAGGTACAAATTCTTCTTTTCTTCTTGTAAGAGTATTATAAATTCTCATGAAATAAATTCCTAAATCATCATATTAAGTATCTCATTGCTTCTCTTAACGAAACCGGTAAGTTCCTCAGCTGTAAGAGGTCTGTTAGCAAGTACCGCAAGGTCGTAAAGCTGTGCACATATGGTATTGGTATTCTCTCCGTCAGGATTATCAAGAACATACTTTACAAGCTTATTGTTGACATTGAGAATGAGAGTCTCAGCTTCTGCTCCGAAATCCATCGGACTCATACCACCGAAGCTGTAAAGCTTCATCATATCAGCCATACGACGCTCCTGCTCGGACTGGATCAGCATTGAAGATACAGTCTCATCCTTAAGAGAACGAGCCTCAAGCTTAAGCTTATCTTTGCCGAGTGCTTTCTTAAAGATTTCCGTCAATTTATCATTATATTCTTTTGCCTTATCTTCGGCAAGTTCTTCTCCCTTAAGGTTTTCACTTATATCGGAGTCTATTCTGAGGAACTTAACCTTGTCATTCTTTGCTTCCAAACTTGTAATATACGGATTATCGATATTATGAGTAAGGAAGACGGCATCCATTCCCTCTTTCTTAAACATTTCTATGTACTGTGCCTGTGTCTGCTCATCGCTTACATAGAACACCTTGTTCTCATGCTTTTCCTTAGCAGCCTCAAGGTAGTCCTCAAGGGAAATGTATTTACCCTCAAGGTTACGGAAGATCATAGCTTTCTCCATCTTCTCGTTAAACTTCTCATCTTTAAGGCATCCGAACTTGATAAACGGAGACAGGTCTTCCCAAAGTCCCTCATAACGCTCTCTGTCAGTCTTGAACATGCCTGTCAGCTTGTCGGCAACCTTCTTTGTGATATAGTCGGATATCTTCTTAACGAAGCCATCGTTCTGAAGCGCACTTCTCGATACGTTAAGCGGAAGGTCCGGACAATCGATTATTCCCTTAAGCACAAGCAGGAATTCAGGTATAACCTCTTTAATGTTATCGGCTACGAATACCTGATTGTTGTAAAGTTTAACCTTTCCGTCAAGCTGATCCATGTTAGGATTAAGTCTCGGAAAGTACAGAATACCCTTAAGGTTGAATGGATAATCCATATTGAGATGTATCCAGAACATCGGCTCCTTAAAATCATAGAAAACTCTCTGATAGAAATCCTTATAATCCTCGTCGGTGCAGTCTCCCGGCGTTCTCATCCAGAGCGGATTGATATCATTAAGCGGCTTAGGGCTGTTATCCTCTTCCTTTGTTTCCGCTTCAGCAGTCTCTGCCTCAACTTCATCAGCCTTTTCCGACTCTGAAGGACCTCCGATAAAATCATCCTCTTCAGCCTTTCTTACCTTTGCCTTCGCATCAACTGTTTCTTTCTTATCCTGCTTCTTAGCTTCATCCTCATTGATATAATAGATCTCAACCGGCATGAATGAGCAGTACTTATTGATTATCTCTTTTACACGGAACTCATTTGAGAACTCAAGGCTGTCTTCAGCAAGATAAAGAGTAATCCTTGTACCTCTCTCATTGTAATTTCCTTCACCCATCTCGTAAGTTGTTCCGCCGTCACTCTCCCAATATACAGGCTCTGCACCTTCCTTATATGAGAGTGTCTCGATAGTAACCTTTTCGGCTACCATAAATGCAGAATAAAATCCGAGTCCGAAATGACCTATTATCTGATCATTTGCATCCTTGTCCTTATACTTTTCAAGGAAATCCTGAGCTCCCGAAAATGCAATCTGGTTGATATACTTATCAACCTCATCTCTTGTCATACCTATACCGTTATCTATAAAGGTAATAGTCTTATCCAGCGGACTGGACATAACCTTAACACTAAACTTCTCTCCTTCAGGAATCTCCGCTTCTCCCATGGAAGAAAGTCTCTTAAGCTTAGTAACAGCATCTACGCCGTTAGATATAAGCTCTCTGATGAAAATGTCATGATCGGAATAAAGCCACTTCTTGATAATGGGAAAAATGTTCTCACTGTTGATAGTTAAATTACCCTTTTCTGTTGACATTGATACATTACCTCTTTTCTATATAAATCTTATATTATAAACATTTCAACAAACAGAATTTTAACTCTCAGTATATTAAAAGTCAATCAAAAATTAGCACTCGAACCTTCGGAGTGCTAACACATGTTTTGATGACAGAATTTTGATATAAAAATCCTTATTCAACAAGAAAAACCCCAGCTAATAAAACTGAGGTTTTTCTCGAAAAGGATGGTTTAATTTGTTAATTAATTGTTACATAGATTGTAACATTTATACTGTTAAAAATCAACAAATTTCATCAACAAAACTGCACAAAATTATCGAAGAAAATCATAAAATATCGAGTTCTTTGAAGGTATTATGCACAAACGAATCCCAAATTGTGTCAAGGTTCTTGTCCAATGTAAAGATTTTGTAAGAATTTCCGGTAGTAACCGTTAACCCGCCCCTGTCATACATAATATTTATATTCAGAGACTCAACTTCATCAGGTCTTATATTTACACCTGAAGATGTAACAAAGTCATATAAAAAGTCGGGATCTGTTATAAGCGAAACCGAAAATCTGAGCGGAAGCCTGCTTCCTCTTATTCCCTCAAAAAACTGATTTCTGATATTTCCCCACCGTATGTAACTTATATCTCTTCCACCGGGCGTAATAAGCGCTTCATCACCCGAGTCGTAAAAATCCCTGTTAAGCCGTCCGTCAATCTCTATCCTGCACGCACCTTTTATCTCTGCGTAATATAAAAGCGTTTTGGCAAAAAAGTCTTCCGAAAGAAGAGCTTTTACGAATCTACCGGTATCTGTTATATCAAAGCTGTTCATATCAACACCTTTACTCAACCATCAGGTTTAATATCTTATAGTCGCCCATTTCCATTACGGAATAGCTTGCTCCCGTAATGCCGTTTATCTTGAACAAAAACTGCAGACTGTTGTCATCCACATCAAATCCCGATATCTGGCATTCGAGCATTCCTTTACCATGACTGGTAAAATAATAATCAGAGTAACTTTCAAGCTCGTTCGGATTATAAAACTTTGTTCCGGTCTTTCCGTAGTAATTTGCTCCCATGCTGCTGCAGGTCTCATATTCCTCCCGATTCCACTCATGAGTCATCCCCATAAGTTCATCATCTATATTAAAATACATATGAGAAAGCGAATCTCCGCTTCCAACGGGGTCATCCCAGGTTGCGTCTACGTTATACCATATACCGTCTATCTTAACCTGATTCCAGGCATGATTGTCGGCTTTAATATTCTTTCTCGAACTTTTATCTTCAACGCCGCTTGAATCAGCGCTTCTCTGGCTTGATTCCGCATACCCGACAACAAATCTCGATTCCACACCGGAACATTCAAGAAGAAGATCCATTGCCGCCGCATATCCGCTGCATACAGCCTTTCCTTCGATCAGAGCACCGTAAGCGTTATATTCTCTTTCGGAATCATCATTAAAAAAGCCGTATTTGCAGTTATTTACTATATAGTCATGTATGGCAAGCTCTTTATCAAAATCCGTCATTGTCGGTTTGATTATACTTCCCAGTATTTCTCTTACTTTTTTCTCAAGCTTTATCGCATTTTCTTTTCCTTCGGGTATAGGTTTACCTCTTACAACCGCATCAACGACATAGCTCGAGTCCGAACGATGTACCTCAAGTTCTACCTTGGTAAGATCGGCACTATATATACTTGTCCTGATATTGCTTATATTGCCCTTCATGGTATCAATATAAAAATTTATCTTAGTAAGATCAGCCTCACTTACATCCTTGATATACAGAGTAAGCATACCTTCCTGCCCGCTTTCGAGATAATCGGATACATGTTTCGATACCTCATCGATTGAATTACATATATCCTCTTTCGGAATTTTGGACGCAAAAGGCCCTACTCCCAAAAATCTCGAAATAAGTATAAATGCAAGTATTGCGATTATCAGTATAAATATTTTATTTATTACTGAGGAATTCTTCATTAATACGTATTACCTCATTCATAGCTTCAGGTCCCGGGGCTCCGATTGTATTTCTCTTCTCTACACAGGTCTTCATGGATATAGCTTCATATATATCTTCCTTAAATACAGGACATATCTCCTGATATTCATGAAGTGAAAGTTCATCCAGGCTCTTGTTCTGATCGATAGCATAAAGAACAAGACGTCCTATGATACCGTGCGCATCTCTGAACGGAACTCCGTTCTTAACAAGATAATCGGCTGCATCTGTGGCATTCGTGAATCCGTGTGCTGCACTATCCTTCATCCTGTCTTTATTTACTGTCATAGTATCGATCATTCCGGTAAAGAGTGCTATACATCCCTTAACGGTATCTATCGCATCAAAGGTAAGTTCCTTATCTTCCTGCATATCTTTATTATATGCAAGAGGTATTCCCTTCATGGTAGTAAGAAGCGATGTAAGCGCGCCATACACTCTGCCCGTTTTACCTCTAACAAGTTCTGCTATATCCGGATTCTTCTTCTGAGGCATAATGGAACTTCCTGTACTATATGCATCATCAAGTTCTATAAACTTATATTCGTTGGAATTCCACATGATGATCTCTTCGCAGAATCTTGAAAGATGCATCATGATAAGAGAAAGAGCTGAAAGGAATTCTATTACATAATCTCTGTCCGATACGGAATCCATACTGTTAAGTGTAGGGCCGTCAAATCCGAGAAGCTCTGCTGTCATTCTCCTGTCAAGCTGATAAGTTGTTCCCGCAAGTGCACCGGCACCAAGAGGACACTCATTCATTCTCTCTCTTATACTTCCGAGTCTCTTATAGTCTCTCTTAAACATTTCCATATAAGCACCTATATGGTGTGCCAAAGTAACAGGCTGAGCCTTCTGCAGATGTGTAAATCCCGGCATATATGTATCCACATGTTCCTTCATAAGTCTATGAAGTACCTTAAGGAGCTTAATAAGCACATCTCTTGTCTCATCTATCTCATCACGCACATATAGTCTCATATCCAGGGCAACCTGATCGTTACGGCTTCTTCCCGTATGGAGTTTCTTTCCGGTATCGCCTGTTCTCTCTATAAGGTTCGCCTCTACAAATGAGTGAATATCCTCATATTCGGATGTGATCTCAAGCTTTCCTTCAATAACATCCTGATATATGCCCGTAAGTCCTTCCAGTATTGTATCTACCTCGTCGGAAGTCAGTATACCGACGCTGCCGAGCATTTTAACATGAGCCTTGCTCCCTTCCACATCCTGTTTAAAAAACTTCTGATCGAATCCTATCGATGCGTTGAAGTTATAAACAAGCTTGTCTGTCTCCTTGGTGAATCTTCCGCCCCAGAGCTGTGCCATAATAATATTCCTCCGTATATTTAAAATGAATATAGAGCCGCAAGAAGCAGCTCTATCAATAATTCTTATTAATTATCTTATCCAGAATCTGAATTCTTCATCGCCGAGTCTGATATAGTCATCGTTGCTGAGAATGATCTCAACTCCCGGCTGAAGCAGCTTGCCATTTACAAAGGTATGATTTGTGGAATCATTATCTCTTATATAACATTCACCATTACTGATCCTGAATATAGCATGACGTCTGCTGACCTTCTTGTTATCGATTATCTGATAATTCGAATCCGCAGACTTGCCAACCATAAACTCCTTGGTAAGTATCGGAATAAGTTCGTTAGTCTTGAGTCTGAGAAGATAAGGAACCGGATTACTGTAATTGGAGGAAGTAGCAAGAACCGTTGTAGAACTTCTCTGTCTCTCTTCATCCGTTTCCGCGTCCTCAAGAAGCATATCCTGCTCAAGAGAAAGAACATAGTTATAAAAGTCCTTAAGGTCGAACATAAGCTTGCTGTCAAGATACTTAAGAATCTTGTCTACAAGTTCAACACAGTCCATATTGGCAAATCTGATACCGCTTATAAGATTCTGTATGAACTCGGTAATATTACAGTCCGCAAACTTTTTATCAACCGGCATGTATATAAGCTGAACATCCAATGTGGAAAGTTCTATATACATGTAATGAATATTGAGAAGAAGCTTGTTCAGAGGCATCTTATTCTCATCGAAATACATGAGCTGATTCATAATATTCGACAGAATAGATAAAAACTCGCCTTTATAAAGCTGTTTTCTCAAAAACTGCTCGAGCGGAAGCGTTGCCGGAATCTTGAACTGTAAAGCTCTTACCCCATCGATTTCGACAACCTGACACTTAGTATAATTACCCACGAATTCATAATTGAACATCGTAAGTTCATACTGATCTACCGGAACCCCCTCTTCGAGCTTAAAGTTTATAGTAAACTCATCATAGCTTTTGTTATTCTCTACCATAATGTCCCCCTGATAGCGTACCAAATATACTCTTTAAGTATACTAATTAGGGGGGTGCTATGCAAGATATTTTTAAAAATGATGCAATACTTATAAGCTCTGTTTAGCTGTTTCTCTGATCTCTCTTTCTCAGTCTCGAATCAAGTATCTTCTTTCTGATCCTGAGTGATTTCGGAGTAATCTCAAGAAGCTCATCCGTATCAAGGAAATCAAGTGACTGTTCAAGTGAAAGCTGCTTTGGCGGAACAAGCTTAAGAGCTTCGTCAGAACCCGATGCACGGGTATTTGACAGGTGCTTTGTCTTACATACATTTACTTCTATATCTTCTGCACGTCCCGTCTCTCCGACAACCATGCCCGCATACACTTCAACACCCGGTCCTATAAAGAGAGTTCCTCTTTCCTGGGCATTGAAAAGGCCGTATGTGATTGATGATCCTGCTTCAAATGCTATAAGAGAACCATTCTGTCTGTAGGACATATCACCTTTATATGAATCATATCCGTCAAAGATAGTATTGATGATTCCGTTACCCTTTGTAGCTGTAAGGAAATCTCCTCTGAATCCGATAAGTCCTCTTGAAGGGATTCTGAACTCAAGCCTTGTCATACCGCCGTTTGAAGGAGCCATTCCCGAAAGTTCACCCTTACGGACACTGAGCATATTGATAACTGTACCCGAGAAGTCATCCGGAACATCGATTATAGCAATTTCAAAAGGCTCAAGACGCTTTCCACGCTCATCTTCCTTGTAAATAACTTCTGCCTTACTTACAGCAAACTCATATCCCTCACGTCTCATATTTTCAATAAGGACAGACAGATGAAGCTCACCACGTCCGCTTACCTTAAAGCAGTCTGTGGATTCGGTATCTTCAACTCTGAGAGATACGTCTGTGTTAAGTTCTCTGTAAAGTCTGTCTCTGAGCTGTCTTGATGTAACGAATTTTCCTTCCTTACCGGCAAGCGGAGAATCGTTAACCATGAAGTTCATGGATATTGTAGGCTCCGTGATCTTCTGGAAAGGAATTGATTCAGGACTGTCCACCGAGCAGATAGTATCACCTATCTTAAGATCAGCAATACCGGAAACAGCTACGATTGAGCCGACTGTTGCGCTGTCCACATCAACCTTCGCAAGTCCGTCATACTCATAAAGCTTTGTAATCTTAACTTTCTCACGTCTGTCAGGATCATGATGATTTACGATAACAGCCTCCTGATTAACTTTAACCGAACCGTTATCCACCTTTCCTACACCGATTCTTCCGGTATATTCATTATAATCTATAGTCGATATAAGAATCTGAAGTCCCTTTTCAGGATCACCTTCCGGTGCCGGAATGGAATTGATTATTGTTTCAAAGAGCGGTTTCATATCCTTACCGGGTTCATCTGCGGTGTATGAAGCAACCCCTTCTCTTGCTGATGCATATACGAAAGGACAGTCAAGCTGCTCATCCGATGCATCAAGATCCATAAGAAGCTCAAGAACTTCTTCCTCTACCGCTTCCGGTCTGGCATCAGGTCTGTCAATCTTGTTTACACATACGATAACCGACAGATTAAGATCAAGTGCTTTCTGAAGTACGAATCTTGTCTGAGGCATAGGTCCTTCAAATGCATCGACTACAAGGATAACACCGTTAACCATCTTAAGTACACGCTCAACCTCACCGCCGAAATCAGCATGTCCCGGAGTATCGATAATATTGATCTTTACACCGTTATACATTACAGCCGTGTTCTTGGAAAGAATGGTTATTCCTCTTTCTCTTTCGATATCGTTGGAGTCCATTACTCTCTCCGCAACTTCCTGGTTTTCACGGAATACACCGCTCTGTCTAAGAAGTCCGTCAACCAAAGTGGTCTTACCATGATCGACATGGGCTATAATGGCTACATTTCTGATGTCTTCTCTTATCATCTCTTTTTCCTCTTCTAAAACTTTTATATAAATTATTTTCTAACTTATCCTCAGCATGACTCACTGTTCTTCGTAAATAACCGGCGGTGTTCTCGTAAGTTCATGCTTATCCTTATCAATCTGGGCAACTTCTATAACGTCTCCCGGAACAAGCTCCTGTGCCACATCTTCCGCTACTATCATAAGAGTTTCACGGTCGACATAGATGGAATCAGTACGCTCGTCATTTATAAGGACTACAGAAAACGGAGTGAAATTCTGACCTCTTACCAGAATATTTCCCGTGGCATCATCAAACTCAACTTCATCGACCGTTATATCGTCTATACCAAGTTTCATATCTGTTGCCTCATAAGGTCTGATACGGTCAAAAATATATTTGTCACCATACAGCATATCATACTGTATAAGTTCGGCTACATTCTTAAACTCACTGTTGTCTCCCAATGCCGGATCAAAATATGCTTCATGGCATCTCTGCATGATCCCTCTCTTCATACCGAGAGCGCTCATCAGATAATCCGACAGCTCATAAGTATATATATCCCGATCCTCCATTTCAAGACCGATATTATTAACAATTACATATTCCGTCTGATTCTGCTCTCCGGATTCGAATTGATCTTCTTCAAACGTAAGAGCCGGTATGTGATCTCCATAAAGAACAAGCACATAAGGCTTGTCTCTTTCATCGAGCATGGTTTTAAGCTCCAGGATCATCTGATCCATCTCATAGCATTGATTTACGAAATATCCAAACTGGTTGGTCAGTTCCGGATCTTCCGAATCGAGAGTAACTTTGACATGTTCCTCACATTTAAGCTCTTTTTTAGGATATCTTCCGTGTCCTTGAACGGATATGCAAAGTATAAAATCCTGCTTTTCATCAGAATCAAGTGCTTTAAAGATTTCAGCCGGAAGGCAGTCATCCTTCGCCCATCCCGTCTGGGTACGATTTACATCATACATATATTCGAGTGAAGTAAATGTTTCAAAGCCGAGATTTGAATAGGTTATATCTCTCGAGTAAAACTTGGCTTTATTATTATGTATCGCATGTGTTCCGTAGCTATATCTGCGTTTAAGAACCTGTGCCATGCTTTCACACGGAGATGTAGTAAGGATTGTCTTATACGGATATTCGCCCGCGCCGAAAAGCTTGGACTTCATACCCGTTATGACCTCAAACTCGGTATTGGCCGTACCTGCTCCTATTGCCGGAACCGTCAGCCACCCCGAAGGATATTCTTCTTCGAAAGCTTTAAAGTTCGGAATGGATTCAATATCGGTATGAACCCCCTTAACTCTGCCTATATCTATAAATGATTCAAGCTGGAGTATAATTATATCGGGTTTTTTTGCTCTGACATGTTCCTTATCAAGCTGCACGGTTTCAAGGAATATACGATCAATATCGGCTTTGTTGTAATTCTCCGGCTTCTTGATTCCGATATCGACCACGCTGTTTGAGAAACAATATACAAATCCATAATTCTTATAGGCGGTTCCGAGATTGGTAAATTCATCGGCTATAAGCGTCGTCTTTACCGCGAGAATAGTCATAACATAAACAACCACGAAGGATACAAGAACAACTATGGCTCCTTTAACTAAATGGATTTTTCCCTTCATTCGCGGAATCGTGATAAAAGCTACAACTATCAGTATGACAAGAATTATTAGTCCTCCGAATATCAGAATCTGCTGAATGTTGTTAAAGTAAATATCCATCATACTGAACACATCGGATATCATGGTTATATCTATGAAGGAGAAAGGCGTTATCCTGTAACCCAGCACAACGCAATTACATATTCCCATTGTAAGCCAGCAGACCAGTACAAAGCCCATAAGGAATACTCTTCTTCTTACAAGCAGGCACACAGAAAGTGTGAAAAAACATATTGAGACATTGTATATATAAACAAGCGGATTATGCCACACAAAAAGAACAGCCTTAAGTATTGATCGCCTTCCAAGTATCTCGAGTAAAAATTCAAGCATAACTGCTATAAGAAACATAGAAAGGATCCACTTCCACATCGGCTGTTCATATGAACGTTTTATCTTTTCTCCGAGCTTCTTCAACATATTTTTCATAATAAGGAATTATAGCACCAGTACTACTTTGATTCAATTAATCAATTTTTATAAATTTTTATTTGACAAAGCGTTTTAGTTGTGATAATATGTACACCGTTGTGAGAAACACATAACAAATGCGCGAGTGGCTCAGCGGTGGAGCACCTCCTTGCCAAGGAGGGGGTCGCGGGTTCGATTCCCGTCTCGCGCTTTTTTTGTACCCAAAATTGTTTTTTATGTAAATATGAACAGCAACTAATTCTAAGAAAACGTAAAATATTTCAAAAAAACAGAAAATCAAAAAGGAAACAGCTTAAAAGAGCAGACTCAGGAATTCTCGAGGTGATCCCTCATACATTCCATTTGAGTCTGCTCTTGTTTTGTACATACTTTTACAGATATTTACTTGGATATGCACTTATCGTTTCTGTCCGAAGTAATTCCCTTATAGGTCTTACCCGGCGCAGGTTTTCCTTTTTCTACTATAACTATCTGAATTCCTTCAAGACGTTTAGCATAACCTCCTGTTCCGGAAGCTTCCCCGTTCTTAGCCCATCCGAGCCAGCCGAAGCTTTGAGCATGTACTCTGTAATACACATCATAATGCTTGGCCATCTCGCCTGTAAGCTCTATACGGATTGCTTCGAGACGTTTTGACTGTCCGCTTGTTCCGGCCATCTGACCGTTACTCTTCCAATCCATCCATCCGTAGGTCTGAACATGTGTTCTGTATCTTATGCCGCCCGTATAAGGGGTTCCGCCAAGCTTGATCTCTATTCCTTCAAGTCTCTTTGCCTGTCCTACAGTACCCGATACAGTTCCGTTGGATACGAAGTTCTGCCATCCGAAACTCTCAACATGAGTTCTGTAAGAGACATCCGGTTCTTTTATAATATAAGCCGATCCCGGTGTCTTCACTGTTGATGATGTAATGCTTGCAAGTTTATCAAGAGTCACACCGTCAACTTTATAATTTCCGTTTACAGATGTACCCTTCTTAACTATAACGATCTGAATCGCCTCAAGTCTCTTAGCAAGCCCTGCAGTACCCGAATATGCACCGTTTTTTGCCCATCCGAGCCATCCGTAGGTCTGTGCCTGAACTCTGTAATAAACATCATACTTCTCTGCCATTTCACCTGTCAGTCTTATCTGAATTGCTTCAAGACGTTTTGACTGACCTGTTGTACCGGAGAATGCTCCGTTTTTAACCCACGGCTGCCATCCGTAGGTCTGCACATGCGTTCTGTATTCGATACCGCCGGTAGTCGGTGCATTTTCAAGAGATATTGTTATTCCTTCGAGTCTCTTTGCCTGTCCGACAGTACCTGAAAGTTTACCGTCTCTTACAAGGCCCTGCCAGCCATAAGTCTGAACATGGGTAGCATAGCTGACTCCCGATTTATAAAACTCAGGATACTTCTTCGGTGAGACATCATTCACTTCAAGCATTCTAGCTACCATGGTTTCAAATTCATCACGTGTTGAATATCCTCTCGGATCGATCACTCTGTCGCCCTTATTCTCGTATTCCTCATCGCTCTGGTCGCCCTTACCTCTCATTATTCTCCAGGTACAAGCCCAGCAAACCGCTTCCCATGCATAATAATCGATATCATAATAATCCTGATAATCATCACTTCGGCCGAAATCTATCTCTCTTCTGAAGCCCATGCATTCCGCATATCTCATGAGCATGAATGCAACATCCTGTCTCGTGATATACTTATCTGCCGCAAATACATTGTCATATACATCAGGCACACCCATACACATGGCATACTTCTCGCCCCATACAACAGCATTATAATAGGTTGATCCCGGCTTCACGTCGGAAAATCTGGTCTTAAGACCGCTTACGCTGGGTTTTCCGGCCATTTCGTAAAGTTTCTGAATGACCGCACCTCTTGTTATCAGATTTTCCGGATTGACTACCGGCTTGATCAGATTATTCGGTGACGGTGCTCCTTTTATAGGATCGGTATTAACTTTCGTAGTGTAGTCAAGCAGAAGGCAGAATATATTATCTCCGCCCGTCGAAGTATCTCCTCCGTAGCTAAGAGTCCATGACTGGCCTTTGCAGACATTTGGTTCGTCTTTTCTCACACCGTCCTTATATACCTTTATAAGACGACGACAGTTACCAATCTTTAATTCCTTAATAGGATTGGTAAATGCATATAAGAAGTATAATTCCGTATTTCTGGATATATCAAGATTAGTAATACTGTTTCTTCCGATGTCAAGATATACAAGCTTAGGATTTTTAGTTACATCCAGCTTTGTAAGTCCGGGAAATCCCGTATTCGGATTCTGATTGTAACTGCAGATCAGTTTCGTAAGTTCGGGATTATGTGTAACATCAACGCTTCCCGCATTGTTGTTTGCACAGTTATAATACTGTAATCCCGGACATTTACTTACATCTATACTACCGAGTTTCGGATTATCCCATACATCAAGTCTTTTCATCTTGGGGCAGCAGGTTACGTCAAGCTTTGTAAACCTGTTTCTGAACGCATCAAGATGCTGCATATTCGGATTATGGCTCAGATCAAGCTGTGTCAGTCCGCAGTCACCGCACATAAGATGCTCAAGCTTCGGATTTTGGCTGACATCAATACTTCCTATCGGGCTTGAATTAACCTCGATATAGGACATCTCAGGATTCCCTCTTACGTTAAGAGATCTGAGATTATCGCAGTAAAAACAATATACCCACTGAAGCGACGGAGTTGATGAGAAATCAAGCGATGTAAAATCGTTATAAGCAACCCATACACCGGTTATAAGCTGATTTCCGCTGAGATCAAGCTCTGTAAGATGATTATGCGAAGCATAGAGTCCTCTGAGCTCGGTTAAATACTCAATTCCCTCCAGAGAATAAATATCCATGTTATCAGCCCATATATTTCTTGCATACAATATATCTTCAGCATCAAGATATCCGTCTTTATCTCTGTCAAATGCTTCGGATACATAAGCTCTGAAGTTCGGATCCGGAAATGTCGAAGCACTGATCTTTACCGGTGTCATCGGAGCAAGGTCTTCTGCCTCTGCATCGCCTACAGTAGCTATACCGAATCTCGCGATAACATCTTCGAGAGTTGTATCTGTTACACCCGTAGAAACCTTCGTGAAGTCTTCTACGAACTCTCCCGTAGGTGCCTTCGGAATATTTATATTCACAGTCACATCTCCGGTCTCTTCTCCGCTTACATCTCCCGTTTTTTCTCCGGCTTCTTCTCCGGACATACCTTCTGTTGCCATCTCTTTTCCGGATATACTTTCGATAATTTCTTTGCTCTCTTCCATGTTCTGTTCTTCAGTAACCTCTTCCGAAGCAGCTGCACCTTTTTCAGAGAGTTCTTCTTCAGAGTTTTCTTCAGAGTTTTCTTCTTCAGAGATTTCTTCCGTATCGCCTTCATATTCTTTTACTAAACTGATTTCAGCACTTCCCGGAACATAGTCTGCTGCAAGAGCCTTATCTGTTCCTGCTCCAAGAATCATCATTATTGCCAGCGAACCGGCAATACATCTGGAAAACTTAAAACCTTTTTTCCACATTCTGACCTCCCCTTCTGTAAATCTCCGCATTAAGAAGATTTACAACCGAAATTACCCGGCCGTAGTTTCGGCATTTTAATAGATTATAGATTAATAGTTAAAGTGATTTTAATTAAAAATATATGTAATATACATAACTCTGTCGTAAACAGATATTATTCTGTCGTGAAATGCACTTTATCAAAAGAACACAGCCACTAAACAGAAAAAGCATGTCGCCTTGCGACATGCTTCGTTCTACGCTCGTATTATATCTAGTCCGGAAGCAAAGCCCCTTCTTCTTTCAAAGTTCTGAGGACAATGTGTGTTTCGGTCTTTTCAACACCCTCATAACCCTTTACAACTTTATAAACTTCATCGAGTCCTTCTGTTGAATCAGTAACGATTCTCAGAACAAAATCAAACTCTCCCGTCTGATAATAACAGGCCGCAATGCTGTTATTAGATTTAACAAGCTGTTCAAAGCCCGAATAATAATCCGGATGTTTAAGACTTACATCCATAAGAGCAACCATATTGTTACCTATCATATCCTGATTGATATCAATGGTATATCCTTTTATAAGCCCTGTATTCTCCATTTTCTTTATACGCTCTATAACAGCGGATACCGAAAGTCCAACATCTTCGCTGATTGCCGAAGATGTAAGTCTGGCATTAGCTTTAAGAGCCTTGAGAATTTTCTTATCAAGCTTATCCATGATTAATTTTCCTCCATTAGTTGTTCAACGTATTTATAATAATCCAGCTCACATATGGCATCTGCCATCCTGAAGCGGTTTGAAACCGTAGATTTAAGATTCTCTAGTTCGGCATCGGAAACTTCTCCCCTGCCTCTTGTGGTAACTTCTCCCGTTGAAGCATTATATCTGAAACCGTCAGATATAAAACTACCGTCATGCATTATTACAAGTCCCGGACTGTCAGACATGATATCACGTCCGACAATCATTCTCGAATCATAAGGAAGCCCCATAAGATTCAACACTGTAGGAAGTATATCAAGAGAGCTGCAGACCTTATCAACTTTTATCGGCTCTTCCATCGATGCGGAATATATTATAAGCGTATTCCTGTAGCACTCAAAGTTTCTGTCAAGATAGCTTCCCGCAAGTTCATTAGGAATCTCCATATTATCGTAAGGAACGTGATCACCGCATATAACAATAAGCGTCCTGTCCGCGATTCCCGCTTCCTCAAGATCTTTATTCAGTTCTTCCATCATAAGTTCAAACTCAAGCTGACATGCAATATATGCCTTAGTAGTGTCAGTATAATACAGATCCTGCACCTTATCGCGATTTCTCGCCGCCATTGCATTTCCGCCGAAATCATACTCAAGATGCCCACTGACCGTCATGTAATAAACATGGAACGGTTCATTCCCTGCATATTCATGAAATGTATTTTCTTCCATAAATGCGTCCGACTGAGGCCACAGCATACCTCCGCCCGGTTTTGTCTCGTAAGAAAGACCGTTTCCAACACCGATGAAATTTTCATATCCGAAGTAAGGTCTGGATATATGTCTGTCATAATAGGTATAACCGTTGTTATGATAAGCAAATACGTTATACCCCTGATTCTTTAATTCATTTCCCAATGTAAAAGGCATGGAATTACCTTTGGCTCCAACCTTCTGCATACTCAGATAACCGCCGTTTTTCGGCATAAGTCCCGTAAGATTCGCATACTCACCGCCAAGCGTCGATCCATACCAGAGCGGTGTATAAAAATTTCTGAACACAAATCCGTTATGACTCATCTTATAAAGTTCCGGTGTTCTCTTTTTATCAATTACATATCCGTCAAATCCTTCGGCTGTTATGAAGATAAGATTGTAACCTTCAAACATCCCTGTGTAATCATTAGTAAATGTAGGGAGAGACGAATTAATATAACTGTTAAGCTGAAGCACGGATTCATTTGACGTTATCTCACTCATACGGCCAAGGTCCACATCAAGGACCTGTGCCGTATACATTTTTACTTCTTCTACCGTTTCTTCAGTATCGTAAGCATCAGCCTCGATAGTTCCGGATTCGCTTTCCGATGACATTTCTGTACTCGACTCTTCCGTAATCTGCTCCGTAGCCGCCTCTGTTACCGCTACATAAGCCTCATGCTCAAATCCCGTATCAGTATCCGCGCCGTCGCTTTTTCCGATATGCATAACCGCATATACTCCGTCACGAAGCATGGTTTCCGTAACACCGAGCTTTTCCACAGAAAGCTCTACCGAAGAATAATTCTTAAATACCTCAGCCGGGGAATTCTTTTCATCTCCCTGTGTCCGAAGAAGCAGGAAATAATAGAATCCCGCCGTAAGGATAACCCCCACCATGACCGCATATGTTGTCAGTCTGTGGCGGCTGAAATCCGACCATCTTATGATATATAAGACCGATATCACCATAAGAATGAGTATAAGAAGCACAGGAATAATCTCTTTAACTATTCCCGCCCAGATTGTGCTCTTATAATCCAACGCCTGATTCGCTATACCTCCGGTTGCCGATAAAGAAAAATAATTTGCAAATACACTGCTGTATATCAGCTGAACAAGATAGTAAACCGAAAACAGTATGACCAAAGAGCATGCTGCCGCTTTACCTGTCTTACGCGGAAGTAAACTTACCAGATATCCGAAAACAAGGGCTGTAATGACAGCAAAATAAGCCTTATTAAGAAGGTTTACAGAAATGCCGCCAAATCTTCTAATATGAAATATTGTTTCAATCAAAAGAAGAAAAACAGTAAAGAAACACTCGGGACTCCTTACTGTTTCCCCTGCCTTTTCTCTCATATAATTATATTATCCTTTTTTAGAACAGGATCTTCCTTCTGTTTCTGAGAAGTACTGCTCCGTTCACTATATTGATAACGCCGAGAGTAATACCTACAACGATATATAAAACACCGATAGCTATACTTCCGCCGCCAACGTTTTTAAGTACCTTGTAAACCTTTTCCATTATAATGCCTCCTCTAATGTATGTTAAAAATATCTTATCAGTTTAATACTACTTAACTCCGTATTCATCATAATATGCATTAAGCCGTCCGAGAAGCTCATCATCTATAACTTTCTTCTCAACGAGGTAGTCTATTATCTCGTTCATTGACACGATTGCATTTGTCTCAAAACCATAGATATCCTTGATTTCCTCAAGGGCACTCTTATCTCCCTTACCGCGCTCGCATCTGTTAAGTGACACCATAAGACCGATGATCTCAACATCACCCTGAGCTTTAACGATAGGAATTGTCTCTTCCATTGATTTACCGGATGTTGTAACATCCTCAACAACAACCACTCTGTCACCGTCCTTTATAGGGCTTCCGAGAAGTATTCCGGCATCACCGTGATCCTT
>DEFA01000027.1:20381-20509 GCA_002350525.1 Lachnospiraceae bacterium UBA2864 | reverse complement strand
CCCTTATATGCAGGTCCGAATATTACATCAAAGTCATCTCCGTATGTATTATGGATAGCCTTTGCATAAAACTCACCGAGACGGGTAAGCTGTGAACCCGTTATATATAATCCGGCATTCATAAAAAA
>DEFA01000027.1:19999-20288 GCA_002350525.1 Lachnospiraceae bacterium UBA2864 | reverse complement strand
AACATAAAATCAACAAATTCCTGCTTATACTGTTCCATATTTCCTCCTGTAAACCGGATACTATATTTATATCGGTTAAAAGAAAAATCCCTGAGCCGACATACCGAACCGGTCACTCAGGGATTATAATAGCATAAATATTATATTAATTCAAATAAATGAAAACAAATTTTACTGTTTTCGGCTTAATATTTTGTCCAATATCTTGTCTGCCGCTTCTTCTTTCGAAAGGAGAGGTAACTCTTCCATATCATCGGCGGTTTTAAACGGGGTTATATTTTTTTTAACC
>DEFA01000027.1:11496-19886 GCA_002350525.1 Lachnospiraceae bacterium UBA2864 | reverse complement strand
AAGATTCTCTGTCTCCATGGAAAATCCGCAGATGAACTGACCTTTCTTCTTGCTCTGCCCCAGAGTCTTTAAAATATCCGTGGTACGCTTCATCTCTATCGAGAGGCTGCCTTCGGATTTCTTGATCTTATTCTCGGCAGTTACGGCCGGTGTATAATCCGCTACGGCAGCTGACATTATGATTATATCCTTATCCGATGCCTCACTGTTCATAGCTTCAAACATATCAGCCGCACTTGTTACATTTATCGTCTTTACTCCGAGCGGCGGCTGAATATTTACAGGTCCGGATACAAGAGTCACATCCGCCCCTCTTCTTGCAGCCTGACGTGCAACCGCATATCCCATTTTACCGGAAGAATGATTTGTGATTATCCTTATAGGATCGATGGATTCCTGAGTCGGTCCCGCATTTACAAGGACCTTCATACCCTGCATATCCTTATCATGCGATAAAGCAAGTGTTACGGTCTCAACCAGAAGTTCAGGTGAAGGAAGCTTTCCTTTTCCTTCATAACCACAGGCAAGATAACCCGTGGCAGGATCTATCACCTTGTATCCAAATCGCTTCAGCTTCTCGATATTATTCTGAACTATGGAATTCTCAAACATATGCACGTTCATTGAAGGTGCGATATATATAGGACATGTTGCGGGAAGAACCGTAGTCGTTACCATATCATCCGCTATACCGCCCGCAAGTTTTCCTATAACGTTAGCGGTTGCCGGTGCTATAAGAATGAGATCCGCTCCGGAACCGAGAGATACATGCGGAACCATAACTTCATCATCCGGATTCTCATCAAAGACATCTGTATAAACCTTATTCTTCGTAAGAACCTGAAACACTTCCGGTGATATGAGTTTTGTCGCATTCTTCGTCATGACAACGTGCACATCGGCACCCAGTTTCGTAAGGGAACTTGCAACATCTGCCATCTTATAAGCTGCAATTCCGCCGGTTATTCCGAGTAATATATTCTTTCCCTCTAACATATCCATACCTCATATGACACAAAAAACTACTTCATATCTTCAAGAGTACCGTGCTTTTCATAACGTGTTATTCTTGTTATATGATTCTGCTTATCCACAAATACAACCTTCGGAGGATTATCCTTAATCTCTTCAGGCTCCATCATGCAGTAACTCATGATAATAACCTTATCGCCTACAGCCGCATATCTTGCAGCTGCTCCGTTAAGACAGATCATGCCCGATCCTCTCTCTCCAGCTATAACATAAGTCTCAAGTCTCATACCGTTGTCGACATTTGCGACCTGAACCTTCTCATACTCGATAAGGCCACATGCATCCATAAGGTCTTCATCTATGGTTATACTTCCGACATAATTGAGCGCAGCCTCCGTAACTCTTGCTCTGTGAATCTTGCTCTTTAAATAAAATGCCTGCATCAAATTTTTCCTCTCTCTTCCTGATTGGTAAGCTTTCTTCGCCTACTGAACATCATCCATCATGAAATTATCTATAAGTCTTACCTTGTTATTGATCTTAACCGCAATAGCCACAAGGATATCGCCCTTAATCACATCAAGGTTTTCCATCGTAAGATTATCAACTACTTCGACGTAATCGATCTCAGCCATCGGCTCTGTATTTATAAGCTCTGTCATCTTGGTCTTTACTACCGAAGCATCTCTCTCGCCATCCTCTATAAGCTTCTGACCGAGAAATATCGACTTACTGAGAATAAGAGCGGCTTTTCTTTCCTCAGAATTCATATATGTATTTCTTGAACTCATGGCAAGACCGTCTTCTTCACGTACTATAGGACATCCGACAATCTCAAGATTCATGTTGAGATCCTTGACCATTCTCTTGATAACAGCCAGCTGCTGAGCATCCTTTTGACCAAAGTAAGCTCTGTCGGGAGAAGCTATATTGAACAGCTTGTTACATACTGTACAGACGCCTCTGAAATGTACCGGTCTCGAAAGTCCGCAGAGATGATTTGTAAGTCCGTTCATATCGACAAATGATACGAATCCGTCCTTATACATTTCTTCAGGTTCCGGATTAAAGATTATATCCGCACCTGTCTTCTCACAGAGCTCCGCATCTCTGTTAAGATCTCTCGGATAAGCCTCCAGATCCTCGTTCGGTCCGAACTGGATAGGATTTACAAATACGGAAACTACCGTACGATCATTCTGCTCAACCGACTTTGCTATAAGCGACTGATGACCGGCATGAAGAAATCCCATAGTAGGAACAAGACCTACAGTGAGTCCTTCCTGTCTCCAGCCCTTAACAATAGCCTTAACCTCATCAACTGTCTTTATTATCTTCATCACTTTTTTCCTCCGGGTATCTATATTAGGTCTTAACCAAAAGTTTTCTTTACTTCATCAAGAATTTCAGCCTTGATAGCATAATTATGCTCTTCAGCCGGATAAGTTCCTGCTTTGACTTCTTCATCATAAGCAGCAAAGCCCGCCTTTATAACATCACCTACATTTGCGAAGTGCTTAACGAACTTAGGCTTATAATCGCTGAACATAGCAAGCATATCGGCATATACAAGGATCTGACCGTCGGTTCCCGCACCGCCGCCTATTCCGATAGTAGGAATATCAAGCTTCTCTGTAACATAAGCTGCAAGTTCGGCAGGTACGCACTCGAGAACAACTGAAAATGCACCGGCCTCCTGTACAGCAAGAGCATCATCGACAAGTCTCTTGGCAGAATCCAGATCTCTTCCCTGAGCCTTATATCCGCCAAATGCATTTATGGACTGAGGTGTAAGACCGATGTGACCCATAACCGGAATATCCGCATTTACTATAGCTTTGATCTGCTCGGCAACCTTACGACCACCCTCAAGCTTAACTGCCTGTGCACGTCCTTCCTTCATAAGCCTTCCGGCATTTATAACTGCATCATATACGCTTGCCTGATATGACATAAAAGGCATATCGGTAACCACCAGTGCGTTCTCGGCTCCTCTTGCTACCGCAGCGCTGTGATGGATCATATCTTCCATAGTAACAGATACGGTATCGGGATATCCCAGCATAACATTTCCGAGGGAGTCCCCTACAAGGATTCCGTTAATCCCTGCCGCATCAACAAGCTTGGCTGTTGAATAATCATATGCGGTAAGCATAGATATCTTCTCGCCGTTCTGCTTCATCTGTCTGAAAGTAACTGTTGTGTTTTTCATAGTAGTATCCTCCTTAATGCCGGCTACTTAGCCGCTAGTAGACTCTCGAGTGCCGAGTAGTCTCTATCAACATTTTTCTCTTTTGCGAGAGTAAGTGTTTCACTTGTCAGAAGCTTATATAACTCAGCATCCTGTTCCGATAATACCTTAAGATGTTTTTTTATGGTCTTTGTGTCACATCTTTCGGCAGGTCCCGTAAGCTGGGACACCGGTCCATTCTCGGCTACACCCGTGGCATTCCCCAGGAAAAGTCCCTTAAGAGCCAGATGAGCGCTTTCGTCCGAAAATCCGCACTCAGTAAGCAGTCTTACGGCCGTACCGTAGATACCGCATACAAAATTACTTGCAAATACCGAAGCGGCATGATATTTCGGCTTACTTTCAGCACTGATAACGCCTACGTGAAAACCGAGATTCTTATAGAACTCGACTATCTCGCCAAGATGCTGATGCGAACCTTCTATAGTTATAAAAGCATTCCGGAAATTCAAATATGATGTAAGCTTGTCACTTACCGCAAAATTCGGATGAACTGAATATCCATATACCTCATGCTTAGAATCGGCGAACGCCTTCGAGGACATGGCTCCACTTGTGTGGCAGATTATCTTTCCGGTCAGATTATACTTTGAATCAAGTTCCCTGAAACAGGGCTCAATCGCATTATCACTGACAGTAAGATATATACAGTCGCTGTCTTTGATAAGCTTGTCCGGGTCATCATACATTCGGGTATCGGTAAATAGTGCCGCTTCCTTGGCATGCTCCGCAGTCCTGCTGTAATAGCCGGATATGTCTGCACCATGCTCTCTTAAATATTTTCCAAGAGTGAATCCCACTCTTCCGGCACCGATAAATCCAATCCTCATAAACCGAACCTCCTTCTCATATAACACATGGAAAGGGTGTTCGGATCATCCAACCGGACGCACCTTAAAACAGTCTAAGGGGTATAGTTTCAATTCGAATACCATCCACGTGTAGTATACTTAAACACATTAAATTTGTAAAGAAAAATAAGTTCTATTCAGAATAAATTCACATATAATCAGATAATACTTTTAAGATTAAAGTACGTTTCAATAAGATCGTTTATAGCATCATAATCCTTGATGGAAACATTCTTTCCGAGAACCTCAAGGAATTCCATATCATCCGTAACGTAAACATTCTCGCTGAGAGATCTGTAAATAGCATCGATAGCATCATTGTCCTCAACAAGGACGGCATCTTTAAGATTTCTGAGAACGGTCGTATCTATCATAAGAGGTGTCATATCATCAGGATCCTCATCAGATATATCCGGTTCTTCCTCTCCGTTAGTATCAGAAGTTTTCTTACTGTCAGTCTCATGCTGACCTGATCTATGTTTCTTCGAAGAGTCCTTAACATGTTTCTCCGCATATTCCTTATCTGTCATTCCCTTCTGGCCTTCAAGGAATTCGAAATATTCGCTTAAGCATTCAAGTACGACACGGAGAGAAGAAAGCATCATATCGAGATTATCACGGGCATAGCTTCTGTTACCGAGGTTAATGGCATTCTCCACTCTGAGTGTTATCTCTGCACAGTCTGCTGCACCCATATTCTGGCAGCCCGTTCTAATATTATGAACCCTCGATCTGAAGCCTCTGTAATCGGTATTAAACTTCTTTCTTAAGTCGTTCAATGCATCCTTATTCTGTTCATAGAAAGTAGCCAGAATCCTGTTATATACGTCTATGTTACCGCCGATCCTGTCAAGAGTCCTTACAACATCAAAATTGTTCTCAAGCTTCTTAAGTCCTTCACTGTAACGTGATTCAGTCATATACTGCTTTACATCATTGGTCCTGAACTTTATCTTGGAACTGTCTACAAATCTGAGCATGACGGATGCAAGTGTCGTAATGTCGAAAGGCTTAACTATAACATCCGTGAAGCCCTGGCTGGTAAGCTCTTCACGGTTCTTCATAAGAGCATCCTCCGACATACCGATAACCGGAAGGCTGTCGAAATCATCTCCCGAAAGATCCCTTATCTCATGCATGGCATCTATTCCGCTCATAACAGGCATAGCTATATCCATGAATACGATATCGTAGTTGTTGTTCATTACCATATCCACGGCGGATATACCGCTTGCCGCTATATCGCACTTCATTTCCATTCTTGAAAGAAGTCCCAGGCTTACATCACGGCTGAGATCCGAATCATCAACAAGAAGCGCCTTTACATCAGGCGTCCACATCTTCTCAGCTTCTTCTCTTGATACTCTGTCCACGCTTCTGTCCGAAGCAAGAGTCGGATTATCGGGATTATCCGGAGTCTTCTGGTTAAGAGCTATAGTAAATGTAGTACCCGCGCCCGGTGTACTCTCAACTTCAATCTCCGCACCTATTATCTCGGTAAGCTTCTTGGCAATGACAAGGCTTATACCGCTGCCCGCATATCCTCCGGAATCTCTTCCTTCGTTGATATAGTAGATTTCAAAGATATGATTCATTCTGTCTTCGGACATACCGATACCTGTATCCGAAATACTGAACATAAGTCTCTCTTCGCCGTTATTCTCGGTCTTATCCGGATTCTTATAACTGTCCACAGTAAGAGTTATCGAGCCTTCTTTTGTGAACTTGCATGCATTATCGAGAATAATCTCGAGTACGGCCTTAAGCTTATCAAAATCTCCGATAAGCACATCCGGTATGTTTTCACCGAGATCCACAAGGAACTTTATAGGCTGTTCCGAAAGAACATTTACCATTCTGTCGGAAAGATCACATATGAGCGTCGTAAGTGAATACGGCTCACTGAGTGCCATTACGGAACCCGACTCAAGCTGAGCCAGCTGAATGGTCTCATCAACTCTCTCAAGAACATCATTTCCGGTATCAACTATTGTTCTGAGTCCCTCTTTATCTTCGTCGCTCGAATCGGCCTCTCGAAGAAGTTTTGCCGCTGTTGCTATCATGGCATTTACCGGTATCTTTATCTCATTACTCATGTTTGCAAGGTAGTCTGTCTTCGCAGTACTGCTTTTAAGTACAGTCTCGTGCTCCTGAGCAAGGTTCTCCAGCTCTTTGTTCTTACCTTCAACCTGATTTCGTATTCTTAAAAGATTAAATATAACAAGCGACATCAAAAGAAAGATCACAACAAGAAAACCTATACGCACACCTGTTTTCTCAAAGAATCCGCGTTCCTTGATAATCGTAAAGGTTATGTCCTGATCTGTCTCAACACCGTCTCCGTTGACAGCACTGACTGTGAAAGTATATTCACCTCCGTCAAGGTTTGTATATACAGCCTGAAAGGTATCGTTACCATTCAATGTAACTTCAGAATAATCAAATCCGTTGAGCTTATAGGTAACGGATATATTATCTCTGTTGATATAGCTGAGAACTGAAAATGTTATG
Organism: Lachnospiraceae bacterium UBA2864; assembly: GCA_002350525.1. Lineage (GTDB taxonomy): Bacteria > Bacillota > Clostridia > Lachnospirales > Lachnospiraceae > Eubacterium_Q. Next base: position 13,301 of record DEFA01000027.1, on the reverse strand, counting down.
GCTATACGCTGTGTATCAGCCGGAACAGTAAGCTCTCCTCCGATCTGATCGAGGTAATAGATCTTACCGTCAACGTCCACCTCAGAAACCGTGAGCTTCGGGGCTTTGGAATTCTTATATACATTTTCGGTATCAAATGTCATGATACCGGTATTACAGCACAGATACAGAATTCCTTTTGAATCGATCATGTTATGCGAATTTATATTGATCTTTCTGCTGAGTCCGTCGCCTGCAGCAAAATAACGCTCCGAAAGATCCGCCGTACTGAGAAGTTCGTCTTCGGTAGTTGCAAGCAGGCCTTTGGAACCGAGGATCCATACACTTCCGTCCTGAATTATGATGTCATATATATTATTAGAGAAATCGATATTGCTGATCCCTCTGAAAGTCTCGTCATAATATGAAAGTCCGTTATCTGTTCCGATCCAGATTCCGTCTGTTCCTTTTTTTATGGAATTTACTACATTCGAAGACAGGCCGTCGTTATCGTTTACGGTTTCGATACCGGATTTCGATATAAGATATATACCGCCGCCGTCTGATCCTGCCATGATGATACCGTTCTCATCTTCATATAGAGAAAGTATATTTGAATACTCAAGACCGTCCTCGTAATCATAGCTTTCCTTGATAGTATCATCGGATTCTATGATGGACACGCCCTCTTCCGTTGCTACCGCTATCCTGCCATCCGAAAGCTCATAGGTACAGTTAACAAGGTTTGTATTGAGGCCTGCATATCTGTCAAATTTCTTAATGGAACCATCCGGTGAATATTTTACAACGCCGAGACGTCTGTATGTACTGAACCAGAGATTACCTTTGGAATCACAGAGGATATGTTTTATACCCGAACCACCTATATAATTAACGATCGAAGCTATACGGGTATCCGAGTTAACGTTTTTATTGCTTCTGTCCAGAACTATAAGACCGTTATCTGTTCCGATATATTTCTTACCGCCATACTGAGCTATACAGTTAGTCGATCTCTCCGGCACGTTGTATCTGTTATTGAAATCACTGAACTTGCCCCTTCCCATGTAAAGGAGCCCCATCCTGCTCGATGCAAGCCAGAAGTTACCCTCATAATCTATCAGCATGGAAGACAGATAACCGTCCTGTATAAGTCCGTATATCTGACTGTAATTTCCGTCTGTGTTTATGAAACCGAATCCATTGTCGGCGCAGACATAAATCCTTCCCGAAGCGGGATAGAGACAGTTGATACCGTCCTTACCGGAATGAAGAACCGATACATTCATTGAAGATGAAAGCTTTAAAATATCACTTCCTATGGTTCCCACGTAGATATAGCCGTTACTGTCTGAAGTAATGGTCGTAAGTTCGTTTTCGGTATAATCAAGAGAACTGATTCTGGAATAATTGCCGTCTTTATCAATACTGAAGATTGTGTTTCCGTTATAGATTCCCCATACGGATTCTCCCGCAAGAGTAACCTTTTTAACATTAAGGCGCGCAAAACTCTCATTTCTTATAAGAGTATTGGAATCCTCATCTACCGTATAGATCCCGTAAGCCGTAGCGACGTATATGGTTCCGTCACTTCCCTCGCAAACGTCATTCACACATTTAACGCCGTTATAATATTCGCTTGAGAAATGTACCGTCTCGCTTCCCTTGATATAAAAGAGTCCGTAATTATTTGTTGCGACCCACAGACGCCCCTTGGAATCCTGGAAAAGATTGTTTATGAAATAAACATCCGCTTTTTCAGTATCCCACAGGTTGTAAATCTTAAATTCCTTACCACCGTATCTGTATAAGCCGCCGTCTGTACC
>DEFA01000027.1:0-11445 GCA_002350525.1 Lachnospiraceae bacterium UBA2864 | reverse complement strand
CGCCGTCTGTACCTACCCATATATAGCCGGATCTCGTCTGATACAGACAGTTGACCTCGGAACTCCCGAGACCGTTATCCTGATTATATATTATCTGCCCGTAATCCGAGGGAATACTGTCATCCGCTCTGACTTTTGCAACCTGAAAAAGGCATGTGATGACACATGCCATTATCATAGGAATTATTATATTAAAGAATTTCGCGATCACGCGTCTTTCTCTGTTCATACATCTATTCCTGTCGAATCGGTGCTGTTATTTATGCTTCTCGTAAAAATGCCTCGTAGCCCTTTTCTGTTTCGTATATGTCTGCCTTGGAAGTCACTTCCCAAGGAGCATGCATATTGAGAACCGCCACTCCGCAGTCGATAACCTCCATTCCGTAAAGCGAAAGTATGTAAGCAATGGTTCCGCCGCCGCCCACATCTACCTTTCCGAGTTCCGCTGTCTGGTAATGTATATCATTCTTCTCAAGTATACCTCTGAGGCGTCCGATATATTCTGCATTTGCATCATTTGAACCTGACTTACCGCGGGAACCGGTAAATTTATTGAACACCATTCCTCTTCCGAGGAATGCTGCGTTCTTCTTTTCAAAGTTAGCCGCATAAAGCGGATCGTAGCCTGCACTTACATCAGAAGACAGCATATTGGAATTCTGAAGACATCTTCTGAGTGAAAGGTTACTGTTATATCCGCAAAGTTCAAGTATCTCGGCAAGAGAATTTTCGAAGAACTTAGACTGCATACCCGTAGCTCCGACCGAACCGATTTCCTCTTTATCCACGAGGAGTGTGCATGATGTTCTCTCTACCTTACTTACGGCAAGCTGTGCATAAAGAGATGTGAAAGCACATACCTTATCATCCTGTCCGTAAGCGAGTATCATGGAGCGGTCAAATCCGAGATCCCTCGGTTTTCCCGCAGGAACGATCTCAAGCTCCGCTGACATGAAGTCTTCTTCCTCAAAACCGTATTTTGCCTTAAGAATCTCAAGAACCTTGGCGGTAACGAGACTGCCCTTTCCCGGTTTCTTCTCATCCTCCGCCTTACACTTCTTATTTACTATAATAGGCTTCGAACCGATAAGAAGATCAAGATCTTCACCTTCTACGGCCTTTGCAGCCTTCTTCTCCATCTGGTTCTGTGCAAGATGGATGAGTATATCTGTAACACAGAATACAGGATCCGATTCATCTTCACCTACTGTCACATTTATGACCGTGCCGTCAGTTTTAACAACAACTCCGTGTATTGCAAGCGGAAGTGTTACCCACTGATATTTTTTTATACCACCGTAATAATGAGTATCAAGATAAGCAAGATCACTGTCCTCATAAAGAGGATTCTGTTTAACATCCAGTCTCGGTGAATCGATATGTGCACCGAGAATGTTTATACCCTCTTCAAGATTCCTCTTTCCGATATTGAAAAGTGCAACGGTCTTACCCATACATACAGAATAAATCTTTGCACCGGCCTTAAGTTTCTTTCCTGCTTTGATAGCCTCATCAAGCGATATATAGCCCGCTTCTTCTGCTTTTTCTATTATGTACTTTGTTCCTTCTCTCTCAGTCTTACCTTTAAAGAGATAATCCTTATATTCATCACAAAGCTTCTCAAGTTTTTTCTCATCCTGCGGCTTATACGAAAGCCATGCATTTTTACGCTCCATTTACATATTCTCCCGATAAAATCAACAATACAAGTTCGATTATACAAGTCTGATCAAGTCTGCTTATACCAATTCGCTGACAACTTCACTTAATATACCGAAGGCCTTATCGATATCCTCTTTGGTTACGATAAGCGGTGGTATCATTCTTATGGTATTGGCCTTGATAGCCGTAAGAAGAAGTCCCCTATCTCCTGCATTATGCTTTATATCAAATGCGATATCCTTCTCAAACTCAACTCCGACAAGAAGTCCCATGCCTCTGACTTCCTTAATGCCCGGAAGAGTCTTAAGCTTATCCATAAAATACTCGCCCATCTTTAATGCATTTTCCGGAAGCTTCTCGTTAATGATCTCTTTGATCTCAGCACATGCGGCAGCTGCACATACGGGATTTCCGCCAAAGGTTGTTCCGTGTGCACCGGCACCGAAGGTACTCATAACCTTCTCGCTTGCACAGATTGCTGCAATAGGCATACCTCCGCCAAGAGCCTTGGCCATGGATACGATATCAGGCTTAATTCCGTAACGCATATATGCCATGAGATCACCTGTACGTCCCCAGCCTGTCTGAACCTCATCAAAGAGAAGAAGCATTCCCTTCTCATCACAAAGCTTTCTGAGGCCCTGTAAAAACTCAGGTGTTGCAGGATATACGCCACCTTCACCCTGAACAGGCTCTATCATAATAGCGATAGTATCCTCATCGCATGCTTCCTCAAAAGATTTGAGATTATTAAACTCAGCATATGTAAATCCCGGAATAAAAGGTGTATAGCCCTTCTGGATTGCCGATCCCGGCTGACCTGTAGCCGCAAGAGTTGCCAGCGTTCTTCCGTGGAAAGAATTCTCAGCGGTAACAATCTTATATCTGTTCGGACCGTAGTTATCGATACCATATTTTCTGGCAAGCTTTATCATAGCCTCATTTGCCTCGGCGCCCGAATTCTGGTACTGGAACTTCTCCATACCGATACTCTCACATACAAGCTTGGCAAGCATTGTCTGCGGAACAGTATAGAAATAATTCGATGCATGTATAAGAGTCTCAGCCTGTGCCTTTATAGCTTCGACAACAGCCTTGTTGCAGTGTCCTGCTGCATTTACCGCAATACCGCCTATAAAATCAAGATATTTCTTACCGTCTGCATCGATAAGGTACATTCCTTCGCCCTTCTCAGCCACAATATCATATCTTTTCATAAGTCCTTCGTTAAGATACTTATGAGCTGTTTCAATCAGTTCTTCACGAGATATATTAAAATCCTCTAATACCATAATCTTTCCTTCTTTCCCTAAAATACGTAGAATTCATTATAACACTTATCATCACCGCACTCAAGCGGCATGATATGGCATCTTTTGTGTCACAGTCTGATATCACTGTAATCATTCTTATCATACTGATTGTTGATCCACTGTCTCAGTTCTTCTATTCCTTCTTCCGTAAAAGGATACTCCTCTGTTATGACTAGTTCAGGCTTTGTTTTTTCGAGACAAAATGGTTCCGGCCATACCTTTCCGACTATCTTTGCATCCGCGTTATTTCTCTCATCCGAATTATAGAACAGGTTTGCCGAAGGCTCCCTCTTTATCATAAATCTCATATTCTTATAGGATCCGTAATAGGTAACACCATACCAGTAATAATTTAAAGTTATATAATATTCACCTTCTTTTATGATCTCCATATATCCTGACTCCTTACCCAAAAAATTCATTCGAATAAAACATATTATAATATATCCTTGATACAATGCAAATGAAAAACCCATGGAAGTTTTTACTCTTCCATGGGCTGATACAAAATGAGTTTTACAAATTCACAATGGCACAGTATAGTCGCATCAAAACAATTTGACTTCTCGTTTTTTGACATAGAATATTATCAAATTTTGACATTAAATCATCTTAAGAATCCGAGAATTTAAATAAGCTTCATCTGTCAAGTTCTCCGTAATAGTATTGAAGCAGCAGAAGCACCACTCCGTCATAAGAGTTTTCCTGAAGAATTTCACCCTGGACATCCCATCCTGCATCAGCAGTCTCTTTTATAAATCTGTCAAGCACCGGTAAGCTGTCTATTATATGCTCATCGCTCTCATAAAGAATTCTCTCTTCCTCTATGGCCGCTTCATTTATCTTTTTTACACGTTCACTGAATCCCGGACCTTCTTCGTCACCGTACTGCTCTTTATGTGCACTCATATAATCCGAATACACATAGCTGTACATATTCATGTATGCGGCAAGCCTGAGATACGGGTCATCACTTCTGCTAAGCGCCAGCTGACTCAGGAAGTTGGCTTCATTTTCCTTATAATATCCTTTATGATGCGCGTATTCATGTGCATCGAGGATTGCAAGATACAGTGGATTGATATACTTGTTGCGTGTAGGTTCCATCGTGAAAGGATAATTGTAGCCTCCGATATACATACGGTTGAGTATATCCGAACATACAGCCACCTTTATCTTGGGATAATCGCCCTTAAGTCTTGTATATTCGTCTCCGAGCCGAGCCATGGCATCAGCCGCCATACTTTCTATCTCATTCGAAGATCTGAATATAACCTTCCCGTCGTCACTTATCTCTATCTCTTCCGCAGCCGCATTACCGTTATCAATTATATAGTAGAGCAGCTCTTCCAACTCCTCATCAGTAAAATCCTTGCGAAGGTTGGGACTGCCCATTCCGAGTACTGTTCCTCGAAACGGAATATACCATGTTGGAATATATATAATCACCGTACATAAGATTATCACCGAACAGACCTTCAAATATCCGACCGCGAACCTGAAGAATCCTTTATTCTTCCTCAGAAATATAAGAAGGATCGATAGAATCACCGCAGTGATCGACGTAAAGATTCCAAGTATCATAATAATCTCACCGATTGCCACAGGAATCAGCGATGTAACACGCGTTATAACATCGCAGAGTCCGGGATAAACTCTATCCGCGTACAGATCACAAGTGCTCGGCGAAAAGCCCGGTATCAGGAAAACCAGTAGAATACCCAAAAGTATGATCATAGTTTTTTTGTATCTGGACTTCTTCTCCATACTAAATCTTCTCTATCTCCGCTATAAAAAGTTCATACGCATCATCTTCCCATCTTAGAAGCGGTGAATTTTCTCCGCCTCCGTTCGTACTTCTCCTCATAGCCGCATAGGACTCCTCTCCGTATGCTATAAGATCCATATTGTATAAGGGAAGTCCTGCCTCGGTACTTATCGCACAGAATTCAGTAACAGGATTAGCGGAATCCTTCGTCGCAATAAGCCTTTTTCTGAGCTTTTCATCTCTGACCGCCATACTCTTTAAGTTTTCAAGTGTTTCACCAACGTCCATATTGTGTCCCTTTACTTTTTCTTCTAAAAGAGGGTCAGACCCGTGGCATCTCCGCCATGAGTTCCGGCCCTCTCTGGTCACTCTTATATATTCTTTTTAACCAATACCCCGGCTTCTTCCGGAGATAGCGGCTTACCCCAGATATAACCCTGAATATAATCACAACCGATTTTCTTAAGGGTTTCAATCTGATCAGGATCTTCAACTCCTTCCGATATAACCTCAAGATTCAGAATGTGTCCGATGGAAATGATCGTAGCCACATACTGTCTCGAAGAATCAGAGGAATTCATAACATCGATAAATGTCTTATCTATCTTAAGAAGATCTGCCGGAAAGCTGTTAAGATAGCTGAGCGACGAATATCCTGTACCGAAATCGTCAATAGCAACCTTCATTCCCATAGCCTTGATATCTCCTATACGCTGAAGAGCCTTCTCAACAGAATCGATCATTATGGATTCCGTAATCTCTATCTCTATATGATCCGGGGGTACATCATACCTGTCAAGAATCCCTTTAATCTCTTCAATAAAGTTATTCTTCATCAGATGTCTTACCGAGACATTTACACTTAATATAAAGTCAGCATTATTCTCGTGGATCATCTTCTCAAGAAACCCTATGGCATTTCTGAATACGGATGTATCGACTTTATCTATCAGTCCGAACTTCTCGGCAACAGGGATAAACTCAGCAGGACTTATACTGTTTCCGTCTGAATCTTTCATACGAGCAAGTGCTTCAAAACCTCTCAACTTATGATCCATATCAAACTGTGGCTGAAGGTTGTACAGAATACTGTCATTCTCAAGTGCATTTCTGATCTCGCGCTCTATCTCAAGACTCTTCTCCGTATTAATATATTCCGGTTTAAAACGAATCAGATTCTGCGTATTGCTCTCACTTTTTGCAACCTGCATAGCCGCATCAGCACATCCAAGGAGCGAATGGTCATTTACCGCATCCTGCGGAAATACTGCATAACCGAAACATGCCGACATGTAGTAATCACAATCATCTATGGTGAGCTTTCTCTCGAGTTCTTTTTTATATGCCTGTATAACATCAGAAATTTTTTCCTCGGATTCAAATTCACGGATTATGATTGCATATTCATCACCCACCAGACGGGAAACAAAGTCCTCCGTTCCTGTCTTTCCGGATTCCGCCAGTTTTTTCCAGCGTTCTGCAATCCTTATAAGCATCTTGTCTCCGGTATCATGACCCATAGTATCGTTAATGTTCTTAAAATTACTTAGATTAACAGATACGACCGCAAACCGGTCCGAACGTCTCGCAAGACTCTGAACGTACTGCTCACAGGCGAATCTGTTGGGAAGTCCCGTAAGTCCGTCTGTCACAGCCTGATCACGTATACTTTTCTGATATTTTTCACTTCTTCTGTTGTTTATAAATACCGCCGTAATGGCGAGCATTGTAAGTATATCTGTAAAAAATCCCGGAATACTCGAAACAGTATTAAACTTCAATGTTCTTATAAAAATGGACGGAATCTGTGATATAAGAATGATCATCGCCGTAATATATCCCGTCTTACGAAAAAGAACGACCAAAAATATAACACACATATTGGCCAGTGACGAATAAACGCCCGTAAATGCCAGCTTCGGGACTTCAAGACCGAAGATTCTTATCGTACCGACAGCTCCCGTACTCCTTACCACAAACATAGTAGCTACACCATACAGGACAAGAAGCAGAAAGTAAGCACTTTTAGGAACACTCTTGCCTATAAGAATCTCTCTCAGACTCTTATCGATTTTTTTCTTATTATCCTTCTCTTTACCCATTACTCACCCAATCCTATTTTTCAATAGTTATGGATATTATATCACAATCCATTAATAAAATCTTAATAATTATGATAACTCTTTACTTTTAATGTTACTTAGGATTATTCCCGAAAGAACGAGGATTATACCGATAACAACTCCGAATGTCATTTTCTCGGAAAACCAGATGATCCCATTAAGAGTTGCAACCACCGGTTCTATTGAAGCGATTATGGAAGCCTGACCGTTCTCAACAGATTTCAATCCTATTGTATATACGAGATAAGGGATTACAGTTGATATAAGAACAAATATTACCGAAAGGAATAAACTGTGTGCATTAGCTGTCACAACAGAAAAAACATTTCCGGGATGTGCAAAAAATACTGTTCCCAAAACAGCAAATACAAATGTGTAAAAGCTTATAGTAAAACTGTTGTATCCTCTTTCGAGTGCATATCTTCCGAATATGGAATAAAGAGCATAACCCAGTCCCGCACCCAATCCGATAAGGATCATACGGGCAGTCAGCTTTTCTCCTCCTCCCAATACACCTGTAACAAAGATAAGTCCCGCAAATGCAAGTATAAGTGCCAGTACCTTTCTTCCCGTCAGTTTCTCCTTAAAACAGAATGCCGATATCACCATAACAAATGCCGGCGCTGTATAAAGAAGAATGGCTGCAACGGAAAGTGATGTAATGGTAATCTCCTTAAAATAACAAAGATTAAAGAACACTATACTCAGCAATCCCGTTCCCATAAAGCACCATATGTCTTTTAGCTTTATCCTGAAAAGCGACCTGTCCTTAACAAGAAGGATAACCGCCATGAAAACAGCGGTTAAAGCCGCCCTTAAAAATACAATATCCCAGGAATTAAGTCCCTTTTCATTAAGCGGTCTTACAAATAGTCCCATGCATCCCCAGAGTATTCCGGCAAGCATGATCAGAAGCTTACTTCCCAAATGTTCTATTTTTTTATTCATAGTAATAATCTCTTTACCATCTTCTGTTTTGTATATGATGTGAATCAGTTTGCATACTGTGCATTATAAAGCTCTGCATAGAAACCGTTCTTCTCCAGAAGTTCCGTATGCGTACCCTGCTCTATGATATTTCCATCCTTCATAACAAGGATTAAGTCCGCGCTCTGAATGGTAGACAGTCTGTGGGCTACGATAAAGCTTGTACGCCCCGCCATCATCTTGGCGAATGTCTTCTGAATCCTTATCTCCGTTCGGGTATCTATGGAAGATGTTGCCTCATCAAGGATGAGCATAGGCGGAAGACTCAGCATAACTCTCGTAATACAGAGTAGCTGCTTCTGTCCCTGAGACAGCATACCTCCGTCCTCGGTAAGTACTGTATCATATCCCTTAGGAAGACGTCTGATAAAACTGTGCGCATGCGTAAGCTTTGCTGCAGCGATAATCTCCTCATCCGTAGCATCAGGTTTTCCGTAAGCTATATTTTCTCTTACCGTACCGGTTCTAAGCCAGGTATCCTGAAGAACCATTCCGTAGTTCTCTCTGAGGCTCTTTCTGGTTACATTTCTTATATCTTTTCCGTCAACAGAGATGGCCCCCTTATTGACATCGTAAAATCTCATAAGCAGATTGATGACAGTACTCTTTCCGCAGCCTGTAGGGCCTACTATAGCCACTCTCTTACCCGGTTCAACCTTAAGGTTAAAGTCTGTGATAAGCTTCTTATCAGGAACATAGGAGAAGAATACCGAATCAATCTTAACCTCGCCCTTAACATTTGCAAGCTCTTCGTTATTCTCGTCTGACGGCTCAGGCTTCTCATCTATCATCTCAAATACTCTGCCCGCACATGCCACCGCATTCTGAAGCTCGGTCATAACACCCGATATCTCATTGAAAGGCTTAGCATACTGTGTAGCATAGCTGAGGAATACAGTGAGCTGACCTACCGTAAGTCCTCCTCTTATTACGGAAAAAGCACCTACTATACCAACTCCCGCATATACGATATTATTAACAAATCTTGTACCCGGATTGGTAAGGGAGGAGAAAAATGTAGCCTTAAGAGTCGCTTTCGAGAGTTCTTCATTGATCTCATCAAATCTCTTTCCGGCCTCTTCTTCATATGAAAATGCCTGGACAATCTTCTGGTTGCCGATCATTTCATCTACAAGACCTGTCATCTCTCCTCTGGCTTCCGACTGTTTCTTAAACATGTTGAAGGTCTTCTTAGCAAGCTGTGATGCAAAGATAAGCGACAGCGGTGTCAGTAAGACTACAACAAGGCTTATACGTACATTTACGGAGAACATGAAGATAAGCGTTCCGAGAATAGTTATAATTCCCGTGAAAAGCTGCTGGAAGCCCATAAGAAGGCCATCAGCAAACTGATCGATATCGGAAACTATCCTTGATACAACATCTCCGTTACTCTTGCCGTCTATATAGGAAAGAGGCAGACTCTCCATATGATTATATGCCTGTGTTCTGATATCACGAACTATGTTATAAGTGATCTTGTTATTCAGCAGATTCATGATCCACTGAGATGCCGCAGCGATGGCTATAACTATAACAACCTGCTTCAGCACATATCCCACAGCGGCCATATCGCATTCTCCCGGCCCTACTATATAGTCGATGGCACGACCTGCCAGAATCGGCAGATAAAGCTGCATGATAACCGTTATCGCTGCCATAACAAGCGACAGAATAACGAAAAACATATATTTTCTGATACATTTCAGGATTCTCTTATAAGTTGCTTTCATGATGCCACCTCCTCTATCTCTATGCCCATCTGGGAGTGGCATATCTCCTGATATATATTGCAGGATTCAAGTAACTCGTCATGAGTACCGATTCCGGCAATACGCCCGTCATCCAGAACTATTATCTTATCGGCATGCATTATGGAAGACGCTCTCTGAGACACGATAAAGACAGTCATACCTTCTGTAAAATTTCTGATTGCGGTTCTGAGAGCCGCATCAGTAGCATAATCGAGTGCTGATGAACTGTCATCAAGTATAAGTATATCAGGATGTCTTACGAGTGCTCTTGCTATGGTCACTCTCTGCTTCTGTCCGCCTGAGAGATTCCTGGCTCCCTGATTCAGCTTAAAGTTTATACCGCCTTCCTTCTCTTCAATAAAAGAAAGAGCCTGAGCTGTATCAAGTGCCCTCTTCACTTCTTCATCGGAAGCTTCTTTGTTGCCCCATCTCACATTATCGGCAACCGTCCCCTTAAAGAGAACTGCCTTCTGTGGAACCACACCTATCTTTCTTCTTAGTTCTTCTTTACCGTAATCCTTAACATCTTTTCCGTCGATCAGTACGGTACCTCCTGTGGCATCATAGAATCTCGGAATAAGATTGATAAGGGAGCTTTTACCCGAACCTGTACCACCGATTATACCGATCGTATCGCCGACACTTGCCGTGAAGGATATATCATCCAGAGAATTATCTCCGCTCCCGTTATAGTTAAGAGATACATCACGGAACTCAACTCTCGGTGCATCTGCTTTGGTGGTTGAATCAGAAGTATCCGAATATACTTTCTTAAACTCAAGAGAAGACTTCATATTAAGTACATCCGTAACTCTGTTTGCACAGGCAACGGCTTTGGTCATGGTAATTATAAGATTGGCAAGCTTAACAAGCTCTACCAGTATCTGGGACATAAGATTAACAAGCGCAACTATCTCACCCTGAGTAAGATTTCCAGTCTCAACTTTGAGACCACCCTTATAGATTATAGCCGCAATACCGAGATTAACTATTACAAGAGTAACCGGGTTCATAAGTGCGGATAATCTTCCTACGGTAATCTGCTCTTGACGAAGTCCTTCTGAAGCTTCACCGAACTCCTGCTTCTCCTTCTCCTGTCTGTTAAAGGCACGTACTACTCTCACGCCAACAAGGCTCTCTCTTGTAAGAAGTGTTACTCTGTCCAGCTTTGACTGGACCTTCTTATACAGAGGGAGTGATCCGTAGGTTACTATACTTACAACAACTATAAGAAGAGGAAGTACGATACAGAACAGAAGTGCCATCTTAACATTTACGGTAAACGCCATGATAAGGGCACCGAATACAACGAAAGGAGATCTGAGGAACAGACGAAGCATCATGTTAACACCGGTCTGAACCTGATTAACATCGCTTGTCATTCTGGTTATAAGTGTTGATGCACCTGCTTCATCTATCTCCTTATATGACAGACTCTCGATATGTCTGAAAAGAGAAGCTCTGAGGCTCTTTCCGACACCGATTGCGGCAACTGCCGAGAAGTACTGAGCGGTTACCGAAAAGGTCAGACCTACTACTGCAAGAAGGACCAGTATCCCGCCCATCTTAAAAGTATAATTCAGATTTCCCTGCCTTATACCGTTATCAATCATCTTTGCTACAACTATAGGTACAAACAGTTCAAATGTAGCCTCAAGCATCTTAAAAAGCGGCGCAAGAACTGCCTGCAGCCTGTTATTCTTTATAAATCCTATTATCTTAAACATTACGATATCCTAACTCATAAATTCTCAATTTATAATCTTTTTTGAATCTGACAGCCCATATTATACTGCTTACAGATACAATATAACAAGTGACATACTCCCACCACTTTC
>DEFA01000044.1 GCA_002350525.1 Lachnospiraceae bacterium UBA2864 | reverse complement strand
CTACGCATGTAATATAACTCCTTAGTTTGAAAAAAAGTTGTTCCTAGGATACACTCTATTTTTTTATCTGTCAACCCATAATGTAATTACGTTTGTGTTCACGATTATGAGGTAAGCCTTAGATTGTAAATATATCGTTTATGGACTTGTTTTTCTTTATGCCAACCCACTTAATCCACGAATTGCAGTGGAAAGTGTTGTCTTCGCTGCTCCAAGTAATGGTATGCTTACTTTACTCTGATCAAAGTATCGGGATCCGGATCCCACACTCTTCAGGTATGGTGCAGCTGATTCAAATGCTTTATCAATTATTTCATCCGGATCAATATCTGTCTTACGTCTGGTATACCTTCCATCGATTTGTTTTATAATGTCGGATAGCCATCCATTCTCGATTACGCATCTGAGCTTTACCATCGCATCAGCTCCGGAATATCCCCAACGCATTCTTCGATGCTTCATCCTGAGTGTTATTACAGTACAATTTTGGTTTTCCTGAACACCCATGTTTTTATATATCTTACCATCTTCCAAAAACTCCTGAAACTCAGGGCGCTCGTGATAGTAGATTATATTATCTTTATGATTCTGTAGATACCTTAATGTATCCTTGACTATCTTGACCTGCTTATCATTTGACCCGTCATCTATCGAATTCATATATGTCTCTATTAGATCAAGCATCTTTGTTATATCATTTTCTTTAAGCGACTTTTTAACTCGTTTAAGAATTTTACTGTCCTTTACAGCCTTGGTTATATACTTCATCACATGGAATCTATCTAGCTGATATATCATATCTTTTCCTGCCATTCCATCAATCCACGAAGCTCCATCTCCGTTAAGTACAATCGTATTTATTTCATCTATATTATATAAGCTGTCTATTACAGCTTCAGTTTTCTTATTTATGTCTGCCGCGGAACAATTACCGCCAATCACAGTTTTGTTTACTAATCTTTTCGTATTATCTTCATTCCAGCCGTCATAAAGGGTCACAACCTTTACTTCCATGCTTTTTTCTTTTTTATGATTTTTTCCTTGATGAAAAAGCCAAACACCATCAGCTTCTTCATACAGTATATTTACATCCTTCTTATCATCTGAAGGTAACTGATTTTCCAAATAATTATCAATAACTTCTGAAAATTCCTGTACAATATTCCAACACTCAGTCTTACTGATTGTAAGTGCCGTATTATTTTTTATATGTTCTGCTGCTTTCTGATAAGACATTTCAGCACAGACCTTAAGTACCATTTCAACTGCGCCGGTAGAATAGAGTCCAAGTCGGTCACCCTCTGTCAGTTTATCGAGCAGAAACACTTTTTCTTTGTTAATATGATCCTTATAGTACCTTCTTCCATATTCTACTTCGCCATACTTCATTTTTACTGTAGTCTGAACTTTTCGTATAACTTCATACCTGATCTTATCCCTGCTATTCATAAGCTGTTCATCCAGAGCTTCAAGTACCATTCTGGTCACATTCCTGGCAATCTCGGAAACAGCCCTGAATATAGTATCTTCCAATTCTCTCAAGCTGAAATCATCCATAGCATTACCACTCCTTTAATTGATCTAACTGATTATTCCAACCTCTCTGCAGTTCTGCATTGGGTTACGGACCTCTTCTCATCCGACACTCATTTAACTTCACCCTTTTGATCGGGGCTGTAGTGGGTACACTCTCGTTTGTCTTTACAATGCATTTGCTTTGCTATGCATCCTCTCTGCATTATAAACACCTACAAGTCGCTTACTCCATCGTCTGCTTCACGGCGAAGATCTGTAACTCTATATAAGATCTGAGAGAATTCCCCGGACAAGTCAACGGGCATCTTATAAGAATATCATTCTCGCTGCATACGACTTCATTAACCAGTCTGTGACGTTATCCAGACTTCAGCATTCTGCCGCAACCTGAACAACTTTGTCAAGGATCAGATAACGAAGAAGACCAGGAGTACAATACTCTTCTTTAGTGCGCCCTTTTCGTTACCGCTTATATGATAGCAACGGATGCAAATTAATGCAAATGTGCAAATCATCAATTTTTAGGGCATTTACACATTTATTTTACACTTTTAACCAGAAAAGCCTTTAATATCGCACCTTTTGCCATCTCAGGCTTTGAAATAAAATTCTTATTTTTTGAAAATAAATGTGAAATGTGTGTAAGCCTGCATTTTTGCCGGCATTCTTTTTCAGCTGTTTTTCTATCACTGTTATACACGGAACTATTTCTGTCCAAATTCTTGCAAGCAACGGATTGATGTGCAAAGTGCAAATTTCGGTTCCCTCATTTGCCCTTTTTCACAATCCTGCTTGTTGGGGTGTTCCCCAATCCCCCGGAGCATATTCAGACACATTGCAGCTGTGCCTTATCTGATATCGAGCGTAACGTAGTTGTCATTCTGTCCATATGCTCTCAGTTCAAGATCTTTATCAGAGTCATTTTTATCAGTGTAATTATCTATAAATTTTTTTATTTCTTTTATATCAGTTGATGAAATCAACTCACAAAAGCTTTTACTATCATTATCTTTTATGTCGGTTATTCCAACTTTGTAAACCGGACTAATCCCTAAAACATCCTCTGTTACTACTCGTTCCAGAAGACTGTATATCCATTCCGGAGGCTGTCTTTGTCCAAGATCCCAGTCTTGAACAGTTCGTAACGGAATATCATATCTTCTACAAAATTCGGCCCTTGATACTCCCAACAAACTTCTGATACTTATACTTTTCATTCTCTTTCATCCTCATAATCAAATATAGTCATTTGGTGTAAATCCACCTTGGGAAGTTTCATTGTAGGTGCTTTCTTCGGACAACATGGATAGAATCTATACATTGACATATCATTTTTATATAACGGAATACCTTCACATTGATATACATCTTTCGCCGGATCATCGTCATATCGCCAGCATTCTTTTGTCTTGATATTCTCAACCCAGATATCCAACATATATGTGCTCCAATCATCATCTTTATGCATCTTCAATTTCCTCTTAGATTATAGCACGCTCTGCGTGCCTTTGTCAATAGTGACTTTATTATTTAAAAAGTACCGTCTGGTTATCATTCACACCAGGCGGTACTTACTTTCGATACGTATAATCATATGTCTTACTATCTGTCTAAAGCAATTCTGTCATTGCGCTTATCAAGCTTATCTCCGATAACATCCCCCTGCGCTCCAGGAGCCTCTTCCGGATACAGCTGATCCTTCATATCATGAATTGCTGATATCGTAGCTATCTCAATATTATATGCTGCTGCTATCTCATCATACGAAAAGCCTTTCCTTAACATTTCAATTACTCCAAGATTCACGGCAGCTCTATCATCACGTACAATATCTTCCTTATCATAAGATTTAATATTCTCAATTTCACCTATTCCTATCAGGCAATTCTTTCTGATCCAGGATCCAAAGGATAAATAATCTTCATTTTCATAGTATTCAACAAGTTTTGTTTTAAATATACCATCAAGCTTTACAGGAACATTAAAAAGTCCTCTTCCATTCTCTATAAGTATCTTGTTTATGATAAAGCTTCCTATCCTCTTATTTCCATCCTGAAACGGCTGGATCCTCATAATGGACAATCCCATCTTTAACGCACTGTCCGTTATATGCTCTTTATCAATATCAGCTAACACCTTTTCTATTTGATCATAATCCGGCAAACCTGGTTTCCAGGAAGTCCCACTGATGAGGACCTGTTCCGTTCTTAATTTTCCAAGATATCTGTAATCAACATCAAATCTTGCTACAATTTCATGAAGCTCCTCAATATACATCAGGTCGACCTTTTTATCTATATTATCGAGAAGATACTTCCATCCATCTCTCAGGCAACATACTTTACTTATTTCATTCGGCGTTAATTTATCTACATTAACATTATTCATTATGTCCTGTGTCTGGGCATATGTAACTGCTATTCCTTCAAGATTCGCCTGTTGATATATAGAATCAACCAGCATCCGTTTGGCAATAAAGATATTCTGAGATTTATTCATCTCATATCTGTCCATTATGAAATCTCTTACACAATAATCATTTCCCGCATCTGAAATAATGGATTCATTCTGTATATCAAATCTTTTTTCCGGATCATTAAACACCTCTTGTTTAAGATCCTTGCCATTTTCCGTCTTGACATAAGTATTGTATCGTCTGGCCATTTCCTCAAGAACCGGAAAATTACAGCACCTTTTCGACACTTTAGAATCAGGTGTTCTAACCACTTCTTTATATAAACGCGATGCTTTTTCTGTCAGTTTATCTGCAATTCGATCTATTATTGCCTTTTCACGTTTTAACAAGAATATATATTTATTTTTTTCCCTGTCATCAGAAAAAGCTCTGTAATTTTGTACATCTCGATAAAACAGCTGAGTCACTTTATCTTCAGGAACAGGTATCATATTGTTTAAATTTATAACAGCATATAGCCTTCTTGTATCCGGATCTTCAATCCTATGAAAATCAATTGTGTTAGACATAGTAAAATGTTTCTCTTTAGGCGAAGACACAGGAACATAGTATTTCATATTATTTACAGTCAATACAACCCCAATATGTAATTTCAATCTATCTCCATAGTCAACAAAACCAACCCTTCTATCATAGTCGGCTAAGTATTTTACATATTCCTTGTCAATCACATACCAATTCATATATGCCTCCAAAAAAAGGGTGGCAATTTGCCACCCATCTTTTAACTGATTGTTTTGTATGGACAATCTAACCGCTTTCTAACCGGCTGTTTTGAATGGACAACCTAACCGCTTTCTAACCGGCTGTTTTGAACGGACAACCTAACCGCTTTCTAACCGGCTGTTTTGAATGGACAACCTAACCGCTTTTAGAAGGTTGTTTGTAAGATAAACCAACCTTAAAGAGAATCATCTCTTTGTCTATATACTCTCAAATTCTAATTCAAATGTCAATAATTTTCCTTAAAATAGTCTGAAACCTGCTTGAAACTCGATATAAAGCAGGCTCCAGACTATTTCACATCATTCCATATACCCATCATCTGTGTCCGGATAAATCTTCCACTTCGCTGGTTCTACATCCGTCCCCGTATAAAAGATCACTGAATCATCCACTATCTGAAAACTGTATGCTGTTGCTCCGGAATCTGTATAATGAACCTCAAACTCATATTCTCCCATTATATCCTTAACCAGCTTCCATGTTCCCGTTGTATCTGCCTCCATCATTTTATCGTTTACAACGACAGGTTCATCTGTTGCAAGCTCCTTAAGGTATAAGATCTGTTCCGGTGCTCCCTGATCCAGTATAGACTCGATTGCCATTTTTGCTCTCTTTGCCGTTCTGATATCAAGCTTCTTAGCTTCCTTGATCTGACTTTTTTCTGACATCTTGCTTTCAAAATACCCATTATCTCTTTGGCTATTACCAGTTTCGGTTACTATATCAACTTCGTTTGATTTTGCAGCATTACCAGCTGAAGAAAAAACATCTGCAGGTACACCCTGCTCTTCCAGTGATGTTACTTCTTTTTGATCGGATGCTCTCTGTTCCTCTGATGCATCTGTTACTGTAGCAGCAGTCACTTTATCCTGATTGCTATTATTTCCAAGTCTGAATGCAAATATCAGAAGCACAACCATACATGGAACAGCTACAAGCAGAGTTATTATCACCACTCTCAGATCCGAGCCTCTGCCCCTCTTGTTTCTCCCGAAGTAGTCGGGTCTGTCATAATTATGCTGCTCTTTCCCACATACAGGGCATATATCTTTTCCAGGTTCTATGTTATTACCACAATTCTCACATTTCATACTCGCCGCCTCCTTGTATATATTATAGATATGTATATTAAACCATCTTCTTTTCAGCTGGTATTATATTCAGCTGGTATGAAGGTAGGGGTGTGGGGAAGGGAACAAAAACTGCTAAAAACCATTTTGGGCGCACTTCTATCCTTGGGTTTAAGTCCCTTTTTTTGAAATCAGACCCGAAATCTTTTTAAAATTTCGGATCAACATATATATAAAGGAAGTGATACAGCTGATACCATTTCCCTATTTTTACTTCATATATAGAATCTTTCTATAATTCAGTCTTGAAAATCACTCTTCCATCCCTTACAATACGTTTAACGACATTGAGAGAGTGTGTAGCTATTTACACAATTAAATATGATATAAATCAATATGAAGATTGCTGTTCTATATTTATATCACTATAGTACTTTCTCATAGTGCGTACGTTCGTTATCGGAAGGAGCCGTCTTGCTAACGGCTCCTTTCTCTTTTTACTGCTGCAGATAAGTCAGCGGATCTACATACTCTCCGTCTATACTCACTCCGAAATGCAGATGTGGTCCCGTAGAATTACCAGTATTCCCGGATAAGGCAATAGGCTGTCCCGCCGTAACTACATCACCGGTATCCACCAAAAAACCTGATAGATGATAATAATAATTCATTATTCCTGAACCACAATCTATCAGAACAGCATTTCCACCCGTTCCATACCATCCTACGTATGTTACTGTTCCATTATTTGAAGCAACGACCTGCGAACCTTCCGGACATGGAATATCGATTCCTCTGTGAAAACTTCCCCATCTTGCTCCAAACCCTGAACTTATATCACGCCCCGCCGGCATCGGCCAAACCCATGATCCTCCATTACCTGCAGATGTAACATATTTACTGAGCCATTCTTCTCCATATGGAGCATGTCCGTAGTTCCCTGAAGGACTTCTCATCAACTGATATGCTCTCGATAAAGAGTATGACCATTCTGTAACTCCTGTCTGCTTGCAGAAAATCAGAAAGTTTATTCCATAATTGTATCCCTGGGCCAAAAGCTGCATATTCTTATAATCTGTCACTTCCGGTATTCCCCAATACAACGCATTGTCAAAGTAATATCGTATTCCTGCATCTATACTTTTAGTTGTGTTAGGCAGGCTGTTCCAGTCTCCCGGAATGTCATACTGCCAGAATCCCGATTCCTTACTCTGCATCAGATCGCCTGTTCTGTTTCCAAGATAATCATTTACGTCCGGATTTCCACCTGACTCCTGCCAAATAAATGCAAGCATAGCTGATTCAAACCGATACAGATCTATTCCCGGATATTTATTTATTTCCGTATAATACATAAATCTTTCATGTACAACGCTTCTCCACTGTTCCACTTCTGCAGGAAAAGATGCAGTTATGTTCCTGTAATCATCTGTGCCATAATAAAACATATCCTCTTCATCCATGAATGTTATAATAAACACTATCAGCAATAGCAGGATAAGCCACCACGGAACAATCCACATTACTATTCTTCCAACAGATTTTATGGATAATGTTATAGGATTCTTCTTAACAGCCTCTCTCGAACCATGTGCACTTTCACTGCTGCTACCTCCGGCTCTGTAACCTGTTTGTTCAAATTCTTCACCCTGTTTTTTAACTGTATTAATTGCTTTGTTCTTTATAATATTCCCGGCCTTTTTTACCTTCTTCTTGCCTTTTGCATTCAGTCCTAGTTTTGATCCGGATTTTTTATCATTATTTTCAAACTTTATATCATTATTGCTTTTCTTCTTATTCCTGTCAGATGCTTTCTCATGAAAACCTGCAAACATATCCACCTGTTTGCCAACATTAACTGGTCCTCTTAGAATATCAGTATCTCCAGACTGCAGGAATCTCTTTTCATTTCCCGATCGACCATAATCAGGCTTTTCGCCAGGATATTTTTTATCATAGCCAGGATAATCCGCTTTTCTTACCGACGGATCTGCTCCTCTTTGAGAACTCGTTGTCGAATACGATCTGTCTGCTGCTTCATTATCTGCACTATTATATCGGATATAATCAGTATTTCTTCCTATATAACTATCATATGTATAGTCATCTTCATAATCGGTTCTTCTATATGTAGAAACGGATTCACTAACACCAATGTCAATGAATCCGTCATCTTCCACATCATCTATATCTTCTAACCCTTCAATTGTATCTATATCTCCCAGCTTTTTGGAGAGTACTCCTCTTTCGTGTGATATTCCACGTTCAAAGTGTTTCGTGTTTCGATCCAGGCCTTTTATATCCCGGTTCATTTCCCGATATTTAATCATAAACACTACTCCTCTCCGTACATTTGATACTCCCTCTTGGTCGTAACCATATCGTATATTGCTCCACGTTTCTCTATCTGTCCGTTATAACCGAATATACTGTTTCCACATTTTATTATTCCGCAGCCTTCTTCTGCCTTTATAAGCTGTTCATACTGTATCTTCGAAAGGCTGAACATCTCCTGAAGAAGCTGCGCATCATTATCAGACTGACGGAGCATTACGACTATCTCCGAATTCGATATCATATCAATTGCATATTCATTATTATACAGGGTATGGACATTCTGAATAATGCCGGTAATATATCCATTAAATTTACGGACTTCCCTATAGAATTTACTGAACTCCTGAGCCATCCATTTCTCTGACAGAAACCTTGCCACCTCATCTATCTTTATATATGTAGGTTTATTGAGGTTTGAGTTATATACAAGCTTACCTTTAATCATATCTATAACTACCTTCATACCAGTCGAAAACAGGCTTTCATTGAAGTTTGAAAGGTCGAAACAGATTACTCTTGAATACAGATCCACATTGGTATATCCATTGAAGCACTTAAGATAACCCGTTAGAAACGGTTCAATAAGAAGAGCAAGTCTTTGAGCTTCAGGTTCTGGCTGTTGTTGAATCGTGTTATAGAGATCATTAAGCGTAGGAGGCATTGTGTTATAGTAATCCTTCTTGTGCTCTGCATACACTATTCTTGCAGCTCTCAGAACAAGAGATCGGTATACGGATATATACTCTCTTGGACCCAGAAGCGTACTGAATATCTCATTGATAAACTCAGCTTTAGAACCTACATCATCACCCTCTTCGTAGCCTACAGGTATATCCATTATATTAATAATATTCGATGTATTGCCACCAAGGTGTATAACCTGCCCACCAAGGGCTTTTGTTAAAGAAGCAAATTCTCCGTGAGGATCAATAAAAATAACATCTCCATTTGTCATAAGAACCTCAAAAAGCGCTGTAATCTTTACTCTAAGACTCTTTCCTCCTCCAGATACGGCAACTACCCATTCATTTCCATTTACAAGCAGTCGTCTGTCTATCATTATCTCCTGGAAGTTATCAGCATGTGTACCATATGGAATACCTGTCTTATGGTTATACATTATATAATTAAATGGCATCATTGCTGCAGCATTCTCTGTGGTAACATCTCTCAGATTAAGTACCCATCTCGGTCCATATGGAAGTACTGTATTAAGTCCCAGATCTTGACGGAATGACATCGGCATAATCTGAGCCACCCCACCTTCTGCCGCCGTCTCATAGATTGTTTCAGTATACGAATTCAGCTCTTCCATCGAATCAGCAAGAACTGCTCCTGATACACTTGCCATAAAAACCTTCATATTTCTGTTATTTACATCATCTGCAAACATCTTTACATTCTGTCGATCTCTGTTAAGGCTTATCGGAAGCACTGAATACCCTGCTCTTTTCGAAGCACCGCCCTGTTTGCTATAGCTGCTGATATTTCCTTCAGCATTGCCTTCAGCATTTTCTATGAGTTTTCGTGATTCGACAGATGTCATCGGCACAATATCTATTGTTATCATCATATTAGCCTTAAGCTCCATAAGATTGGATAAGGTTTCAACCTTAAGCGCTGTTCCCCAATCCCTTATAAAGAAAACTCTTCCAAATTTCCTTCCGATATCAAAATCATGGTCATGGAAATGAAGAAAGTCCGGTGCAATATAATCTTTATAGGTTGTCTTTCTTTTTTCTGCTCTCTTATAATCAAATCCAAAGAACGGTTCATTACCAGCTCTATAAAAATCATGGAACAGCCTTATTCTGTCATTCGTCCCTATTCTTCTTATACCGGAAGAGAGCTTTGTCTTCATCTTCTTTCCAAATTCTCTTTCGAATCTATCGAAATATTGTTCTGCAAGCTCATATGTTTTCTTATAGATTGTTACCGTAATATATTTCTCCTGGATTATTCCTTTTGCCCTGGCTCTGTTCTTTTTTCTCATGCGGTTACATTCTACTCTAAGCTGATCATATCCATCATTTATATTTTCTGGGAGATAATAAATATTATCTGTGATATAATTTATATTACGGTTAAATAAAGTAATCTTATAGGTTGCCGAGGTATCAAGAGCATTCAGGATATCTTCATAGTTTTGATAAAAGTCTTCCTGCTGTTCTTCTGATGTTGAGGAGAAATCCACGTCATCTATCATATAGCAGCATGAATATATCTTACCCGGAAATTCCATCACACCGTTGTCTTTAAGTTTGGCGGATGGTATTGCCGCCTGAATGCTCCTGATCCTGAATCTTGTCTTAAGAAAATTTCTTTTTTCTGCTTCGTACATTTTCATTCACCTTCTTCCATTCTTTCTTGCGGTGTATTACATATCTGTTCATTTTTATCCATTCTTCAGATTCATAGATCAGAGGCCTATCATTTATCAAGCACCTAAACAGATATTTAACTAATCTATAGGATTTGAGTCCATAGAATTCCTTTACTGAAAGCAGAACTATCGGAAAAATTGGAATTATTGCTATGACCGGTTTAAAAGAACCTAATGAATCAGGAAGCATATAATTAAGAAACAATGCAATCATCACTGCAAATGCAATTCCTAAAATCGTCTCCCAATCCATTTCATAATGTTTTTCTTTAATTTGCTTTATCTCTGGATTAATATATATCGCTTTCATTATAATCCTCCTTAAATTCCGAATATTCTATTTACCAACTGTTCACTCCCTTTTATAGCTGCTATCAGTACAGCAAACAGGAAACTGAGTT
Source organism: Lachnospiraceae bacterium UBA2864 (assembly GCA_002350525.1). Classification (GTDB taxonomy): domain Bacteria; phylum Bacillota; class Clostridia; order Lachnospirales; family Lachnospiraceae; genus Eubacterium_Q. The sequence goes on along the minus strand of DEFA01000044.1, from coordinate 35,434 downwards.
CCATCAGATAATTCATTAGATATCCTGAGACATTTGAGCTATCGAGTATAACACCCGAATCTCCTCCTGGATTTACATTTACATATATATTCCCTATTATATGTATTACCGCATTCCCAGCCATCTGTTCTGACATAATTGACGCAGAAAATATCTTAAAGATATAGAGTGCTACAACTATAACTAATGCTTCCAGTGCTACCGAAGTAAATGTCTTTAAATAGCTGTAGAATATCCTTCGTGTCTGACTGCTAAGCGAGCACGCAACTGTTATTGGAGATACTGCAACCAAAATGAATATATTGAAAAGTCTTCCATATACTACAAGCATTATTGTTATAGTTGCTATAATCACCCAAATCCCAGCCACTATACATATAATTCTAAGCGGTGTTTTATCAAGACTTATCCATCCCATAGAATCATACAATTCCTCTGCTTCATCACTAAGAGATATATTAAAGAATTGATCACCCGACTCTGTTAATATTCCTGCAGCCGTAAGCGCTGTTCTTGTTAGTCCTGCTCCAAAGTTATATATCCATAAAAGAACATCGATTGTTTTCTGTAAAAGAATAAAAAGCAATGTTACCTCACAGAAATACTTTATAATAACTGTCGGTTTTTTTAATTCAATCAGCCGGTATGAACTATCAATAAGATTGACCATCATAAGAATGGCCGCCATGGTAATTCCTACAGATAAAAATGCATTATATAATATTTTAACTCCGGACCATACAATACCATGCTGAAATGTAGTTATATCTGTAGTGAGGAGTGTAATGAACAGATTCATCTTTTCGCTGAAAAACGCAAATGCTATACGTAAAAAGTCAAAAAACATAACTCACCACCTTCTTTTTCTCAAGGACGGGATTCCCCGTCCTTTTTTACTCATCAGAACAATTGTTTTCCTGTTATGGCATTTACTATTTCAGGTGCAAAAACGACTATTATTCCGGCAATAGCTACTATGACTCCTGCCCACTGCTGTTCCCTGTTATGACTAGTAAATCCCAGTACACAAATTACTACTCCGACAAGAGCAGCTATACCACCAAACACCCTTACTATACCGACTATAAGGGTCTTTAGATTTTTTAATGCTGAATCCACATCTGAAACACCCGTACTGGAACCTTCACTATTCTGATCGGATAAAACTGTAATATAACTACTTTGTGCTGTTAATCTTGCAGATTCTGCTGCATTAACTTTGACTGCCGGCATAAATACTGACACAAAAAAAGCCAGCATAAGAGCCGGCATCATCTTTCTCACTAACTTCTTAAATTTTTCATTCATTATAAACGTCCTCCTAATATTTGTTTTATTTATGATGCTATTATTTCTTCAATTTCTTCCATCGACATCAGTTTCCATTTTCCACTCACCGAACTTAGCGGTGTAATCTTACCTTTATAATCCGAATCTATCTTTTCAATAGTTGCGGAACTGTTATCTGTCCCATCCCAGCTGAACAGATTCTTTTTCTTGTTCGGCCCATCTGCTATATACTTATAATATTTATGCCGTGTCATATCATTTTTCATATCCTTTACAGCATATTGATCTTCGGCATAAAGAATGCAGTTACGCCTTCCAAGTCTTGTACGAAGCTCATCCGGTGACAGTAAATCTCGTGCCTGGAGATTCTCATTTTTAGTAGTATTTCCATGGATACCATAGCTTATATTATGAGTAATGACCGTTACCGTTTCTTTACCAAGCATCTCGCTGTAGTATTTACATGTCTCAGGCTCGTATGAACCAAGGAATAGCTTAAAAGCACAATCTGCCATTATTGTACGATAATCCTTTTCGTACATAGCTTCTATCTGAGCCTTGTCCTGAAGAACGATGATAAAACTTACATTTCTCGAACGAGAAGTAGAAAGGATTTTCTTATAATCATCAGGCAGTGCAATATTGGCAAATTCGTCCATATAGAATCTTACATGACGTGGCAGAGGTCCGACGATAACATTATCCGCATAATCATAAAGCTGTTGAAACATCTGCGAATAAAGCGTTCCAGCCAGGAAATTATATACGTTATTATCATCCGGTAAAAGCATAAATACAGCAACCTTCTTTGTTGCCAGGTCAAGTATATTCATCTCGTCATAATATGTAAGTTTTCTCATTGATGGAAGTGAGAATATTGCCATTTTAGCAGACAACGTTGCTACTATTGAACTGAGAGTTCTTCCCTTTGCTGAATTCCACATAGAGAAATACTTATAAGCTGAACTATTATGCGGAATCCTATCGAATAGTATCTCATGAGGTTTTGGAAGGTTTTTCTTTCCGGCTGTTTCCTCAGAGCTGTCTATTATAGACATTATCTCAAGAACCATATCAAAGTTCTGCTCTTCAATAGGTGCATAATAATATAAATACAGCATGATTGAAGTGAGCATATTCTTTGCCTGGTCATCCCATATCTGCTCACCCTTCTGAGCTGTTTTGTCGCTCATGGCTTCCCACATATTTTTAACGAACTTGAAAATATCATCATCATTTCTAAAATATTTAAACGGATTATATCCCCAGCTCTTGTAAGGATTCTTCAGATCAAGAATCCTTATATCATATCCTGCCATCTTTAAAAGATTACCTACCTTCGCCAGAATTTCTCCTTTGGGATCAGTGACCACTATATTTGAGTTAAGCTGCATTATATTAGGAATGATAAATGTACGTGATTTACCAGTTCCTGGTCCTCCAAGAACAAGCGTATTAATATTATCACAGTTCGACAGAATGCTTACTCTAAGCCGTGACGAGAATAAAATATAACTCTGCCACATTTCCATAAGTGGATTCTGTCCTATTTCCTTCTCAAATTCAATTTCCCGCTCATAAAATTCCTTTATGGTCTTAAATTTTCTGTTTATCTCGCCTACAGATGCCCATCTTGCCGATCCGAACTCTTCTCCATAACGTGTATTTTTCATTGATGATATATAAATAAGTACAATAAATACATATATCATCGTTACCAAGGGAAGAGCTTTCCAAAAATTACTGGAATACGTAAATCTGAATGGATCTTCAGAAATCTCTTTTGCAAAATATTCAGCAAATTCAAACAGTCCAAATCCTTCAAACGGTGCAAATCTGTAAGTAAATATGACCACAAATGGGTACAGAATAAAGGCTACAAGCTTTGCCTGCCTGCGCCGTTCATATATCATAAGCACTCACCTCCTCCACTTTCCTCTGCATAACCGTTTGTAGCCACAGCATTGTCTGAAGCCGTATTGACAATATTATCAGTATATCTTTTGTTATAAAGATATGCCTGTATCCTATTATCCATCTCATAGATTAGTTCAAAAATGATGCTCAATTCGGCACGAATCACTCCCGGCGTCTTGTTCTTAAATGACGGTTCTATAACTCGGAAGTTGAAATTCTCCGGATACATACCATAAAGATTACTTAGTACCATGGCTGCTATATCAGCATATACATCAAATTTATCCTTTGTATATCTTTTATGTACCTTTTTACCGGTTTCCTTTTCCTCTTTCAAATCCTCATCATCCATCATATGCCGAACATAATAATGGAAATATTCTCTACAGAACTCAGCAAATACCTCCTCATAATCCTTGCAGCCACCACTAGTGAGGATGTAATCATATACTGGATCATATACTACATGTTTTCCCATAAATCCCGAATCTGATTTCCCTATGTAACATGGTCTTAATTCTATTATCGACTGTGCAGCTTCCCCATTATCTAAAAACTTGTATCTTGTATCTCCTTCCAAATAGGAAAATGTATCCGATATATCATATGCCTCACTTACATATAAGCTGTCAATATTACTTAAATCAGGTTTTATCTGCGTTAAATTCTCAAGTATCACCATAGGAATTGCATTATCTTTTATAGTGATTCCAAGCTGATTCTGCCATATCTCACGATCGTATACATACGTCGCATTTGGATTCTGATAGTACATTAACATAAGATTACCCGCATCATATGTACGGTAATATCGATTAATGCCAAATGCATAATTTAAAAAGTATGTAAACTCTCTCGCATCACTTGTGAGACTGATTGTATATATATCCAACATAGAATATACATCTTTAGGTTCATTAACAGTAAGCGGTTTATATTCTGACCGAGCAGTACTCTCCATCATGTACTCAACAAGGTCACCTGTCTCAAATTCATCAACTTCCATTTCCTCATCGTGATAAACTCTTTCTTCCATATCATAAGAACCACTGTAAGCATATATATCATTATTCATCTCGATACCTCCATCCCATTCTGGATCTGATATGAATCGATAGCTTCAGCTACCATCTTAAAAGCGTCATCATTATACAGATCATCATTGACAGCACTGTACGGAGATAGCCGTGATTTAAGAGATTCCCTTCTCGTAACCACCTCCATATCCACCACGTTATTACCTTGATTCAAAATAGAGTCAATTTCCTTTCTGACTGATGGTCTGTATGCTGGTTTCTGTCCATCATATCTATAAATTTTTGAGAATGCGGCGGACTGATTCTCGCCTACTGTTCGGTCCGCCGCCAATGCTTCCGGGTTTTCATTCATCTCCTTCATCTGTTCTGCTGTAGGATTCATGACCATATTAAGCATATCCCTTGAAACCCTCTCATTTCGGTCAGGATTTTCCCTAATGATTTTATCTGCTCTTGCAGGAGCTGTTGTCTTCCAGAAATGTTCATCTATTAATTCCGAACCATATACTACTTCTGATATATGATATTGATTATCCATAAGTGCAAATGGTGTATCCGGACTTATAACAGCAACATACATGCTGTTATTTCCATACAAATCAGCCATATACTTGTTTTCAATCATGAAATATCTTACTGTATCGCCATAGGTTCCCGGAACTCGAATACAGCTTTCCGTCTCGGTCGAGTGATTATGATCTATCAGTGATGGCGCTATCTTGATGGTCTTATAAACATCAAAGACTCTCTCTATGGTTATTTTCCTCATATCCTCAGATAATTCTTTTCCATCAGAATCAACCTGGAATACATTATTCAAGATCATTTCCTTAACCTGATCAAGCTGCTCTACCGAAGGTTCAGGCACTTCATTTTGAACAGCTGAAGAGTTTACGTTTTCTATTACAGAAACATCCGCAAGAATGTTATATTTCTCAAACATTCGGTTCAGCTTCGATGCATCCTCTGCCTTTACCATGACCTCATATATCTGTTCAGCTTTATCCTCATCTTCTCTTCTTACTACACTGTATACTACCCCCCAGTCTTTCGCCTCCCTGGCAAAGGTTGCAAACTTGTCATCTCCCTTTATGGAAAACACCTTCAGCTCAGCCCCAGACATAAGCAAATTCTTTAACCTCATGTATCCACTTGTCTTCTTTTTTTCCTTTGCAAGTGCGCTCATCATATCCATCATTCCCATTGCAGCTTTACCACTTATCTTCAGCATAAACTGCATTCCTTCAAACGCCAGACGTATAACCTGTTCAGCTTCACGTGATCCGTTATCCATGTTACTCACCTTCTTTCATTCTCGTTATACTTCATGTCTTTGTTATTATTTTTCTTATCAGAATTAATCTCCTCTGACATCATTATCTTTCTTGCCATATCGTCAACATTCCGCAAGATATCATTGCAGTAAAAAACTATCTTCTTTTGTGACTTTATTAATGCATTTGCTTCAGAAAGACAGATTCTTAAATCTGGCAGAACAGATTCATCCGCCCGTCTGATCCTGTTTCTCAATTTATTTCTCTGCTGATACATCTGGCTAAGTTCATATGCTTCTGCTTTTCTTGTTTCCTTAAGAGCCTCTGTATCAGTAATCCCTCTGCTTATAAGAAAGTTATTCTCATTAATATATTTGTCAAGCTTAAGCAAGTCCTCTCGGAGCAGATAATGTGTTCTTGCTGCTCTTCCAGTCCTGTGTTTTGAAGGATATACTCCAAGTATTATAAGATATCTGTTATATGTCTTCTGAATTCCTGTTACCTTAACCGGATTTTTAAAGCCATAGCTTTTTATCTCCTTTCCATTTGAGTCTTTCAGGTCTCGTTTTTCTATGAGATATCCGATATTTGAGTCAGCACCAATATTTCCGAGATCCCTTGCATCTATGTATCCGCCTTGCGCAAGATTTTCCATTATCTTAGCCTTGATCCCATCAATCGTATAATCCTCTCCGTATCTTTCCTTAAACCTTCTGTCAATACGTATAGGCTTATCATGACCATAAGGATATACACGAAGATATTTTCTTTCTGTATTAACTCTATATCCTTTACTTTCCATAAGAGAAAACCAATCATTAATACTTTTAGAACATTTTATACACACATCTATATCTTCCTTAACTATCCCTTCAAGAGTATATCTTCCTTCAGAAGCAGCTCTCATAACACCTCTGTGAGAATGACCGGATTCCTCATCTCTATTTATTATATTTAACGAAGCCTCTCTGCATAGCCTGTCGGATACCTGTTGCATCTTTTTGTATTCCGTATCCCACACAAGTTTTTTACCATCTATGAATGATACAGAATTAATCGCAAAATGATTATGAATATGATGTCTGTCAAGATGAGTAGTTACCACTACTTCAAACCTGTCTCCCCATAATTCCTCTGCCAACTTAACTCCGATTTTATGAGCTTGTTCCGGAACTATTTCACCAGGCTTAAAGCTCTGCACACCATGATACATAACTCGATTTCCACGTTCTCCAAAATGCTGCTTAGTATAACACATTTCTTCAATGCAATTTTCTTCAGTGCAATTTATGGCTGTAATGTATCTTTGCTCTCCCACTTTATCCGAATCAGATGTATAACTGATTATATTTGTTACCTGATCTGAAGTAAGCGTATCGTTTACTTTTCCGCTTATATCAATCTCTATTACATCTTTTTCAGCAATTTTCTCAGTGGTCTTGGCTTCATTCATATCATATTCAACAACTTTTCCAACCACCATTTTCCCATTACCATAACTGCCCCTTACAGGCCACAGCTTCGTATATGCCATTTAATCACCCTGCTTTTTCTGAACTCTGATTGTACGTTTCTTTCTTCTTTTCTTCGTAACATCAAACGGATAATCTTCAGTTTTATAGTCCTCATCCTTATACTCAACCGGCGGTATTATCTCGTCCAGTTCTGTAGGCGGTTCTTCGCCACGCTTTTTTGCTTCTTTTTCAGCCAGTGCAAGAGCCTCAAAATATGTAGCGGAATATGGCTTTGACGATAATACTATTTGCCTCATTTCAGTCAGTCTTTTTTTTATCTCTTCAACGGATCTTTTAAGATATTCCACATCTTCAGGAGATATAAATCCTGTAGCATTCCCTGTGGCTGCTATCTGATTAATATTAACTCCAATTTTGTTAAGGTCATCATAAACCCAGTAAAATGCTGGTGGCGGAGCTTCAACCGGGCAACTACTGCATATAAGTTCACGTAAATATCTTGATTTATCCATACCACATTTTGCAGCCTTAAGATTTAACATATCATTTTCATACTCATTTAATGTAAGATTGGTTCGGAACGGACGTTTGTTATCATCTCTTGTATATATTTTCCTCATTTCATCACCTTCCTCTGTAATCATTTCCATTAGCTCTACTGACATTTCTTATATCTCGATTTATCAGATATTCGTTTACATCCTTATATGTCTTTGGCGGTGGCTGATTTTCTACTTTGTAATCTTGATACAGATACATAACTGCCTTGGCAGCATTTATTCCTGCTCCGTCATTGTCAAAGTGGATATATATTTCTTTTATGTGCTGATGTTCTTCCAGAAACTTCTCAAGTCCTTTCGGCTTTTTTGAGTTTTCTACGTCCTTTGCGGAATATATCCCGGATAGTGACAGCATATTGAAATTCTTAAAATTCAGCCCGCTTTCCTTAATGATTGTAAGATAACTGAGCATATCAATAGGAGCTTCAAATATATGCAGTGAGTTCTTCTCCGGATAATACTGGTTAAATCCATACGATCTGTCGGATCCCGGTGCTGTATTCTGAAAAGAGCTGCTTATGCCCCTTACATTTACTATTCTTGGAATTCCATCCTTGTCACGTCCTACAAAACATACTGATTTATATTTCTTGTCCTGGTATATATCTCCTTTTGCGATAAAATAGTCTACTATTTCAGGATCTATTGCACGCTTACCAATAAGGTAATTCCTTATCATGGACGAATCATCATCCTTCAATGGAAGATCCAGTTTACGAGGCTGATCATCTTGTGGCTGACGTGCTCTAATTTCATTATTCACCGGAACGGCATTTAGAACTTCTATACAAGCTTCCTGAAATGTTCTTCCTTCTATCTTCATTAGATATGAAATAGCATCATTACCACCTTCATTTCTGGAATACCATACCCATTTACCATTCTCGGACATTCTGAAGCTGTCATGGTCCTTTATGCAGTAGTCTCTTCCTACTCTTTTCAGTTCCGCATTTCGTGACTGTCTGAAATAATCGAGACACCCTATCCGTCTTGCTCTCTCCACTTCATCCGGTGGGATATATATCTTTCCATTGCTATACCTAATTATCTCTCCCATCTGATTCCTCCCATTTAAAAAAGCACCTGCCAATGACAAGTGCTTTTTTGTATATTTGTGTCTATCTTGATACCATATCAATATAGGAATCACCATTTGTATTTCCATTACCGCTTCCTATTTCTGAATCTGACCCGGAATTATCAGAACCATCACTTTCCACGCCTTCATTCTTATCAGAATCAAGACTGAGAAGTATGTTCAATTCAGCAAGCCTTTTCATTTTACTGTCAAGCTCCTCTTTCTTATCAAACGGCTTTTCCACTTCAGCCTTCGCATTATTTAATTCATTTGTAAGGGTATCAAGAGTCTGCTTATGTCTTTCAAGTTCCTTTGGAAGACTCCTGAGCTTATTCGTTATTCTCATTATATTACCGTAATCATTAGTACTTAATTCAACATAATGGCTTACTGCACCTTTGAGTTTTACGTTATAAGTCTTATTGAATGTATCAAACATTGCATCCATGCTGAAGCCCATATAACTACCTATATGCATATATGTATTTGGTGTACGTGTTACATTCTTGCACATTACAAGTAATGCCTGTCCTGCTTCTTTACGTTCCGTATAAGTATTATTTCCTATTGTAATACAGAACGGTGACTTATCATCTTCTGTTTCAGTCTTCACCTCTGTATCTACAGACATAGATATCTGCTCTACCTGCTGAGAAGAAGAAATCATTTCAGCCAAATGCAATTCATATGATGCCATATCCTTTTCCAGACCATCTATACGTTCTGTAAGTTTTGCGATTTGTGCCGGAAGACGTATTGATATATCATCCTGCAGGCGGAACAGATCAGCCTTATAACTTGAATAGAGCAGTTTAAGCTTTGTTACCTGGATATCCAGATCCATTTTTTCTTTAATGTATGGATTACCTGTACAGAGAGCCTTCACTTCGGCATATGTAAGCGTTGCTTCATCAAGATCATCACAACTTCTCACCGGAGCCTTTGATGTCATTATCTGGCTGATAAACTTCTGCTTATTCTCTATTACCTGCCATGAATATGCATCAAATGTACCTTCTGTTACGTATCTGAATATTTTTACAGGCTTAATATCCTTATACAGATTACCCTGGCGGATTATACGTCCTTCCTGCTGTTCGATATCTGCAGGTCTCCACGGTACATCCAGATGATGCAGAGCTATAAGTCGGTCCTGAACGTTTGTACCTGCACCCATCTTCTGTGTTGAACCAAGTAAAAAACGCACCTCGCCGGATCTTACCTTGGCATACAGTGCGTTCTTTTTAACCTCCGTATTAGCATCATGTATGAATGCTATTTCTTCCTTCGGGACTCCCTTTGCTATAAGCTTGTCCCTTACATCATCATATACACTCCAGGAGCCATCGCCCTTCGGTGTAGAAAGATCACAGAATATAAGCTGTGCACCTTTCATCTCTGCTTCTTCTTCATATATCTGATATGCTTTTTCTACACATGCCTTTACCTTTGAGTCTTCATTTTCCGGAAGATCCGGATTAATAAGTCTCTGATCCAGAGCAAGCTTACGCCCGTCATTTGTTATTTTCAGCATGTTATCGACTGACGGATCCACACCTCCATTCCGGACAATCTCGGCACGCTCTGCAAGGCTCTGTACTATCTCTTTCTGCAATTCGGAAGGCTGAAGTACTATATTCTCATACTCTGCTTCAGGAACATCAAGATTCAGCATGTCTGATGTCTGTACATCTGCAGCTTCCTTAAATACACTTATCAGCTCCGGCAGATTATAGAACCTTGAAAACCTTGTCTTTGCCCTGTACCCGGTTCCTTCAGGTGCAAGCTCCACAGTTGTTTCAGTTTCTCCAAATGTTGATGCCCAGGAATCAAACTGTGTCATCTGCATATCGACAAGCCTTGAATACTGAAGGTATCTCATATTCGTATACATCTCCGTTACACTGTTGGTTATAGGTGTGCCGGTTGCAAATGTTATACCCTTACCTCCTGTGATCTCATCCATATACATACATTTCGCAAGCAGATCCTGTGATTTCTGTGCTGCGGTAGCCTGTACTCCGGCAACATTACTCATTTTCGTGTAAAGATAAAGATTTTTATAGAAATGGCTTTCATCTATAAATAATCTGTCTACACCCAACTGCTCAAAGGTTACTACATCATCTTTCTTACTGTCATCACTCAGCTCATTTATTCTTGTTTCAAGTTTCTGTCTGGTCTTTTCCATATCCTTGATTGAGAATTTTGAACCATCAGCAGCCTTCGCAGCAGCAATCGCTTCTGTTATCTCATCAACCTGGCGCTGCATGGTATAGATCTGTCTCTCCTTTGATAATGGAATCCTCTCGAACTGGGTATGACCGATAATTACTGCATCATATTCTCCGGTTGCTATTCTTGAACAGAAACGCTTTCTGTTAGCCGGTTCAAAATCCTTCTTTGTAGCTACAAGTATATGTGCTCCCGGATATGCCTGAAGAAACTCGCTGCCCCACTGCTCAGTAAGATGATTCGGAACTACGAACAGGCTCTTCCTGCAGAGTCCAAGTCTTTTACTCTCCATAGCAGCTGCGGCCATTTCCCAGGTCTTTCCTGCACCAACGCAATGTGCAAGAAGTGTATTATCTCCGAATAACTGATGAGCTACTGCATTCTTCTGATGCGGTCTAAGTTCAATCTCCGGATTCATTCCCGGAAATGTCATATACGAACCATCATATTCTCTTGGACGAATACAGTTGAATCTTTCATTATATATATCTACCAGAATATTTCTCCTCTTTGTATCTGCATAGATCCATGTTTTAAATGCTTCTTTCAGAGCCTCCTGCTTCTGCTGTGCTACCATAGTCTCATTCCTGTTGAGGATTCTTCTCTCCTTTCCATCCTCTGTTACCGTATCATATATCTTGATGTCTTTCAGATTAAGGCTGTCTTCAAGTATTCTGTAAGCATTTGCCCTTTCTGTTCCATACGTACTGTTAGCTACCGGATTTCCCCTGTCGAGATTCTTTCCTTTAACATTCCATTCACCTGAAGGTGATAACTGAACCTCAACATATGCTTCCTTCTGCCACTGATATTTATATGACAGATGCCGTGGTGTCTTTAGAGTTTCAAGCATAAACTGATTGACCATTTCAACCGGTATCCATGTAGCACCAAGTCTTATATCTATATCAGATGCCTCAAGTCGTGCCGGCTGAACATTCTCCAGCGCCTTTACATTAACAATGTAACTGCTGTTATTTTCAGCAAATATTTCTGCTGTTTTCAGTTTTTCACGGACATTTCCTGAAAGGTATTCTTCAGCTGTCAGGTACTTCTTTGTTACAGGATCTTCATATATGACACCTGCCAGTTCCTGCTTAATTTTATCCTCATCCATACCGGTAAGCAGCGACATATATTCCAGGTCAACCTCTGCCTTCTCATTTATGGATACGATAAGTGCCTCTGATGCAGTATCAACGCTCTCGACAACTTCCGCCTTCTTGACTGTCCTCTTGGAAAACAAATCAGCTTTGCTTAGGAATTCACCTTTTTCATTAGTGTTTTCAAGTGATGAAAGAAGGCTGTAGCTTGCGTCTTCATAAAACGCCTGCTTATTACTTCTGGTATTGATATGACCATATTGCTTTACGTAGCTGTCATATTTATCATTAAGCTGTTTCCTTTTATCGGCAAGCTGTTCATCGGAATAATCCCCCAGCTGCATATCAAGCAGTTCTCTTGTGATCTCCCTCAGCTCAACCATTCCCCTGATTCTGTCTAATTTGGATGAATTCTCATCTATCGGGCGCATCACCGAATCTTCTCGGTAATATACCTTATCATCGATAACCGTATAACTGAAGTTTCTTACTCCCGGTATTGCCGGTATAGTTATATCTCTCAGTTCGGTTTCTTTTTCCAGGTCTTCATATTCTCCATTTATATTACTTATCGCCCTTTCGAACAACGTACTGAAGTCTTCATTATCATCCAGAACACATGCTGATTCCGGCCCGAATCTTCCCGAAACAACTTCCATATGTCCGACAATCTGTTCCGGATAATCTGAAAAATACTGATTGATATCAATCCCTGCATCATCTGTACTTATATGAAGCCATGATTCATCCTCACTTACTAAACGGTCACGTTTCTTCAGGAAAATGATATCTGATGTAACTTCAGTTCCTGCATTTGCCTTAAATGCAGTATTTGGCAGTCTGACTGCACCTAGAAACTCAGCACGCTCCGATATATACTTACGTACATTCTCAGACTGTTTATCCATTGTACCCTTACTGGTGATAAGGGCTATAACCCCTCCTGGACGCACCTTGTCTATCGTCTTCGCAAAGAAATAATCATGAATAAGAAAATGCTGCTTGACGTATTCCTTATCGTACACCGAAAAGTCTCCGAATGGAACATTTCCGACTGCAACATCAAAGAAGTCACTTGCAAAGTTCGTCTGTTCAAGACCTGTATTATATATTTTTGCCTTCGGATACAACTGCTTTGCTATCCTTCCGGATATACTGTCAATCTCTACACCGTAGAGTCTGCTCTTCTCCATCGATGGCGGCATCATTCCGAAAAAGTTTCCGATTCCCATTGATGGTTCAAGTATATTTCCTTTTTTAAATCCAAGTCTTCCCAGGGTATCATATATTCCACTTATAACTTCAGGTGCAGTATAAAATGCACTCAATGTACTTTCTCTTGCAGCCTTATATTCCTCTTCTGTAAGAAGCTCCTTTAGCTGCTTGTTTTCAGCTGACCAGTTTTCCTTAGTGTTATCGAAGGCATCTGCAAGGCCGCCCCATCCTACATAACGGGCAAGGACTTCCTGCTGATCTGCTGTTGCTATCTTATTTTCAGATTCAAGTGTTTTAAGAAGCGTTATAGCTGTTATATTATTTACAAATTTCTCTTTTGCTGAACCTTCACCTATATGGTTATCGCTGATATGGTAATTACCTATCGGAGCCTGTAAAGCATTTTCCTTAGTTTCAGTTCTGTCTTTATTATCTTCAACTGTTTCCGATCCTGAAGCTATATCATATTCTGTTATTTCTTCTGTTACTGTGTTTTCAGTATTTTCTGATATTGCATCATTTCCGGTTACTATATCATCTACAAAAAGGCTGTCAGACGCATTTTCAGAACCTTCATCCCTATTATTATACTCCGGAACATCATTTTCAGTCCTCTCAGAGCTTCTTTTTTCAGCTGTTTCAAGCTTTTCATCATCATATTTATCGAGAATACGATTATAGAACCTGCTGAAATCAAAGATAAAAGGTCTGTCTGTAAAGAACGAATACTTTCCTTCTGTCCATCTTGTGAATATATCTGCCATTATCTTTTTATCAGCATATGTTCCACCATGGTAAGGAATATCCTTTCCTTTATTCTGATATGATGCTGCAAAGCTTTCAGGAATCTGTGCCAGATCCTCATTCAATCTTGCTGCTATAGCCTTTGCATTATCCGGTCTGTGAATAAATTCTGTAAGAAAGGCATGCTGATCCATTCCAACCATTTCTTCAGGGTTAATTCCCCATATATCATCAGGGAATCTCATTCCTTCAGGAACATGACTATAAAACTCAAAGAACATATCTGCCATAAGACTACGTTCCTTAAGCTTCAGCCCTTCTGAATCGAACAACCTATTATCATCCAATATCTGCTTTGCAGTATTAATGATGGTATCCCATGATACTTCATAATCATTACTACTTACAACTTTTCCTGAAACTCTTGTTTTGGCCTGTATGACTATCTTATCGCTGAACATCTGTATCCACGGTCCCTGGGCACCTAATACTTCACCGCCCTGGCCTTCAGTAAAGTGTGCCCCCTTAAACACTTCCCTTATATCTTCAGCATACATGATAGGCTGATTCATAATGTAGTTAAGTGTTACATATAATTCGTTATCCTCCAGGAGATTCTCTACATAATCCCGAACATAATATGAAGGATCCGGAGTATATTCAATAATATTCTCTTGTGGTTTATTTCTCAGATATTCTTCCGCTTTCTCAAGATAATCACCTATAAGTCCCGTTTCTTCTTCTCTTATCGGATTGAAGTCCACCTTTACATTACTTATATAGTTATCTGCAGAGTAATTAAGGAGATTAAATATTTCACTTTCCTTAATATCTCCCTCATACTGAACAACTACATCAAGATCTGAATCCTCTCTCTCAAGACCTCTCGAACGACTTCCATAGATGGCAATATTCTTTATATCTATATCATTAAGTGGATTTACATCTGTATCGTCAAACTTGCTGTTAAGTATAGTCCAGATATTATTCTTTAGATCATATGCGGAATATGTTCCGAAAGATTCATAATTCATGAGTTCAGCAGTTCTTTCTTCAAAGCTGTGAAGCTTCTTATTGTCCTCGTTACGTATCTTCCACCTATCAAAGATTTCTTTTTCAGCCGGTCTGATATATCTGTTTTCAGATATAAGACTGTCTATCCTCTTTGCGACGTTTGTCCAATTAAGCGTTACGGTCGCATACGGCTCCATTATATTTCCCTTGGATATTTTTATGCCCTTCGAATCGTGATCCTGATAACTGTTATCTGCTCCTGTAATAGCCGACGTACTGCCACCGGTCCCATACTCCTGTCTCAGAAAAGAAGTTTTATCCTGTATTGAATGTTCTCCGGATGTGTAATAATCATATATACGCATCTTTCCTTCCGAGAAACCGCTTCCCTTTGTAAGTACACTGTCTATCTCATCCTGGGTTATAAATGCCTGCTGGATAACTTCAACATTTTCCTTCTGTACATACTCGGTCCTTCTGAGAGTGAGATAATCATCAAGCTTTCTGTATAATTCATCCGGTGACGTCCTAAGTCTCCATTTCACGCTTCTACTTCCTTCATTTATTTCGCTTACGGTCTTTAAAACAAACGCATGGATATTTACTGCCCTGGACGCATCTGTAAGTATTTCTTTTAAATTTTCTACAGTCTCCGGATAATTGTTAGCTTTGAAATCTGTATCAGGATATTCGTCTATCTGATCACGGAAGTAAAAGTATAGCTCATCAGCAAGTTCTGTCCTGATATATTCATCTACAAGATAAGTCTCACTGTTTGACATATATTCGCCATTTACCATCATCCAGTAAATGTGTTCCCTTACTTCATCCCATGATAGTTCCTTAAAAATATGCCCACGCACCTGTCTTCCGTAAGCAAATTTCATTCCTTCTTCATCAAATCCGACAGAAATATCATTTCCATCTATAAGGAATCCCTTTGCTCCGTTACCATATTCATTCTTAAGGAATTCTGATATCTCCTCATTGGAATGCTTTCTGCTGAAATATTCAAATATCCTATCACGGCTATGCTTCTTCCCACTTCCGGTTTTGATAAGTTCATCCACACTATCATTTGACATTGAAAAAGCAGCAGGTATCTGAGTCTTAATCTCAGAAGCTGCTGCTTCGATGTTTCCTATCTGTTCGGACATCAGAGGGAACAATGACATCTGCTCATATGATACCTCTGCTTTTATTCCGTTATTATATTCAGATGTTGTTGGGGAATGCTCAATCACCTCCCCTGCTACTTTAGCATTGCCTTCATATCGTCCTTCTGTTCTCTCGTCAGGTTCGGATCGTCCTCTATCTCCTGATTTATCTCCTCCCTCGACTTCCATCTCTTCGATTCGTCCGGATACCCCTCTGTGTAAATGTACTCGTTCCTCACTATCTCCTCTACCCTGTTCTGTATCGAGTTCAACCTCCGAACGTATGTCATCCAGTCTGACTGCTTCAGTTCCTCTGTCACTCCTTCTTTCTTCTTCAGTTCCTCTATCATCCGTTCTTCCGCTTCGTAAGCTGTCTTCTGAACCTCCAGACAGTGTTCCAGGAGCATTCCCTCCATCAGATACTCCACGAATAAATGGTGCTTGTAGTACTTCAGATATTCCTTCCTCTGATATCCCCATTTGCGGATCTGTTTCATCAGCTTTCTGTCCTTCTCCTCTGCTTCCTCCTCTGTCAGTCCACCTATCAGAAGATTTGGTATCAGATAGTCCCCTTCCTGCCTGTATGTCAGTTCCATCGGTTCTTCCGTTTTCTGTTCTTCCGTAACCTGAGTTACTTCTGTCATTCCTTCTTTCATTAGCATATCCTCCATTTTGAATGCTGTTTAATTCCTCAAGAAGAGTCTTTGCTGTCTTTATATCTTCATCTGATCCTTCTTCATTTTCAACAGCTTCTTTAAGGAATGAAATAATATTATCAACTTTACCATGGTTAATTGCTTCAGCGAGATTTTTTACATTCTCTTCTCTGTTATCAACCGCATCATTATATCCATATAGATCATAACCATGATACCATTCATCCAAATCAGCAGCAATATCTTTTATACTTCGTAATTGGGTTATATTCTCAGATTCATCTCGTGATTTTGTTTCATTCCCGGTCTTTATCTCGGCATTGATAAGATCTATCTCACTTGTCAGAGTCTTAAGTATCTCTTCATTCTGCCCCTGCACTGTCATACCGAGCATAGTAATAGATTCTGGGGTATTAAAGCTTCCGAGATAGCTGAAATCTATCAAACCGCCAGTAATAACATCAGTATTATAATTGCATCTGTATAATACAGACCAGGCAATGCTTGATGCCAATGTCGTCTTTACTGCACGAAGCTGTTCTTCTTCATCAAGATTCCAAAGCTTGCTTACCGTATCTTCTCGGAGTTCCTCATATAGATTTTCGGATATATCATCTGCAATTCTTCCAGCCAATTCCATTATCTTACTGCTGAAATCAGAATCACTGAGTTTATATCCGTATTTTTCCTCAATAACACCTATAATTCTGGGTATGTCTTCTTTTGAGAAATCATTCCATATATGTGGGAGTCTACCTATATTTCTTACCGGAACAACATCATTCATGCTGAATACATAACGCAGCTTATGTTTTTCCTCGTCATCTATAAGTGCAATTCCCTTTGAACCGCTTTTTACGTAACAATGAAGCACATTGTTCCAGTTATCATATGAAGTGGCCGCTACTGTACCAGGTCTTTCCGCATAAATAAGAACCTGATCATCAAATTTATATCTGTACACCCTACATGCAGTCTTCAGGAAATCCTTCCATATATCTGCTGATGATGTAAGACCTGCTAGAGTTCTGTCTCTAAGTCTTTGAACCTCATAAAACTTTTCCTCTGATGTTTTGTAAGCCATAATTGGGATCCTCCTTATAATTCTTACCTTGTTTACATTCCCTACAATTACCGGTTTCTATAATTCGTATTCATCACTCTTTTCATTAAAGATTTCGATTCCCTCATCCCATTTCTTTTCACTGTCTGTTTCATTATTCCAATCAGTTACACTTTTGACTGATTCAAGATCATGCAGACTTTTTATCTCCGCTATAACATTACCTGCTGTATTATAGTCTACCTGCTGAAAGAATAAAGCTTTTCGTGCATAAGCTTCAGTTATATCATTAAATGCTCCACTGTTATAAATATTAATTATATCTTCACTAGTACAGGTTGCTAGGAAATCATATATTCTTGCTTTACTCAACATTTCATCTTTACTGAATAATCCTTTTTCCGCTCGATTCCTATAAACTTCAGCCATATTCTTATAAAAGCTGTTTACTATCTTTCTTCCGGTCATTTCTGTATCATTACCTGCTTCATCATAATTATTCATTTCCTTTTTATTCAGAAGCCATTTATCAACCATTCCTACCGCTTCGGATCTCGTTATAAAATTCTCATCGAGCTTATAGCAGCCAATACTATCCACATAGTACGCATTAAATGAATGATTACTGCATAAGACTACTACATCACTTACAGATAGAGATCTGCCTTTAAAATCCTGCGGTCTTTCTACATTGAATTTACCATATATAGTATCCAGGTAATCCTGATCCCTGGTTAATTTCCCATAACTATCCGTTAACGATGATATCTTTCCAGAATATGTAACATCATAGTTATCCAGCTTTACATCAATATTATTACGCTTCAGGAAAGTCATACTTTCAAAACCTATATTAGAGAGCATATCCTTCTTCAGCTGGAGAATAATATATGTATCGGATAATGTTTCCATATTTTTTTTAACATTATCCCCTGTTATCTCCATTCCCGGATTATTCTCCATAAATGCAAGCGCAGCGTCTAAAATATCGTATCTGTCCTTTACTGGCATATATGGCTCATACGCCGATGCATTTTTTAAAGTTTCATTTAAGGTGACAACAAGTCTGTCGATTTCAGGATGATAATCCCTAAAAGATGGAATAATATTTTTATTTATATATCCACAGAATCTTTCAATCACATCATCATAATTATTCTCCATACCTGCACACCTACCTTTCAAGAATCTCTTCTGATTTTTCAGCCACACTATCAAGCGATCCGGTCGTATATATAATTCCATTAAGTTCCCGGTTAACTGCACGCTCGATATAATCCATGCGGTCAAATTCTCTGAAGCTATAATACTGTTCCGTATTTCCTGCTCCAACGATAATATGATCCATCATCTGTATATCCATGAGTTTGGCACCTATCATAATCCTTCTTGTTATATTTATATCCTGATCTGATGGTTCAAGAGATGATGAAGGATGGTTATGCAGCACGATGATTGATGATGCGTTGGAAAGTATCGCCGTTTTGAATAGATTCGAACATGACACTACCGACTTATCTATGGATCCAACACTCACTATTGAACAGTTTATCGGTGTCCCGTCACTCCTCAGATTAATCACGCAGACATATTCTCTATCGAGCTGTGACATTTCCTCTCCCAAAAGTTTTACTGCTGCCTCCGGACTATTGATCCTGAAATCAGAAAGTATAGGTGCATCCTTTACAAGTCTTACCTGCACCACGTCAAGCTTCATATCGTCTTCATCTTTATAGATCACGTTTTGGTTTAGACTCAGGCTCATAAATTATCACTCTCCTTTTATTTCTTCTCTTGTTTACCGTGACATTCTCCTCTTTCTGTATCAGTTCAACCACAAACTCTTTATCCGGATTTTCATTGATATACTTAACCAGTTCCCTTCCTGTTATGATCATAGTTCATCACTCCTTCCGAACGCTTCATCAAAACCTTTATTAACTTCCTTAATAAAATCTTTTACCCCTTCCTGTCTTCCGTCCAAGTTTCCGGTTTCATAGATTTCTTCAAAGAGCAGCTCCATTGTCTTCTTAAGGCTATAGACTGAAACAAACAGAAACCATATGAGTATTCCGAATATGATAAAAAGCAGAATAATACCAGTTATAAGCCTTCTGTCATGACTTCCGATATATCTGTGAATTTCGTATATCAGCTCTACGCTATATAAGACTGTAATTACAAAACGTAATACCGCTTTTCTGATTCTCTTATATAATGCATCCTCCATCATATATCTTTTACGCTGCTTCTTCTCCAATCAATCACCCCCACTTATCAAAAAAACAGCCTATCGGCTGTATACGGCATCAGTTACAACTCCTTAAAAGTAAACTGACTCAGATATTTCTTTATTTCAGATTTATCATAATTATTGAACTTCTTATCAAACCTCATCGCCTCCGGAAGACATTCAGCCATAAGTATTGTAGTTCTATCCATGTATTCAGATATATCATTCCATTTAAAACGTTCTCCGGATGCTTTCAGTCCATAAAGTATATGTCCTTCTTCATCCCTTTTCATGGTATTAATTTCCCGAATTGATACATGCATTGCCGGAACTACTCCAACCCATTCTGCATCACACATTGTTCCTTTGTTACAGTATTCAGATGACTGACTTACACATCTGCATATACTACCGTCCGAAAATACTATATGAACACCTTTCTTCTGGATTGGATTCTTCAATGCTGTATTTGTCCACCAATATACCGTTCCACTTTTTTTGTCTATGTCACCATTAAATCCTTCTGAAGCCTTTATACGCCTAAATTCTATAGGGAGCATTACTACCTGATCAAGACTCAGCAGAAATAAGCTTCTTGTTATATATCTGAATTCATTTTCCATAAATAAGCCTCTTCCCATTAAAAAAGCAGCCGGATCAAGGCTGCTGTATGATTTGACAAATTTCTCTCTTGTTGTTATATTATAGAAAAAGGTGCTACCAGTAGACGGTTAGTCCCTTAAATTCAATCGTTAAAAAATAACCGCTTGATTTCTCAGGTCAGGGCGGTTATTTTTGTGGTTTATTTTTATCGTGTCCGATCATATATCCGAGACTGAAACAGCCAATACATAACGCAATGACTGCGATAAGTCCATCTATTGTCAGCATATACACGCCCTCCTTTCAAATACAAGCCTTCCGGGGAAGGAACAACAAGTTACCCTGTGTTTATTATACTTGGAGGGTCACAGTCCCTCCGAAGAAGGACTAACCGCCTACCGTTATATTGATAGCACCCGTAGCGATTATAGCACATACTTCTGTATTATTACCATATGAATTATTGTATGAGAGGAGCAGCCGCAGCTGCTCCTTCCTTACCAGCTGAAAAAAGAAATTAATCTTCTCTCTTCTTTCTCTTTTTGTTTACTATAGTTGCCATTCCAATAAGTGCAACTGCACCAGTTCCAGCAACCGGAAGTACTGGAATGCTATCACCTGTCTGCGGAACTGTATATACGGATACTGTTTGATTCTTATTAGCTATATCTTTTTCATAGCCAACAAGAACTTCTGTCTTCTTACCATTAATATCTCTTACAACATACAGTTCTTCAAATACAACTACGTCAAAGTTTCCTACATTCTTTGAATCGAATGTATATTCTACTGTTATCGTTTCAGATGTATTCTTGGCAACGAATTCTTTTTCAGAAGTAAATACCTTGCCATTAACAGTAAATAGCTTTCCAGTAGCCTTATCCATCAGACATCCCTTTACGCGATATGTTTCGCCGGCGATTACATTGTCACATTTAACTTCATCAAATACAGTTACTGTTTCACCTGCTTTGTAAGTCTTGTTATTCTTAAGTGTAGCTGTAGTAGTCACTTCAGGATATACAACAGTCTGTTTTTCATCTGTTATATCGTGATGAATTATAACTTCTTTTTCGTTGTAATATACATCCTCGAATACTACCACCTTCTGGCCTTTAAGCAGACTTGCATCAAACTTAAATGGAACAACAATATGTCCGCTTTCTTCTTCAGCAGTAAATTTAACTGTACTTGTTATTTCTTTTCCGTCCTGATCCAGGAACGGCTTATTTGTAGCCTTATTCATTAATGTGCCGACACATGTGTACTCCTTGCCGACTAATAAGCCATCATAAAATACATAATCATATATGAGTGCTTCAGGAGCTGCATTTCCCATTCCAATCTGTGTCTGTGCATCATCTGCATCAGTATGTCCCTTCGGGATAGTTGTTGTTTGATCCACATCATTGATATCGTGGTGAATTATGACTTCTTTGTTATTGTAATAAACATCTTCAAATACAACTATCTTCTGTCCTTTAAGAACACTTGCATCGAATTCAAATGGTACTGTTACTGTTCCATCTGATTCTGAAGGTGTAAAGTTTACAGTATTAGTAATTTCCTTACCATCTTTATCCAGAACCGGCTTACCAGTTGCCTTATCCATTAATACACCCTTTGCTACATATTCATGCTTTCCGTCTGCTATAAGATTTGTGTATGTAATTACGTCGTTTATAACAGCATTTTCTTCAGCAAATGTGATGTGATCATCGGTCTTCGCATCTGTAGCTGTTGTATGACCGTCAGGGATCTTAACCGATTGCTCTATATCACTGATATCCATATGAACGCCTACAGGGATCTTTCCATCAGAAGGAATACATTCCTCAAATGCTACAAGTGTCTCACCCTTAATGTTAAGCACAGATGCATCAAATTTAAACTCAACATCAACTGTTCCTGTACCACCCTTTGCAGCCGTGAATGGCTTGCTTGCTTTGATTTCTTTTCCATCCTTGTCAAGAAGTGGCTTATTTGTATTCTTTACCATAAGAGTACCGTTCATTACGTAACTCTTTCCTTCAAGAAGGTTTGTGTAGGATACTTTATCTATAAGCGTTGTTTCTTCGTCAGGATAAGCAATATGATCTTCAGTCTTCTTATCTGTAAGAGTAGTATGAATATCTGGAACTACAAGTTCCTGTCCGATATCATTGATATCATTATGAGTTGCAACAAGAGTACCTTCCTGATTATAAAGAGCCTCGAATATGACTATATCCTTACCTCTTAAGTCCTCATACTGATCTTCAGTCAGCTTAAACTCCAAATTCCAAGAGCCTTCAACTGTTCCGTTATCACGATTTGCCTTTACTGATGTAAATTCCTTATTCGCCTTAACTTCTTTTCCGTTAAGAACAAGCTTTTTACCAGTCTTCTTATCCATTGCGATTCCGACAAGTTTATAAAGTGTTTCTGGTTCAAGGTTGGTATAGCTTACAGTATCAATAAATTTGCCCTGAGTATAAAGAAGTTCCTTGCGTCCTTCCGTACCCTTTGCTGTAGTACCGATCTTCGGCTGATGTACTGACTGTGAATCATCTGATATATCTGTATGTGTCGCAAACTTTATCTTTCCACTCTTATCATAAAGTGTCTCAAATACAACGTATGAAACAGCTTCTGTAGTTACATCTGATGCATCAAACTTAAATGTTACTGTTGTTGTGCCATCTGAAGCAGTCGGAGTAAAAGGCTGCGATGCTGTAATGAAGTTACCATTCTTATCCTTAACAGCCATCGCTTCTATCTCAGCTTCTGTATACTGCTTTGTAAGATCAGCCGGCTGGCGATAGAGTTTTCCTGAAAGCAGATATTCTTTTCCTATTTCAAGCCCCTTAAATTCAACTGTATCGACTATGGTTATCTCACCAACGCTTGTAACTGTCTTTGTTGTGTCATTTGATGTTGCTTCTGTACCGATAGTCGGTGTAGAAACTGTCTGATCCTTGTCTTTAAGATCCTCATGTACTAATGGGAACTTAACTGTATCGTTGTTTGCTCCCACATATGATGTATCAAAGTTATTATTCTTGATATCATCAAGTGTAAGCTTACCTACATAAAGTCTTTCATATACTACAAAGCTTGTATCCTGGATATCAGTAAAATCAAGATTGCTGAATACTACTGTTTCCTTGCCTGAAGCCTCATAAAGTGACTTCTCGTAAGCAGCCTTTGTTTTGAAAGGCTTGATTGCCACTGCATCATTACCGTTACCATCTTTAAATACTGTCGCATTACCATTCTTGTCAACTTTCATCAGAGTACCCATCAGAGTATAATCTGTATTGCATCTGAGATTGGTATATGTACATACATCATTTATGGTCTGTCCGGCTGAAGCAGGAACTATCTTACTTTCAACTGTCTGTCCATTTTCATTAACAACTACTGCTGCATATGTCTTAAGTGTCGGAAGTGGCATATTTGAGTTAACCTGTGATGTACTTGTCTTTGATCTGTCAAATACTCTATATACTGTTCCGTTATCACGTACATTGAATGTATAAGGTTCTTCCTTCTGAAGCCCCTTTGAATCAATTTCTGTTACCTTATATGTACCATAAGGAAGTGCTCCCATAGTATCATCAGGTTTATCCTGAGTTGTATTCTGAACACCCTTCTTGAACCACATACCGCCTTCAGCTGAATGTGATTTATATGATGACTGTGAGCTGAAGTATCCGTTGCTGTCTGTTACAAATTCATACTTCTCATTTGTATCAACGTTAATGATTTCGTACTTAACGCCTGCTATTCTCTGTCCTGTAGTACCATTTTCCTTGTAGATAGTGAAATCAGCTCTTATTTCTTCATCGTTATATGTGATCTGATTAGTTACATTGATATTAAGAGCTACAGATGCATCTCTTGTACCATCATCCTTTACAAGAACTGCTCCTGCTCCTGAATATCCAGTCGTTGTATTACCGCTAGATACAAATGCAAATGCCATCTTTGTAGGTGCTGTCTTCCCATTTACTGTTACTTCACTATCTTCAAGCTTGAACCCCGTTGGAGCCTTTGTTTCTTCAATAGTGAGATAGCCTATAGGCCAATAATTTCCTGCATTGTTAATGATAATTTTACCTTTATTATCTGAAGTAAGTGTCTGCGTCTCTGTGGCAGATTTACTCTGAAGCTGTGAAAATGTATAGTTCTGAGATGTATCTTCAGGATAATATTTGATAGTAAACTCAGCTCCCTGAAGAGGTTCAGTATGTCCATCTGCGAACTGCTTAACAACAGTAATATTTATAGGATCATCTATAGGTGTATCTTCTACAGAAAGAACTTTTGCTTTTTCGATAGTATTATTATCTGCTGTTACTTGTACTGGATGTGGATAGTTATCCATTGCATAATTTTTACCAGTTTTTGTTTCAATCACATAGAAATTAGTATTGCGAAAAGCACCTGTTGTAGGGTTTACATTCATGTAATCTGTAACTTCTATTACATTACTTGTTCCATCTTCTTTTACAGTAAATGTTCCGATTGCCTTTGAATAATCCTTGCTCGATTTAGCATTTGTTGCATCGGCATTGGAGATAAATATCTTGTACTCTGCTCCCTTAAGAGAGTAGTTCGGATTATTATTTGAACATGATGGATTTGATGATTCCTTCTTTAATGCAACGTATGCATGATTCTGTTCATTTGAAACAAGAACAGCTACACTTATCTGATTATCATGATTAACACCTTCGTTCAATGAAGCATAATACTCAGGAGATCTTCCCATAGCACCTTCTCTTGCACCATGCTGTGCATAGTGATAAGCAGCAAATACATTGATGCTGTTGTTGTAGTTTGCCTTATCTGTTGATGATACCCATGCTGTTGCAAGGTCAGGTCTGTTTGCAAGATACTGATCTGCACGGAAGTAAGGCGTTCCTATACGAGATGTTACTTCTCTTGATAACCCATACTTAATATAATGTCTGAACATTATATCAATATCTTCTGCTGAAAGATTATCAGCTGATGTACTCTTAATTCCAAGAGTATTTCTTTCAGCTGTTGTAAGTGAATTGTTGAAATAATATACAGGATCAAAAACATATCCCATATATGCATTTCCCCAGCTTACCTGTCCGGTAGATACCTTAACATGAACAGTATATGTCTGCTTACTTGCAGTATATCCATTAGGAGCTTTGGTCTCCTTTACATAGTAAGTTCCTGGTGTAAGTCCTGTTAATGTAGCGTATCCCTTTGCATTTGTATATTCATGACGGCCTGAACCATCATTATATCCCATCTTTCCAACGGACTTAGTACAATCTGCATCACTGTAGACTGTAAATTCTGCTCCTGAAAGAGGCTTTGTCTTATCCTTATCGGCATACTTGAATACTTCGATCATTCCATAAACAGGTGTGTCTGAAGCCTTGGCTGTAGTATTTTCGCCCTGTTTTACAGTGATATTATACTTTGGAACTTCAGAATTCCAGTTTCCACCCTCAAGTATTCCAGATGACTTTACAGCGTAATTGGAGTTAGTATTTAACTCCTTAAAATACCATTTCTGTGATGAAAGTGATGACCACCACTCTAACCATATAGCACCATCTTCTGTAACTACTGCATCGTCATCACCCGCTATAGAGCCTACACCCTTATAAATATCTATTGCCTTTGTTTTTCCGTTAGCACCTAAAGTATACGTTGCGATAAGTTTATTCTCTGCATTGTACAGACCATACTTTATTCCATCTAATGAACGATTGTCAGATGCTACTGTACTGCTCTTCTCAAGAGTTACCATATATGGAGGAGGTGACATTTTCCAGCCCCATACATTCTGCCATTCATGGTTTTTCTCAAATGAAAAGGCAAAATAACAGTGAAATCCCTTCGGAGGATTCGGTGCTCCGTTAACAAGAACTGTGGCAAGTCCCTGTACCCAATTTGGTGAATCAGAATATCCGGTTCCACCGAGTTTCTGTGTTTCTGCAAGTGTAGCAAGAAGATAATGACATACAGTCACATATCCATCCTCTGAGGTATATCCTTGATTATTCACATATTGGTGTAATGATATACCACCAAGGCAACTTAATGGAGTATCCCATCCAGGTGCTCCGTACATATAGTACATTACTTTACCAATATATATACCAACTTCATAAATCTTATAAACACCTTTGTCAGGTTTGGTAAGAATTGGATCAACGCAGTATGCGTTCCAAGCTTCTCCCGCATAATCGCTTCCGTTACAAATAAAGAACTTTCTTGTAGCCACACCAAAACTTGATCTGTAGGTGTCATCACCCCAAGTTACATATTTGTCACCTATATATGTCAAGTAAGCCTGTCCGTCACCAGAACCATCATACGCCTGAACATCAAAAGTGCCAGTTCTATCTTCAGGATTTTTTTCATCTTCTTTATCGTCTAATTCTTCATCCTTTTTTTCTTCGGGCTTTCCAAAATTGACATTTTCAGGAAGAACTACAGAAACGTTATTAAAGCTCTTCCCATTCTTTGAAATTATACCACTGAGTCTTGCTGCTGCTTCAGATGTAGATTCGGATACTACATAATAATCTACTGTATCACCATAATTGGAAAAATCCTTCTTATATCCATCTTTATCTATTGAACCAGCTATAACAGCATTTTCAATATTTCCCGGAATATAATATTTAACTTTCTTTCCGTAATTTCCGGCTGCACCGACTACTACTATACCCTTGTCTGTTGCATCATCAATGGCATTTTTTATAATTTCACTGTCTTGTGTACTATACGCAGAAATTGAAAGAAGGATAATATCAGCCTTCTTTTCGATAGCATACTGGATAGCTGCATAAACATCAGATACCTGACCTTTACCATTCTTATCCATAGCTTTGATGGAAAGTATCTTTGCATCAGCGTCCTCTTCTCTGATATAGTTATACATCTTTGTACCGTGACCGTTATCATCGGATACATCATCACCCAAGAGTGACACCTTATCAACCAATTCATCGGCATTAATGCCTGTATCAATGACAGCAATAGTACCTTTAGCAGATTTTCCTTCATCAACTATGTCATTAAGCACAGAAATGGCATCATCACCATTATTGATGTCTGAAAGATCTGCTGTGTCGGATGTTTCATCTGTTTCATTATCAGATACTTTAAATTCGATATTTGCTTCAACAAAATCAGCTTTGTCATAGTAATATGTAAAAGCGTTTTTTGTCATTTCAGCATTATCGTATTTTGTGAGATATACTCCATCATATCCTGATACTACATTTGTATCAGCTGTAAAAATACTCTCATCTTCAGTAGCTATGAGAAGTTCACAAGATGAAAAATCTATTGCATTGATTTCATCATTAGAAAGGTCTGCTACATTATACATTTTTTCAAATGTATTTACAGATTTTTCAATCTTCTCCTCAGTCGTTTTTTCTGAAGTTTTTTCTTCTGTATTTTCCTCTGTCTTAGTTTCTGTTACTTCTTCTTTCTTTTCTTCAGAAGTTGCTTCTGTTACTTCTTCTGTAGACACCTCTGTAACATCTTCATTAGCCTGCTGGATCACTGTATCCTTTTCAGAACCAGAAATATCTATTTCTGAAGATTTCTCTTCATACTCTAAATTCTCATGCTTTTCTGATGTTTTTTCTTCGGTGTTATCATTATTACCACTGTTCGTTATCACTGTTGTATCGTCTGCTGCATATACCGGACTAACTGAACCAGGAATAAATGAAAATACCATTGCTACAGCAATGACCAGTGAAGTAAGTTTTTTAACCCTGTTCTTCAACTTCGTTTCCTCCTGATTTATGTTTTTTCATATAAAAAAGTACCGGCTGAAAAACAACCGATACTGAAAGCGGGAATAATATTCAATAAACAAAAACCGGATATCCGGTAAGTTTTATCCCATCAAAAAAGCACCTGCCCATGACAAGTGCTTTCTAATAGATATTTGAATTTATTCTATTTCCTTTCTCCACATTTTGAACAATACTGATAGTCCTTAACTTCAACATATTCATCATATGCAGGCGTATCTACTATTATATCAGTTCCATATTCAGCATCATGATGAATAAAATGGTCTACAACATTTTCATGTCCATAACTTCCCATGCAATTATCATTTGCCTGATAGTCTGCATCACTTGCGTAATATGTACCACATACAAAACATTTAACTTTTGTAACATATACCGGTTCATCCCATGCATCACCGATAAGGTATGTCTCTTCATGCGTAACTGCATCATGATGTACTGTTTCTGTATGTGTTTTCCATACCCAGTTGTGGCTGCACTTTGGAACTTCTGTAGGAGCCTGAGTAGGTGCTTCGGTCTTCTTTTCGGTAGGAGCTTCAGTACGCTGCTGAGTAGGAGCCTCTGTTTTCTGCTCTGTCGGAGCCTGAGTAGGTGCTTCCGTTTTCTTCTGAGTTGTCGGTTCAACCTTTGTCTGTGTTGTTGCCTGCGTCTGCTTCTCTGTCTTTGCTTCATTTCTCGTTTCTGTAGTCACTTCAGCTTTCTGCTGAGTCGCTGCTTCAGTGCAATTTCCTTCTGATCTGAAAGCACTGTCAGTTTTCTTTTCAGCAGGTGACTCTTTTGTGGAGTTGTCAGCTTTGTTTGACTGACCATTTTCAGTTTTCATATTATCTGTGGTTTTAGGGTTGGATTCCTCCTTAGTTTTATCACTATCTACAGACTTCGCTGAAGCCTCATTTATGGCCTTTAATGTATCAATCTCAGTTTTATCCTGATCAATATATTCAGCCTTTATTTCAGGCTTATCCGATTCTGTAGCATCCTCTTTACTTTCTCCTCTGGAATCAGATGTTACAGTATCAGCCTGAGCTGTATCTGAACTATCACCCCACCACATCTTAGAAGCGGCAACCGTTATTCCGCTTATAAGAATTATTGCTAACGTAACTATAATGATAATCTTTGTCCTTTTCTTCATAACACGTTACCTCCTTCTTCCGTTATCAAAGCTCTTTTTCTTCTTATATATATTATAACGCATTGCGTGTTATGGGTAAATGGCATTTATTTCTTTTTCATAACAATTCACAGATTATTCAATATAATATGTCCTGTAAAAATATATTTGACCATTATAAAGATCCGTTTACCGGCAGTAACTAATAATTCGTTGCCAAATATACATACAGCAACGATAAAGACGGCAGTAATGCTATTCCTCCCAATATACATCCTAATACCGCATAACCTTTTCCTCCCTGTCGAGTGCTGAATAATACTTTAAGCCCAAGGATTACAGCTATAACAGATAATATAATCGGAAAGAATAATGGGATAAAACATGTAAGCAATCCTATAACTCCACAAGCTGCTGAAGCATGTGCCATACCTGTCGGATACTGTTTTTCAACATATATCACCTGCGGATACTGACCATAATACTGTTGATTGGGATATGGTGTATATGGTTGCTGATATTGTTGTCCATAACCTGAGTTTCCCTGCATCTGCCCCTGCTGTAGAGATGGATTATACTGTCCGGAATAATTCTGTTGTCCTGGAGCATTTAAATATTCGTTTTGATTCATAGCCCCTCCAATCATCTATCACAACATATGTTAACTACAATTGATATACTTTTTACCCTCTGAAAATATAACAACTGCAGCAGCAGTTCAAACCTACAATTTCGAGGAGAGGTAAAAACAGCTGCCACAGTTATTACCAATCAAATAGCGGAAATATTATCTATTCCTCTTAAAAATATATTATATATTATATCAAATTTAGTCTCTATATCATTTTAACAATATAACAATAAACTTTACTTAATCATTATATCTTGCTCTGTTGCATCTGATATATTCATTCCGCCATCCTGAATATTATCATGGTCTTTTGAATTACTCAGCTTTGTAAATATTTCCCCAAATAATTCCTCACGACATTCCTTTGTTACTGGATAGCATATATTCTTATATTCGCCATCCTTAGTTTTTCTGGAAGGCATTGCAATGAAATTCTTTCCGGCATTTTCTCCGCTTTCACTAAGACGAACTTTGATTGAATCGACAACCATAGTATATTCTTTGCTGTTCTCCGGAGATATAAACAATATTACATCACCTTTAATATTTGTATTGTCATTTTCAATTGGAACAACCTTGACTCCTATATGTTCACTTCTGTCTCTAAATATCTCCACAGCCTCACCGGTTCGTAATGAATCAGCTGCTGCATTATTCAGTACTTCCGTGAACTCTTTGTTGATAGGATGAAAGAGATCCTTATATATCGGTTTATTATTTGCATCCCTCTTACTAGTTTGATAGGACGGCATAGCGAGAAAGAAGCCCCTTTCGTTTTTGTCAGTTTTCACAATCCTTATAGAGTCCATTCTAAAGCGGTTATCAATTACAACTGATGCAAGACCTATAACCGGGCTGTTGGATTCAACTCTAATCGCTTTCACTTTATACATATGAATCCTCCTTTCCGGTTAGTCCCTTTCTATATTCTGGCCAGATTCAGAATCTGCACTAACTGTCTGAATACACTCAGTCTCTGAGTCATATCTGAAAACATTATCTGTCAGCTTATCTTTCGGATCAAGAACAGTTGCATTTATGGTACTTACCATATCACACAGTCCTTTAGGATCATGTCCTATTGAATCTGCCATATCTGCCGATATAACTATAACCTCATGTTTACTCGATGGAAGAATATAGAAGTCCCCGAAACCCTCAGCCAATCTTGCCTGAAGTTCCGAGTTAAGGATAGCATTTGAACCCTTTACTCCACTTTCATTTGTAACTACGTACATATCTGCAGGATTCAAAGTATCATTTTCCGGTTCAGGAATCCCCATCATCTGTGCAAGATCCGGATCCAGAGAAAACATCATACTATTAAGGGACTGAAGCTTATATTCTTTATTTTCAAGATTCTTAAATGCTGCCTCTTCCAGTTCCTTCTTGGAAATATCAAAGCTCATCATCATATCGCCTGTAACCTTTGTTGATGCTCTGCATACAGGCTCATCCTTAAATACGATTGTAGGAATAGCAACAACACCTTCCATATTCTCAATCCCATGAGTATTAAGGTACGGAACCTTGAATTTAAAATCATCATATTCCTCAACACTTATAAGTTCCGGAATAACATTATCAAGGACAAACTGTCTGTCCATCTTGGATGCTATATCTTCAACAGAAGCTCTATTCATTGCTTCCGATAAAGCTGCATCAAACTCATTACCATCATCAAATAATCTTTCCATAGCCTTTTCTCCTTTTAATTCATCTCTTGTTTACTGGCTCTCTTTCTTGTCACTGGTTTCTTTTTTCATCTTATCGACTGCTTCTTTATAGGCCTTCAGTCTCTCCAATTTTTTCTCAGAAGCTTCTTGAACATCTTCCTGAATGCCCTTACTTATATCACCCATGTCTACCTCCTTTCTGCCATTCTCTGAAGCCTTGTTCTATCCCCTCAATAAAACTTTTTTCAAGTTCTGATACATATTTCTTTTCAGCCGGTGATAAAGCTTTGTACCAGTCCTGATTTTTATGATTTGGATAAGCTTCAAAAAATAAGCTTAGTATTATATACAGTCTATCCTTCTCTTCCATACTATTTACTTGAAAAGAAGATCACTGCCATAACCATCAGGAATATTCATAAATCCCTGAGTATCATTGATGCTTGCCGCATCACTTACGCTGTTGTTTTGCTGATCTGAAGACTGTAAATTCTGCTGTTCATTGTTAGGCTGCTGTTGAATGTTATCAGTTCCACCTCCTGTTAAATTCCCAGTAGCTTCTTTCTTACCATCAGCAAATTCCTGGTCTTCAACCCTAACCCACATGTAGAATCTACTCTGGTTAGTTGCTTTATCCGTACTGAGTCTTGTTCTCAGTTGTCCCTTTATGCCGATTTTCATTCCCTGCTTTAAATATTTTTCAGCAAACTCAGCTGATTTGCCGCTTGCTTCGCAAGGAATAAAATCCGCTGTCGGAGCATCAGGCTTGTTACTTCTTGGGCGGCGTTCAACCGCAATCGTATAATCCGCATACACTATATCTGTACCTTCATACATCTCATGACGTATTTTCGGATCTCTTGTGAGCCTGCCAATTAAGTTTATGCTGTTCATATGAATCCTCCTCGAAATTATTTCTGTTAAAACTCTCCGTTATTCTGTGATATATTTACCGGCTGAAATTAATATGCTTAATTCATTCCATGTTCAGCAGAATTGCCCTGGTCTCTGAACTGATTAAGCTCATTAAATAGTTTTATAATTGCCTGTTCTATTTCAATCTGCGTGTCACAGTTTGGAAAATACTTCCTGCAAAAACTCTTAGTTATCGAAATAGTATCTTCCTTCTGATTACCTTTTTTCTCTTCTAAAATCGAATTTACTTTTTCAGCATTAAGGATTCCGTTTTCATAATTTCCATTCTGATTTTCTTTATATAAGTCAACCATTTCTTTTGCCTGGGCATATGATGGTGTAACTTCATTATCCATATAATAGTTGTATATCACCGTTTGTATTTCTGTTGGCAATTGAGCCATCTTACAAGCCGGCCTTAAACCTATTCGTTTCTTATCAACAAGATTTAATAACTGTGGGATAAGCTTATTCAACTGAAGATATCTTTTGATATTATCAATGCTCTCATTGGCTACTTTGGCCAGTTTCTCTCGTGAAGACATCTTATCTTCATTTTCTTCTGCAGCCATAGTAAGATCATTTCTCTTTCCCTGATGATTAAAAGCATCCAACATCATCTTATATGCACGTGCTTTAACCGAAGGTAGTGTATCCTTTCGGCGTTTAAAGTTCGACTCTCCCATTATGATTGTAGCTTGATCCCGATTTATCTTTTTTATAAGAACCGGCATAGTTTTAAAGCCGAGGGTACTACAGCAATATTTCCTTCTATGCCCTGTAGCAAGTTCGAGATTTCCATCTTCATTCCAGAAAGCTATTGCAGGTTCCAATACACCATTTTCAGATATTGATTTGCGAAGTTCGTTCATCTCATCATCTTCAACAACAGGAAATGGATGTTCTTTAAAATCAACAAGTTGAACTATATCAACCTCTGCAAGCTTTCCGATTTTCTCAGCATCTCTTTCTTCCTGTGATGAAAACATGTTATCAACCGCACTTAACTTTAAATAATCAAGAGCATTCATTATTTCTTATGACCTCCTTTGCCAGATTCCTATATGCTTCTGAAGCTTTTCCTCGGCTGTTATATTTCAAAGATGAGTTTCCCGCTCTGTTTGACTCTTTAACTTTTGTTTCCATTGGAATTTCTGAATCAAATATGTCGAAGAATAATCCATATATATCTCTTGTAAGCTTTGCTTCATTTTTAGAATTATTAGTCCTATTGTCTTTCATTGTTATAAGTACACCCTCAACTTCGAGATCTGGATTAATAGACCTCTTTATCTTAGTCATAGTCAGTATCAGCATACTCATACCATCGAAAGCAAAGAAAGCCGGTTCGACTGGAATGATTACACTTTCAGCTGCTACAAGAGCATTGACTGTCAAAAGGCCGAGAGAGGGCTGACAATCCAAAATAATGAAATCATAGTCATCCTTAACTTCACTTATTATTCTTTTCAGTATTGATTCCCTGGCATATACCGTAGTTAGTATCTGATCGAACCCAGCTGATAATCCACAGTTCGGAATAATATCTATCCCTTCATCATGGTGCATTATTGCATCCCTTATATTAAGTTCTTCGCCGTTAATAGCTCTCATAAACAGGTTATACAATGTCACCTCATTCCCACTGGCATTTATTACATTGAATACTCCCATCATCTCAGTTAAATCCGGTCTATGATTTCCAACTATCTTTTTAAGATCTTCATAATCAATATTAGGTGGATTATAGAGATCCAGTCCTTTCGTGGTATCTGATTGTGGATCAATATCTACTAACAGTACCTTCTTTCCTTCCTCTGCAAGCGCAGCTCCAAGATTTATTGTGGTTACCGTCTTACCTACACCACCCTTTTGGTTACAAATTGCAATAACTTTTCCCATCGTTTATTCCCTCCTCGATTAGAATAAATGTGAATAATTTATATCTAACTTCTGGTGCCAGTGGCCCCAGAAGTTGTTTCCTGATTTCCATTTAACTTCTGGTGCCACTGGCACCAGAAGTTTGATGCTCAATCATTTTTTCAGCTGGTATCCGCTTTTTCCTTGGGCGATTATATGGAGATAATCTTTTTCCGGTAGAAAGTGCTGTCGTGAATTCCAACGTTCCACTCAATCTTTTTATTCCCAGTATCTTTACAAGTTTCTCGTATTCTTGCTGATCACTCAACTTAAGCTGAGCTAACAGTTTCTGTCTTTTGTTATTTAATTTGTTATGATTTTGCCTTGCCACCTTATCGCCGGCATGATCAATAAGATGAATCTTAATTGATTCCATCTGCTTACTAATATTGACAATTTGAAACGAAAGACTGTTAATATCACCTAGTCTTTGTTTTGTAAGTCTGTTTATATCCTTATTTGAAAGATTAACAAGCTTTCTATCAACTTCATGTTTTTGAGTTGAATCCTGAGCTTTCATAATCTGCTTTGTTGTTGAATGAATCTTAACTTTCTTTGTCCTTATCTCTTCCATATATTCTCCTTAAATAATTAAAAGGACCTGCTTAGAATAATTTTCTAAACAAGTCCTAAAACTCTTTATATATTTACTTTTTCTCATACCTCATAAAATTGAACACATACTGTAATTACTAATATTTCTTACC
>DEFA01000022.1:216709-247369 GCA_002350525.1 Lachnospiraceae bacterium UBA2864 | reverse complement strand
ATAGCACCGATCATGATTCCAGGTACTGTACCTGATCCACCGTATGCTGAAGCACCACCGATGAAACATGAAGCGATAGCGTCCATCTCGTAAGAGTTACCCATGTTACCATCAACAGAACCGATACGTGATGCAACGAGAAGTCCTGAGAAACCTGCAAGGAAGCTCATAAGGAAGTATGCCCAGAAGTAAACCTTTCTAGGATCGATACCTGAAAGCTTTGTTGCCTTCTCATTACCACCGACTGCGTAGAAGTAACGTCCGAATACTGTTGATGATGTGAAGAATGCAAATATAAGTACTACTATAAGGATCCAGATAAGCATTACCGGAATTCCCTTATACTGTGAAAGCTTAAAAGCATAAACTATGATGAGTACAGCGATTATAGCCATCTTTATGATTGAAGAAACCGGTGAAGTAGCAATACCCTGCTTCTTCTTCTTTGCAATGTTAATGAATGTGTAAACCAGAAGTGCTGCAGCTACTACAAAACCAACAATGATTGCTGATTTGCAGCTACCCTTCTCATCAAAACCTGATATCTGAATGTATGATGTGAAGAGATTATTAAACTTATCATTCATAACACTGATTGTTCTTGAATCAAGTACTACTCTTGCAAGACCTCTGAAGAGGAACATACCTGCAAGTGTACAGATAAATGGTGGGATATGGATGTAACCGATAAGCCATCCCTGCCAAACACCGATAACTACAGATACTGCAAGTGAAACAAGGATTGCAAGGAAAGGACTCTTTCCCATATCCATGATCTTTGCTGCAAGTGCTGCAGAAAGACAAAGTGTAGAACCTACGGAAAGGTCTACGTTACCACCGGTCAGAATACACAGAAGCATTCCACATGCCATAACCAGAACATAAGCATTCTGAAGCAGGAGGTTTGATATATTCTGAGCCAGAACAAGTTTTCCATCGGTAAGTATGGTAAAGAATATAAATACTACTACCAACGCAAGTACCATGGTATATTTTTTTATAAATGCTTTGACATTCATTTGCCTTACGCCTCCTTATATGTTGTTTTTGTGAGAAAGAATAGCACCCATGATCTTCTCCTGAGTAGCTTCCTCGGCCTTAAATTCTCCGACTATCTCACCTTCATTCATTACGTAGATACGGTCGCACATACCAAGGAGTTCCGGAAGTTCTGATGAAATCATAACAACCGCCTTACCCTGAGCAACCATTTCGTTCATGATACAGTAGATCTCGTACTTAGCACCGACATCGATACCTCTTGTCGGCTCATCCAGTATAAGAACATCCGGTTCCGCAAACATCCATTTGGAAAGAAGAACCTTCTGCTGATTACCACCGGACAGATTTCCTACCGCCTGATCAACACTTGGCGTCTTGGTCTTCATTGCCGCAACATATTCCTGTGCTACCTTCTTCTCCTTAGTAAAATCTATGATACCTTTCTTGGCAATCTTATCCATCTTTGCCATTGTGGTATTTCTTGCTATGGTATCGGAAAGCACAAGTCCGTTTGTTTTTCTATCCTCTGTAACATAAGCAAGTCCATGTGCTATGGCATCATGCTCGTTCTTCAGATGAACTTCTTTACCTTTTATAAATTCCTGTCCGGAAATATTACTTCCGTAACTCTTTCCGAATAATGACATTGCAAGCTCGGTTCTTCCGGCACCCTGAAGTCCGGAGAATCCGATTATCTCACCCTTATGAACCTTGAAGTTAACCTTCTTGTCCATACATTTCTCTGTATATACAGGATGATAAACTGTCCAGTCTCTCGCTTCGAGGATAACTTCATTTCCTATATTATGCTCACGTGAAGGGAATCTGTTTGTAAGTTCTCGACCAACCATTCCCTTGATGATTCTGTCTTCATCAATATTATGATCGGCATTATCGATTGTCTCGATAGTTGAACCGTCTCGAAGTACCGTGATTCTGTCGGCACAGTAGGAAACCTCATTCAGCTTATGAGTAATGATAATAGAAGTAAGTCCTTCTTTCTTAAAGCTAAGAAGCATATCGAGAAGCATCTTCGAATCTTCTTCATTAAGAGAAGAAGTAGGCTCATCGAGAATAAGAAGCTTAACGTTCTTAGAAAGAGCCTTTGCAATCTCTACAAGCTGCTGTTTACCTGTTCCTATATCTTTGATCAAAACCGAAGGGCTCTCCTTGAGGCCAACTCGCTTCATCTGGTCAGCTGCCTGCTTATAGGTTTCACCCCAGTTAATTTTTCCGAATTTATTACTTCTCTCATTTCCGAGGAACATATTCTCCGCAATCGTAAGTTCCGGAATGAGGGCCAGTTCCTGGTGAATAATAACTATTCCCAGTTCCTCACTGTCGTGAATATTA
This sequence comes from Lachnospiraceae bacterium UBA2864, assembly GCA_002350525.1. GTDB lineage: Bacteria > Bacillota > Clostridia > Lachnospirales > Lachnospiraceae > Eubacterium_Q. The sequence continues at coordinate 245,014 of DEFA01000022.1, read as the reverse complement.
TGAAATTCACATGTATTGCCATCATACTTGATGGTACCTGTATACTCTCCAAAAGGAATCGTTCCGGAAAGAACGTTCATAAGTGTCGATTTACCGGCACCGTTCTCTCCAACAAGTGCGTGTATCTCACCACGCTCTACCTGAAGATTTACATTATCAAGTGCTTTTACACCGGGATAAAGCTTGGTAATTTCCTTCATCTCCAATATGAAATCAGACAAGTCATTACCTCCTTTCTGTCAAAAAACAGGCTGGGGTTATGCCCCAGCTCTGATTTTTTTTCATTGTGATCTGTGTTTTCCGGTCAGCAAAGCACATTCCTTCAGGGAACGGCTCTGCCGCCTTCAACACTTTGTCTAATTAGTTGGCAGGATGTGGATATCCGTCATCACCCATTGTGTAGTAACCTGTATCTACAAGTTCCTTCTGATAGTTGTCCTTTGTAACAACAGTAGGAACGAGAAGATATGATGGGATTATACCTGTTCCATTGTCATATGATGATGTATCATAATCACAATCGAAGCTCCAACCTGATTTGTCAATGAGACTTGCATCAGGTGTTTCACCATTAAGAATTGCAACACCAAGGTCAAGTGTAGCAACCGCAAGGTTAGCAACTGCCTTGTAAACTGTCATTGTCTGCTTTCCATCAACAAGGTTCTTAAGATTAGCCTCATCACCATCCTGTCCTGTGATGATAACTGAGTTTGTTCCTGCATAGTCAGTCTCTATTGCCTGTGTAACACCAAGTGCTGTAGAGTCATTTGAGCAAAGAGCAACATCAAGCTGTGTTCCGTCTGAGTAGTTAGAACCAAGGATGTTCTGGAATCTGTTCATTGCTGTTGCTGTATCCCACTGCTTTGTAGCAACCTGATCGAACTGTGTCTGACCTGACTTAACTACGAGTTTTCCCTCATCGATGTATGGCTTAAGTACATCATATGCTCCGTTGAAGAAAAATGTTGCATTGTTATCTGCAGGATCACCTGCCGTAAACTCGATATTGAATGGGCCTGCTGCGTTATCAAGATCAAGCTGATCTCTTACAAACTCACCCTGGAGCTTTCCAACCGTATAGTTATCAAATGATACATAGTAAGAAACTGCATCTGTGTTCAGAATGAGACGGTCATAAGAAATAACCGGAATGTTCTCTTCCTTTGCCTCAGAAAGAACCTGTGTTAAAGACTCACCATCGATAGCTGCGATAACAAGAAGATCAACATCATCTGCGATAAGACCTTCGATATCCTTAACCTGCTGATCGATCTTATTATCAGAATAGGTAAGCTTTACATCATATCCCTTACTCTTGAACTGCTCTTCAAGATAAGAACCATCACGGTTCCATCTCTCAAGAGATCTGGTAGGCATTGCAATACCAACCTTCTTTCCTGCACCATCTGTAGTAGCTTCTGTAGCTGCTTCTGTGTCAGCCTCTGTAGCTGCTTCTGTAGCTGCCTCTGTTGCTGCCTCTGTAGCTGCTTCTGTCTTAGCTTCTGTAGCTGCAGCTGTTGTAGAATCACCACCTGACTCGCCACATCCGGCAAGCATTGAAAGTGACATTGTAGCACCAAGCATAAGTGCTAACGCCTTTTTACCTTTAATCATTGTTCTTAAACCCTCCTGTTTAATAAATTAAAGTTTACTTTGATGGTATAAGAATATCACAGGTTGTATAGTAATAGATTGCAATTATCTTTAATTTTTTATCATATATCTTAATCTTTTTATAAGATTTGCACATAAATATAGCACAATCTTGTCTCGAATTATCCAAAAAAGACAAAATTGTGCTAATTATCACTTCATTACATAGTTCTCAGTCTTCACGTACATTCAAATACACATCTTCCTTAAGATGGAAGCCCGAATCTATAATAGTTTCATCTATATTGTCCTTCGTGACCGCTATCGGTTCAAGATAAAAGTACGGAACATCATAAGTACCGTCAAATATCGTATTGGTCACATCCGTAAGCGGTTTCTTCTCCGCAAGCTGGATAGCATATTCCGCAGCCGCCTGTGCCAGCTTCTCAACCGGTTTATACACGGTCATAACCTGCGTTCCTTCGACTATCCTCTGACAAGCCTCAAGATCCGCATCCTGTCCGACTATCTTTATCTTGCCGGCCATTCTCGCTTCTGCGAGCGTTCTTATTATAGTAGTGGCAATATTATCATTTCCGCACATTATGGCATCCACATCACTCAGATCCGTCAAATGCTGATTGACGTACTCGGCCGATATCTCCGCCTTCCATCCCGCAGCATGTACGCAGTCCGTTATCATGACACCATGCTGCTGCATCACATTTCTGAAACCTGATTCAACCATGGACACATTATTATCCTCGTTAGGGCCCGAAAGCATCAGGACTTTTCTGTTCGGCAGTCCTTCTTCCACGAGTGCATTGCCCATGAGTGTTCCTACCATCTCATTATCAAAGGATATATAGAGATCTACATTTGAATTCTTAATAAGTCGATCATATGCAATTATCGGAATACCTGCGGTCTTAGCTTCATAGCATACATCGTTAAGACTCTCCGAATCGATGCATACTATAACCAGAACATCAACCTTTTTCTCTATGAGATATCTTATCTGAGATTTCTGTGTCTCTATATCTCCGTTGGCATTCTGAACCATCACATCAGCATTACTGTCATATTCCTTGATCTTGGATACAAAGACATCACAGTCTCTTCTCCATCTTTCTATGATGAAAGAGTCGAAACTCATGCCTATCTTGATGCCGCTCCTATTTTCTTCAATCTGACCGGGTTCCTTCTGTTCCTCTGATGTACAGGCCGTAAAGCTTATCATACATACAAGAAGCAGGGCCAAAGCCCTTCTAAGAAACTTGTTTTTGCGTAACGTCTTCATGCAACTCCCTCTCGGTATCATCAGCCCTTATATTCGGTAGGTGATACGCCAACACTCTTCTTAAATATTCTGCTGAAATAATTCGGATTCGAATAACCTACCTCCAGGCATATTTCCTTCATACTCATATCAGTATTCTCCAGCAGTTCCTTAGCCTTTTCTATTCTCAGGTTCGTAAGATATTCGATAAAGTTTTCCCCTGTTGCTTCCTTAAATATTTTACTGAAATAGTAAGGGCTTATATCAACTTCTCGTGATACATCATCCAGAGATATATCCTTTTTATAATGAGCCATAATATAATCACGGGCTCTGTCTATTACGCTGCTTGAACGGTTCTCTCTTCTGCTCATTACCGTATGACAGGCATCGGATATCTTATCCTGAAACCATTTCTTCAGACTGTCATAATCCGGTGCTGAGTTGATCGATCCGAGATAATCCTCTCTGGATCTGAACCTGTAGGTATTACCGCTCTTCTGATACGCAAGGCTCTCCGCGCGAAGTACAAACTCCAGTGTCTTAAGCTTTATATCTTCGGAATATCCGCCATAGTTCTCCCTCATCCATTCGAAGAACTGACTGGCAGAGCTTATGGATTTGTTGATATCTCCCTTTCTTATGCTTTCGAATAGCATATCCTCAAGATCTATCGGATAATCCTCTTCATAACCGCAGCCGATAGCCAGATCGTCGGAATGAACCACCGATCCCGTAGTCATGGCCAGACTGTCCAGGGCTTCATTATAAGATATCATCTGTTTATCAAGAGGTTTTACGCATCCGACACCGGCTCTGAACACGGCGTCCATCTGTGTATTGAGTCGTCTCACCATATTTCTGGCTGTATCTATTATCTCTATTCTTTCGTTATAATCAAATTCTTTCTTATCATACGGTATAAATATTGCTATCTTGTTGGCCATTACAGGACCGACTATACCTCGGAAATAACTCTTTATTATCTCTCTCAGATCCCTGATATGGTTCTGAATCCTTACGGATGTTCCGACCGCATTGGTCATAACACTCCCTTCCTGCTGTTCACCGAACATCAGAGCCAGCATGTATCCGTAGTCCGAATCAATTTCCAGGATTTTCTTAAAGTTATCGAGATCTTCCTTGAAGAGATCCTGGAAAAGCATGTTATAGATAAGACCGCTTTCGATAATAGGCGTGACAGTCTCCATCTTCTCAAGAATTTCCAGCTCTCTTGAACGTTTCTCCCTCTCGACATCCACCTGCTCCATGGCCTTTTTCACAGTCATCAAAAGCTGATTCCTGTCCACCGGCTTATTCAGATAGTCCATAACACCTTGATTTATGGCTTCCTGTGCATAACCGAACTTATCATAAGCAGAGATCACTATAAATATGATACCCGTATTTCTCTTTCTTATCTCCTTTATGGCATCTATACCGTTTATTCCCGGCATCCTGATATCCATAAGTGCTATATCGGGTCTGAATCGTTCGGCCAGCTCTATAACACTTCGGCCGGTCTTCGCAGCTTCGATCACCACTTCATCACCGAACTCTTCTTTTAAAATATATGTAAAGGAATCAACCACTATTCCTTCATCATCTGCCAGCATTATCCGATACATTTCACTCCTCCGCATAAGGCACTGTTATAACAACTTCAGTACCCTGATCTCTTCCGTTACTGATAATCTCAAAATTATTGCTTCCGTTATAGTAGAGTCTCAGTCTCTCTATAACGTTGTTCAGTCCGACTCCGTTACCATGTTTCTTATCCGAATCAGGATCATTTGCATATTCTCCGTTCAGAATACTCTTTATAAGCTCCTGACTCATACCGACGCCGTTATCCATAACGCTTATACATATATTGTCATCAACACTGTATACCGAGAGGCTTATCCTCTTTGTTCTCTCAATATTTCTGATACCGTAATTAACACTGTTCTCAACAAGCGGCTGAAGTATCATTCCCGGAATCCTTATATTCAGCAGGTCTTCACTTTCTATTTCCTTTGTGAAATGAATATCTCCCGAAAAACGTACATTCAGAATATAAATATATGTATCAACCAGCTGTATCTCCTGCGCGAGAGACACTTCATCATTTTCCTGAATATTATATCTGTAGAAAGCTGCCACCTGCTGTATGTATTCAGAGGTTCTGTCAGCCCTCTCCATAGTGGCAAGCTGGGTTCCCGCATTCAATGTATTGAACAGAAAATGTGGATTGATCTGTGCCTGAAGATACTTAAGATGTGCATCTTTAAGATGCGTTTCCATAAGGAGTTCCTTCTCCTTGAGAAGCTGCTCCTTCTCCATGCTTTCCTTAAGTCTGGTGAGATAACCCGGGATACTGCTTACCATCTGATTAAATGCAACAGTAACCTTTCCGACCTCATCATCGCTGTGGACTTTTACAACTCCAACCTGATCCAGATGACCGTCGGAAACCTTATCCGCAGCCTTTGCCAGCTCATTAAGCGGTCTGGTTATATTTCCCGTAACCATTATGACAAGCATGACATTGAAAAGTGCCATGACCGTAAATGCAGCTATACTTGATATTTCAAGATAACCGAGAGATGTGGAAAGCGCTTTATAGCTTTCAGTATTTCCTCGGAAACGATAACCGTTAAGACTTGTAATATAAGTCTTTATGTAGTTATATAGTTTCTCAGCCTCTTCATACTCATCCCTGTATCTCTCGATATTACGTCCTCTTTTTGCGTCTATCGTACTGTCGGTAAGCCTGAGATAATTTTCGGACATCTTGTAAATATCTCTTTCCATCATCTTAAGCTGATTATCCGTAATACGTTGTTCTAATCCATGCATCAGATCCTGGTAAGCCTGTTCGGCTCTGTAATACTCATCCAGTGTATCCGTGCCCTTGGTATTAAGATATCCGGCCATACTGCTTTCAACCTTGTCGAGGGCGTCTTCAAGTTCATTCAGCTTTACATTTCCTATATAAATGTCATCCAGCTGTTTTGTCATCCTGTTGAGGATAAAATACATGATGGAATTGACCGAAAGAATCAGGATCATGGTACCTACGATAGCCATGGAGAGTTTGGACCTGAGGCGCATACTTCTCAGTTTTCTGCGCAGTCTACTCTTCATCTTCCTGCCCTCCTTCCCCGGAGTCGGCAGAAACATCCGCTGCAGTAAGAAGCTTTATATCGATAAAGTAAAGTTCACTTACATAGCCGCTTTCCCTGTACTCATTAAGAGCAGCTACGGAATATCGTCCCATCTGCTTTGTATCTATAACAACAGTGGATCTTATGATATTCTTCTGTATAGCGTTCTCTATAGTCGGAGATGTATAGTAACCGAAGATCTCAACCTCACCAACCTTCGTATAATCTACTACAGTCTGTTCCACGCAAAGAGTATTCTTCTCACTGAGGCAGACTATAACATCGGGAATATTACTCTGTCCCAGAAAAATATCTCTGATTTCCTCCTCCGCGGAGTACTCTTTTTCGTTACTGATAGGTTTATTGCTTACGGATATCCTGTTGGACATCCCCTCATCTTCAATCTTCTCACGTATAGCCGTCGATATGATAGACTGCGTTCCGCTTGAGTTATCTTCATCGATCAGGATCATAACATCGCAGTTTTTCATACTCTTTTCTTTAACATAGCTGCATATCTCTTCACCGTAAACTTTTCCGAGATTATACCCGCTGACACCTATGTAACTCTTACGTTTCGATTCAACATTATCCTCTGATACCGTAACCACGGGAATTCCGGATCTATCAGCTTCCTTCAGGAGATTCACTGTCCTGTAACTGTCATCTGCCTCTACAATGATCCCGCTTACACCTGAATTAATGGCAATCCTGATCATATCCTCTTTTGAAATGTCATCCTCTATGTTATCACCCATAAGTTCAACATAAGAACCGGTCCTCTCAGCTTCTTCAAGAGCACCTTCATATATACTCTGCCAGTAATCGGTATCACGATTATCCGTAATTATCACATAGTAATTATCATATGTGCTGTATTCGGCAGCTGCCATAAGTTTTTTGGTTTCTTTAAACCGCCGTGTGAAAACTATAATACTAACGACAATAATGCCCACAAGCATAATACCCAGGGCAATAGTTATAAACAGTATTTTTTTGTTGGACCCGCGATGTTTATCCAATTCTTCAAACCTCGTCTTACCATGATCAATCGAAATTAATCATACCATATATCTTGGTTTCTGTAAAAATCTAAAATTACAGGAAAAATTATATATATTCAACAATAATAACCGCACCGAACGAACGGTTCACTAACGTTCATCCGGTGCGGTCCCCCTACAAATACTTACTGATAAACTTATTAATTAAATACTACTCTCTTACGAATACCAGGTTCTCTACTCCGTAAAATGCTGCATCTTCGGGTCCCAGATCAAATGTGATCGACTTATCCTTGCGACTGTATGTTGCATAGCCCATTCCCGATTTGTCATCCCAATTAATCCTTACATCTTTTCCTTTAAAGGATATCTTTCCGGTCCATACATCTTCCGAAAATACTTCACCCTCCAGTGTAACTGCTGTACGGAACGAAACCTTCTTTCCTTCGACAGTCATAGATGCTTCAATACCTATAAGTGATGTATCAATATTTTCGCCTTCTGCGGCAAGAATCTTTTCCAAAGTTTTGTCCAGATTCGTTGCATTATATACACCATCTTTACTTGCAAACACGCCGGAAGTTAAAAGAATGATCACAGCTGTTGCTGCCACAATGGCGAGGAATAAAATCAATGTCCCTATTCTTCTGTTCTTAATGGTCTTGGACGAATAATCCGTTGTTCCGTAATCCGAAGAAACCGGATAGTCCATAGGTGTCGTATAATACATTGATCCTCCCGTATCCTGACTCTTATCATTCTCCTCATTGCTGTTCGGAATTATCGTAATCCCTGTTCCGAGTAATGTCTCGGTATCCCTCCGGAATATATGCTCACCACAGATAAAACACTCCTTTGATCCCTCCGGAAGCTCTCCGCCGCAAAATGGACAAATCATTTGTTACATCCTCCCTAAATCATATAATTTTGTAGTTTTGATAATTTTTTTATATTGTATCGTCAGGTTATTCTTCACTGTCGGTATCCACTTCCTTAAAAGAAGTCATATCTGTATCTGTTTTTGAATCAGCATCTTCTGTATTATCTTTTGTTTCGATCTGCTTTGTATCTCCGCTCTTATTCTTAAGGAAATTCGTTGCTACCGAGTTAAGGTCTAAACCGAGTGAATCCGATAGACCGTCGATTGTCTGCTTAAAGGACTTTGTAACATCCTCCGTAAGTCTTGCAGTATTTCCGTCACCGTACATTGTGATCTTATCAATCTTTCCGAGAGGCTCAGCAATTGCACGAGCAACTTCAGGATACATCTTGCAGAGCATTTCGATAACGGCTGCCTCACCGTACTTCTTCATAGCTTCTGCTTTCTTATCAATACCTGCAGCCTCAGCCTCTGCTTTAGCCTTAATAGCTGCGGCTTCTGCTTCACCTTTTGCCTTGATACCTGCGGCTTCTGCCTCTGCCTTAGCTTTAATCGCTGCAGCTTCCTGCTCCATAGCATATTTATCAGCTTCCGCCTGAATTCTCTTAGCTTCTGCAGCCTGCTCGAATTCATATTTCTTAGCTTCTGCTTCCTTCTGTCTCTTGAAGAGTTCAACTTCAGCCATCTGTTGCTGACGATATTTATCTGCATCAGCCTGCTTACGGATCTGAGCGTTAAGTTCCTGCTCCTTAACGGATGCTTCTTTCTGCTTACGTGTAATCTCCTGCTCCTGCTTAGCAATATCAGCCTGAGCCTTTGTAATTTCTATTGTCTTACGCTGTGTCTCCTGCTGAATCGAATATGCTGCATCGGCCTCTGCTTTCTTTGTATCTTCAACTGTCTTAAGTTCTGATCTCTTAATCGAAAGATCATTCTGCTTAATTGCGATCTCTGTCTCAGCCTGAACTCTTGCATCATTTGCTTCTTTCTGAGCCTGTGCCTGAGCTATTGCTACGTCTCTATCTGCATTTGCTTTAGCTATGCTTGCCGACTTCTGAATAGCTGCCATGTTATCCTGACCAAGTGCATTGATAAGATCGTTCTTATCTTCAACATGCTGAATGTTACAGGAAATGATCTCAACACCGAGTCGGTTCATATCAAGCTGAGCCTTTTCCTGAACCTGATCACCGAAAGACTTACGGTCATTGCAGAGTTCCTTAAGTGTGATCGTACCTACTATCTCACGCATGTTACCCTGAAGAGAATCAACAAGTGCTTCGGCTATTCTCTGCTCATTCATATTGAGGAAGTTTGCCATAGCTCTCTGAATTCCTTCCGGATCGGTCATAAGTCTGATCTTGGCAACTGCATCGATATTAACACCGATGAAGTCCGATGTCGGAACATAGTCGCCTGTCTTGATATCGATAGATATCTGCTTTATGATCAGTTCATCCTTTCTCTCAAGGAAAGGAAGCTTAAGTCCCGCACGTCCGATGAAAACCTTTGGCCTTCTTCTGATACCGGAAATAATATAAGCTTTGTCAGGAGGTGACTTTACATAGCTGGTCATGATGATAACCAGAACAAATACAACCACTACACCCAAAATAATATACTTTAACATAGTCGTTATCCTTTCATAAAATAAGCAATCTAATGAGTTAATCAATTAATCTTCACAAGACTAATTACAGACTTTCATATCTACGAGTCCCAGGTAAAACTTGTTGCCTTCCTGTAATATAATCCCCCGTTTAACAAGGAGATCAGTGATAAGCTTGAAGCCGTTAGGATTGATTATACCTGCCTCACTGAGCGTTACAGCTGTTTCCCTTGAGACTGCTCCTGTCTGTCGGAGCCCTTTGATCAGCAGATTCCTTCTTATCGCCGGAACCGGTGGAAAATATGCCATTGCCTTACCTCCTTTCTCATATAAATACTTAAGCCTCACTAGTAATTCACTTGTTATACAACGAATTGCTCCGTTTCTTCGAAACTTTCGCAATTCTGAAACATTCGGATTCTCGCGATTCACTTCGTGAATCTCTTCATCCTCATGTTTCATCATGCTGTTAATTCAATAAGTTTTTCCTGCAAGCAGGAAACTTATTGAATTTCAGCATTTGTATAACAAAAAGCGAGACTCTTCTGCGGTTATTAAAACCACAAAATAGTCTCGCTGATTATTTACACTCCGGATTGACTTATATCAATCGTACTGACGAAGATGCAACCAACGTTTCATTCGGCTGTATATCACCGAAATCACTTTGTTAGCTACTCCCTAATTTTGTATTGATGAGATATTATCATAACCCGATTTCGGTGTCAAGAAAAATCGTAATATTTTGTCATTAATGTTAGATATATTGTTTTGCTTGAAAAGAAATCGGAGAAATGTGATACAAAGCGGGGGGCTATCGTTTCACATTTCTCCGATCCCAGGTTAGTTGAAGAAGTTTTTAACTTTATGAAAATTTACGAATTTAATATGAATCTGTTTACTTTGTAAGCAGCTTCTTTTTCTTTGCCATTACAACACTCTGAATCACAAGGAAGAGACACAGCATAGCTGCAATGGTAATTCCTGTCCACCAAGCCTGACCGAGTCCGGCTGAAGCAACTATGTTCTGAATAGTTGAAAGGGACAGAACTCCGAAGAGTGTTCCGCATATATTACCTACACCACCGGTAAGCATTGTACCACCGATGATGGATGATGCTATTGCATTCATTTCCATACCGCTTGCATGAGATGCCGAACCGGATCCTACATGCATGAAGTATACAAAGCCTGCGATTCCTGCCAATGTTCCACAGATAAGATGGGACATGAACTTTGTCTTCTTAACGTTTATTCCGAGCATCAGAGCACTCTGTGCATTTCCTCCTACCGCATAGAAGCTACGGCCAAGGCGTGTCCATCTCAGAACTACGAAAAGTGTTATAACCGTTAATATTGCTACTATAACACCTATCTCAACATATGCATCTACATAGTTACCGAGTTTGTTTACCGAACCAAATCCCGGAACAACAACTCTCGTATCCTTAAGTCCTACAAATGCTTCATTCTCAACATTGAACGGAGCTGTATGAACTATTGTGGTCATACCTCTCGCAAAGAACATACCCGCCAGAGTTACTATGAACGGCTGGATCTCCAGATACGCCACAAGGAATCCCTGTACAAGTCCGAAAGCAACACCGATTGCAAGAGCAATAAAGAATGCTACTGCTACGCTTCCCGGAGTATTATATTTTTCAGGTTGAAGTATATTTCTATCCAGATATACCGCACAGCTCATACTGCAAAGTGCAACTACACCACCGACAGAGATATCTATTCCGCCGCAGATCATTACAAGGCTCATACCACAGGCTGTAATGATGAGTGCTGCATTTGAATTTAAAATGTTAAAGAACGTCTGTGGCTTTAAAAAGCCCTTTCCCTGAAATACAATTGCCCCGATATACATTACGAAGAATACTACTATAGTAATGGTAAGAAGCAGATTTGTATCACTGGTCTTTCCGAACCACTTTTTAAACTTTTCCATTTACGCCACCTCCTTCTTAGGGAACAGCTTTGCCCCAAGCTGAGACAGCTTCTTTCTTACTATAGGTGTACTGAGAACAACCAGTATTATTACGACTACTGCCTTATATGCAGACAGCGCATCGGAGTTAACATTCATCTTATAAAGTGTTGTTGTAAGGAACTGAATAACGTAAGCTCCGAGGATTGAAGCTGTCATGCTGAACTTTCCGCCGGAAAGTGAATTTCCACCAAGTGCAACCGCAAGGATTGCATCCATTTCGATATCCTTAGCTATAACCGAATAGTTAATCGTTGAAAGACGGCTTACTTTGATAAGTCCAGCTACCGCAACACATACGCCGAGGATAACGAATGTAAGGAATTTTATAAACTGTGGATTGATACCGTTCAGTCTTGAAGAACTTTCATTGATACCGACTGACTGAGTATAAAGTCCCAGTGTTGTAAACTTTAGTACAAGCATGATGATTATCACACATGCTACTGCGATAAAGAACGGCGTCGGGATAGGAATTCCCGGAATATATCCACCATAGATTCCGAAGGACGGATCGCTTATGATCGGAAGCTCGTTGTTATTGATCCAAGCTGCGATTGAACGTCCTGCAGTAAAGAGGATAAGCGTCGCAACCATCGGTTGTATCTTGAAATAAGCAACCAGTATTCCGTTAAATGCACCGAAAAGCATAGCTACCACAACTGCTACAAGGAAGGCCACTATTATAGGTGCTTTTAAAGTTTCAGGTCTGGATTCCGTTCCGCAGAGAACCCTGAGGATAACACTACCGGCTATAGCGATAGCTGCGCCGACACTGATATCCTGTCCGCCTGAAGCCGCGGTAACGAGCGTCATTCCGATTGCAAGGATTGCAAGCTCTGAACCGTAGTCAAGGATTGTTATAAGATATCCGGAAAGAACAGGATCGCCTACGCTGTTAAATCCGCGCTCTATTTTGAAGAACGATGGATCAACTATTAAGTTGAAAAGTGCAAGTGCAACAATAGCAGCGATCGGAATGAGGAGCTGTTTGTTAAAAAGTACTTTCTTATTTCCCATTTTAACTTTCACCTCCGTTATCTTCTGTGTTTCCTGCGATTGTCTTCATAATTCCGCTCTGTGTAAGATCGTCTCCCGTGAGCTCTCCTACTACCTTTCTGTCTCTCATAACTATAAGTCTTGAACAGGTACGAAGCATCTCATCTGTTTCCGATGAGATAAATGTAATGCTCATTCCTTCACTTGCCAGCTTCAGGGCCAGCTTCTGAATATCAACCTTTGTTCCGACATCGATACCTCGTGTCGGCTCATCAAGGATAAGATATTCCGGATGCATAAGCAGCCATCTTGCTACTATAACCTTCTGCTGATTTCCTCCCGAAAGTGACTTGATCGGTGTATCCGCAGAAGCTGTCTTAATATCCAGAAGCTTTATATACTCATCCGCAAGCTTATAAGTCTGAGCCTTTGAAAAAGGCTTCATAAATCCTCGAAGCACCTGAGCTGCAAGGATTATATTTTCTCTTACCGAAAGATCACCTACAATACCGTCTACCTTTCTGTCTTCAGGAAGATAAGCTATACCTGCCTTCATGGCATCCAGCGGCTTGGTAATCCTCACTTCCTTACCATTCTTCTTTACCTTACCGCCTATAACACGGTCAGCACCGAAAATGGCACGGACACATTCACTTCTTCCCGAACCGAGAAGTCCTGTGAAACCGTTAACCTCGCCCTTCCTGATATAGAAATCAAACGGCTTAATTCCGGCATCACTTTGAAGCTGCTCTGCTTCAAATACCGGAGCACTTACATTATCTGTCTTATATTCTTCGGATTCTCCCTTAATATCCGAAAGATCATCCAACTCTTTACCGAGCATCTTGGATACAAGCTGAACTCTCGGAAGATCACTTATCTTATATTCTCCTACCAGTTTCCCGTCACGGAGAACCGTGATCTTGTCGCATACCTCGTAAACCTGATCAAGGAAATGCGTTACGAAGATTATACCTACACCTTTGCTCTTCAGGTCTCTCATAAGACCGAAAAGCTTCTGAACTTCACTGTCATCAAGAGAAGAAGTAGGCTCATCGAGTATCAGGACCTTACAGTCCATATCTACCGCTCTTGCTATGGCAACCATCTGCTGTACTGCCAACGAACATGTTGCAAGCTGCTGATTCGCTTTGGCCGGAATATCAAGTGACTGAAGGATCTTATCCGAGTCCTCATTCATCTTCTTCCAGTTGGTAAGGCTGCCTTTCGTTCTGCCTATAAACATATTCTCGGCTACCGTAAGATTCGGGCACAGGGTAATCTCCTGATACACCGTACTTATTCCGAGATTCTGAGCATCCTGCGGAGAATGAATGCTGACTGCCCCCTCATTTCCCTTAAGGAATATCTCTCCTTCTTCTTTCTCATAAACACCGGTAATAACCTTTATAAGAGTTGACTTTCCTGCGCCGTTTTCTCCCATGAGAGCATGTATTTCACCCTCACACAGCTTAAAGTCGACTCCCTGCAAGGCTTTTACACCCGGAAAGCTTTTATGTATATTATGCAATTCCAGAACTGCCTTATCTTCCACTGTCTCACCTCTCCTGATTTTATAAAAATAGGTGCGGCATGTTTGAATGCCGCACCCCCTATTATCTAAAGCTTAGATACCGTAATTATCTACATCTTCCTGTGTAATGGTGTTTGCGTCAAAGCCCTTCTCTTCCATTATGATTGTCTTCTCTGCAGGTGTTCCGCCTGACTCGAGTGTCTTAATAACCTCATCAATGTACTTAGCCTGGAATGGATTACACTGTCCATCATAATTCCAGTTCTTGTTAAGGAGTTCTTCGAGTGCCCACTTGTTGCAGTCAAAACCGATAACTACTACGTCCTTGCCAACACCGTGAGAGATGTTTGCCTTATCAAGTGCTGCTACAGCGCCCTTAGCCATATCATCATTCTCTGCATAGATTACGTTGAAGCTTGTTCCTGCATCGATAACTGACTGAACAATCTGCTGAGCCTTCTCTGCGTTCCACTCAGCTGTCTGCTGTGTAACGATATTCCATCCGTTCTCCTTAGCAAGTGTATCAAGAGCTCCTGATCTACCCTGCTGAGCTGCTGAACCCATAACACCCTGAAGGTGGATTATGTTATACTCGCTGAGTTTCTGGTCCTTAAGCCAGTTAGCTGCCTGCTCACCTTCCTTATCCATATCGGATACGATAGATGCTGCATAGAGACTTGGATCTGCGTCGATTGTACGGTCGAAAAGGATTACCTGTACTCCTGCTGCCTGAGCATCCTTGAGAACTCCGTCCCAACCTGATGTATCAGCTGCTGAAAGAAGAAGATAATCAACGCCGTCCTGGATAAACTTCTGAGCTGCTGCGATCTGCTCATCATTCTTTAAGCTGTATGCATACTGTGCATGATATCCGTTTGTTGTTGAATTTCCGTCACCAAACATAGCCTTAAGGTCTTTATCGTTAGCTGTACGATAACCTGACTCATTAGGATCGTTGTTGATAATACCAACTTCGATAACCTTATCACTTCCGCCGCTTGGAGCAGC
Organism: Lachnospiraceae bacterium UBA2864; assembly: GCA_002350525.1. Taxonomy (GTDB): domain Bacteria; phylum Bacillota; class Clostridia; order Lachnospirales; family Lachnospiraceae; genus Eubacterium_Q. The sequence goes on along the minus strand of DEFA01000022.1, from coordinate 229,963 downwards.
TGCTTCTGTAGCTCCGCCGCCTGCTGCCTCTGTTGCTCCGCCGCCTGATCCTGATCCGCTACCACCACAAGCTGCAAGTCCGAGCACCATAGTTGCTGCAGCTGCTGTTGCCACAAGTTTCTTACCAAATCTTCTCATAGAATTAAACCCTCCTAATATTCATATGATATGGTCTGTTTGTTGATGTACAAACTATATCAGAATAAGGAGGGTTGTTATACGGAATAATCCTTCAACATTTTTCGAATATTTACTTTTATGATTTTGGTAAACCGTCGTTAAAATTTCGATTTTTTATTTCATTTTTTAATAATTTTACGCCCGGACCTGAATTTAATGATTTAATATTTTATTTGTTGGATTTTCTATCCTGCAAAGAGAATCTATGCTAATATTCCCTTTCTTGCAGGATTTCAGGTGTAATTGTTGTGATATCACAGATCTCATCGTTTACCATCACGCTGTTTACTGTGTCATCCGAAGAAAATGCACTTTCCTTAATATAAGTATATTTCTCGAAGCTTTCTCCGCTCGTTATGGCATTTATAAGGCTTTTAACCGCCTCACCCTGAAGCGGATTACATTCCACATCAAGTGCGATTTTTCCTTCTAGTACCATGCTGAGTCCCGAATTAGCCGCATCGAAAGATATTACCAGTATCTCTCCGTTCGCTATATCCGTGCCGGCAACTCTTCCGGATGCTTCTATCGCATCTATTACACCTATTGCTTCATTATCATTCTCGCAATAAGCAACATTTATATTATCGTATTCGCTGAGCAGTTTCTGCATGACTTCACGGCCCTTCGCCCTTGTATAGTCTGCAGGTTCACTTGCCACTATATTCCATCCGTATTTCTGAGCACCTTCCACAAGACCGTTGGTACGTCCGATCTGTGCCGTTGCACCAAGCGTTCCCTGAATATCCACTATATTGAGTTCTTCAGGCTTTATCCCCTTTATCTTCGTATATTCGTTAAGCCACTCGCAGGCAACCCGTCCTTCTTTCTTAAAGTCCGAACCGACCCAGGCCGTGAAAAGTGTCTTATCTTCTACATCAACCATTCTGTCCACGACAACAACCGGGATTCCCGCATCTCTCGCTTCTTCGAGTACAGTATCCCATCCGGTCTCCATAACAGGTGCCAGAACTATACAGTCCACTTCCTGCTGAGTAAAGTTTCTTATAGCTCTTATCTGCTTATCCTGCTTCTGCTGAGCATCATCAAACATCAGATCGATCCCTGCTTCACGGGACAGGCTTTCTCTTATGGAATCCGTATTTGCGACTCTCCAGTCCGACTCCGCACCAAGCTGAGAGAATCCCACACTTATATATTTCTTCGGTGGAATTTCCTCTTCAGTATTCCCGCCGGCCGTACATCCCGCAATACCCAAAGCGAGTGCCATAGCAGTCAGCAGACTCAGAATTCTTTTCTTCACTTTTTTCTCAGATGAAATAAATCTCATATCATTCCCGATTCTTTTTCCTTATTCAATAGGCGTTCTCTATACCTTCGGTATCCTTACCGTAACTTTTGTACCTTTCGTATATTCGCTCTCAACCGTCATGCCGTACCTTGTTCCATATAGCATTTCCAAACGTTTCTCGACATTTGCCATACCAAAGCCCTTGGCATCATCCTTTACAACACGCCCTGCTATAAGGTCACGCAGCTCGGTAAGTTCCTCCGGTTTCATGCCTATACCGTTATCTTCTATGGTGAATACGATATCATCTCCGTCCATAGCACCCGTAACACTTATCTTACCAAGGCCTCTTTTATTCTTGATACCGTGATAAAGTGCATTTTCGACTATAGGCTGGAGCGTCAGCTTCTGTATATGATAATCGAGAATGCTCTCATCAAAATCTATTTCATATTCCAGGATATCCTGATATCTGTAATGCTGTATCTCAAGATAACTTCGAACATGTTCTTTTTCATCACTTATGGTAATCTCACTCTGACCTTTGCTGAGTGATATTCTGAAGAAGCTTGACAGCTCCTGAATGATCTGAATAGCCTTCTTGTTCTCACCCGATTCCGTCATCCAAATGATCGCATCCAGCGTATTATATAAGAAATGCGGATTAATCTGCTCCTGCAGAAGTCTCAGCTCTGCATCCTTTGCATTCTCCTGCTCTCTGTGGATATCTGCGATAAGTGTCTCAATCTCTTTTACCATGCTGTTAAAACTCTCAGCAAGAGTCGCCATCTCGTCGTTGCTGTCGGTATGATAAGATACCGTAAAGTCTCCGCCCGCAAACTTTTCCGTCATATCGCAAAGCTCTGTAATAGGTTGTGTTATCCTCTTGGACAGGCGGCGGGACATGATAACTATTATAATGATCATAGCTATCAGCAAAAAAACAAGTATTCTTATGGAGCTTACAAGACTTGCTGCAACCTGTCTACGGAGCATCTCCATGTTGGTCGCTTCGTCGTAAATGTACTTCTGGATATCATCCTGTATAAGGGATGTAAGGGTACGGATATTCATGTCGAGCATTTCCATATTCTCGTCATAATGTCCGCCTTCCTCAACATTTGCAAGGATATCGTCAACTCGCTCATCCAGGATTCCCAGAAGTTTTATAAGAGCATCCAGATCTGCCTGGACATTCTGCTCGGTGGTCTTCTCCCTGAGCTCCGTAAAATGCGCTCTTGCATCGCTGATGAGCCCCTTAGGGTCCTCGCCCTCCAGCTTCTTCTCCGGATCCGTCCAGTTTGCGGAACCAATGATGATCCTGTACATCATCTCATCCATATCATCCTTGAAATCCATGTTGAATTCGTTGGCGCTTGTGATATTTCTGACCAGAAGGTCATACTTCTGATAATATCCGAGCAGCTGTACTGCGGCAAATACAATAAGAGCTATAAACGGGATTACGCATACCCATATATAGGTTACCAGCTTTGACTGTATCCTGCTGTTTTTCTTCTTTTTGCCGCTCACTTCTTCCCTCGCCATAGTACTCTTATGATTCCTTCTTGGACTTTCTGTATTCCTTAGGCGACATGCCTACTGTCTTCTTAAATATATAACTGAAATAGTGAGGGTCTCTGTAACCCACTTCAAAGCCCACGTCCGACGTCTTCATCGCCGTACATACAAGGAGCGTCTTTGCCTTCTCCATACGTACGGAAGTAAGGTAATCGATAAAGGTTTCGCCGGTCTCTCTTCTGAAGATTGCACTGAAATGATTAGTACTTACATTTACAACCGAAGCGACTGTCTGAAGCGACATATCGTCATTCTGATAATTTTCCTGAATGTAAGTCTTCGCCTTCTCTATAGTCTCCGTATACTTCATATCGGATATACGGTTCCTGTATTCGAGCATGCTTTCCAGCAGTCTTCTGATATAATCCTTGGCACTTTCGGCCGTGGATACATATTCCATCGGATTGCTGAGCTCCTTCGGTAACTCATCCGTTCTTCCGTCTTCCTTACCTATATCTTTCATAAAAACCGCAGCACTGAGCATAGCTTCCACCAGTACATACTGGCGGAGCATCAGAGATTCCACCGCTTCCTTACCCATGCTTGCAAAATACTCTTCCGTAAAATCACCGATCTCCGAAAGAGTTCCGTTCTTCAGGAAATGCAGTATGGTCTTCTGAGATATCATATTTACATCTATGCTTGTAAGATCGATATCCGATGAAAGATTTCTTCTGTCCGGTCTGATCACCGGCTTCTCACCGCTTTCCTCATAGAAAACGCAGCTCTCGTCAAGCATGTAACGCTCCGCAAACTTCCTGCTGGCATCCTCATATGATATATTTACGTCCCTTATCCTTTCTACCGGTTTACCGATTGAAACAAAGTACAGAACGTCTTTATAATCCTTCATTACATTTTTAATGGTATCGATTCCCTTAAGTATGCTCTCACGCATTTCATCCGGAGAATCGGCCTTCTCAAGGAAACATAGAACGTCTCCTACCTGTTCGTACAGATAGACATTATCCACATCGTTATATATAGCCTTAACACGTGAATATATCTCTTCTTTAGTTCCCGAATATGCATCGATATTGTTCTCTCCTTTGCCTGAGAAAACATGCATAAGAACAACCGAATAAAACTCAGCCGCGATATCTATTCCGAGTTCCTTACCGAGAGTCAGTGAATCCTGTATTGAAAGCTTACCCCCGATCATATCGTGAAGGAATTTCTGCTGTTCAAGCATCCTTATCTCTTCACGGTCTCTCATATATTTTATCTTGGCTTCATCATCACGGCGTTCGGCGCGCACGGAATCGGCCAGCTTCCGAAGTTCCTCCATAAGAGACTCTTCCGAAACAGGCTTCAGGATATATTCCTCCACTCCGATACTTATAGCTTCTCGGGCATAATTAAAATCATCGTAGCCGCTGAGGACCACGATCCTGATGCCCGGCATCTCCTTTTTGACCAGTCTTGAAAGCTCAAGACCATCCATAAAAGGCATCCGGATATCCGTTATCAGGATATCCGGCTTTGTCTTAAGTATCTTCGGAAATGCGACTTCTCCGTCGCCGGCTTCACCGACCAACTCGAATCCGTCGCGTTCCCATCTTATGGATTTTTTGATACCCTCGCGAATCGCATATTCATCTTCTACCAAAAAAACCTTGATCATTATCTTGTTTTATAACCCCGTTACAACCTTTGTCACATTAATTCTGTCCGTAATAAGCATTCTCTCCGTGCTTACGGAAGAAATGCTTGTCGCGTATACAATCCGGAGCAGGCTTAACATTCGGATTGATAAGTTCTGTTCTTGTAGCCATCTTAGCTACTTCTTCCATAACTACTGCATTATGAACTGCTTCCGCAGCATCCTTTCCCCATGTGAAAACACCATGATTCGTGCAGAGAACTCCCGGTGTATACATAGGATTCATGTCCTTACTGTCAAAGGTCTCGATTATTACAAGTCCCGTATTCTTCTCATACTCTCCATTAATTTCTTCTTCCGTAAGACTTCTCGCACAAGGGATCTCTCCGAAAAAATAATCTGCATGAGTTGTTCCGTAAAGAGGGATGCTTCTTCCAGCCTGAGCCCACGCCGTAGCCTCAGGTGAATGTGTGTGAACAACACCTCCGATTTCCGGATATCTCTTATATAACTCTATATGTGTAGGCGTATCGGATGAAGGCTTATATTTTCCCTCAACTCTGTTTCCGTCGAGATCCATGACAACCATATCGTCAGCTGTCATTGTCTCATAATCAACTCCGCTCGGCTTGATAACAAAAAGTCCCGATGCTCTGTCGATACCGCTTACATTTCCCCATGTATATGTAACAAGATGTCTCTTCGGAAGCTCTAAGTTAGCTTCAAAGACCGCTTTCTTAAGTTCTTCTAACATTTTCTATCTATCTCCTAAATAATTATAATGTTTCAACTGCAGCCTTCTCGATAGGAAGAGTTGCATTAAATGTCTTCATAAAGCTGTCGAAGCCGTCGATCTCTTCCTGAGAAGCTGTGATCTCCACGCCTTCTTCACCTGCAAATATAACTTCATTCAGGAATTCCGACAGACTGCGTCCTTCCTTCTTCATAAGGAACAGAGCAAGAACTGCGATTCCCCAGGCACCTCCTTCACCTGCTGTCTCCATGACAGTTACAGGGCCGCCTGTCGCTGCGGACATGATCCTCTGACCAACCTCAGGAGTCTTGAAGAATCCACCGTGTCCGAAAAGCTTGTCAACCTTAACCTGCTCTTCCTTAAGAAGGATATCAAGTCCTACCTTAAGTGTTGAAACAGCTGAATAAAGATTGAATCTCATAAAGTTTGCAAAGGAGAAATCCGCATTTACCTTTCTTGCAAATACAGGACGTCCTTCATCGAATCCCGTAACAGGCTCGCCTGAGAAATAATTGAAACCTGCAAGTCCGCCACAGTCAGGCGCTCCGCCGAGAGCCGCCTTAAAGAGTGTTGTATAAAGCTTGTTGGTATCAACTTCGATACCCATTGCCTCAGAATACTCACGGAATATGTTCGCCCATGCGTTGATATCGGATGTACAGTTGTTGCAGTGAACCATGGCTACATCATCTCCCGAAGGAGTTGTAACTACGTCGATTTCCTCATGAACCTTGCTGAGTGCCTTCTCCATAACAACCATAGCGAAGATTGATGTACCGGCCGATACATTTCCTGTTCTTACAGCTACGCTGTTAGTAGCAACCATACCTGTTCCCGCATCACCTTCCGGCGGGCAGAGAGGAATACCTGCTTCAAGAGTTCCACTGACATCAAGAAGCTTTGCACCCTTTTCTGTAAGAGTACCTGCCGACTCTCCGGCAACAAGAACACCCGGAATGATATCACCGAGCTTCCATCCGAAACCTTCTCCTTCGATAAGCTTATCGAATTTATCCATATATTCTTTATTATAATTTCTTGTAGTACTGTCGATCGGGAACATTCCTGATGCATCGCCTACACCGAGAACCTTCTCGCCTGTAAGCTGCCAGTGAATGTAACCCGCAAGAGTTGTAAAGAATGTAACATCCTTAACATGCTCTTCCTTATTAAGAATTGCCTGATAGAGATGAGCAATACTCCAGCGCTGAGGAATGTTGAAGCCGAATTCCTTGGTAAGAGCGGCTGCCGCTTCTTCCGTAATTGTATTTCTCCATGTTCTGAACGGAACAAGAAGATTGTCATCTTTGTCAAATGCCATATAACCGTGCATCATAGCACTGAAGCCTATAGCTCCCACAGTCTTAAGATCTGCATCATACTGCTTCTTAACATCCTCTCGAAGCTCTGTATATGCTGTCTGCAGACCTGTCCAGATCATATCCAGACTATAAGTCCAGACACCGTTCTCATACTGGTTCTCCCAGCCGTATCCACCCTGAGCAAGTACTTTTCCCGCATCATCAACAAGAACAGCCTTGATTCTTGTCGAGCCGAATTCAATACCTATGGCAGTTCTTCCTGCCTCAATAATTTCCTTTGTTTCCATAGTTACCTCCTAGTTGACTTTAGTGTTTAATCTGATATCTTTCATCAACAAACATTCCATATATCAGATTCTCATGTTGCGTTAATACGCCATGTACCTGCCCTTCGGATTTTTATTCCCTACTTTTTACCGAGAGATCCGACTTCCCGGTAAAACGTTAAACATTACATAAAAACAGCACGGGATCTTTCGAAAAACATTCGAATAATCCCGTGCTATATTCTATCATAGCTATTTACTTAAAATCAATCTTTATACTTCCCGATTCGGCTCTAACCTTTATCTTTTTACTGCCTTTTCCATCGACATAAGTCTTCTCCGACACATCTTCTGATTTACCGACTTTATCTCCGTCCAGAGTTATACTTCCAAACTCCGTTTTAAGATCATATGAATAGTCTTCCGATGTACCCACAAGCTTGATATTTACACTTCCGAACTCTGATTCAGCTTCTATATCCGACGAATCAAAATCATTCAGGTTAAGACTTCCCGATTCAAGATCAAACTTAGACTTATCGGCTTTTACGCTCTCCAGGTTTACGCTTCCGAACTCGTCGGTTATCGACAGGCTTCCCGTGCTTATATCAATCATTTTTACCGATCCTGAGTCACACTTTATGTTAACCTGATCCGATTTCATGTTCTTTATAGTAACCGAACCGAAATCATCATCAATCTTTAAATCTGCCACGTCGATATCTTCCATTGAGAAACTTCCGGAATCAAGGGTCACATCAGCTTTCTTAAGAGAAGTTCCTTCCGGTACATAAAGTTTAAAATATCTTTCACCGCCACTATAACCAAAATTAATCTTGATTGCTTTGTTCGCGCCATTATCGCATTTTACAGTAAGCTTTCCGTCTTTAACCTCAGCCGTAACAGCATTATTCTTATCTGTGGAGTATTCCAGACCGTATCTATCCCCTTCGATTATTTCAAGGCCTGCAAACGGTATATTGATCTCTGCCTCATCAAATGCATCCAGTGTTATATCATCTTTAACTATTCCTTCATCTGCGAAAATTAGTTTTCTGTTCCCAAAATCCAGAGCAAAGCCTTTCTTTCCCGAAAGTATAAATCCGGATATAATCAGTCCTATACCGACTGCGATAAGGACTCCGCATATATAAATCAGTCTTTTCACCTTATCTCTCCTTCCTTACAAATATCTTCCTGGCAAGTGCGACAATTCCCTTGAGCATAACACCGCAGAGTTTGTAAAATCCCACACACCAGATAACTCCGAGCGGTATTAGAACAAGTATTCCACCGAGAACGATCATCACCTGTGGTGTTGTGAGCGTCCAGAAAAGTGCCGGTATAAGCACAACACCTGATAATACCAAAGCTCCGCCGGCACACATAAATGCGATTCCTACTCCAAACGTCGCTGCCACCAAAGCTATAAATAACGCTGCTACCACAGCCACTATCGGAATAGCAAAAGGTGCCGCACATATATAGAGAAGGATTCTCCACAGAGTGGATGCACCCGACTTAACATCCTTCTTCTCCTTCTGAACCTCAACATGTTTTTCTACAGATTCACCAAGTATACTTCTGGCAACCTGTTTTGGCGTACCAAGCTTATCTGTTACATCATCTATATCACTGAAGCCCGCATCTTCAATATATTCCCTGTAATAATTCAGGGCATCTTCTCTTTCATCCGAAGGAAGACCTCTCAGAAGCCTTTCGAGCTCTATCATAAATCTTTCCTTATTCATCCTATACCTCCAAGACCTTTCCGCCGTCTTCTTTTTTATCCTTCACTGTTGAAGTATCCTGAAGAAGACAATCTATCTTCTGCTTATAATCTTCCCACTCATATCTGTAGTAAGTAAGCTTGGTTCTTCCCAGATCAGTAATCTTGTAATATCTTCTGTTCCTTCCCTGATACGGCTGATCATAGGTTATCAGCAGATTCTCCTTCTGTAATCTTCTGAGCACCGGATAAAGAGTCGATTCCGAAATATCGACCACTCCCTGCACTCTCTGTGTAAGAGTATATCCATAAGAATCTTCCTGAGCTATGATTCCAAGTACACATGCATCAAGTAAAGGTGCTGTAAGTTGATACGTCATACAATCGCCCTCCTTTTTGATTTCGTATAATACTATACATTGTATAATATTATTTGTCAATATATATTATACGATAAATTCCCGGATGCCTGATGTACGAAAAAAAGAGAAGCTCAGTTTGTCCGGCTTCCCTTTCTTGCTATGTGCCATCTGAAAACAGCAACACCTATTATTATTACATATCCTACTATACTCAGCGGTACGGGAATTTCGCCCAGGAACAGGATTCCCCATAATGCCGCAAAGATAACCTGTGTATAATCAAACACCGAAATATCCTTAGCCGGTGCAAACTTATATGCCGAAGTAATGCCAAACTGTCCCACAGCCGCAGATACACCTGCCATGATCAGACAGATAAGCTGCTTCGGTTCCATCGGATGATAATCAAGTATCAGAAACGGTAACGCAACCAGACAGGAGAAAAATGAAAAACACATTACTATGATAGGCGTTCTCTCACCTTTCTTTCCGAGCTTTCTTACAAATACATATGCCATACCGGCTCCGAAGCCTCCGTATAATCCCGTAAGCGCCGGGATAAGCTGAAGATTTGTTCCCGAAGGTCTTATAATGAAAAGTGCACCCATAAATGCTATTATCGTTGCACCTACATCTGTCTTAGAAGGTTTCTCTTTCAGGATCGGTATCGACATGATTATGGCAAAGAACGGTGAAAGCTTGTTAAGCATATTCGCATCTGACAGATCAAGCCTGTCAATTGCATAAAAGTTTCCGATAACTCCCGAGGTACCGAACAGACACCTCATAAGGATATCCATTCTGTTTCTTTTTTCAATCGAAAATTTTTCTCCGCTCAATATAAGGGTCACCACAGCTATAACAAGTGCGACCGCATTTCTGAAGAATACCTTCTGCATAGTCGGAAGGTCTCCCGATATCCTGACAAAGAAAGTCATAAAAGAGAATCCTGCCGCCGCAGCGATGATACAGAGTATTCCTTTTACATGATTATTCATATTCTTAATCTTATTATCCATTACTCATCTTCCTCACGGTTAACAAGAATAAACACTATGTACGATTTAGTCAAGTAGAAATGCAGTATACTTTTGTTTGCTATTAATGCTGTATACTTTCGTTTGCATCACACTATTCTATCTGTTATACTAATACGGTCCTAAAGGGCTACTATTAAAACATTTCTGTTTATACGGAGGAAATATACAATGGGTATGAATGTTGCATGTCTCGACCTTGAAGGTGTTCTTGTACCGGAAATCTGGATCGCATTTTCAGAAGCAAGCGGTATTCCGGAACTTAAAAAGACCACAAGAGACGAACCCGACTATAACAAGCTTATGAACTGGAGACTTAAAATCCTTGAAGAGCACGGACTCGGTCTTAAGGAGATTCAGGAAACAATCGCAAAGATCGATCCGCTTCCGGGTGCTAAGGAATTCCTCGACGAGCTCCGCGATGCCACACAGACTATCATCATCAGCGATACATTTGAACAGTTTGCAAAACCTCTTATGGTTAAGCTCGGTATGCCGACATTGTTCTGCAACACACTTCTGGTTGCACCGGACGGAAAGATAACCGGTTTCAAAATGCGCTGCGAGAAATCCAAGCTTACAACCGTACGTGCACTTCAGAGCTGTGGTTTCGATACTATCGCAACAGGCGACAGCTTCAATGATCTTGCAATGATCGAAGCAAGTAAAGCCGGCTTCCTGTTCAGAACAACAGACGCTATAAAGAAGGACTATCCACAGTTCCCGGCATATGAAACTTATGATGAGCTTCTGGCTGCATTTAAGGCTGCACTGTAGGAAGTTATTCCGAATTGTAATATAGTACATGTAATAAATAAGACAATAAAATACCGTCCGGGACCACACAACAAAATGGTGACCCGAACGGTATTTTTATTGAATAACTTCCATGGCTTCGCGTATATTGGCGACAGGGATGATCTCGACACCTTCTATATCCTTCATCTCTTTACTCATATTAGACTTAGGTATCATGACTCGCTTATAGCCCATCTTCACGGCTTCTCTTACTCTCTGGCCGCAGGATCTTACTCCTCTTATCTCTCCGGCAAGACCGACTTCACCGATGATCACTATGTCATCGCCCACTGTTCTGTCACGAAAGCTTGAATAGATAGCACATATGATTCCGAGATCCGCCGAAGGTTCACTTACTCTCATACCGCCGGCTATATTAACATAGCAGTCACAGCCTGAAAGGGATATTCCTCCTCTCTTTTCAAGAACCGCTATAAGCAGATTTACTCTGTTATAATCGAGTCCCACCGCTGTACGGCGCGGCATATTGAAGCTCGAATCGGCACAGAGTGCCTGAAGTTCAACAAGGATTGCTCTTGTTCCTTCGATCGTACATATAACTACAGAACCGGATGCTTCTTCCGGTCTTCCGTTAAGGAACATCTGCGACGGATTATCGACTTCTTCCAGACCCTTATCGGTCATATTGAATACACCTATCTCGTTGGTTGAACCGAATCTGTTCTTCTCTGCCCTGAGAAGTCTGAAGCCCGCACTGTCATCTCCCTCAAAGTAAAGCACGGAATCCACCATATGCTCCAGTGTTCTCGGCCCCGCAACGGTTCCTTCCTTAGTCACATGGCCTACTATAAAGACCGCGACGCCCATACTCTTTGCAATCTGAAGAAGTCTTGATGTAACTTCTCTTACCTGTGTGACTGTACCGGGTGCGGAATCGACTCCCGGTGCTTCCATTGTCTGAATGGAGTCTATGATGACAACTTCTGCTTTGCATTCATCTATCGAAGCTTCAATATTATCTATATCGCTGTCCGAAAGAAGCATGAGTCTGTCGTCGTATGCGCCGAGTCTCTCGCCTCTCATCTTAATCTGTGACATGGACTCCTCGCCTGATACATAGAGTATCCTTGTGTCCTCTTTAACGAGGTTCCTGCACATTTCGAGAAGAAGTGTTGACTTACCTATTCCCGGAGCACCGCCGACGAGAACAAGGGAGCCCTTGACTATTCCGCCTCCCAGAACTCTGTCCAGCTCACCTATATTGGTTTTTATTCTGGTCTCCTGAGCAGATGATACTTCCTTGATACTTGTCGGCCTCGGTCTTGCCGCCGCAAGTCCCACCGAAGTACTCTTGCCTCTCTGAACCTTTACCTCCTGCTCCACGAAGGTATTCCATTCATTACACCCCGGACACTGGCCCAGCCATTTTCCGGATTCATATCCGCATTCCTTGCAGAAGAATATCTTTTTATCCTTTGCCATATAGCCCCCTCAGCACCTTGTCATATCATAACGCGGTGCAACAATATCTGTCATAACGAACAAATCCGATGCATACGCACCGGATCCGCTCTGCTTTACTGCTTTTCAACTATAATTTCTACTGAATCATTTTCCTCAAATCCAACGCTGAGAACAAGTTTTCCTCCAAGGTTGGTACTCATCTTTCCGACATATACGCCGCCGACATGTACCTTATATTCCTTCTCAGGTTCAAGCTCTAATGTGATCTGAGCATCTTCCTTGCCTTCAACGGTCATGACAACCTTCTCACCGTTTGTCATAAAACCGTGTACTGCAGTTCCCGGAACCGACTCATATACGAACATACCGTTTCTTTCAAGTTTGGTTATCTCATTAAATGTCTTTATCTTATAGCTGTCTCCGTTGTATACAAAGCCATCCTGCTTTGTCTTCTCTGCCAGCTCGTAGTTACCAAAACTGAGTGATCCGTTCTCTTCCTCACGGATGAGTTCCTCAATAACTGCCATTTTTTATAATACCTCCCAAAAAACTAATACCGGAGAAATACTCCATATACAGTTTATCATAAAATCAATTCAATTACATCTTAAAGAATTATTATTTTCATTTTTTCGTGAAATGTACCTTCTCATCCTTTACGGATACCGATACCTTATCTCCGCGGGATACATTTCCCGCAAGGATTTCCTCCGACAGAGCATCCTCAATATAAGTCTGGATGGCTCTTCTCAGCGGTCTCGCACCGAACTTCTTGTCGTAACCCTTCTTAAAGACAAAATCCCTGACTTTCACACCGAAGTTCAGCTTGATTCCGAGTCCTGTTTCGGCTCTCTTCTTAAGCTCGTTAAGAAGAAGTGTTGTGATATTCTTCACATTTTCTTCCGTAAGAGATCTGAATACGATTATATCGTCAAGTCTGTTCAG